>JAQXVT010000088.1 GCA_029225065.1 Lachnospiraceae bacterium | reverse complement strand
AACGGTTGGGGCTGTTACGATCTCGGACTGCAGACCGAGAACCTGCTCTTAAAAGCGACCGAGCTTGGATATTCGACCCTCGTCATGGGCATCCGCGATGCCGATGCTATCCGCAAACTCCTCTCCATCCCGGAAGAAGAAAACATCATGGCTGTCATCGCCATCGGCAAAGCCGCAGAGGCACCGTTCCGCCCAAAACGTAAGGCTGTGGAGGATGTGCTGACAATCTGCTGATCTGCCAGGCATATGGACACTTTCGTCTTTTTATTTGCGAACAATCATCTGCGCCGAGTGTTTCTTGTAAAAGGAAACACTCGGCGCTTAACTATTCCTCAAATCGAACGAATCAAAACCTCATCCGTGCCATTTCTCAGTCTTCCGCTGAAATTCCTTTGATATTTGCAATTTTTGTATCGCTTGCCAGACCGGTATAGAAAAGTACAAGGAAGCACACTGTCGCTCTCTTCTCTTGCCTCATCGATCAGCATCTTGAACTGTGGCATACAGATGTAAAGTCCAAAACGTTTCACAGTAAAAGCTCGCTGCCAGAGTTTTTCTGACATGAGCAATAAAATTTCAGGCCAAAAAAACAGGAACCCCACCAAACAATCCAGTCAGTCTCTGCCTGTTTTGTTTGTGGAATTCCTGATGATACCTGTCATACATGCTTTTGTATGACAGGCAAATTTAATCCTGCTCTTTGTGTAACCGAATTACTGATTCGGCTTCTTATTTTCCTGCCAGCTCCTGCCGTACCAGCGCTCGTTTCAGCGCCAGTTCTGCCCTGGACAGATTGATCTTCGGGTCGTGTGCCTGCAATCGCCGTTCAGCGCGCTGTGCGGCTTCCTTCGCCCGATTCAGATCGATCTCATCCGGCCACTCTGCGACTTCTGCCATCATCGAAATTTTATCCGGGAGAATCTCCACAAAGCCCGCGTGGATCGCGGCATCCTTGACCTCGCTCTCCAGATGGATTTTCACAATACCCGGCTGAAGGATCATCGTCATCGGAATGTGCTTTTTGTAAATGCCGACCTGGCCCTCTGTGGTATTCATCTCAAGCATGGAAGCTTTTCCTGACCAGAAAACGCGGTCAGGCGTGATGATCTCCAGATCAAAAAATCTGCTGTCGTCTGCCATACGTTTTCACCCCTTTTTCTGAGCCTTTTCGCCCATTTTATGCACGGGCGATTACGTCGTCGATGCTTCCGGCATTCAGGAAACAGCTCTCCGGAATGTCGTCATGCTTGCCCTCGAGAATTTCCTTGAAGCCGCGGATCGTCTCGGAAAGCGGTACGTACCGTCCGTCCACGCCCGTGAACTGCACGGCTACGAAGAACGGCTGAGACAGGAATCTCTGCACCTTTCTTGCACGGCTTACGATCAGCTTGTCGTCCTCGGAAAGCTCGTCCATACCAAGGATTGCGATGATATCCTGCAGCTCCTTGTACTTCTGGAGAATCTCCTGCACGCCGCGAGCTACCGCATAGTGTTCCTCGCCGACAATTCTCGGATCGAGGATACGGGAGGTGGACTCCAGCGGGTCTACTGCCGGATAAATACCAAGCTCTACGATCGAACGGGAAAGTACTGTCGTCGCATCCAGATGTGCGAACGTCGTCGCCGGAGCCGGGTCTGTCAGGTCATCGGCCGGCACGTATACAGCCTGTACCGATGTAATGGAACCGTTTTTCGTGGATGTGATGCGCTCCTGCAGCGCGCCCATCTCGGTCTGCAGCGTCGGCTGATAACCTACTGCGGACGGCATACGTCCAAGCAGTGCGGATACCTCAGAACCTGCCTGCGTAAAACGGAAAATATTGTCGATGAACAAAAGGACGTCTTTTCCTCCCTCATCACGGAAGTTCTCCGCCATGGTAAGGCCGGTCAGACCGACACGCATTCTTGCTCCAGGCGGCTCGTTCATCTGTCCGAATACCATCGTTGTCTTGTTGATAACGCCGGATTCCTGCATTTCATGGTACAGGTCGTTTCCCTCACGGGTACGCTCGCCTACACCGGTGAATACGGAATATCCACCATGCTCGGTTGCAATGTTTCGGATCAGCTCCTGAATCAGGACCGTCTTTCCTACTCCTGCTCCTCCGAACAGACCGATCTTTCCGCCCTTCTGGTACGGGCAGAGCAGATCTACGACCTTGATACCGGTCTCCAGAACCTCTGCGGAAGTGGACTGCTCCTCAAATGACGGTGCTTCGCGGTGGATCGGCATCTTCTTCACGCCCTGCGGTGCCGGCTTGTTGTCGATCGCATCGCCGGTCACGTTAAAGATACGGCCAAGTGTCTGCTCGCCGACCGGAACGGAAATCGGAGCTCCGGTTGCGACTGCCTCCATGCCTCTTACGAGTCCGTCGGTCGGTCCCATCGCAATACAGCGAACCGTCTCGTCGCCGAGGTGCTGTGCTACCTCAACGACAAGATTTTCGCCGTTTTTGCGTGTGATGTTGATCGCTTCGTATATGGCAGGAAGGTGGCCTTCCGTGAATTTGATATCCAGTACTGCACCGATAATTTGAGTGATTTTACCTGTATTTGGCATGATAATTCACTCTCCTTTATCTTTTATTCGATTGCATTTGCTCCCGCTATGATCTCGGTCAGCTCCTGTGTGATGGAGCCCTGGCGCGCACGGTTGTACTGCAGCGTCAGCTTGTCGATCATCTCCTGAGCATTGCTCGTCGCGGAGTCCATGGCCTGCATGCGGGCGCCGTTTTCACTCGCCACCGCCTCCACCAGTGCTCCGTATAAAATACTCGTAATATATTTTGGAATAATAATCTCCAGCGCCTCTTCCTCCTCCGGCTCGTAGTTCATCAGAGTACCGGAATCGGCAGATTTCAGGTCGGCTTCGTCAACCTCCACCGGGAGCAGCTTCAAAAGCTTCGGCTCATGTACGACGGTATTCCTGAAATATGTGTACGCAAGATAGATTTCTCCGATCTCACCGGACGCATACTTTCCAAGCACCTCTTCGCAGATCTCTCTGGCATCGGAAAACATTGGGTTTTCAATCACCTCGCTGTAATCCTTCTCCACATGATAGCCTCTGTGCTGAAAATATTCTTTTCCTTTGTTTCCTACTGTGTAAAGCAGAAGATCGGATGCCTTTAAATCAGATCCGGTAATCAGCTTTGTCACATTGGCATTGTAGCCGCCGGCAAGCCCGCGGTTCGATGTGAGCACGATGACTGCCTTCTTTTCGGATGGCTGCGGCTTCAAATACGGATGGTCGATCGTTCCGGATTTGGCCAGCATGGAAGTCACGGTCGCGTACATCTTATCGAAATACGGCTTGGAACGTTCCGCACGCGCCTTCGTCTTCTGCAGCTTTACCGTTGAGACCAGCTTCATCGCATTTGTAATCTGCTGGGTACTGGCAATACTGCTTCGGCGGCGTTTGATGTCTCTCATCGAGGCCATACTATCATCCTTTCCAGACTGTCAGTCTATTTGAAGCTTGCCTTGAATTCCTTGAGGGCCTGCTGCAGCTTTGCATCGGTCTCATCGGAAATCTGCTTTTCACTGATAATCGCTGCCGGGATTTCCGGATATTTCGTATCCAGGAACTCAAACAGCTCTTTCTCGAAGCGCAGGATATCCTTTACCGGAACATCCAGCAGGTATTTCTTCGTAGCTGCATAAATGATAATGACCTGATACTGTACCGGCATCGGCTGATACTGCGGTTGCTTTAAGATCTCCTTGATGCGCTCGCCCTGTGCCAGACGCTCCTTTGTATCTGCATCGAGATCGGAACCGAACTGGGAGAATGCTGCCAGCTCGCGGTACTGCGCCAGCTCGACACGGATCGGTGCTGCGATCTTTTTCATCGCCTTGATCTGCGCTGCTCCTCCTACTCGTGATACAGAAAGTCCTGCGTTGACTGCCGGACGGAAGCCGGAGTTGAACATCTCCGTCTCCAGATAGATCTGTCCGTCTGTGATAGAAATAACATTCGTCGGAATATACGCGGAAACATCGCCTGCCTGTGTCTCAATGATCGGAAGCGCGGTAAGGGAACCGCCGCCCAGCTCATCAGAAAGACGTGCCGCACGCTCCAGCAGTCTGGAGTGCAGGTAGAAAACGTCACCCGGATATGCCTCACGTCCTGGCGGACGCTTCAGGAGCAGGGAGAGTGTACGGTAAGCAGCTGCGTGCTTGGACAGATCGTCGTATACAACGAGCACGTCCTCTCCGTTCTCCATCCATTCTTCTCCGATCGCACAGCCGGAATACGGTGCGATATACTGCAGCGGAGCCAGCTCACTTGCTGTCGCGGAAACAACGGTCGTGTAATCCATCGCTCCGTACTCTTCCAGTGTCTTTACAAGGGAAGCCACGGTCGATGCCTTCTGGCCGATCGCTACGTAAATACATTTTACGCCCTGTCCCTTCTGATTAATGATCGTATCGATCGCGATTGCGGTCTTTCCGGTCTGTCTGTCACCGATGATCAGCTCACGCTGCCCTCTTCCGATCGGTACCATGGAATCGATTGCCTTGATACCGGTCTGGAGCGGTGTATCTACGGCTTTTCTTGAAATAACGCCGGATGCTACACGCTCTATTTTGCGGTATTTCTCCGCATGGATCGGTCCCTTGCCGTCGATCGGCTGTCCAAGCGCATTTACAACACGCCCAAGCATTCCGTCTCCGACCGGCACCTCTACTACTCTGCCCGTGGTCTTTACGATATCTCCCTCGCCAATGCTGTTACTGCTGCCGAGAAGTACCGCGCCGACATTGTCTTCCTCCAGGTTCAGGACCATGCCGTATACATCGCCCGGGAACTCCAGCAGTTCGCCCTGCATGGCATTTTCCAGACCGTATACACGTGCAATACCGTCAGCTACCTGGATAACAGTACCTGTATCTGACACTGCGATTTCGGAAGAGTATCTCTGAATCTGTTCTTTGATCACGGAACTGATTTCCTCTGGTCTTAAATTCATGAGGCCTGCACACCTTCTTTCTCGCTCTCTAGTGAGATCTTCTGAAGGCTCGATGTAAGCGCAGCCAGCTTGCTGCTGATCGTACTGTCGACCACACGGTCGCCGATGCGGATCAGAAGACCGCCGATTTTGCTCTCATCCACCTTGTATTCGATCTCCATTGTCTCATATCGGGTCGTATCCAGAAGCCGCTTTTCGATTTTCTGCTTCTGAGCCCCGCTAAGCGGAACCGCAGACGTTACCTCCGCAATTCCAATCTTCTTGTATTCCTTCACCCTTGCAATATAATATGCAAAAATATCGGGTAATTCTTTGTATCTTCCCTTTGCTGCCACAATTCTCAAAAAACCTGTGAGGGCGTCGGAAACCCGTCCCTTGAAAACCTCCTCGATCACCGAAAGCTTCTGCTCCTGCGGAATCTCCGGGTGAATCATGATCTTTTCAAAGTCTTTGTTTTCGTCCAGTATCGCCTTTACCGCTTCAATCTCCTCGGTAAGGCTGTCGATCCGGTTCTCTTCCACAGCAAGCTCAAACAGCGCATCCCCATAGGTTTTGGATACTAGCTTTGCCATGTCTTTTCCCCTATCTCCTTTAATGTATCGTCAATTAACGAATCCTGGATTTCGATATCGATCTTGTCGCTGACCACCTTTTCTGCTACCAGCGCAGCCACCGAAATGATCTCTTTCTTGATCTCATCCTGAGCTTTCTTCATTTCCAGCTCTGCCTGCTTATTTGCACGCGCGATGATATTTGCCGCTTCTGCCTTCGCATCCTCAATGATTTTTGCTTCATTGTCCAGCGCCTTTTTACGGGCAGCGCCAAGGATCGCATCTTCCTCTTTATGGATTTCGCGCAGCCTGTTTTCATACTCTTCTTTCAGCTTCGCAGCGTCCTCCCTGGACTTCTCTGCTGAATCGATATCATCCTTCACCTTATCCTGACGCTTTTTCAGCATTTCGCGTGCCGGATTAAACAGCATATAGGACAGAAACAAAAACATCACAAACACTGCAATCGCCAGCAATACCGCATCATGCAGAAGCTGCGGGTCAAGATTAAACAAACGTGGTTCCAAGATTTCGCCTCCTTTCCCAGTCTATTTGTTCCTGTTCAAAGCCAGGCAAAATTTCGCAAAACAGCCGTCAAATGCCTGTGTTTTTTTCATCAAAGCTTTCCAACCAGCGGATTTGCGAATAAGAGAATAAACGCGATCGCCAGACCGTAAAGACCGGTTGTCTCGGCAACGGCCTGTCCAAGAAGCATGGTAGAGGTGATATCACCCTTCGCTCCCGGATTTCTTCCGACTGCGGATGCACCGTGTCCTGCTGCGATACCCTGTCCAACACCAGGTCCGACACCTGCGATAAGTGCAAGACCCGCTCCGATTGCTGAGCAAGCTAATACTAAACCCTTGTCTGTAATACCCATAATAGAACCCTCCTGTGTTATATTCTTTTTCTGTTTTTATTCTGTCTCCGGCAGCTTATCCGTTACATAAACCATCGTCAGCATACAGAATACGTACGTCTGAATGGCTCCCGAGAACACATCAAAGTAAATGTGAAGAAATCCCGGCCAGCCGATTGCGAACTTCGCCAGAAGTGTATAGATCAGTGACATCATGACTGTGCCTGACAGTACGTTACCGAACAGACGCAGCGACAATGAAAACGGTGTCGCAATCTCTCCGATCAGATTGATCGGAAACAGAAACGGAAGCGGCTTAAACAATCCGGTAAACGCGCCGAATTTGTTGTATTTGATATTGTTGTACTGAATAATACCAAATGTCAGCAGACCAAGCGGCAGTGTCACACCGTAATCTGCTGTAGGTGGCCGTAATCCAAAAAGTCCTGATATATTACTGAGAAAAATAAAGATAAAGATGCTCCCGATATAGTTTCGGAACTTTTTTGCATAAGGTCCCATACTGCTTTCCACCATCTTATCGAGCATCTCAACGATCATCTCCACGACATTCTGGAATCCGGTCGGATACTTCTGCGCATGACTGATCGTAATCCGTGCCGCAATCGCAAAGACAACAATCAGCAGCATCACAATCGCGATCGCCACATGCGTTGTCGTAATCCAGAAAGTCTGGCCGAACAGTTCATAACTGAACACGCCGTGTATGAAAAAATCTACATCCTGATTCGAAGATGCCAGCAAATTCGCAGCTCCCACGCTTTTTCCTCCTTTCTTCCATACTGACAGCCTTTCAGAATCTGATCGCAAAATGCTTCTCCTTTTGTCTTCCGCGCCTTTTGCAAAATCGTAATGACTCTAATCGGTTGTATATAAAATCTGCCCGGCAGATTCTATCATAATTCATTTTCCGGCACTGAATTTTTCTGCGGATAACAGCTGCTTTCTAAAAAATCCCTGCTGCCGGACTGACCGTTTTCGGTCACTCTTTTTCTTTGTCTGTTTCTATATTTTCCTCTGTCTGCGGATTCTGCGGCTCTTTTCCGTGAATCACCCTGTGAATCACCGGCTGCCAGAACGCGCCAAACTTCAGACAGAGCACCCCTCCGAATGTCGCCATCACATAGCCGAGCTTGAAGTACGTCACAATTCCGGCTATGATCAGAATTGCCGCCGCCCGGATCATATATGCCTTCCGCATGTATTTCTCCGCATCCTTCGGCAAAAGATCCAGCGCATGGTCGATCGAGCGATACATATGTGCCGCCAGTACAATCGCCAGTACAAGTCCGATACAAAGCCCGGAAGTAAATGCTCCGGAATATCCGGTAAGGACAATACAGCCAGCCTCAATCAGTGCACCGGATAAAAGAATTCCGACGATCAGTTCCAAAAGCGTCTCATTGATCTGATTCTTCATCCCGATGCCTCCTCTTCCTGTGCGGCATTCCTACCTCGCTGGCGAGAATCCAGGTATTTCTTGCCCCCGCCATAATCCCGAGGACTACAAGGACCGCTGTTGTCGACCAGCCAAACGTCTCATCAAGCCAGATCCCGATACAGACACACAGGATCAACGGAGCCAGCATGCTGATGCCAAGCTGTGTCACCATGGACAATGAGCGCATGATCTCATTTCTTTTTTTAATCGTCAACGCCTCCTTAGCTGCTGCCGAAATTTTATTTGGCTCTGAATAGTTGCATTCTCACATTTTCTTCCTGTAAAGAGCTTACCGTACTTTTAACCAGGTCAGACCATCTCCCGCGGGGCTTCGTCTGCTTTGATGGCCAGCTCCAAACAGCCAAGATAATTTTTATTTTAACAGAAAATCTCCAAAAAATATACACCCAGATGCAAAATATTTTGTTTTTTCTGTTCAGAAATTCTTACATTTTCCATCATTTGTCAACACTGTTTACAACGCAAAGCGGTTATTCACATTCCACTTTTGCAAAATACTCATAACTGCCCCTCCTGCGGATGTAAAGCGGACATTCGCAATCCGCTTCGCTGCCTGCTTATCTGTGTTCACACTCGCCCCATATTTCCAGAATCAAAAGCAGCGATACCGGACCAAGCGCGACGCCTGCCGGCCCGTAGAGATACAGCCCCGCATAGACGACCACCACCATGACAAACGGATAAATACCAAGCTTTCCGCCAATCAGCTTCGGCTCCAGAAATTCCCGCGCCACGTACGTCACAAGAAACAGCGCCCCGTAGCCGAGTGCCAGCTGATACCGCCTCTGAAAAATCCAATAGACGGCGATTGGAATCAGAAGTGTCCCGGTGCCGATAAACGGCAGTGCATCCGTCAATCCGATCACGATCCCAAGCAGCAAAAAATATGGATTGCCCAGAAGCCACAGCCCGCCGGTGCAAAGAATCGTCACGATGCCAATGATAATTCCCTGCGCCTTTAAATACATGCCGCCCTGCTTCCACATCCGCCCTGCAATCCGGCGGCATTTCTGATACCACTCGTATTTCTGCAGCTTTTGTTTCATCTCATCGTAATCCTTCATCAGAAGCACCGCTGATACAAAAATCATCAGCAGAAAGATTCCCGCAGCCGCCAGCTTTTTCAGATACCGCAGCGAGTAATTGACCACCCCCGGCACCAGATAGACTCGAATCTGCGATGCCGCATGGTCAATTCCCGTATAGATCAGCTCCTCCAGATCTTCCGAGGGTACGCCAAAGCTCCGTCCTGCCATCTCGCAGCACTCCTCGACCACACCGCAAAAGCCGCTGTAATACAGGTCAAAATTCCCCGCAATTTTCCGGATCTGTTCCATCAGCACATGATACAACCAGTAAAATCCGCTTCCAAGCAGCACGACAGCCACCACCATCAGTCCTGCTGCGACCACCTCTTTTTTCAAATGCAGCCTTCTCTGAATCCGCCCCGCCAACGGATCAAGCAGCTTCACCAGAATTATGGCAATCAAAAAAGGAACCACATACGGCAGCAGATATTTCAGCGCGAAATAAACCGCCAGTGTGATTCCAGTCATTTTCAGAAGCTTTTTTCCCTCCGCCATCGCACGTACCTTCCCTTCTGTCAGCTGTGATGTCTGCGCCAAATCATGCGATTCACATCTCATGAACAGAAGTGTAAATCTCCTTCCTGCACAGGACATTGCTTTCTCCGGTTAGTATGTTGATTTTGCGGATTTCTATTCTGTTTTTATTTTAACCGAGCAGCTGCTCGGTTATGAGTAAGTAGCGAAGCGGATTGCGAATATCCGCTTTGACTATTCTTTGCTCCCTGCAGCCACTCTGGAGATATGTCTGCCACAGTTCGAATGCTCGTTTTACCTGTCAAACACCCGGAAGATCTCCCTCTCCGGCTTCGTCTCAAACGCCATCTTTTTTCCCGTGGTCGGATGCACAAATTCCAGCCTGGACGCGCACAGTGCCGGCTCCATCTTTCCCGGTCGGCCAGAGCTTCCGCTTTCTAAAATTTTGCGCTCCACTTTGCTGCAGCCATCTGATTCTGTTTTCCCGGTCTCTTCCACTGCCTCTTTATCAGCGATCCGGTGCGCCGCACCATCTGTCACATACTGCCTCCACGCCGCATTATATTTCACATCCCCATACAGCGGAAGCCCCGCATGTGCCATCTGCACCCGGATCTGATGGTGTCTTCCCGTATCCAGCTCAATCTCAGCGAGCACCAGATCGCTCAAACGCGCCGCGATCCGAAACGAAAGTCTGGCCTCTTTTGCTTCCTTTCGTCCTTTTTCAGTCACCGAAGAGGTATTTGTCCCTGCGTCTTTCACAAGATAATCCGTAAGTGTGTGCCATCTGCCCTCTTCTCGCTCTTTTTCCATGGAATCGCTTTCATTTATTTCCGCTTCCGCCTTATCCCTTTGCCGGGCCTGTGCATCAGAACCAGCTGTTTCCACAGTCTCCGCTGCGTCCTCCAGCCACTTCTGTCCTTCCCCCGTCACACAGCACACCGCATGATATGTCTTCTTCATCGTACCGTCTGTGACCTGTTTCGAAAGTCCCGCGGCTGCCTTCTTCGTCTTCGCAAAGACAAGCACGCCCTCCACCGGCTGATCAAGCCGGTGGACCACGCGGATCGGTTCAAAACCTGCGCCGCCTGATGCTTTTTTCTTCTTCGCACCATTTCCGGACGTTTCACGCATGTTCGCCTGCTCCGCCAGATGGTTATTCAAAATGCTCACGAGATCTTTTTCCCCAAGCCTTGCACTCTGCACTGCGATCCCCGCTGGCTTGCGGCAGACCAGAATTTCTTTATCCTCATACAAAATCATCGTGCTTTACCCCTACAGCTTAAAGCGGTAACCCGTTTGGACCACCCCGGAATCCCTCTTTTTACCACGTTTTTCCTTGGAAAAACCCTTTATTTATGGGAAGAATTCCGCTTTTTTCCTTTTTTATTTTTTTAATCGAATCTTTAACCTTTTTTGTTTTGGTAGGTTCTTTGGTA
>JAQXVT010000087.1 GCA_029225065.1 Lachnospiraceae bacterium | reverse complement strand
AAGCTATATCATAATAAAGATACTATTTTATCAGATATGGATTCTCTTGATTATGAGGATAAGCATTATCAGCGAAGAAAAACAGATTTAGAGAACCATTTGTACAAGACTTATGATAAAATAGATGATGCAGAGGAACTGCTGGTATCTGCAAAGGCTAAGAAGCACTCTCTGTTGGCAGATAAGATTACAGGGGATAACATTTACAAGGCACTCATTTTCTTTGATAAATTGTATGCTCAAATGAACGAAGTAGAGAAACGGGAGTTCCTGTCGCAGTTAGTTGATAATGTGCAGATTTACGAAGAACGCAAAGAGAATGGTCAGTGGCTGAAATCCATAGAATTTAAGTTGCCGATTATAGAAAAAGAGTTTACATTAAGTTTGGACAATGATACACAAAATGAGGCGGTTTGTTTGCTTTCAAGAAAAGAGAGATAGGAGGATTCCTGTTAAAAAAGAAAAAGGGTGAAATGACCATCCGTTCCAGCGCGGCAGAATATCTGACCTATGTTGCATGAAAGATATGTATTTGCCGGACAAAATCAGGGATTTGGGAGTTGCTTTGCTGGCTGGAGCAGGTGCGTGCGTGATCTGGAGTCTGGTAAGCTCATACTATGTATTAGTGATTGCTGGAATCTGCCAGGGGGAGTGCGGTATTTCTCTGTTGGAAAAATCAGTGGCGGAAATGGTGAGTGACGAGGAGTTTATTTACAGTACCATGTTTGGGCGCAAGACAAAGTACTGCTTTTCTGAGATTGTGGGACTCGTGGAGCACAAAGATTCCATGACACTGTATCTGAAAAAAGGAAAAGTACATATTGAGTCGGGCTTCTGATGTTTGGAAAATTAATGACAATCGATAAAAATTATCATGTATATTCACGGATTATGGAGGATAAGACACATCTGCGGTAATGGTATGAAAGGATCATGCGAAGGCATGGTCCTTTTCTCAAAAGCACGACCTTAAAATCCCGGCAGGCGTAAGAGAAAACGTGCGGTTGTGACGATCCAGCAGCATAGAAGAACCTCTGATCACTCCATTTCTTTTATTGTACAATGATTAGCAATACTTATTAATATGGAAAAAACGAAGAAGCTCATAAGCCGTCAATGATCTGATCTATTCCGTTCACCCTGCAAAACAGACCGAATACCAAGCCCTCAAAATATGCGTATAATGAAAAGCACAAGGAGGGAAGCGTATGAAATTTCGGATGATTCTGGATCAGGAAAAAGCATTCCGCAGATGATTTTGGCGGTGCGTCGTGCGATGATATTTATGTAATCGTATTATTTTCGACATTTACCGGAATGGCGCAGGGAGGCAGCGCACGTCTGATGGATTTTGGGAATATTCCGGTGTCGATTGTGCTTGGCGTATCGTTTCTTTTGATGGCGATTGAGACATGGCTGAAGGGAATCGTATCCGTATCGGGACTGCTGGAGAGAGAGTAATACTGACCGGTGGAAAAAGAAGCGCTTGGAAAATCTGCGGCCTGCGAGTATACTGGAGAGGATGAAATGAAAATGGTGGTAATGATTCAGGACTGGATGAAGTTTATCTGCTCCTGAACGGTTACAGATGGAGAAACATATGCTGGACAAGGATATCCGGGAGCCGCTCTTTGACTTCCTGGAAGAATTTTATGGGAAAATCCGTATTTTTGAGGAAAAGGTAACAGGGATTTCGAGAACTGATGCGCTTGGCGTGATCGACGGGCAGCTGATCGGGTTTGAGATTAAGAGTGACCGTGATACCTACGCGAGGCTCAAACGCCAGACAGCGGATTATGATCTGCTGTGCGATGTGAATTATCTGGTGGTCGGAAAGAGTCACCGGAAGCAGGCAGATCAGCACATTCCGGCACACTGGGGGATTATCTGTGTGTATGAGGAGGAGAAGCTGCCGCAAAAAGAGAAAAAAAGGATCATCGTCGAGATCGACCAGATTCCGGGTGTCAATCCAAACGTAAAGATCGAGCGTCAGCTGGATCTTCTGTGGCGGCCGGAGCTGGCGACGCTTCAGGAATGGAATGAGATGCCAAAATACGCGCAGAAGAGCAAGGCTTTTGTTCGGGAGAAGATTCTGGAACGTGTTCCGCAGGAGACGCTGAAGCACCAGATCACGGATCTTTTGTTTGAACGGGATTACGAGGCGCTGCTGGCGCAGATACGTGAAGTGCAGAAAAAGACAAGGCCGCGGAAACGGAAGATGAGCAAAAAGAGAAGCGTTGTGAAAGCGGTGCGAAAGAAACGCAGGGCTGCGGCAAAATAAACAGATAAAGAGCGACAGTCTCAAAAAAGAGAAGAAGAAAGAGGCACAGTCATGATAGACAAAATGAAAATCCGCGGCGCGCGGGTGCACAATCTGAAAAATATAGATGTTGATATTCCGCTGAACAAAATCGTCGGGATTGCGGGGGTATCCGGATCTGGAAAATCTTCTCTGGCTTTGGGCGTGCTGTACGCGGAAGGGTCGAGAAGGTATCTGGATGCGCTTTCTACCTATACAAGAAGGCGGATGACGCAGGCATCAAAGGCTCAGGTGGACGAGGTGCTTTATGTGCCGGCGGCGCTTGCCCTGCACCAGCGGCCGGGCGTTCCGGGGATACGAAGTACGTTTGGCACCGGAACGGAGCTTCTGAACAGTTTACGTTTAATGTATTCAAGGCTGGCACATCACTGCTGCCCGAATGGTCATTATGTGGCCCCGTCGTTTGCGGTGGCAGCAGGAAAAGAACTGGTCTGCCCGATGTGCGGCGCGCATTTTTTCGCACCGTCCGCAGAAGAGCTGGCGTTCAACAGCCAGGGCGCCTGCCGCACGTGCGACGGAACGGGAACTGTGCGGACGGTGGATCTGGATTCGCTTGTGCCGGATGAGTCTCTTTCTATTGACGAAGGTGCAGTGCGGCCGTGGCAGACGCTGATGTGGTCGCTGATGAAGGATATCGCAAGGGATCTTGGTGTGCGGACCGATGTGCCGTTTCGGGATTTGACCGAAAAAGAGAGGGAGATTGTATTTCACGGCCCGGCGGTCAAAAAGCACATGATCTATCAGAATAAGACGAGCGGTGCGGCCGGAGAAATGGATTTTACTTATTTTAATGCGGTCTATACCGTGGAAAATGCGCTTTCCAAAGTGAAGGATGAAAAGGGAATGAAGCGCGTGGAGAAGTTTCTGAAGCAGGAGACGTGTCCGGACTGCGGAGGCTCCAGGCTCTCAAAAGCCGCACGGCTTCCAAAACTTATGGGAATTTCACTGGATGAGGCGTGCGCTATGACGCTTTCCGAGCTTACGCTGTGGGTGGAACGCGTGCCGGATTCGCTGCCGGTGGAGATGCGGCCGATGGCAGTGAGCATCTGTGAGTCATTTCAGACAGCGGCGAGGCGCCTTCTGGAGCTGGGGCTTGGCTATCTGACGATGGATCGCGCCGCGTCCACGCTTTCGACCGGAGAGCGTCAGAGAATGCAGCTGGCGCGCGCGGTGCGGAACCGCACGACCGGCGTGCTGTACGTGCTCGATGAGCCATCGATCGGACTGCATCCGGCCAATATCACAGGGCTTACCGGCGTGATGCGGGATCTGATTGCGGACGGAAATTCCGTGATTCTTGTCGATCACGATACACAGATTTTATCTGAATCGGACTGGATCGTGGAGATGGGGCCGGAGGCCGGGGCAAACGGCGGTCATATCATCGCGCAGGGGACCGTGCAGGAACTTTGTGAAAATGAGAACTCACAGATCGGTCCGTTTTTAAAAGAAGATAAGCATTCTAACGATTCAGGTGCGCGAAGCGGCTGCGCTTCCGGGCAGGCAGTGAAACGGAGTGAGAATGTCTGCTTTACAGCATATAATAATGGAACGCTGCGAGATCGGGCGGCAAAGGAAGAACTTTTCACCAAGGGTATGATTCGGATGGAATCTGACGCGATTCATACGGTTTTGCCGCTGCACGTGGAGATTCCGAAAGGGCGGCTGACCGTCGTGACTGGCGTTTCCGGTTCGGGGAAGACGACCCTTGTACTGGAAAGCCTGATTCCGGGGCTGGATGCAGCGGCACATGACAGAGAACTGCCGCATCACGTAAAATCGATCGAGTTATCAGGCATCCGTCAGGTCAAACTGATCGATGCAACACCGATCGGCATCAATGTCCGTTCCACGGTTGCCACATATGCAAATGTGCACGATGAACTGCGCAAGATTTATGCGAGAACGCAGGATGCGAAGGCACTTGGGTTTAAGGCGGGTGATTTTTCCTATAACACGGGAAAGCTTCGCTGTCCGGTCTGCGACGGCACGGGCGAAATCAGTCTGGATGTGCAGTTTCTGCCGGATGTGGATATCCCGTGCCCGAAGTGCCGCGGCTCGCGATACGATGTGACGGCGCAGCGCATCCGCTACGAAAACAAGGCCGGAGCGTCGTGCACGCTTCCAGAACTGATGGAGATGGATGTACGCACGGCGCTTGAGATGTGCCGCGATTTAAAGACGGTACATCAGAGGCTTCAGGTGCTGCAGGATCTCGGACTTGGTTATCTGACGCTTGGCGAGGAGACACCGAGCCTTTCCGGCGGGGAGGCACAGCGCTTAAAACTTGCGAGCGAGATGGGAAAAGCACAGTCGGATACGGTATTTGTTTTCGACGAGCCGACGATCGGGCTGCATCCGCTTGATGTGCGGACACTGCTTGGCGTGTTCGAGACGCTGATCAAAAACGGTGCGACCGTGATTGTGATAGAGCATGATCTGGACGTCATGCGAAACGCCGATTACATCATCGACATGGGACCGGGCGGCGGAAGCGACGGTGGAAGAATCGTCGCGGCCGGAACGCCGGAGGAGATCCAGGCATGCGAGGAGAGTGTGACAGGGCGGTATCTGTAAAAGAGATGTTTTTGAGGAATATGCAAAGTTCAGGCATCCAAAACGTCAAATAAGTTTTCACAGCATAAGAGTGTTGGAATGTTTGAAGTATGTGAGGAGGAGAAAATTATGTTAATAAACGGAATTCATCACGTCTGCATCAAATGCAGAATGGATCAGGTCGAAAAAGTAAGAGAGTTTTACACGGAGGTGCTCGGGCTGCCGGTTCTGCGCAGCTGGGGCGAGCCGGAACTGGCAGGCTTTGTGTTTGACAGCGGAGCCGGGCTGATTGAGGTGTTTACGAATGCACAGGAGGATCTGCCGCAGGGCAGCATCCGTCACTTTGCGTTTGCCACATCAGATGTGGATCAGTGCGTGAAAGCAGTGCGCGAGGCAGGCTATGCAATCACAGTTGAGCCAAAAGATGTCACGCTTGCGACGACTCCGCCGTCCCCGATCCG
Source organism: Lachnospiraceae bacterium (assembly GCA_029225065.1). GTDB lineage: Bacteria > Bacillota > Clostridia > Lachnospirales > Lachnospiraceae > Choladousia. The sequence goes on along the minus strand of JAQXVT010000087.1, from coordinate 61,369 downwards.
TGTGGCATTCTGCATTGGACCGGTTGGCGAGGAGATTGAATTTTATCAGGAAAAACAGCAATAATCAGAGCGAGATGAACGTGTAGAACCAGCAGTGGAGCGCCGGAGATTTTATGCAGGAGCAGGGCATCCAGCATGAGGCGTGGGCGCCGTTTGCAGAGGGGAACAACGGGGTATTCCAGAATCCGCTCCTTGCAGAGATTGTGAAAAAGCACGGAAAGACCGCAGGTCAGGTCATGCTGCGCTGGCTGATTCAGAGAAATGTTGTTGTGATCCCGAATAGCGTGCGAAAAGAGCGCATGGCCGCAAAATCAAGCGACCCGTGATCGAGCCGTTCTGTTATATCGGTGGCATCACCGCTGTGAAAATAGAACTGAATGCCGGAATACTGACTGCGGCGTCTGAAGGATTTTGCACTCGGGTTGTGCCATATGGATTTTGGTGAATCGTATATGACCGGAGCAAAGGTTGGCATCTTGCTGGCGATTGCGATTTCCGCGGTGCTGGGGCCTGGCTTTACAAAGGTTATCATTGCGATTGGAATCAGCGGAATGGCAGGCTATGCGCGCCACATTATTCCAAATGCGATCTCACCGCTGATTGTGCAGATGGCCATGGGAATCGCTTCCGCCGGACTTCTGGCGTCAGCGCTTAGTTTCCTTGGGTTTGGTGTGCAGGCGCCGACTCCGGAGTGGGGGTCCATGCTCTCCTCCGCGCGCAGTTTTATCCGGGATTACCCGCATATGTGTATTATTCCTGGCGTATTTATCATGCTGACAGTGCTGAGTTTCAACCTTCTCGGAGATGCGATCAGAGATGCGCTTGATCCGAAGCGGGGAGTTTTTTGTGCCAGAAAAAGAAAAAAGTGGAATTCACCGAAAAACCCGTTTTTTAACGGGAAGAGTATTGCTTTTTTACAAAAAACCGTATAAAATTAGTGAAAGATGACAATGCGACACAGCTTTGACTTCTGCTTATATAGCGATATTACATAAAAAAGAAGCCGGCACCCAGATGGAAAGGGCAGAATAGACAAATGAAACCAGTATTCCAGGAATTATACATTTACATATCCATACTGATCGCAGTTCTGGATTTTATTCTGGCAGGATTGTCCATGCGGAAGAACCGGACGACGGGGCGGTATCTCGGTTTTGCGTGTGCCGGGGCGGCCGTGGTGGATCTGAGCTATCTGGTCAGTATCCTGAGCGACAATTACCTGTGTATGTCCGTGATGTCCAGTTGTTACTTCATAAATATAGATTTTATGCTGCTGAATCTCATAATTTTCACTGTTTATTTTACAAGAGAAACGCTGACAAAGACCGGCAGTATTCTGCTGCGTCTCGCGAAGCTGTATGCGGCCTTTGAGGTAGTCGTTTTCGCGGTCAATCCATTTCACGAGATTGCAGTCCACTATGTGAGAAGAGAGACGATCATTGTCAGATATGAGTATCAGATGATGCCGCTTTACTGGATACATCTCATTTTTTCCTATACGCTGGTGGCGGTGGTGCTGCTCATGCTGATCCGCAAGATGTTTCGGCTGCCGTGTGAGTATCGGGCGCAGTACCGTCATGTGATTACGGGAATTGCGGCGATCGTGCTGGTGAATGCAATCTTTCTGTTTTTGCCAGGTGAATCAGTCTACAATCTGCTCGATTATTCCATCTGTGGATACAGCCTGACTTCATTTGTGCTGTACTGGAGCTGTTTTAATTATTCAACACATGGGATGCTCAACCACCTGAAAACGAGTGTGTTTGAAAATATCGGACAGGGAATTGTGCTGTTTGATTACGATGATCAGCTGATTCTCCATAATAAAAGAGCGGATGATCTGCTGGGAAATATCGAGGAGAAGGACTGTCTGGATCGGAAGTCTTTTCTCAAATGCTATGGGCTGGGAAGAGAAGAGGATGAAAATGAGAGCAGTTCCGTTCAGTGTTATGTGAAAAAAGACGGTGAGGAGCGGCCGCTTCGCTGTGATATTCGAAGCCTGAAAAATGACAGAGGACAGCATTTGGGACAGTTGTTTGTGTTTTCGGACGCGGCGCTTGAGACGGATCTGCTGACCGGTTTTCAGGACTGGGAGAGTTTTCGGCGTTTCGTAAAGGAATGTAAGGATGCATTTCCGGTTTCGACCGGAGTAGCGGTCTGTGATATCAACGGTCTGTCTGTGGTAAACCGTTCCCTCGGTACACAGACGGGTGACCAGAAGATCCGGCTGCTGGCGGAGACAATGCGCGGCTGTTTTCCGAAACAGACGTATTTTGTCAGGGGTGTCGAGGCGACGCTGATTGCGCTGTGCAGCCACTGTAGTGAGGCAGGGATGCTCTCATGCGTGGAAAAGATAAAAGAAAGTTTTCCGGGAGACCTCCAGTATGGTGTCAGTGCGATTCAGGATGAGCAGACGGATGTTCTTCTGGTGATTCAGGAGACTTTGGAGGCAATGCGGGCGAAAAAACTGCTGGATCAGGGTTCCACACATTCAGAGATGCTCAAATCACTGATCCGGGCGCTGGAGGAGTGCGACAGTGACACTGAGCACCATGTGCGCCGTACACAGCTCTCGGGAGCAGAGCTTGGAAAAAGGATCGGGCTTACCGATGTGCAGCAGAGCAAGCTTTCTCTGCTCTGCCTGCTGCATGATATCGGAAAGATCGGCATTCCGCTTGAAATTTTAAACAAGCCGGGCAAGCTTTCTGATGAAGAATGGGCGATTCTGCAGACGCATACAAGAAAAGGCTATGAGATCGCGAACAGCAACAGTGAGTTGAAAGGAATTGCAGATGAGGTGCTGCATCACCACGAAAGATGGGACGGCAGAGGATACCCGGATGGTCTGAAGGGTGAAGAGATTCCGATTCTCTCAAGGGTAATTGCGGTGGTGGATGCCTACGATGCGATGACAAATACACGTTCCTACCGCGCAGCAATGCCAGTCAGTGCGGCAAAAGCGGAGCTGAAACGGTGCGCGGGGAGCCAGTTTGATCCATTCATTGTGGCGGAATTTTTGAAACTGTTAAAGGAACAGGAGAAGGCAGAAGACGTCCCTGCGGAAGAGTGCACTCCAAAAGAACAGAAGGAAGTGTCGGCGGAAGAGACCGCAGAGGTGGAGCAGGAAAACAAAGTTCATTCTGTCTTTTTCAGCAGATACAAACTGGATGGGACGATGCATATCATTTCGGTTGACGACGCCTTTGAAAGGATGACAGGCTACAGCCGGGAAGAGGTAAAAACGCTCGGTATGATGCAGCAGGATCTGATTCCGGAGGAAGACCGGACGGAATATTTATGTCAGATTAATACCGGGCTGGCGAAACAGCCGTTTCTGTTTCTGGAGCACAGGATTCACCGGAAGGACGGAGAGAATATTTTTGTATCCTGCTATGGCAGAGTTTATTACGATTCCGCTGCCCGGGCAGAGCGTTCGGAGATCATCATCGCAGATGTGAAGTATCTGTACTTAGTGCAGCAGATGCTGGATGCGGCGCAGGTCAGGGTGCCGATCGGCGCGGCGCAGGAGAGCGGAAGTTGACATAATATCGCGCAGCGGGCGAAACAGGCCGACGAGGAGAAATTAGACGGACACATTTTAACTGATTATGCCAATTAGGGAAAACTCCCTGGTTCATGTGTTGAAGTGGCACAGATTTCGTGGTATGGTAAGAGAATCTTTTACCGAAAAGCGAAAGTCAGTGTCTCGAAAAAACATGGATCAGGGAGGATTTTTTATGGAAAAAAATGAGAGAAAACGGCGCACATTTACAACGGATCGACTTCTGCTTCGCTCATGGACGGAAGCGGATGCAGAGGATCTGTACCGCTATGCGAAAGACCCGCAGGTAGGGCCGGCAGCTGGCTGGCCGGTGCATACCAGCGTGGAAAACAGCCGGGAGATCATAAAGAATGTGCTCTCGGAGCCGGAGACGTATGCGATCTGCTTAAAAGAGGACGGAAAGGCGATTGGAAGTATCGGGCTGATGGAGCCGCGGTGTGAGGCGGGCGCAAAGACGGATGCAGCAAAAGAGAAAGAACTGGAAATTGGCTTCTGGCTTGGCAGGCCATTCTGGGGAAGAGGATATGTACCGGAGGCGGTGCGCTGTCTGCAGGAATATGCGTTTGAAATTCTGGGCTGCAGTGCGCTGTGGTGCGGGTATTATGATGGAAATGAGAAGTCGAAGCGGACGCAGGAAAAGTGCGGATTTGTATTTCATCATACAGAAAAAGAGGTGTACTGCCCGTTGATGGGCGAAACACGTACCGAGCACTTTAACCTTCTGACGAAAATGCAGTGGGAAAAAAAGTAACGGATACGCAGCATTTTGAAGGTTGGCTGTGAACAGTTATAATAAAATTGTGTAAAAGGAGAAGAACATGTCTCTGCAGTTTATTTTCGGAAATTCCGGAAGCGGAAAATCCACGTACTTGTATCAGAAAATCATAGAGGAGTCGATGCAGCGGACGGATAGCAATTTTATCGTGATTGTGCCGGAGCAGTTTACGATGCAGACGCAGAAGGATCTGGTCATGGCGCATCCGCGGGGAGGAATCATGAACATCGACGTGCTGAGCTTTCAGCGGCTGGCACACCGAATCTTTGAGGAGGTCGGTGCGGATCAGCGAAGTGTGCTGACCGAGACCGGAAAGAATCTGATGCTGCGCAAGGTGGCAATCGAGGAGCAGGAGAAGCTGAAGGTGCTCGGAAGCAGGATGAACCGCCCGGGCTACGTCTCGGAGGTGAAATCAGTACTTTCGGAGCTGATGCAGTATGAGGTGTCCGACTTTGAACTGCAGGAGATGGAGCGGAAAACGGAAAACCGCCCGCTGTTAAATGCAAAGCTTGAGGATCTGCAGGTGCTTTACCGGGCTTTTCTTTCCTACCGCAGGGATCGCTTTTTAAAGCCGGAGGAGATTTACGATGTGCTCTGCCAGGTGGCGGGGGAGTCGGCTCTTCTGAAAAACAGTGTGCTGGCATTTGACGGGTTCGCCGGTTTTACGCCGTCACAGATCCGGGTGCTGGAGGAATTGTTTGTCTATTGTCCGAAGGTGTATCTGACGGTGACGCTTGATGCGAGGGAAAGTGCATTTGGGAAGCTGCAGGAGCATGATTTGTTTGCGCCGAGCCGCAGGCTGGTGGAGGCGGTCAGTGAAGCGGCGCGGAGTGCGGCACGGCGGATGTGGAAGAGTGGTGAAGGAAAAGGTGAGGAGCGAAGCGCTGATTCGGAAAATGTATTTGATCATACCGAAAGAATGAATGTTTCGAAATATGCTGTGAGCGGGAAAGATGACGCGAACGACCGGAACGAAAACATTTTTCTGCCCCCCGTCATCCTCGGAAAAACCTCCCTTCCGCGTTTCAAAAAAGGCGGCGCACTGTTCCATCTGGAGCAGAACCTCTTCCGCAGTCGCAGGCTGAGCTACGGCGGGATTCCGGAGGAGATTTCGATGCACATTTCCAAAAATCCGGCGGCGGAGGTGCATTTTGCAGCGCGGACGATCTCGCGGCTGGTACGGGAGCAAAATCTGCGCTACCGGGATATCGTGGTGATTACGGGAGACCTTTCTTCTTATAATAATTACGTGAAGCATATTTTTCCACAGTATGAGATTCCGGCATTTGTCGATGAGACGCGTCAGATTCTTTTGAATCCCTGTCTGGAGTTTGTACGCGGTGCGCTTGAAATTGTGCAGCGCGACTATGCGGCGGAGGCGGTTTTCCGCTTTCTTCGCACCGGAATGGCCGGTTTTACAGCAGATGAGACCGACGAGCTGGAAAATTATGTGCTCGCAGCCGGTATCCGGGGACACCGGAAATGGAAAAAGATTTGGGAATACCGTCCGGCGCAGCTGACGGAGGAAGCACTCGAAAAAGTAAACACTTATCGGGAACGATTGGTGGAGCGGTTTGAACCGTTCGCAGAAAAAATGCGGAAAAAAGGAAGTACGCTGCTCTTTTATGCGACGGCGCTGTATGAGCTGTTGCGGGAGTGCGAGATCGGAAAACGGCTGCAGGAGCGGGCGGCACAGCTGGAAGCGGAAGGTGAGATGGGACAGGAACGGGAATACAGCCAGGTATATGCGATTCTGATTCGCCTGCTCGATGAGATGGCGGAGCTGCTCGGGGAAGAGCCAATGGAACTGCAGGAGTTTACGGAGATTCTGGAGGCCGGCCTTTCGGAGGCAAAGGTCGGCGTGATTCCGCCGGGCATCGATCAGGTGCAGGTGGGGGATATCCGCCGAACGAGACTGGCGCATGTAAAAGTTCTCTTTTTCCTCGGACTGAATGACGGCTGGGTACCGGCAAGGGGAAATGACGGCGGAATCGTATCGGATATGGAGCGGGAGCTTTTGAAGGAGAACGGCATGGAGCTGGCGCCGACAGCGCGGGAAAACAGCTATATCCAGCGTTTTTATCTCTACCAAAACCTGACAAAGCCGTCAAAGCATCTGTATCTGTCGTGGTGCCTTGGCAGCAGCGACGGTGTGGTGATGCGCCCATCGTATCTTGTATCAAATATCCGCAGGCTGTTTCCGAAGATTACGGTCAGCGAGGAAAAGGAGCCGGGCAGCGAGCTGTGGCACACGACGACCCGGAAAAATGGACTCCAGTACTTTCTGCATGGGCTGCGGGAGGCACGCATGGGAAATTTGGAACCTGAGTGGAGGGAGCTGTACCGCACCTACGCGCAGGATAACGAATATCGGGAGCGTGTCAGAACACTGGTACATGCCGCATTTTCAAGGGGAGCTGCGCGTCAGCTGTCATTTTCCGCGTCGAAAAAGCTGTACGGTGAGGTGATGACGAACAGCGTGACACGTCTGGAACAGTTTGCGGCATGTGCGTTTGCACATTTTGCCCTGTACGGCCTGCGGCTGCGGGAGCGCGAGCTTTACGGCGTAAAACCGGCGGATCTCGGCATTTTGTTTCACCGCTCACTGGAGCTGTTTTCAAGACGGATAGCGGTGAGTGATCGCGACTGGACGGAGCTGACCGAGCAGGAAGAGACGGTTCTGATGGAACAGTGTGTGGATGAAGTCAGCGCGAAATACGGTGCGGATGCGCTGCACAGTGATGCGAGAAGTGCGTACACGATCAATCGTCTGAAGCGGATTCTCTGCCGGTCAGCGTGGGTGCTTCATGAGCAGCTTGCGGCAGGAAGCTTCCGCCCGTCCGGATTTGAGGTGTCGTTTGCGGATGCGGGAAATCTGGAGACGGTAAACGTATCGCTTGGCGGACACAGCCGGATGCGTCTTCAGGGCCGGATTGACCGCATCGATACGGCGCAGACAGAGGATGCGGTGTACGTCAAGATCGTGGACTATAAATCGGGTATGGCGGCATTTGATCCGGTTTCCTTATATTATGGGCTGCAGCTGCAGCTCGTCGTTTACCTGAATGCGGCGCTTGAGATGGAGCAGCGGCTGCACCCGGAGCGCGTCACTGTACCGGCGGGAATCTTTTATTACCGGATGCAGGACCCGGTGCTGGAAAAAGAGGCCGGAGCGGATGAAAAAGCCATGCGGGAAAAGCTGCTCAAAAAACTGCGTCCGGACGGCATTATCAATGAGGAGGACGAGGTGCTGGAGCTTCTGGATCATGGATTTTCCGGGGATTCGCTCGTAATACCGGCCGGAAGAAAAAAGGACGGAAGCCTGAAGGCGGCCTCAAAAACGATTACACCGGAGCAGTTTGGGATTCTGTCCAGGTTTGCAAGACGGAAGATGACGCAGCTTGGCGAGCGGATGCTTGGCGGCGAGGTGGCGCCGGACCCATACGAATCAGATGGCCGGACACCGTGCGATTACTGTGATTACGCGGATGTGTGCGGCTTTGACCGGAAGATTCCGGGGAATTGCCCGCATCGGTTGGAAACGCTTGGGAAAGACGAAGTGTGGATGCGGATGGAGACTGAGTTGAAGCAGGAAGCATCTGATCAATTGGAAAAAGTACAGTGGAAGTCGGAAAGCAGTCTGGCGCAGGGTCACGGGAATGATGAGAGCTGGAGAGTAGGAAAAGCGGCGAAGAGTGAAGAAACAGAGCAGGCATGGGACGATGCAGGAAGAGAGAAGGAGCTTGAAACATTTGAAGCAGCGGAGATCCCGGAACTGTCAGAGGAGTCATGGAGAGAGCTGGAAGAGGCACTGAGAGACATGCACGTGGAAGAAACGGACAAAGCAGGAGAAGGAGAATAAGATGAGTGTAAAATGGACGGAAGAACAGCAGAAGGTAATCGATACGCACGGCGTCGACGTGCTGGTGTCGGCGGCGGCCGGCTCCGGAAAGACGGCTGTGCTGGTGGCGCGTATTCTCGCAATGGTGACTTCTCCAGTACATCCGGTGGATATTGAACGGCTCCTCGTTGTGACGTTTACAAATGCGGCGGCGGCAGAAATGCGCCAGAGAATCCGGGACGCGCTTGAGGTGCGGGCAGAACAGGAGGCAGACAATGAACATCTGCAGCGTCAGCTGGTGCTCATCCACAACGCAAAGATCACGACGATCCACAGTTTCTGCCTGCAGGTGCTGCGCAGCCATTTTCATCTCATCGGTCTGGATCCGGGCTTTCGGGTGGCAGACGAGGCGGAAATGCAGCTGCTGCGTCAGGACGTTTTAAAAGAGATTCTCGATGAAGCGTATGAGACGGAAGCAGAAAATGAGGAATTTCATGAGTTTCTGGAGCAGTTCTCCCCGGGAAAGGATGACCGGCCGGTCATGGAAGCCGTGCTGGCGCTGTATCATTTTTCAATGGGACAGCCGTGGCCGCTTGAGTGGCTGCAGGAGTGCCGGGAGATGTATGCGGACGGAGAAACTGTACTTGCTGAAAATGAAATCGATTCTGAGAAGACAGATGACGCGAAAGAGTATGCAGATCACAATACTCAGAATGAAAGTATCTGCGGGGAAGAAGGCGACAGTACTGCAAATGAAACGGAAGCCATTGCAGAGCGACAAAAAGGCAGAAGCAGGGAGCTGCCAGAGAATAAAACAGAGCAGTCATGGCTGCGCGTCGCAGTCGACGATACAAAACATGTCCTTGAGGAGGTAAAGCATCTGCTGCAGCGCGCGTATGACACCGCGATGGAGCCGTTTGGTCCGGCGGCTTATGCGCCTGCGCTTCTTGACGACCTCGAGCAGATCGAACGGATAGCACATGCACAGGATTACCGCGGACTCGCGGCTGCGTTTCGGGAGATGCATCCCTACAAGCGTCTCTCGACCAAAAAGGACCCGGATGTGCTGGAGGAGAAAAAGCAGCTTGTCAAGGATTTAAGAGAAACAGCAAAGACGGCGCTGGCCGGTGTGAGAACCCGCTATTTCTATGATACGCCGGAAGTGATCAGGGATGAATTTGAGCGAAGCGGACTGAGTGTGCGCTGGCTGACGTATCTTACGGAAGCATTTTCGAAGCGCCTTGCGGAGCGCAAATCAGAGAAGAACCTGCTCGACTTCTCAGATCTTGAGCATCTGGCGCTGCAGATCCTTGTGGAGCGAAAGGATGGGGAAAATCATCCGTCCGCTGCGGCAAAAGAATACGCGGAGCAGTTTGAAGAGATCATGATCGACGAGTATCAGGACAGCAACCTTGTGCAGGAGCTGATCCTTGGAAGCGTATCGGGAGGCGGATGCAGAGCACACAATCTGTTTATGGTGGGCGATGTGAAGCAGAGCATTTACCGTTTTCGACTGGCAAGGCCGGAACTTTTTCTGGAGAAGTATCACGCGTATCCGCAGCTGGAAACGGCGCAGCGGATTGACCTTCACAAAAATTTCCGAAGCAGACACGAGGTATTAAACAGTGTAAATTATATCTTTCGCCAGATTATGACAGAAAATCCGGGCGGAATCGTGTATGATGAGGATGCGGCGCTGTATGCGGGGGCGAAATTCCCGGAATCATCTGAAGACAGCGCATACACCACCGAACTCTGGCTCACCGAATCCGAAACTTCCCGCCGCCGTGAAACGGAGGCCCGCATGGTCGGTGCACGGATCGAGGCGATGGTCGGAAAGGAGCAGATCTGGGATAAGGACCTGATGCCGGAGGGCTGGACGGAAGGAATGGAACGCGGCGGTTACCGCCCGGTGCAGTACAGGGATATCGTGATTTTGCTGCGCACGGTCAGCGGCTGGTCGGACACCTTCGGATCGGTGCTCACGGAAATGGGAATCCCGAATTTTACCGGTTCGCAGAGCGGTTACTTTTCGGCGGCGGAGGTGCGCACGATACTTTCTTATCTGCAGGTGCTCGATAATCCACGGCAGGATATTCCGCTTGCGGCGGTGCTGCACAGTGCGATCGGCGGCCTGGATGAGGAGGAGCTTGCGTGGATCCGCAGCGAATCGGAGGCAGAATCCTTTTATGAGTGCTGCAGATCATATCAGGAAAACGGAGCAGATAAGGCGATAAAAGAAAAGCTGGCGAATTTCTTTGAGATGCTGGAGCACTTCCGTGCGCGGGCAGAATACACGCCGGTGCATCTGCTTTTGTGGGAGATTCTGGATGAGACGGGCTATGGCGCGTACGCGCAGGCACTCCCGGCTGGCAGCCAGAGAAAGGCGAACCTCGATATGCTCGTGGAGAAGGCGATCGCGTATGAGGCGACGAGCTACCGCGGGCTGTATCACTTTGTCCGTTACATCGAAAATCTGAAAAAGTATGAGGTGGATTACGGCGAGGCAAACATCGGGTCTGAGTCGGACAACACCGTGCGGATTATGAGTATCCACAAGAGCAAGGGACTGGAATTTCCGGTCGTGTTCGTTAGCGGTATGGCAAAGCAGTTCAACGAGACGGACAGCCGTGCGAAGGCCGTCATGCATCCGTCGCTTGGCATTGGCTGTGACTGTGTGGATACGAGGCTGCGCACACGCCAGGCAAGTCTTTTGAAAAAGATCATTCAGAAAACGACGTCGATGGAAAATCTCGGCGAAGAGATGCGTGTACTGTACGTGGCGATGACGCGCGCGAAGGAAAAGCTGATCCTGACCGGCTGTGTGGGAAATATGGAAGAGCAGGCCGCAAAATGGGCGCAGGCAGCATCGACGCCGGGCGGAACGCTTCCGTATTCTTCCCTGACCGGTGCGTCCTCTTATCTAGACTGGGTGATGCCGGCGCTTATGCGCCATCCGGATGCGCGGATGCTTTCGCTGGCTTTGCACATTCCGTGTGAGGAATTCGACCAGAATGTGTGGAAAAAACATGGCCAGGAAGACGAGCCGGTGGATAAAGCAGATGCTTTTTTGACGCACTACGAGTTTTATGTGATGGCAAAGGAGACTTTTGATGCAGAAGAATTCCGGCAGGCAGGGGAAGAGCAGGCGGAGCTTGCCGCTTTGTTGAATCCGGATCTGTCCGTCTGCGCGGATGAGAAAGCAGAGAAATACCTTGCACATGTCTTTACGGAGGATTTCGCATATCGCTATGAGGCAGGACAGAAGATTGCCGGAAAGCTGTCCGTCTCCGAACTGAAAAAGCGCTCGCAGGAGCCGGAGGAAACGGAGGCGGAGCAGCTCTATGCGCCGGAAGAGGAGGAGATCATTCCGGGCTTTTATCAGACGGATACACCGGTAAAAGGGGCGGCCAGAGGTACGCTCTACCACACGTTTATGGAAAATTTAGATTTTTCTAAGAAAGAGGAACTGCAAATACAGTTGGAAGAACTCGTGAGTTGTGGTAAAATGTCCCGGGATGAAGCGACCGCAGTCCGGCTCTCGGATATCCGGCGCTTCCTGAAAACGAAAACCGGGAAAGGAATGGAGCAGGCCGCGCGCACAGGAAAACTGCACCGGGAGCAGCCGTTTGTGCTCGGAGTTCCGGCGGAGACGATCCGGGAGGACTGGAGCAGCGATGAAACCGTGCTGGTGCAGGGAATCATCGACGCATGGTTTGAAGATGAGGACGGAGAAATCGTTTTAGTCGATTATAAGACCGACCATATCGCAGACCGTGAAAAACTGGCGGAACGCTACCGCGGGCAGCTCTCGTATTATGCGCAGGCGCTCGGACAGCTGACAGGGCGCAGGGTAAAAACGCAGGTGATCTACTCGTTCTTTCTTGGGAAGGAAATTGTACTGTCCGGCACGGAGAAGTTTTAACTGAATCCGGCAATTGTGCGGACAGCCACTGACACATGAGGAGTAACAGGCATATGAAAAAATGGATTCAAACAAAAAAGGCAGGTGGAGGCGCGTTTTTTCTGGCAGGATTTTTCCTGACGCTTCTGACTACCGCGATCGGATTTGCGTCGATCAGCGTCTGGCCGACCGGCGACAAGACGGTGCTGATCATTGATTCCCTGCACCAGTATCTGCCGTTTTACACGGACATGCACAACAAGCTGGTGAATGGTGAGTCATTGTTGTATTCATTCTCGGGCGGACTTGGATACAACTTCTGGTCAACCTATGCGTACTATCTGGCAAGTCCGCTGAATTTTCTGATGGTACTGATCCCGACGGAAAATGTCTGCGATTTCATGGATCTGATGATTCTGTTAAAGATCGCGCTGTGCGGCGGATGTTTTTCCTGGTATCTGCACAAGCGTGATGAGAACCGGAAGTATCTGCCGGTCGTATTCGGCATCATGTTTGCCCTGAGCAATTTTGTGATCGGCTACTATTTCAACCTGATGTGGCTCGACAGCGTGGCGATGCTGCCGCTGATTCTTTACGGAATCGAGCGCATTGTGGATGGAAAGAGCGGAAGAATTTTCGGAATTGCGCTGTTTTACGGACTGTGGTGCAACTACTATATTGGATTTATGCTGTGCATTTTTTCATGTCTGTATTATCTGGTGCGCTGGATTTCGGCGGAAAAGATTACATGGCACGGTATCTGGAGAAGCGCACTTACCTTTGCATGGTACGCGCTGCTGGCAGGCGGAATGGCGTCACTTGTACTGCTTCCGGCCTTTATGGGGCTTTCCTCGTCGGAATCGATGCAGGGAAACAAATTTCCGACGGTCATTAAATTTTACACAAGCCTCTTTGAGATGCTGAAAAATCACATGGCATTTCTTGAGCCGGTGAACATTTCTGATACACAGGTTGGACTGAACGCGTACTGCGGAGTGGCGACGATTCTGCTGGCGCTTCTGTACCTGTTTGACGGAAAGCTGCGGCTGCGGGAGCGGCTGGCGCATTATGGCCTGACTGCACTTTTACTGTTCAGCTTTTCATTTAATATTCTGAACTATATCTGGCACGGCTTCCACATCCAGAACGGACTGCCGAACCGCTTTGCGTTTCTGTACATCGCGGTGCTTCTGATGATGGCGTACGATGCGGTGGGGCATATCCGCAGCTACTGGCTCCCGCAGATTCTGTTTGCGTTTCTTGTGCCGGCCGGGTTCGTCGTTTACTGCATTTTCTTCCAGGGAGAGGGAAGCAGCATCGAGCCGTGGGTGTATTACGTATCGCTCGGACTTCTCGTGCTGTATTTTGGAATCATGCTGCTTGGGCGGTATCTGAAAAAAGGCCGCAGGGCCTGGACGGCGGTGCTCTCCGGCGTGCTGCTCGTTGAAGTGGCGGCGAATGCGATCTATGGCATTTCGAGCGACGGAAACGTGACGAGAAGCATTTACATTGCAGATCAGGTGTCTTACCAGAACATGATGGCGGAGCAGAACGACAACACCTTTTTCCGCAGCGAGGTAGACAGACAGCGGATGCGCAACGTCACGATGTACTGCGGCGGAAATGCGCTTGTCATGTTCAACTCGACGATGCAGGAATCGATCATTAAGTTCTGTGACAGCCTTGGCATTGAGGCGCGCACAAACAAAAACGGATACCTCGGTGTCACGAAACTGATGAACGACATTCTCGGCATCAAATATCTGGCATCCCCGTCGAAGAAGTCCGATACGATGTATCAGTTCACGAAGCTGACGGAGGACGGAGAGCTTGCACTTTATTATAATGAAAATGCACTTTCGCTTGGCTTTATGGTAAAGGACGACATAAAAGACTGGGACATCGAGGCGGGCGAGCCGCTGCAGGTCCAGAACAGCTTTGTAGAGCTGGCAACAGGACTGGATCCGATCTATGTGTTGGATCGTTACATCGATATGGAGGATGGCCAGAATTACGGCATCAAGATTCCGGAGAACAAGCAGGTCTACCTCTGCCTCGATACGAGAGTGGCAAAGATCAGTCTGTCGACACCGGAATATGACAAGGATTTTAAGGATTTCACGGATCATCTGTATGTGATCAATGGCTCATCGACCGACAATATGGCTGATTTTACGGTGGATCTGAAAGAGTCACAGAAAGGCAGCACGGTGTGCGCGGAGGTTTACACCTGCGCGAACGACGCTTATCAGAAGGTGGTGGATAAGCTGGCGGAGAGCCAGCTGACCGATGTGCAGGTCGATGGCAATAAAGTAAGCGGAAGCATCGATGCAAAGGAAGACGGCACGCTGCTTCTGACTGTTCCGTACGATACCGGCTGGACGATCACGGTCGACGGACAGGAGACGGAATTTTACAGCGTCGGCAAAGCGCTGACCGGAGTGCACGTGAGCGCCGGAAGCCATACGATCGCGATGAAGTTTACGCCGCCTGGATTTGTACTCGGACTTGTACTGTCACTTGTATGTGTTCTTTTGTATGTTGTGACAATTCTGCTGGAGAACCGTCATCCGAAGTGGTTCGCACAGGGACCGCATTTGGGACGGACTCTGGAGGAAAGCGAAAAGGAAAAGACAGAGACTCCTGAGTCATACAGTTTTGAAGATGATGACGAGCTGGAGGACGGGTTTCCGGAAGAGGACGCTGAAACGGAGACTGACGAGGAATTCGTGGAGTCAGAGAATGTGGCTTCAGGGGAAGTTACGAAAAAAGGAGCCAATACCATACAAAATAGTGTGCAAAAAGAGAAACGATCTGATAAGCCAGTGAGAGAGAAGAAAAAGTAAGTTAAAACCGGCATATTATGTTGAAAATAATGATATCAGGATGTACAGACAGGTAAGTGGTATAGTTATTGGATGGATGCCGGATCAGATATAAAAAACAATTTCAGACTTCAGTGAATACGGAGTCTGAGAAGGATAATTTGCAGAAAATGCACTGCAGGAGGATATGAAAAATGACATTCGAATTTTCAGAGAAAGCGAACCAGATCAAAGAGGGCATCTTTGCGGTTCTGAATACGAAGAAGAACGAGATGGAGGCGCAGGGAAAGAAAACGTACAACCTCTCGGTCGGCACCCCCGATTTTGAGCCGGCGCCGCACATCATGGAGGCGGTCAGCGAGGCTGCAAAGGAACCAAAAAATTATAAGTACGCGCTGACCGAGCTGCCGGAGCTGATCGAGGCGATGCAGAATTTCTACAGGAGAAGATTTGACGTGGAGCTGGCGGCGGATGAGATCATGTCACTTTACGGCTCTCAGGAGGGCATGGCGCATCTGGCATGGGCGCTGTGCAACCCGGGTGATCTGGTGCTTGTGCCGAATCCGGGCTATCAGATCTTCCGCATTGGACCGCAGCTTTGTGATGCAAAGGTATGGCAGTATCCGCTTCTGGAAGAAAACAACTTCCTGCCGGTGCTTTCTGAGATACCGGAGGACGTGGCGAAGCAGGCAAAATACATGGTAGTCAGCTATCCGGCCAATCCGATCTGCCGCACCGCGCCGGAGTCCTTTTACCGGGAACTGATTGCATTTGCAAAGAAATACAACATCATCATTCTGCATGACAATGCATATTCGGATATCGTGTACGGCGGACGGAAGGGCGGTTCCTTCCTGCAGTATGAGGGGGCAAAGGAAATCGGCATTGAATTTTATTCACTTTCCAAGTCATTCAACTATACAGGTGCACGTATGTCCTTTGCAGTTGGAAACAGGGAGATTGTTCAGAAATTCCGTGCGCTGCGCACACAGTTTGATTACGGTACTTTTCTTCCGGTACAGTATGGCGCTGTGGCTGCATTAAATGGTCCGTTTGATGGCGTGGAGAAGCAGTGTCAGCTTTATGAGGAGCGAAACCACGTGCTCTGCGGCGGTCTGCGTGAGATCGGCTGGAATGTTCCGGACAGCGAGGGCACGATGTTCGTCTGGGCGCCGCTGCCGGATGGGTACACAAATTCCGAGGAGTTCTGCGTGGAACTGATGGAGCGCTCCGGTGTAATCTGCGTGCCGGGAAGCAGCTTTGGAAGCCTCGGCGAGGGCTACGTGCGTATGGCGCTTGTTCTTCCGCCGGAGGAGCTGAAAAAAGCGGTGGAGAGCATCCGGGTGAGTGGAATTCTTGCGAAATAAAGAAAAAATGGTATAATGAGCGGAAGACAGAAAAAGGGGGAAAACATGCAGAATATTTATGAATTATTGTGCGGCTGTGCGGGCAGGGAAAATGTCCGGCAGCAGGAACCGATGGCTTTGCACACGACGTTTCGGATCGGTGGTCCGGCGGATCTGTTTGTGACGCCGGAAAGCGGGCAGGCGGTGTCGGAGAGCATCCGGATCTGCAAAGAAACGCAGACACCGTATACAGTCATCGGAAACGGCAGCAATCTGCTGGTCTGTGATGCGGGATACCGCGGCGTGATCATTCAGATCGGTCGGAATCTGAATCAGATTTCGGTAAATGGCGAAGAAATCCGGGCGCAGGCAGGCGCGATGCTGTCTGTGATTGCGAAAACGGCACTTGCTAAGAGCCTGACCGGGTTTGAGTTTGCATCCGGGATTCCGGGTACCTTAGGCGGCGCTGTGGTGATGAACGCAGGTGCATACGGCGGAGAGATGAAGGATGTGCTGACTGAGGTGACCGTATTGACTCAGGAGGGCGAGATCCGGACGATTCCGGCAGAAAAGCTGGAGCTGGGATACCGCACGAGTCTGGCGGCAAAAAACGGCTGGATCATTCTGGAGGCAGTGATGAAGTTTCAGAAGGGCGATGCGGAGGCGATCCGCGGACGCATGGAGGAGCTGAAGGTACAGCGTGTCACAAAGCAGCCGCTGGATCTGCCGAGCGCGGGCAGTACGTTTAAGCGCCCGGAGGGTTATTTTGCAGGAAAGCTGATTATGGATGCGGGGCTGCGCGGATTTTCGGTCGGCGGTGCGCAGGTATCCGAAAAGCACTGCGGCTTTGTGGTCAACAAAGGAGGAGCGACGGCGGAGGATGTTCGGAATCTGATCCGCGCCGTGCAGAAGAAGGTACAGGAAGACACGGGCGTACTGCTCGAGCCGGAAGTAAAGTTTCTCGGAAAGTTTCACTGAGTCAGGCAAGTAGCGAAGCGGATCATGAAGATTTATTTTGCCGGAGTACAAATGAGAAAGTCGGTGGAAATACAGAGCTCTGTCAGGAAAAACAGGCAGGACAACAAAGAAGGACGGAAAATACCATGAGATTTGTGATCGTGACAGGAATGTCAGGAGCAGGAAAAAGTACAGCGCTGAAGATACTGGAGGATGTCGGATATTTCTGTGCCGACAATCTCCCGATTCCGCTGGTGGAAAAATTTGCGGAGCTGGCGTGTGCGTCGGACAGCAAGTATGATAAAGTAGCACTCGGTGTGGACATCCGAAACGGTGAGGCGATCCGGGGCATGCAGGAGGTGCTGGAGCAGCTGATGATCCGCGGAATCTCCTACGAGATTCTGTATCTGGATGCGAGTGAGCCTGCACTTCTGCGCCGCTACAAGGAGACGAGGCGCAGCCATCCGCTGGCGAGAAACGGACGCGTGGATGAGGGCATCCGCCTGGAGCGCACAGCAATCGGATTTTTAAAGGAGCGGGCAGATTATATCATCGATACCTCAAATCTGCTGACGCGGGAGCTGCGCAGCGAGATGGAAAAAATTTTTGTGAACAGTAAGGAGTTCCGGAATATTTTTGTCACGGTTCTGTCGTTTGGGTTCAAGTACGGTATTCCGGCAGACTGCGATCTCGTCTTTGACGTGCGATTCCTGCCGAATCCGTTTTATGTGGATGATCTGAAGCATAAGACGGGGCTGACACAGGAGGTGCAGGACTACGTGATGGGCTTTGAGGCCTCGCGCGTATTCCTTGAAAAGCTGGAGGACATGATCGAGTTTCTGCTGCCGCATTACGTGGTGGAGGGCAAAAATCAGCTCGTGATCGGAATCGGCTGCACCGGAGGCCAGCATCGCTCTGTGACACTTGCAGAGCAGCTCTATCGCTACTTAAGCCGCCACGAGGAGTACGGGCTGAAGATCGAGCACCGGGATATCCGAAATTGACCGCAGCAGGGAATGCCTGGCAGATATGGAAACAGCGAAGATAAAAAGCAGATACGCCACACCGACGAAATGCGGAGTATTTTGGTGATTGGATCTGAACAGTTACGAAATGTGATAAAAGAAACAGCAGAAGCATGCAAAACGTCAGAGGCGGAATGGATGCGGCGATACAGAAGAAGGAGGGGACGCAGATGTCATTTTCATCAGAGGTAAAAGAAGAGCTTTCTTTTCTTGATACACCGGCGAGGCACTGCCAGCTTGCGGAGCTTGCGGCGATCATCGGGATGTGCGGTGACGTCTGTATCTCGGCAGCGGAGCGGTTCCGACTGCGAATTCACACAGAAAATGCAGCGGTTTCAAGAAAATGCTTTACATTATTACGAAAAACATTTAGTATAAGAAGTGACGTGTCTGTGCATCTGAACAAGAAGTACGGAAAGAGTTGTCGGATTTATACAATTCTGGTCAGAGACCACAGCAGCGTGGTCCGCATCCTGCAGGCGCTTAAGCTTCTGGATGCAAACGGAGAGATCGCAGAGCAGGTATCCCCGGCCAATCAGCTGCTGGTGCAAAAGTCCTGTTGCCGCAGGGCCTTTATTCGGGGGGCGTTTCTGGCCGCCGGTTCGATCAGTAATCCGGAGAAATCCTATCATTTTGAGATCGTCTGCGTCTCGATGGAACGGGCCATGCAGCTTCAGCAGCTGATCCGCAGTTTCGGACCGGACGCAAAGATTGTGGAGCGAAAGAACCACTATATTGTATACATCAAAGAAGGCGCTCAGATCGTTGACATGCTGAACATCATGGAGGCACATATTTCCCTGATGAATCTGGAGAACATCCGGATCGTGCGGGAGATGCGAAATGATGTCAACAGAAAAGTAAACTGTGAAGCCGCAAATATCAACAAAACGGTAAACGCGGCGGTACGGCAGATGGAAGACATCCGTTATCTGGAGATGGTCGGAAGTCTGGACAGTCTGCCTGAGGGGCTTGCAGAGATTGCTGCTCTGCGGCTGGCACATCCGGATGCATCATTAAAAGAGCTGGGTGAGATGCTGACACCGCCTGTGGGAAAATCTGGTGTAAACCACAGGCTTCGAAAAATCAGTGAGCTGGCAGAGAAGCTAAGGGAGAACAAGGAGGAATACAATTATGAGTAAAAAGGAGATTGTGATTCAGCTTTCAAATGGTCTGGAGGCACGGCCTGTTGCAATGCTGGTACAGGTAGCGAGTCAGTTTGACAGCGAGATTCACGTAATCAGCGGTCAGAGAACAGTCAATGCGAAAAGCATTATGGGAATGATGACACTTGGTCTGGCAGCCGGAGAAAAGATCATCGTGACGGCAGAGGGCGCCGATGAGGAGAAGGCAGTCAGTGAAATAGAAAAATATCTGAGCTGCGCAAAATAAAGGCAGAGCGGTACAGAGGCATTCTGCGGGAGCGGACAGGCGCGCAGAATGCCTTTACTATGTCATGGAAAATATACCTGCGAAATGCTTTTTACAAAGGTGCTAAGGACTTATCAGGAAAATGAGAGACGGGGCATTTTTGCAGAGCATCCGACAGGATAATTCGAAAGGAGAAACAAAATGAAGAAACCGGTACTGGTAGTAATGGCAGCCGGCATGGGCAGCCGGTATGGCGGACTGAAGCAGATCGATCCGGTCGATGAATACGGCCATATCATCATGGACTTTTCGGTGTATGATGCAGTCCGTGCAGGATTTGAAAAAGTAGTGTTCGTAATTAAGAGAGAAAATGAGGCGGATTTCCGTGCAGCGATCGGCGACCGTCTTGCAAGGCAGGTTGAGGTAGCGTACGTGTTCCAGGAACTGACAAATCTGCCGGAGGGCTTTTCCGTACCGGAAGGCCGTGTGAAGCCGTGGGGCACCGGTCATGCGATTGCAAGCTGCGCAGGCGTGATCGACGGACCATTTGTTGTCGTCAACGCCGATGATTATTATGGCAGCCGTGCATTCCAGATGGCGTACGAGTATCTGACGGAGCATGAGGATGACGGCAAATACCGCTATATGATGGTGGGCTATCAGCTGGAAAACACGCTGACCGACAACGGCCATGTGGCGCGCGGCATCTGTGAGACGGACGCGGAAGGATATCTGGTGGATATCAAAGAGCGGACGCACATCGAAAAGCGCGGAAATGAGACGGCCTACACCGAGGACGACGGAAAGACCTGGGTGACGATTCCGGCCGGAAGCACCGTTTCGATGAATATGTGGGGCTTTTCCGCGAGCATTTTAAAGGAGCTGAACGAGCGGTTTTCCGCATTCCTTTCCAAAAATCTGGAGACGAATCCACTGAAATGCGAGTATTTCCTTCCGTTTGTGGTGGATGAGCTGCTGCGCGAGGGAAAAGCGACGGTTCAGGTGCGCAAATCGATGGATAAATGGTACGGTGTGACTTACAAAGAAGATAAGCCGAATGTGGTAGCTGCGATCCGCAATCTCAAGGCGCAGGGGCTCTACCCGGAGCGGCTCTGGGAGGAAGCATGAGTACAAAGGCGGAGGCGCTCGCAGTGATACCGGAGTTTCAGTTTGAGGGGAAACTGCAGGAGTGCATTCCGTTTGGAAACGGGCACATCAACGATACGTACCGCCTGACTTTTGAGACGGAACGCGGGATACGGCGTTACATTTTACAGCGGATGAATACCTCGATTTTCACAAAGCCGAAAGAGCTGATGGAAAACATCGAGGGTGTGACGAACTGGCTGAAAAAGAAGATCGCGGCAACTGGCGGGGACGTGGAGCGTGAGACACTGAACCTCGTGCTGACCAAAGACGGAAAGAACAGCCATGTAGACGCACCGGGCAATTACTGGAGAGCCTTTCTGTATGTGGAAGGTGCGACCAGCTACGATCAGGTAAAAAATGACCGTGATTTTTATGAGAGTGCTGTGGCGTTTGGCCGTTTTCAGGGTCTGCTTTCCGATTATCCGGCAAAGACGCTTCATGAGACGATCGAGAAGTTCCATGATACGGTGGATCGCTTCGCAAAGTTCCGGGCAGCGCTCGATGCAGATGTCTGCGGGCGCGCGGCCTTGGTACAGCCGGAGATCCGCTTTGTACTGGAGCGCGAGGCATTTGCACATACGCTGGTGGATTTGCAGGCAGCCGGAAAGCTTCCGCTTCGCGTAACACACAACGATACGAAGCTGAACAACATCATGATCGACGATGTAAGCGGAAAAGGCATTTGTGTAATTGACCTTGATACGGTCATGCCGGGGCTTTCCGTGAATGATTTCGGAGATTCCATTCGCTTTGGTGCCAGCACGGCGGCGGAGGATGAGCAGGATCTTTCGAAAGTGTCATGCGACCTGCATCTCTTTGAGGTTTACACAAAGGGCTTTATTGAGGGCTGCGCCGGTGCACTGACAGAGACAGAGCTTGCCATGCTTCCAGTTGGAGCACGGATGATGACGTTTGAGTGCGGCATGCGTTTCCTGACGGATTATCTGGAGGGCGACCACTACTTTAAGATCCACCGGGAAAATCACAACCTCGACCGCTGCCGGACGCAGTTCCGGCTGGTGGCAGACATGGAGGAAAAAGAGAAGGAAATGCAGGAGATTGTGGCGAAGTATCGGTAGCGCAGCAGCGGCGGCAAAAATGGCATATGCTGCTGGCAAAAAGAAAGTTACAGTCAAAATCGGGGTCTTGTAAAAATGATTGATCGTGATCGGAAATGACCAGAAACAGAAAGAAAATTACAGAACGTAAGAAAACCGGCAGGAAGCATTAAATGCGGATCATCCTGCCGGTTTTTTGCTGTCTGACTCTGAACATCGCATGATCTGACAAAATAGAACAGGATACGGAAGAAAAAGAGCTGATTACCGATAAAAAATGCAAAGCAGAGAAAAATTGCTGTCTGCCGCAGTGAAAAAGAAAACGTTTTAGTTCATAATGAAAAAAAGAACTATAAAAAACCAAATTGTCACGCAATTCAGGACTGCATTTTCGTAAAACGAAATGCGATAAAGTAAAAATGCACAAATGAACGTCTATAAAATTGAATATAATAACCAAAACATAAAAAACTGCAAAAAAACAATTGACAAATCAGATAGAATGCTGTTTAATATGAATCAGAAAACGATTAAGTAAGGGCAAGTTCAACAAGCGAAGGAGAAAAGCATGGTTTCCATGAAGGATGTTGCGGCAGCCTGCGGAGTATCTGTAGCAACTGTCAGCAAGGCATTAAGTAATCACCGGGACATCGGTGAGAACACAAGGCAACAGATCAAGGCAATGGCTGAGCAGATGGGATATCACCCGAATCAGTCAGCCAGATATCTGAAGACGAACCGGAGCTACAACCTCGGCGTACTGTTTGAGGAGGCAGCGGGAAGCGGACTGACACACGACTTCTTTTCCGGAGTCCTGCAGGGCTTTAAGAAAGCAGCAGAGGCAAAGGGATACGATGTGACATTTCTGAATAATACAAGCTCAGATATGTCGTATGTGGAGCGGGCCAGATACCGGGGGTTTGACGGAGTCGCAATTGTGTGCTGCCTGGATTACACAAATCCGAAAATTGTGGAGCTTCTGCAGAGCAATCTGAAGGTCGTTTCGATCGATTATATCGCGGACAACCGGACGGCAGTGCTTTCCAACAATGCAGATGGCATTGCAAAGCTGATGCAGTACATATTTGATCTGGGACATACGAGAATCGCCTACATTCACGGCGACAGCAACCGGGTCACGAGGCAGCGACTTGCCTCTTATTACACCTGTATGGAAGAGCACGGGCTTACCGTACCGGAGGGATACGTACTTCCGGGGCTCTACCGGAATCTCGACAAGGCGTTTGAACAGACGGAGCGGCTGCTGGATCTGAAAGATCCACCAACCTGCATTCTGTATCCGGATGATATCGCATGCTTCGGAGGAATCAACGCGATCAAAGCAAGAGGACTGTCAATACCGGATGATATTTCAGTTGCCGGTTACGATGGAGTCAAGGCAGCGCAGTATGAGTCCCCAAAGCTTACCACCTTTTATCAGAATGTCGGAGAGATGGGCAGGCAGGCGGCAGTCAGGCTGATCGAGGAAATCGAGCGTCCGATGACGACGATCCCGGCGATCCACACGGTAGACGGCTATTTGCTGCAGGGACAGACCGTAAGGCGGATTAAATAAAATGAATGTTCTCGCGGGCGACGCGAAGCAGATAGATAAGAAAAATAATTTTTATAATTTTAAAGGAGGAAACAAAATGAAAAAGAGACAGGCTTTAAGTGCAGTACTTGCAACAGCTATGGTTGCTTCACTCGGAATGACAGCAGCCGCAGCAACGGACGTGGCAGCAAATGATCTTGCTTATAAGGGCGAACTTGAGATCATGCACTACTCCACATCAGAGGAGTCAGAAGGAAACGGCGGTTCCGATGGATTCCGTACCGTTCTGGCAGCTTGGGATGAGGCTCATCCGGATATCACTCTGAATCAGAACGTTCTGGCTAATGCAGAGTACAAGACGCAGATCGCTACACTGGCAGCAGCTGGTGACCTTCCGGACGTATTCCTGCTTCAGGGTATGAATACAAAAGACTGGGCTAAGCAGGGTCTGGTATATGATCTGACAGATGCAATCAAAGCTTCTCCGTACTATAGCGATTATGTACAGAACTACTTCACACCGTTCACAGACGGCGATTCCATTTATGGATATCCGGTACTGACAGGTGGTACCTGTACTGTAGTTATTTACGATAAGGCAATGTGGAAAGACGCTGGATACGATACATTCCCGAGCACATGGGAAGATGTAGAGAAGGCTTCTGAGTACTTTAATGAGCAGGGCATTACCACGGTAGCATTCGGAAACGGCGGCAAGTGGCAGGCTAACTCAGACTTCCTGTCAACTCTGGGCAACCGTTACACAGGTCCGGACTGGTTCTTAAGCCTGATCAACAAGGGCGGCGCTGCTTTCACAGACGAAGCATTCGTAAAGGCTCTTACCGAGATGCAGCACCTGTTCACAGAGACCTCCATCTTCAACGAGGACTTCAATGCAGTCACAAACGAGGATGCTCGTGAGTACTATATTTCCGGCGATGCAGCAGCATTCATCGGCGGCAACTGGGATGAGTCCTACATCTGGGCTACACTGAAAGATTCTGACGAAGAGAAATGGAACAACATGGGATTCGCAGTTCTTCCACAGCCGGCAGACGCTACAGAAGCTCCGACATCTCAGAATATCGGTCTTGGATATGCAGTAGCAATCAGCTCCAAGGTTGCTGAGGATCCGGACAAGCTTGCAGCAGCAATCGACCTGGCTCAGGAAGTTACCGGACCGGCATTCGCAAGCTACGTAGCAGAGAACTATGCACTTGGCGGACTGACCAAGGTTGGCGATGTTGACCTCTCCAGCTTCGATCAGATCACACAGGATTTCTACAACTACTCTTATGTTGATACAGAGCCGTGCGAGATCTATGACTCCTACATCACAAACGCTGTATGGGATGTTCTGAATACAGACCTTCAGACCATGATGAACGGTGAGATCTCTCCGGAAGATGTAGCAGCTAATGCTCAGAAGGCATACGAGGAGAACTACTAAAATCAAAAATTAAGGCAGAAGCCTTACAGGGAATGAGAAGACCGTTCTGCCCGCGGGAGCGGGTGGAGCGGTCTTTCTTAAAGGGTTTCCCTCTGCACACAGCAGGAAAGAGAGGAATGTTCTATGTTAAATGCAATTAAGCCCAAGACAAAAACCGTAGTTTTGTACCTGCTGGTTCCGGTTGTCATGTTTATTTTCACGGTTTTCGTACCGCTTGTGACGGCGCTGGTATACAGTTTCTTTGAATGGAAGGGTGGCCCGCAGAAGACCTTTACCGGTCTTGATAATTACATAAAGCTGTTCCATGACGCAACGTTCTGGGAAGCATTTGGGCATAATATTTATCTTGTAATCGCTTGTATCATCGGCCAGATCGGTATCGCATTTGTTTTGGTTATGATGGTAAATTCCAAGCTGGTAAAATGCAAAACAATCCACCGTACATTTGGATTTTTCCCGAGCACAATCGCAGCAGTTTGTATCGGTTTGATCTGGAATATGATCTATCACAACAAGTATGGTATTCTGAACTGGTTTTTAACCGCCATTGGACGAAAGGATCTGTGTCAGGTATGGCTGAATAATACCGATCTTGTTATGCTGCTTGTTACAATTCCTCTGATCTGGCAGTACATTGGTTATTATATGGTAATCATTCTGTCAGCAATCGCATCTATTAGTACGGACATTTTTGAGAGCGCGGAGATTGACGGCGCAAACGGATTCCAGAAAGCCGTTTACATCACGCTTCCTCTTATTAAAAATACAATGCTGGTATGTATCACTCTTTGTATCGCCGGCAACATGAAAGCATTTGATAATATCTTCGTTATGACCAAGGGTGGACCTGGAACGGCTTCTATGGTTATGGCGATGTACGGATACCAGATTTCCTTCAGCCAGAGCAACATGGGTTACGGAAGCTGTATCTCCGTTGGAATCTTTGTTCTGTCACTGCTTGTTATCGGCGGTTCTCAGGCCCTGATCAAATATGTGACAAGAGAGAAGGAGGCGTAGGAAGATGGCTAAGACAAGTACTCCTGGAACACGTAAAGTAAAAAAAGGCTTTCTTGCAGTGTTTATGAATCTGATTCTCTGGATTTTTTCACTGTCCTGCATTTTCCCGATCGTATGGATGATTTATTCATCCCTGAAAGAGAAGAGAGCATTTAATGCAGATATCATCGGACTTCCGAAGACACCAACGCTGATTAACTACACCAGAATCCTTTCCAACCCGGATTACCATCTGGCTCAGTCAATGTGGAACAGCCTTCGTACGACGGTGCTTTCCATCATCCTGATCATCGCGTTCAGCTTCATCGTTGGCTACATTCTGGCGCGTGTTCGTTTTAAACTGAACCGTGTGCTGTATGTGATGTTCCTGATGGGCATGCTGATCCCGATTCATTCCCTCCTGGTTCCGATCTACGTTGTATTTAAGCGCTGCGGAATTTCAAACCATTGGTTTACCCTGCTTCTGCCATACGTATCCTTCGGACTTCCGATGGGAATCTTCCTGGTAGAAGGCTTTGTAAAGACTGTTCCGGTTGATCTGGAAGAGGCGGCAGCCATCGACGGCAGCAGCTTCAGCCACACACTGTGGAATATCATTTTCCCGATCTGCCGTCCAATCCTGGTAACGGTAGCAATTATTCAGGTATTCAGCTGCTGGAATGAGTTCTCATTTGCATTGGTTCTGATTAAGGACGTTGGACTTCAGACTGTTCCGCTTGCACTGACTCAGTTCAAGGGACAGTTCGCGTCTGACTATCCGAAGCAGATGGCAGCCATGCTGATCACGATGGCACCGATCGTTATTCTGTACTTTGCATTCAGCAAGCAGATTATCAACGGTATGGTAGCAGGAGCAGTCAAGGGCTGATTGTGGTGAGCTGATTATAAATCGAAGAAGCAGCAGTTTTCCTGAGTTGAGAGGAAATATTGTCGGTGTAAAAAATAAGGTAAAGAGATGGGAGCAGGGCAGAGTGGATGTCCTGCTCCTTTGTTTTGAATCAGAGTGTAAAAGAAATTTGGGTGGATGCCTTGTGAATTACATATGCAAGAGCAATATTCACATATGTAAGAGTGATGCCCGGGTATCTGCAGGTGAGTGGGAAGACGAGTACGCTGTGGAGGCAGAAGTGTGAAATAAAAAGAAAGATTTGATGGAAGCGAAAAAGGGAGGTGTGTGATATGGAATACTATCAGGAGCTGGTCGAGACAGAGGATGGGATTCCGGCGCGGATTTACTATGGCGGTACCGGAAAGGACAAACTGTATTATCCACTGCACTGGCACCGAAATCTGGAATTTGACCTGGTGCTGGAAGGCCGGATTCGCGGCCGCGTAAACGGAAAAGAACAGAGTGCGGGAGCGGATGAGATTTTTTTTGTGAACAGCGGTGAACTGCATGAGACGGATGGAAGCAGCGAACAGATTCTGCGTTGTGTGACGCTGCTGCTTGATGAGAGGCTGCTTGAGGAGTACTGTGACGAGCTTGACCACATCCGGTTTGTGATCGAAAAGGGAAGCACGCAGGAAAAACGGATTGCGATGCTGATTCAGGAATGCGCAAGGATCTGGCAGAAAAAGGAAGCTTATTATGAGCTGGAACTTGCAATTCGGCTGCGGCAGATCTGCTGTATTTTACTGCGCGAGTGCGCAGCTGTCCGTGAACAGGATGCCCGGACGAAGGGACAGGAGCATCAGCGGCTGAAACGGATCAAAAAAGCGATCTCTTATATGGAAGAAAACTATGAAAAAAATCTGTCAATTCAGTCAATGGGGGATTATCTGGGAATGACACCGGCTTATTTTTCCAGATTTTTCAAAAATTCAGCCGGGCAGAACTTCCATGAGTATCTGGAACGCATTCGCGCATGCCGTGCCAGAGAGGAACTGGAGAGTGGTGACAGCTCCGTGACGGATATTTCTTTTGCCTGCGGATTCCCGAATGTGAAGTCTTTCATCAATGCATTTAAAAAGGAGTACGGGACGACCCCGGCACAGTACCGGAAGAAGTGGAATAAAACAGAAAAGGATAAAAAACGACTATAAATACACGAAAAACGGATAGACATAGCGGAATATATGTGATAAAAAGGACATAGAAATGAAAAATGGGAAGGCACAGAAGAAAAAGGTAATTTTGCGGATAAGAAGGATCTGCAAAAGAAGTGAGAAGTAAAAGAAAAGCCGGGTCAGAAGAAGCATCCGGCAGGAAAATAAAAAGGAGGATACAGAGCATGAAATTTACAGAAGGCTACTGGCTGCGCAGCGAGCGCGCAAACGGACTGTTCGCAGCGGAAGGCTACACCGTTGACCGGATTCCGGGTGGTATGCGTGTGGTTGCACCGGTTGGGAAGATCGGCGGCAGAGGAGACACCTTAAATATGCCGACAATCACGGTAGAGTTTAAGGCGTGCGCATCGGGCACGATCTCCGTAAAAGCATGGCATTACGAGGGATATGACAATCATCTGCCACAGTATGAGAAAAACGAGACGACGATAGAACCGGAAATCACGATCACGGATGAAGAGGCCGTTCTGGATACCGGAGTGCTGAAGGTACGTGTAAACCGCAAAAATTTCAGCTATTCGTTTGAGGCGGACGGCAGGGTGCTGACGACCTGCGGCTTCCGCAACCTTGGTTATATGAGATGGGACAGACAGCCGTCCACAATGCTTCCGGAGGATAATTACCTGACCGAGAATCACAAACCGTACATGGTGACAGAGCTTTCCGTCGGAGTTGGTGAGTGTGTATATGGCTTCGGTGAACGCTTCACGGCATTTGTAAAGAATGGCCAGATGATAGATACGTGGAACGAGGATGGCGGTACCGCTTCCCAGATTGCCTACAAGAGTATTCCGTTTTATATGACAAACCGTGGCTACGGCGTATTTGTGGACAGCTCTGACAACGTATCGTTTGAGGTGGCGAGCGAGAAGGTAGAGTATGTGGGCTTTTCCGTTCCGGGAGAATCCATTTCCTATTATTTCTTCTATGGTCCGACACCGAAGCAGATCTTAAACGGCTATACGGCACTGACGGGA
This sequence comes from Lachnospiraceae bacterium, assembly GCA_029225065.1. GTDB lineage: Bacteria > Bacillota > Clostridia > Lachnospirales > Lachnospiraceae > Choladousia. The sequence continues at coordinate 32,490 of JAQXVT010000087.1, read as the reverse complement.
CGTCCGGCACTTCCGCCGGCATGGTCGTTTGGACTGTGGCTGTCCACTTCCTTTACGACAAATTACAATGAAGAGACGACGAGCTCCTTTATCGATGGTATGATTGAGCGTGGCATTCCGCTTAGCGTCTTCCATTTCGACTGCTTCTGGATGAAAGCGTTCCACTGGTGTGATTTTGAGTGGGATAAGGAGTGCTTCCCGGATATCCGCGGCACGCTGCAGCGCTACCACGAAAAGGGCCTGAAGATCTGCGCATGGATCAATCCATACATCGCGCAGGGCACGGCGTTCTTCCGCGAGGGCATGGAGAATGGCTATCTTTTAAAGCGCGCAGACGGAAAGGGTGTATGGCAGACTGACAACTGGCAGGCCGGTATGGGGCTGGTAGATTTCACGAATCCGGATGCGGTGAAGTGGTACACCGGAAAGCTGCGCACGATTCTGGAGTGCGGTGTGGACTGCTTCAAGACGGATTTCGGTGAGCGTATTCCGATCAATGTGACGTACTATGACGGCAGTGATCCGCAGGCTATGCACAATTATTACACTTACCTGTATAATAAAGCAGTATTCAACCTGCTCAAAGAGGTGAAGGGTGAGCAGGAGGCAGTGCTGTTTGCGAGAAGTGCAACGGCAGGCGGACAGCAGTTCCCGGTACACTGGGGCGGCGACTGCTTTGCAAATTATCCATCTATGGCAGAGACACTGCGCGGCGGTCTGTCCTTTGCAATGAGCGGATTCTCTTTCTGGAGTCATGATATCTCCGGATTCGAGAGCACGGCAACACCGGATCTTTATAAGAGATGGGCAGCATTCGGACTTATGTCCACACACAGCCGTCTGCACGGCTCAGGAAGCTACCGTGTGCCGTGGCTGTTTGACGAGGAGGCATGCGATGTTGTGGCAGCGTTCACGAAACTGAAATGCCGTCTGATGCCGTATCTGTATGCGAAAGCGATCGAGGCGCATGAGGAGGGTACACCGGTGATGCGTCCGATGGTATTTGAGTATACGACGGACCCGGCTGCTGCTTATCTTGATACGCAGTATATGCTCGGTGAATCACTTCTGGTATCCCCGATCTTCCGCGAGGACGGTGTGAGTGAATATTACCTCCCGGCAGGAAAGTGGACACATCTTTTAAGCGGTGAAGTGCGAGACGGCGGCTGCTGGCAGAAGGATACATATGATTATTTCTCCATGCCGATGTATGTGCGTGAAAACACACTGCTTGCAATCGGTGCAGAAGAAACGCGCCCGGATTACGATTATGCAAAGGGTGTTTCTCTGCGCCTGTATCAGCCGAAAGACGGCGAAACAGCACTGTGCATGATTCCATCCGTGGACGGAAGTATCGTAAACCGCATTACTGCAGTAAAAGACGGCGTGAAGATAACGGTGACACCGGAAAAAGAGCTTGAGGAAACGGAGCTTACCGTTTACATCGGAACAGAAGTAAAGAAGGTAACGATTCCGGCAGGCGTGACAGAGTTTACGGCAGAAGTATAAAGGAAAGACAGATAAGCATTCCCCTCGCTTCAAGTGCGCAGAGCACTGAGCGGGGCGGGATGCTTTATCTGCTTTGTTTAAAAGCTGTAATACACGGAAGAACGTTTGTTTGACAGAACCATAAAAATAAAAAGGGAGAAACGAGGTATGGAGGAAAAGCAAAAGCTGGGAGGAAGAGAAAAATTTGCCTATGGCATTGGCGCAGTGGGAAAGGATATGGTGTATATGCTTTCTGCTTCCTATGTGCTGTATTATTACCAGGATATTATGGGAGTAAGTGCTGTAGCTATGGGAATGATTTTGTTTATTGCACGGATTTTTGACGCGTTCAATGATCCGATTATGGGAATTGTTGTGGCAAAGACACGGACAAAATGGGGGAAGTTCAGACCATGGCTGTTCGTCGGAACTGTGACAAATGCGATCGTGCTGTACCTGATGTTTGCGGCGCCGCCGGCGCTGACAGGGAGCGGACTTGTGGCATATGCGGCGGTTACGTATATTTTGTGGGGAGTAACGTATACCATGATGGATATCCCATACTGGTCCGTGATTCCGGCATTTACAAAAAGCGGAAAGGAAAGGGAGAACCTGTCTGCACTGGCACGCTCCTGTGCAGGCGTTGGCTCAGCACTGATTACGATTATTACCGTGCTCAGCGTATCCGCTCTTGGAAATCTGGCAGGCGGAAAAACTGCTTCGGAGGCAGAACGGCTGGGATACCGTTACTTTGCGCTGCTCATTGCGGTACTGTTTATGGTTTTTATTACGATTACATGCCTGAACATCAAAGAGAAGTCCTCGGTTGATATGCAGACCGCTACGGTACGGGAGATGTTTGGGGCTCTGTTTCGAAACGATCAGGCGATGACGATGGTTGTTGCGATTGTTATGATTAACACAGCACTGTATATCACCTCAAATCTGGTTATTTATTTCTTTAAATATGATTTCAGCCCAGAAGTATGGCAGAGCAACTATACCCTGTTCAATACCTTTGGCGGTGCGTTCCAGATTCTGGCGATGATGGTGCTGTTTCCGCTGCTGCGAAAATTCATGAATACCCTGAAACTGTTTTATGTAAGCTTTTCTATGGCATTTGCAGGTTATCTGGTGCTGCTTGCGATTACTTTTTCCGGGAGCAGCAATGTATATCTGCTTCTGATTCCGGCATTTTTAATCATGTCAGCGATTGGTATGCTGAACGTCATCATAACGGTATTTCTGGCCAATACGGTAGACTATGGAGAATGGAAAAATTACCGCAGAGATGAATCTGTAATTTTTTCCATGCAGACATTTGTTGTGAAGCTGGCTTCTGGAATAGCGGCGCTGCTGGCCTCTGTTGTAATAGCGGCATTTCATATTCGAAAAGATGAGACGGATGAAGTATTGCATGCCATAGCATCATCGGATCGGATGGGGCTTCGCATGTGCATGACACTGATCCCGATTGCGGCACTTCTGATTGGACTGGCTGTATTTAAACATCATTACATTTTGAACGAAGAAAAAACACAGGAGATTGCGCGTGAGCTGGAAAAAAGAAAAAGCAGTATGACAGATAAAAAGTAGCATGAAAAAATTTTAAAAAAAGAAATTCTTGGAGGAGGGTGACTGAGCATCACACTCCTCTTTGCGTATGGAGAAAAAAGTGCAGATTATTGTTTGGTGAAAGCGGATAAGAAAAAAAGTTGCGCTTTGCGCCAGAACGCGGTACTCTCTTAAGAAAAAGGAATCTGATTTGTAAAAAACAGAAAGTGAGAAAAACATGCAGAATTACACAGACTATGATGAAAAAACAATGCGGTTGATTCCGCCGGTGCACGATGAACTGACGTACTGCGGGCGCATTGATGTGTCGAATCCGGATGCACCGGTGTTTGTACAGCCGGGAAGCTTTGTGCGGGTTTCTTTTACAGGTTCTTCGTGGATCCGTGCGGTCGTGATCAACCGCAGAAGCTATTATGATTCCTGGGTCGGTGTGCTTGCAGACCGGAATCAGTATCGGGTGAAGATTGAAAAAGATGACGAGCCGGTGGTGCTGACGCTGGCGGAAAATCTTGAAAAAGAAACGTCCCATGAGGTGACCTTTTTCAAGAGGATGGATCAGTGCCATACGTATGTATTTCTGGGTTTTTTAGTGGAACATGGAACCCGTGTGGAAAAAGCACGTCCGTTGCCGCGTAAAAAAATAGAATTTTACGGTGACTCTGTGACTGCAGGAGAGGTGTCAGAGGCGCAGAAATACGCAGGCATGCCGGATCCGCCAAGCGAGGGGGAGTATAACAACGCTTATTTTTCCTACGCCTGGGCAACGGCGCGCCGGCTGCATGCGGCAGTGCATCTCGTGGCACAAGGCGGAATCGCACTGTGCGATGAAACGGGATATTATGAAAACGGAAAGCGAGGCATGGAGAGCTGTTTTGACAGGATCTATTTTTCGACAGAAAAAAGCGAAGAGCCGCGGTGGAATTTTGCAAGGTATACGCCGCATGTGGTGGTCGTGGCGATCGGACAGAATGATGCGTGGCCGGAAGATATTATGAAAAATGATTATTATGGAGAAAAGGCGGAGCAGTGGCGAACGCATTATGAAGCGTTGATACGCCGTTTACGTAAGGATTATCCACATGCGTGGATTGTGCTTTCTACGACAATTCTGAATCATCATCCGGGCTGGGACCGCAGCATCGGAAAAGTCTGCGCAAAGCTGCACGATCCGAAGATCGTCCATTTTTTGTATCAGGAAAACGGACGCGGTACACCGGGACACGTGCGCGCATCGGAGGCAATGCAGATGGCACTGGAGCTTAGCGGCTTTATCGAGGGGCTTGCAGCGGATGTATGGGAGCCGTAGCATGGCAGAAGAAGCAGTTTTGCATTTGCGTTGAGGAATCGAAAAAGAAACGTACAACTGACGATTCTTTAAATGAACACAAAATGGACACAAAAAATATGCAAAAAAACGAATTTAAAACAATAAAAAACAGCAAAATGAAAAGAAAATACAAAAAATAGCAAGAAAATACAAAAGAAGAAAAGAAAAAATATATAATAAATCCGAATTTATACTTGATTTCTTTGTACAAAAAGACTATAATACAACCAACGCAGAAAAGAAGCCATTGGGGGGTTTTCTTTCTGAAAAAAAGAATATGGAGGTCAGGTATGAAAAAAAGAATGATCAAAGTGGTAGCAGCACTTGCATCGGCATGTATGGTAGCATCCAGCTTTGCCGGAGCAGCATTTGCAGCAGAGGGAGACGGATCTACGCCAAGAAATGAGACACTGTATTTTGCAGGACAGCAGTGGGGCGCGATTAATGACTGGAACCCGATGTCAGCAAATTCCAACAACGCGATGGGTATTCAGCAGAAGGATGCTACGCGTACACTGATTTATGAGACATTGTTCATGTATAACATTCTGGACAATCAGATGTATCCGCTTCTTGGTACAGAGTATTCCTGGGATGATGACAATATGTCTTCTATGACCGTGAAATTAAACCCGGATGCAAAGTGGAGCGATGGTACGCCGGTGACCGCAGCAGACGTAGCGGCTTCCTTTGATTACAACGTAAAATGCCAGTCCTCCTACGGTGTTGAGATGACGGCATACATCGATTCCATAACAGCAGTGGATGATCAGACTGTTACGATCAAATCTGTAGTAGGCGAGGACGGCAAGGCAGTAAATCAGCTGATGATTCAGCAGATGCTCGGCAAAATGTACATCATGCAGAAGGCATATCTTGAGACGGTAGAAGCAAGATGTGAATCACCGGAAGCGATGAAGCTGGATCCAATGGATGATCTTGTAGCATCCGGACCGTACAAACCATATTATGACGATGATCAGAAGGTTGTGTTTATAAGAGACGATAACTACTGGGGCCAGGCAGAGTCCATGTGGGGCAAGCTTCCGGTACCGAAATACATCGGCCACACGATTTTCGGTGACAACGCAGCAGCACTGCTTGCACTGCAAAACGGCGAGGTAGACGTATCACAGGCATTTATCACCGGCGTAGAGAAGCTCTGGGAAGAGCAGGATCTGCCGATTACAACGTATATCGACGAGCCGCCGTACAACCTTGCCGGCACAATTCCGACCTGCTGGTTCAATCTTGACAAGCCGGGTCTCGACCGTGTAGAAGTTCGTAAGGCAATCGCAATCGCAACGGACTTTGACCAGATTCTGACCTCCGCAATGACAAATCAGTCTCCGAGCTTTGAGGCAGTACCGCGTACGATGATGAATCCGAGTGATCCTGAGCAGGCACTCTTTGATCATGATGCACTGAAGGATCTTCAGTGGACTGGAAATGATATCGATGGAGCGAACAAGCTTCTCGATGACGCTGGCATCGTAGATACGGATGGAGACGGTGTTCGTGAAGCAGACGGCACGAAGCTTTCCTATAAGGTAGAATGCCCTGCAGGATGGACCGAATGGAATGCAGCACTCGAGATCGTAGCAGCCAGTGCAAAGAACATCGGCATCGAGCTTGAGACCTATTTCCCGGAGGCATCCGTATGGACAGATGATTACACCACCGGTAACTTTGATATCATGATGAACTCCGTAACCGGAGCATCCATCACCAACCCGTTCTACCGCTGCAAGCAGTTCCTGTATGGCTCGTATGCAGATGCAGAGATCAACTATCAGGGTAACTACGGACATTATCACAATGATGAAGCAGATGAGATTCTTGATAAGCTCGCAACAGAGACAGACGAAGCAACTCTGAAGCAGTACTATACAAGACTGAATGAGATTTATTTAACTGACGTTCCTTCCTTTGGTCTGATGTACAGACCGGATATGTTCTACACTGTAAATGAGAGTGTATGGACCGGATATCCGATGCAGGATGATGAGACCAATATCCCGCCGGCAGACTGCACAGACGGTTACGGTATTGCAGCTCTTTACAATCTGGAGCTTGTAGAAGGCTGAGAACAGGATAAAATTTAACATCAGCAATATTTGATTACACAGGGGCAATGCGATGAGTCTGGTGGCCGGAGAAAGCTTCTCCGGCCACTTTTGTAATCTGACAGAACAGCTTCTGTCTGTTGCGAACAGGCAGCGGAGCGGATCGTGAATGTCTGTTTTACACAGATAAGAGAGCGGGTCTCCGGACGGTAAGAGAGAATGAGGTGAGTCAGTTTGAAAGGGTATAAAAAGTATTATACACAGAAAATTATTTGGTATCTGATTACATTGATCTTTGCGGTGGCGTTGAATTTCGTGCTTCCGCGTCTGATGCCGGGCGATCCGGTATCTGCAATTGCGGGGCAGGCAGCAGAGGGTATGACCGATGCACAGGCGATCAAAAAAGTATACGATGAGTATATTGAAAAATTTGGTGTAAATCAGCCGATGCCGGTACAGTTTGCAAAATGGTTAAAGGGAGCTGTGCAGGGGGATTTCGGCGTTTCCTTCAGCCAGTATCCGAGAACGGTAGCGGATATTATCAAGTCATCTGTCGGCTGGACACTGGCGCTGCAGCTTCCGGCAATTTTACTTGGGTGGCTGCTCGGCAATCTGCTTGGAGCGGTTGCCGCCTACATAAAGGGCGTTTTTGACAAGGCGATCCTTCCGGCATTTCTGTTTATCAGCAATGTTCCGGCCTTTGGTATGGCGGTTATTCTGCTGACAATCTTCGGCGTAACGCTTGGCTGGGCACCGACAAGCGGCGCGTACGGTTATGATTTGATTCCGAACATGAGCTGGACATTCGTAAAATCCGTATTTTCTCATTATCAGCTTCCGTTCTGGTCCATCGTTCTGACGACGATCGGAGGTCAGGCGATCGGCATGAGATCCATGTCGATTTATGAACTGAATGCCGATTACGTAAAATACAGCCGTTTCCTTGGAATTAAAGACCGCAAGATCGTAGGATACGTGTTCCGCAATGCGATGCTCCCGCAGATCACCGGACTTGCAATGTCACTCGGTACCATGATGGGCGGCGCTCTGGTATCTGAGATTATCTTCAGTTATCCGGGGATTGGAACGACAATGATGAGTGCAATTAAAGGAAATGATTATCCGCTGCTTTCTGCATGTACGCTGATTATTACGATCATGGTGCTTGTGGCAAATCTGCTTGTGGAAATTATTTACGGTGTGATCGACCCGCGTATCAAAGCGGCGCAGCAGGATTAAGGAGGGAGACACAGCATGAAAAATACAATCAGAAATATCTTTCATTCTCCCAAATTTGTGATCGGATTTATTATTTTCTTCGGTCTGCTTCTGTTTACTTTTGTGTATCCGTGGTTTGTTGCGGCAGATCCGATGGAAATGATCGGTCAGGGAAACTTTTTCAAACCAGGCACCTATATTTCCGTAAAGGATGCGGTGGAATCTAAGAACTACACGTTAAATATTGAGGCAAAGTCCAGCAACGTAGGCGCGCATATCGAGGAGAAGGACAAGAAGAGCATGCGCGAATGGCTGGTGAAATATGGCGGAGTTTCACAGGAAGAAATGGATGCGGCAGATGACAACGCACTTGTGGAGCTGTGGTTCGAAAAATACGATTCCAAGGCAGATCAGAAGGGGCTGACCGCTTCCAAGAAAAAATCATACGTACGTCTGACTGAGAAGCTGAAAAAGCTGGCAAGTGATGCGGATGTGATTCTGGCCCAGGAAAACGAGGACGGGGAGCTTGAGGCAACCGGAAGCTTCGATTCTCAGACCTACGTTAACGTAGGAGATGTCGGAAATAAACGCCGTCTGGTGCTTGGTACGGATACGTTCGGACGAGATGTTCTGACTGAGCTCGTGGCGGCGACAAAAACATCACTGAGGATCGGACTGATCGCAGGAGTTGTTGCAACGTTAATCGGACTGATTCTTGGCCTGCTTTCCGGCTATATCGGAGGCGTGTTTGATGATATCATTATTTTTATCACAAACCTGTTTACGGTGATTCCGTCGTTCGTACTGCTGATTCTGATCACCTATTCGGTCGGACAGAGCGCAAGAGGGGTTGGAACGATCGCTGCGGTTATCGGATTGACCTCATGGACGTGGACCTGCCGTTCAGTGCGTTCCCAGGTTATTTCTCTGCGGAACCGTGACCATGTAAATCTTTCCAAGCTTTCCGGACACAGTATGATCAGGATCGTGCTGACGGATATTCTTCCGTACGTGGCTTCTTACGTTGTCATGGCGTTTATCCTTCAGATTTCTTCCGGAATCCTTTCTGAGGCACAGCTTTCCATGCTGGGACTTGGGCCGTCCACAACAAATGTGGCGACGCTGGGACAGATGATGAACTGGTCAACGCTTTATGCGGCACATCTGAACGGTTCCTGGTGGGCATATTTCCCGGTCGTTCTTGTCATTGCACTGATTTCATTTTCGCTGAATCTGATGAATACCGGTCTTGACCAAGTATTCAATCCGCAGCTTCGAGATTAAGGAGGAACGGTCATGGGAAAAGTAATGTTGGAAGTAAAGGATCTGAAAACAAAATATGTGACGCGTCTTCGGGAAGATGTCTATGCGGTAGACGGAGTTTCTCTTAAAATCGAGGAAGGAAAATCGCTTGGCGTGGCAGGAGAGAGCGGATGTGGAAAATCGACGCTGGCACTGTCTTTGATGGGCTATTATTTCCCGCCGCTGCACTACATAAGCGGAGACATTATCGTAGATGGAAAAAACATTTCCGGAATGAAACCGGATGATGTGCGCAAAAAGGTGCTTGGAACCGAGATTGCATATATTCCTCAGGCGGCGATGAATGCACTGAACCCTACGCAGAAGATTATTCGTTTTATTGAGGATGTCATTCATGCGCATGAGCCGAAGATGTCAAAAAAGGACATTTATGATCTGGCAAAGGAACGTTTTGGAATCCTTGGTCTGCCGGCAGAGGTACTGGAAAAGCATGCAGTAGAGCTTTCCGGCGGTATGAAGCAGCGTACCGTTATTGCGATATCGACGATCCTCTCTCCGAAGGTACTGATTGCCGATGAGCCATCCTCCGCACTCGATGTTACGAGTCAGAAAATGGTAATTAAGATGATGCGCGATCTGATGGAGAAGGGCTATATCAAGAGCATGATTTTTATTACGCATGAGCTGCCGCTTCTTTACAATGTGACGGATGACATCATGGTTATGTATGCCGGTCAGATCGTAGAACTCGGTACGGCGAAGGAGATGGTATTTGATCCGCTTCATCCGTATACAAAGGGGCTGATGGGATCAATCATCGTGCCGGAGGAAGGTGTGCGCGGCAAAAAGCTTGCGGCGATCCCGGGTACACCACCAAACCTGAAGCATCCGCCAAAGGGCTGCCGGTTTGCAGAGCGCTGCAAATATGCGACACCTACGTGTATGGGAATGGAGATCCCGAATATCGAGACAGCCGATGGCCGTGTTTACCGTTGCCTGATGTCTGAAAGAAAGATCCGGGGGGTGTATGAGAATGAGTGAGACAAGAGCGGAGTGTCTGCGCGGAAAAGGACTGACCAAGATTTTCGGCAGCGGCAACAAAAAAACAGTCGCGGTAGATCACGTGGATTTTGATTTCCGGGAAGGCGAGATCATTTCAATCGTAGGAGAATCCGGAAGCGGTAAGACAACACTTTCCAAGATGCTGCTCGGACTGATCAGCGTCACAGAAGGGGAGATTTATTATCAGGGAAAGCTGCGCGATATCAGCAGCGGCAGAAAAAAGAAGGAGTACTGGAAAGGAATTCAGCCAATTTTTCAGGATCCGTTTTCCTCCTACAATATGTTCAACAAGATTGACTCCGTGCTGCTTGATTGCATTAAGATGCGCGGGATGGGAAAATTATCCTATGAGCAGAAATTTAAGATGATGGAGGAGGCCTGCAGCTTTGTCAATCTGGAGTTTAAAGAGTTGACGAATAAATATCCGTTCGAGCTTTCCGGCGGGCAGATGCAGCGACTGATGATTGCCCGTATTTTCCTGCTTCGCCCGAAGATTCTGCTTGCGGATGAGCCAACGTCTATGATTGACGCGTGCTCCCGTTCTACGATTCTGGATATGCTGCTGAAGCTAAGAGATGAGATTCAGATGACGGTTATTTTTATCACACATGATATTGGACTTGCCTATTATATCTCTGATAAGGTTTACATTATGGAGCATGGCAAATTTGTGGAATCCGGTCCGGCAGAAGAGTGCATCCTGCATCCGACGGCAGATTATACGAAAAGGCTGATCAGTGATGTACCGAAGATCTATGAGGAATGGGATCTGAGTACGGTGTGAGGAGATGCGGCGGTTATAGAACAGAGCCTGTGCCAATATCCTGCACAAAGCATTTTCAATTTACGGAAAAATAAAAACAAAGAAAAGAATCCCCTGTATCAGACGGAATACAGGGGATTCTTTTACTTACATTGGTTCAGATGTGCAGATTATGCATTTTTATCCGCAGCTGCCTGAAACTGCTTTATAATATCTTCTATTTCTTCTCCGCTCATGCCTGTAAAGCTTCTCAGTGCACGCAAAGGCATGGAATCGATCATCGCGGTGTTCATTTCGTCGGAAATTGCCTCGGAAGCGGCTTCGGATGCGCCGACACCCATACCGGCGAGAATCTTATTTGCTAACTGAGCTGCGATTTCCTTTGTGCGTGGGTTGCGGCAGAGCTCACCGAGCGTCGTGTTTTTGTGTACATGGAGCGGAAGCACGCGCGCGGTCTGCAGGGTGATGCTTGCAGAAAGCCGGATATCACGCGAGGAGGCACCAACCAGAATTTCATAGCGGCCGCCTGCTGCGTACCAGTCTCCAAGACTGGTGCTGTACCATGCGAAGCTGCGGTAATCAAGCTGCATTGTAACGGTCTTTGTCTCACCGGGCTCCAGTGTTACTTTCTCAAAGCCCTTCAGTTCTTTGACCGGTCGGTCGGTACTTTCGGTCAGATCGCGTACATAGAGCTGGACGATTTCTTTTCCGGCAACAGTTCCTGTGTTGGTGACGTCGACCGATACGTGGAGCACATCAGAATCGGTCACGGTCTCTTTGTCGAGGCGGAGATTGCTGTAGGCAAATGTAGTATAGGACAATCCGTAGCCAAATGGGTAAGCCACCTGCAGTTCCTTCGTGTCATAGTAGCGGTAGCCGACATAAATCCCCTCGCGGTATTCCACCTTGTCACCGCCTCCGAAGAAGAGGTAGGAAGGATTGTCAGAAAGCTTTTCGGGGAAGGTCTCTGCAAGCTTTCCGGACGGATTGACTTCGCCGAACAGGATGCGGGTGACGGCAGCACCGCCTGCCTGTCCGCCAAGATATGCTTCAAGGATGCCCTTGACCGCATGGCGCCATGGCAGTTCGACCGGAGAGCCATTATGCAGAACGACGATTGTATTTGGCTGGACTTTGAGGATCTCCAAAATCAGGCGATTCTGGCAGGACGGCAGCTGCATATGGCTGCGGTCATAGCCTTCGGATTCGAAGCTGTCGGGAAGTCCTGCAAAGACGACTGCTTTGTCTGCGGCTTTTGCTGCCTCGATTGCTGCCGCGGCAAGTGCTTCATCGTAGACATCACGGTCTGACGGGAACCCTTCGGCATAGGTGACATGAGCATGCTCAGGCAGGGAATCGAGTGCACTGGTTGTGCAAAAGCAGTTGATATGTGAGCTGCCGCCGCCCTGAAAACGTGGATTCTTTGCAAATCCGCCGATAAATGCAATGTTTTCGGAAGGACTCAGTGGAAGTACGCCGTCATTTTTCAGAAGAACCATAGATTCCTCTGCGATATGGCGCGCCTTCTCATGGTCGGCCTCCATCGTAAATTCCTGTGGCGTGTGATTGTCTGCGTAGAGATAGATGATGCGCAGGATGCGTTCCACAGCCTGATCAAGCACGGCTTCATCAAGGCTTCCGTCCTTTACGGCCTTTACGATTTCAGCGTCGTTGTATCCGCCGGAGCCTGGCATTTCCAGATCAAGTCCGGCGATCAGACCTGGAACCCGGTCGTTGACCGCACCCCAGTCGGACATGACATATCCTTCAAAGCCCCAGTCTCCGCGCAGTACGTCGGTCAGAAGCCATTTATTTTCTGAGGCGAAGGTACCGTTAATCTGGTTGTAGGAGCACATAAAGGTATAGGGCTGTGCTTTTTTAACAGCAGTTTCAAATGCCGGGAAATAGATCTCGCGCAGAGTGCGTTCATCGACCTCAGAGGAACCGCTCATACGGTGATATTCCTGGTTGTTTGCGGCGAAATGTTTGATTGAGGTGCCAACGTGCTCGGACTGAACACCATTTATGAATGCAGCGGCAATCTCACCGGCAAGGTACGGATCCTCGGAATAGTATTCGAAATTTCGTCCGCACAGAGGAGAACGTTTGATGTTGACCGCCGGTCCGAGAACGACGGAAACGTCATTGGCCTGGGCTTCACATCCGATGGTACTTCCCATTTCATGCATCAGTTCCCGGTCAAAGGAGCAGGCAGCAAGGCAGGCCGGTGGAAAGCAGACGGCTTTGATGCTGTCGTTCATGCCGAGATGGTCGCCTTTATCGTCCTGTTTGCGCAGACCGTGCGGACCATCACTGACCATCACTTCCGGAATGCCAAGCCGGTCGACGTGTTTAAGATGCCAGAAATCAAGTCCGGAGCACATGCCTGCCTTCTCTTCCAGTGTCATCTCACTGATGATTTTTTTCAGATCGTGTTCCATAAAAAACCTCCCATTTAATAAAAATTGCACCGCCGGAATACGGAAAAAAGGCTTTTTGGATTTGCCGTATTTTAAGGACGGTTATTTGTTAGATTATAACATACGACAGGCAAAAAGAATATGCGAAATGAAGAAAAATACACAGAAAAAATGAAAAAGCAGAGAAAAAAACAGGCGAAATTGTGCAAAGTAATTGACGGGATTTCGTGGCGGATTTATAATGGAAAGGACTGAAAAACAGAAGAAAAACAAATGAAAAATAAATATAATCAGGAGGGAACAAACATGGTTCAGCAGAAGATTGACAGCAGCTGGCAGATGCGCCGTGTGGGTGACGAAGCGTTCAGCGCGGCAGTCGTTCCGGGCTCGGTCTACACCGATCTGCTTCGCAACGGACAGATGGAGGATCCGTTCTTCAAGGACAACGAGTTGAAGGCGTTAAAGCTCATGGATGAGGATTACGAGTACGTTACAGGCTTTGACTGTGATGAGGCCGTTTACCATTCAGACCGAAAGGTACTCCGATTTGACGGAATCGACACGATCGCGGATGTTTATCTGAACGGCGAGATGATCGGAAGTCCGGACAATATGCACCGTACCTGGGAGTACGATGTGACGGAGGAAGTAAAAGAGAAGGACAATGAGCTGCGCGTCGTATTTCATTCTCCGACGAAATACATCGCGGAGGCATTTAAGGTAAGCAAGACGCACGGCAGCGAGGATGCGATGGACGGCTTTGTCAATATCCGTAAGGCGCACTGCATGTTTGGCTGGGACTGGGGTGCACACCTTCCGGATGCGGGATTATTCCGTCCGGTGACGCTGCTTGGCATTGATGAGGCGAGAATCGACAGCGTTTATGTGACACAGGAGCATGCAGACGGCAAGGTGACGCTGCACTTTGCGGTTGACGTAGACTGCTGCCCGGAGATGGAAGATCCGTCCGGGATGTGGAATGCAGAGGCAGAGGAAGCAGCTGAGAATGAAGCAGATCCGCAGGAGAGCGGACTGTATTATACGGTAAAAGTAACGGCACCGGACGGCACACAGGTGAGCGCAAACGGCAGCCCGGAGCAGCTCGTGATCGAGAATCCGCAGCTGTGGTGGCCGAACGGCTACGGCAGACAGGATCTGTATACTGTAGAAGTGGTACTGTATTTTGAAGGAAAAGAGCTTGACTGCTGGAAGCGCCGCATTGGTCTGCGCACGATGACGATGGACCGCTCGAAAAACGAGTGGGGGGAAAACTTTGCGATCTGTGTCAATGGCGTAGATATCTTCGCGATGGGTGCGGATTATATTCCGGAGGACCATCTGCTCGGACGTGTGACACCTGAGACGACACGCAGTCTGCTTGAAAAATCGAAATGGGCAAACTTTAATGCGATCCGTGTCTGGGGCGGCGGCTATTATCCGGAGGACTGGTTCTATGATCTTTGCGATGAGCTGGGATTCGTCGTATGGCAGGATTTCATGTTTGCATGCGCCGTTTACGATCTGACGCCGGAGTTTGAGGCAAATATCCGCGCAGAGTTTATTGATAACATCAAGCGTCTGCGCCACCACGCAAGCCTTGGTCTGTGGTGCGGCAACAACGAGATGGAAGAGTTCGTCTACGGAAAGAACAGCTGGCTGACGAAACCGCAGGAGGTGCGCGATTACTATCTGATGTACGAGCGCATCATTCCGGAAATCGTGAAAGAATACGATCCGCAGACGTTCTACTGGCCATCAAGCCCGTCTTCAGGTGGATGTATGGATGAGCCGCAGGATCCGGAGCGCGGAGATGTGCACTACTGGGATGTATGGCACGGAGATAAGCCGTTTACCGAGTATCGGAAATTCTATTTCCGTTTTCTGTCTGAGTTCGGTTTCCAGTCCTTCCCGTCGATCAAGACGATCGAGACGTTTACAGACGATCCGGCTGATCTGAACATTTTCTCCTATGTCATGGAGCGTCATCAGAGAAACGGAAGCGCAAATGGAAAGATTATGAACTATATGCAGCAGACATACCGTTATCCGTCGGATTTCCGCACAGTACTGTACGCGTCGCAGCTTCTGCAGGCGGACGGTATCCGCTATGGTGTGGAGCATTTCCGCCGCAACCGCGGACGCTGCATGGGAGCCGTTTACTGGCAGCTTAACGACTGCTGGCCGGTTGCTTCTTGGTCATCGATCGATTACTGCGGCAGACTGAAGGCACTGCATTATTATGCAAAGCGTTTCTTTGCGCCGCTGATGCTCTCCTGTGAGGAGCAGGGCATGATGTCGAATGCACAGCCGCTCAACTGGCAGCATTCCGGTGAATTTGAGAAATCGATCCGCTTAAATGTGGCAAATGAGACGAGAGAGGATGCGAAGGTGACCGTTCACTGGGCACTGCGTAAGGCAAGTGCAGAAGTGATCCGGGAGGGGCATGAGACGATCAGTGTTCCGGCGCTGACGAGTGTATGGCTCGATAAGGTTGAGTTCCCGGAGGCAGACCCGTATTCAGAGTACATCAGCTATGAGCTGGAAAAGGATGGCGAGATTGTTTCAGCAGGAAGCGTCAACTTCTCCTATCCGAAGTACTTCCGTTATGAAGATCCGCAGCTTACGTGCCGCGTGATCGGAGATGAGATCGAAGTGACGGCGAAGGCTTATGCGAAGAGCGTTGAGATTCTCAATGAGAACGAAGATCTGATTCTGTCAGACAACTACTTTGATATGAACGCAGGCACAAAGCGTGTGAAGATCGAGAGTGGAGATGTCAGCAGACTGACGCTGCGGAGTGTATACGATATTAAGTAAATAGAAAAACAGGAAGCTGCCAAATCGGATGTTTTGTCAAAAGATGTTTTAGGACAATTTTCCGGAAAACTGATTTGGTTATAAATGATAGTACAAGACAGGTCGACTGAAAAAGGTCGACCGTCTTTGTATCCAGGCTTTTGGAGAAAGGATAAATGGAAAAATGGGAAAAGGATCTGCACAGCGGAAGGATTTATGATCCGGGTGATCCGGAAGTTGCAGCGGAGCAGATGAAATGGCAGGAAAAGATGTATGACTACAATCATACAAGACCGTCGGAGGGAGAAAAAAGGGTGCAGCTGCTCAAAGAAATGTTTGCGGAGATCGGAGAGGGATGCTGCATCGAGCCTCCGTTTTATGCGAACTGGGCGGGAAAATTTATGCACTTTGGGGATGGGGTTTATGCGAATTTTGGGCTGACCTGCGTGGATGATACACATATTTATGTAGGCAGTCACACGATGTTCGGACCAAATGTGACGCTGGCAACCGCGAACCATCCGATGCTGCCGGAACTGCGCTATAAATGCTATCAGTACAATCTTCCGATCCACATTGGAACAAACTGCTGGATTGGAAGTGGCGCAGTGATTGTGCCGGGCGTGACGATCGGGGATAATTCAGTGATTGGAGCCGGAAGTATTGTGACGAAGGATATTCCGGCCAATGTTGTAGCAGTTGGGAACCCCTGCCGTGTGATGCGTGAACTGAACGAGCGGGACAGAGAATACTATTACAGAGACCGGAAGATCGACTGGGATGCGTTTGACGGATATACCTTTGTCGGAAAAGCGAGGTGAACGGATGCTTTTTGGAGTAGAAATAAAAGGCGGCTACAACCGATGGAGTGAAGAGACGGAAAAAATTTTACACAAGATGAAGGAAGCTGGCTGTCAGCAGATGGTACCGTATTTGACAGACATATCAGAAGAAGGAAAGTGCTCACGATGCTGTGCTGCATGCCTGACAGTCAGTGGATTGCGAAGGTCCGCTTTACAGCCGAAATTCGAAAAATAAAAGCCGGTCTGGAAAGGTGAAAGTTGCAATGGAAAAAATGAGAACAGCAGTCGTTGGCTGTGGAGCAATCAGTGATATTTATATAGCAAATATGATACAGCGCTTCGACAATTTAAAGGTTGTGGCGTGCTGTGCGAATCATTTTGAGCATGCTCAGAAAAAAGCAAAGCAGTATGGCATTGAGGCGAGAACTTATGAGGAGATTCTGTCAGATTCCTCGATTGAGCTGGTCGTGATACTGACACCCGCACCGACGCATGAGGGCCTGATTCGCCAGGCGTTACAGGCGGGGAAGCATGTTTACACGGAAAAAACGATGACGCTGTCCACAGAGTCGGCGGGGGAGCTGATTGCACTTGCAAAAGAGAAAGGACGATATCTTGGCGCGGCACCGGATACGTTTCTTGGTGCAGCACTGCAGACCGCACGGAAAGCGATTGACGCGGGACTGATCGGAGAAGTTACCTCATTTGAGGCGTGTGCAAACCGGGATCTGGATTTGCTGGCCGGGATGTTTTCGTTTCTTCGGATGGAAGGCGGCGGAATCTGCTACGATTTCGGTGTGTATTATCTGACAGCACTCGTCAGCCTGTTTGGTCCGGTCGATTCGCTTGTCGCCTCGGTGCGAAATCTTGCTGAAACCAGAACAAATACAGCACATGGAAGCGTGGGATACGGTGAGCCGTTTTCTTATCAGAATGAGAGTCAGGTCTTTACGATTCTTCGGATGAAAAACGGAGTGACCGGTACATTTTCGGTAAATGGAGACAGCGCGATCAACGACCAGGCGCTTTTTACAGTTTATGGAAAGAAGGGAATCCTGAAACTGACGGATCCGAACTGCTTTGGCGGAGATGTCCTTTTTATCCCTGCGGCAAAAGGATTTGATGAGGAAATAAAGCCACAGGTTCTGGATTATGGATTTCCATATGGAGAAAACAGCCGGGGACTCGGCCCGGCGGAAATGGCGGCGGCCATCCGGGAGGGCAGGACGGCAAGAGCGGACGCGCAGATGGCGTATCATGTACTGGATGTGGCAGGCCAGATTATGGAAAGCAGCAAAGAGGGCAGATTTGTGAACGTCGCATCGACGTGCCGACGGCCGGAAGCGATGAAAACAGATGGGACATTATTTTCAGAGGGAGCTGAACGTGCCAAATATTAACTGGAATGCAGAGGATTATCAGGCGCATTTTGGATTTGTGCCGTCGTACGGGGAAGCAGTGATGGATCTTATTACTGCAAAGCCGGGGGCTTACGTGGTCGATCTTGGATGTGGAAACGGGACCTTGAGTGAAAAGCTGGCCGGGCGTGGATATGAAGTGCTTGGCGTGGATGATTCCGCGGACATGCTGGAGCTTGCAGGGAAAGAACATCCGTCGCTTTCGTTTCAGAAGGGAAATGCGGTTACTTTTTCGCTTGAGCGGAAAGCAGATGTGATTTTTTCCAATGCGGTGCTGCACTGGATCGACAAAGAAAAGCAGCAGACGATGCTGGACAATCTGTATCGCCAGCTGGCACCGGGCGGAGAGCTGGTCTGCGAATTCGGCGGCTTCGGATGCGCGGAGCAGGTGCACAGCAAACTGGAGCAGTGCTTTGAAAAGAGGGGGCTTGTTTACCCACGCGTCTTTTATTTCCCGACTATCGGAATGTATACGCCGATGCTGGAACGTGCCGGTTTTCGGGTCGAGTATGCGCGGCTGTTTGACCGGCCAACGGTACAGGATGGGGAAAACGGGCTGGAGAACTGGATTCGGATGTTCGTGAAGGCGCCGTTTGCAATGCTGGATCCGGTGATGGCCGATGCAATCAGAAAGGAGACCGTCGATGGACTGCGGAATACGCTGTATGTGGATGGTCACTGGATTGTGGATTATGTGCGGATTCAGTTCCGGGCGGTGCGCAGAAGAGAACGGTAACACGTGTGTCGGGTGCTGAGGGAGAAAAACAAAATTCGACGGAAGCGACGCATGGAAAAATAAGGTTTTGCGAAAAGAACAGATGAAAATCAGATGAAAATCAGATAGCAAAAAGCTGCCGCAGATAGAATCCTGTGTTTTCGGGATTGCGATACTGCTGCAGCTTTTTGTTTCTGCTGGTATTTGCCGGATTGACTGGTTTGCGGTTTTAGTTCTTGCTTTTTGGATGGACTGTGACAGTGATTTGTGCTATGATTTTTCTGTTTCGTTCATTCAAAGCCCCTTTAATGGAAGCGTATCAAAAAGGAAAAAGTTATGAAAAAGAAAACAAAATCAAAAGAGATGGACATGTTAAATGGCGGCCTCGCAGGCAAGCTTATTTTGTTTGCGATTCCACTTGCACTTAGCAGCATTTTGCAGCAGCTGTTTAATTCGGCAGACGTCGCAGTGGTCGGGCGGTTTGCCGGGGATCAGGCGCTGGCGGCTGTTGGAAGCTGCGTGGCACTGGTCGGAATTTTTGTCAATCTGATTGTAGGACTTTCGGTCGGGCCGAATGCCGCGCTCGCCAATCTGATCGGGCAAAGGAGGAGAGATGGTATCAACCGGATGCTGCATACAGTTCTGACGTTTGCGCTGATGGCCGGAATCGTCCTTATGGGTCTTGGACTTTTATCAGCGAAAGTAGTTCTGCAGGCCTCCGGTACGCCTGATACGGTACTTGGTCAGGCACTTTTGTATATTCGGATCTATTTTCTGTGTGTACCGTTTATGCTGGTTTACAACTTCGGCTCCGCGATCCTGCGAAGCTATGGAGATACGAAACGGCCCATGTATTATCTGATCCTTTCCGGCACTGTGAATGTAATTCTGAACCTGATTCTTGTGATCTGCTTTGGACTTGGCGTAGCAGGCGTGGCAATCGCAACGGTTATTTCAAATATTTTAAGTGCAGGTCTCGTGATGCTCCATCTGTATCGCCGGGATGATGAATTTCAGTTCCGTTTTCGGAATATGAAAATAAACGGGCAGGATCTGAAAAAGATTCTGGTGATCGGTGTTCCGGCCGGAATCCAGGGTGCAATTTTTTCTGTCTCGAATGTGTTTATTCAGAGTGGAATCAATTCATTCGGGGAGGCAGCGATTGCAGGTTCATCGCTGGCACTGAATTTTGAGTATTTTACGTATGATATCGCGTCGGCCTTTGCGCAGGCGGCAGTTACGTTTACCAGCCAGAATTATGGTGCGGGTAATCTGAAACGCTGTAAAAAAATTTTCTGGCTCTGCCTGATGTTCGGATTTGGTTTTACGGAAATACTGAGCATCGTTTTCATGATCTGGGATGACTTTTTTGTGAGTATCTATACGGTAAGCGAGGCAGTTGCAGGCTACGCGATCATCCGGATGTGGCACGTATGTGCGCTGGAGGGCCTGACTGCTACGTATGAGGTGGAGAGCGCCGCATTGCGCGGAATGGGAAAATCACTGGAGCCGTCAATCATCACGGTGCTTGGCACAGTCGTATTCCGTATGATCTGGCTGGTGACGATATTCCGCCTTGTTCCGACATTTGCAATGCTGATGAACGTCTACGTGGCATCGTGGATCTTTACCGGAGGAGCGATCTTTGTTGTATACAGGATGCATATGCGCAAGCTGGAGCAGGAATCAACATAAAGAAAGGAAAAAGATATGTTTATCAAAGGCACATTTTTATATACACCATCCATTACGAATCTTACCGTGGAGCAGGGATATCTCCATATCAAAGAGGGAAAGACAGACGGATTTTATGAGAAAATCCCGCAGGAACTGGAAGGCGAGGAAATCCGGGACTACGGGAACGCAATAATCATTCCGGCATTCAATGACCTGCATATCCACGCGCCGCAGTACATTAACCGCGGTGTCGGATTCGACCGGGAACTGATGCCGTGGCTGGAGACGTACACGTTTCCGGTGGAGGCAAAATATAAGGATGCGGAGTTTGCTGCGAGGGCGTATCGGATCTTCCTGCGGCGGCTCTGGGCATGCGGTACAATGCGCTTTTCCGCGTTTGCGACGCTGCATGCGCCTGGTACCTGGGAGCTGATGCGACAGGTGGAAAAAATCGGAATGCGTGCGTACATAGGCAAGGTAAATATGGACCGTAACTCGCCGGAGTATCTGTGCGAGGAGACGGAGCGCTCCCTGGCGGAGACGGAAGAACTGATCTGCCGCAGCCGGGAAGAATTAAAGCACGTAAAGTACATCATCACACCGCGCTTTGTCCCGGCTGCATCGGAAAAACTGATGGCAGGACTCGGTGCGCTCGCGGAAAAATACGATCTTCCGGTGCAGTCGCATCTGTCTGAAAATAAGAGTGAAATTGCATTTGTAAAAGAGCTGCACCCGGAGATTCCGACCTACACGGAGGTGTACGACACATTCGGACTTTTGCGCAAAGGAAAAACGATCATGGCGCATGCAATTCACCTGTCGGATGAAGAAAAAGCACTGCTGAAAGAAAAGCAGACGACGCTGTGTTACTGTGCACAGTCGAATGCCGACCTGTCAAGCGGAGTCATGCCGGTGCGGAGAAATCTGGAGCTGGGACTTGACTGCGTGATTGCAAGCGACGTGGCGGGCAGTCATACACCTGCGATGAACCGCCATCTTGCGATGTGCATCGAGGTATCAAAGCTTCATGCGTTAACTCACCCGCAGGAACGACCGCTGCAGCTTGCAGAGGCGCTGTATCTGGCGACAAAGAAGCCGGGACACTTTTTCGGAAAAGTGGGCAGCTTCGAAAAGGGCTATGAATTTGATGCACTGGTGATCGATATGGCAGAGCCGGAGCTTTCGGGTGCGTTTTCCAGGACACCGTTTGAGATACTTGAGCAGTTTATCTATGATGGAGATGACCGGAATATTAAAGCAAGATATTGCGCAGGGAAGCTTCTGGAGACATGCATCTGGGAAGGTTGAGAGGAAAGCGGCCAGGATCGGCAGATCCGGTTCAGAAAAGTGAGGAAAAACATGAAAAAAGGACTTATTTTAGAAGGCGGAGCCATGCGTGGAATGTTTACAGCAGGTGTGATGGATGTGCTGATGGAGCATGGCGTGAAATTTGACGGAGCAATCGGTGTTTCTGCCGGTGCAGCGTTTGGATGTAATTACAAATCAGGGCAGATTGGCCGTGCACTGCGCTACAACACGAGGTTTTGCGCGGACAAGCGCTACGGCGGAATCGGATCGTTGCTGAAGACCGGAAATATTTACAATACGGAATTCTGTTACGGGGAGGTACCGCTGAAACGGGATCCGTTTGATTTTGATACATACGATAAAAATCCAATGGAATTTTATGTCGTGTGTACAGATATTGAGACAGGAAAGCCGGTATATCACAGATATGAGGGCTGGAATGACCACGGATTTGACTGGATCCGGGCTTCGGCGTCCATGCCTGTCGTCTCTGAGATCGTAGAAATTGACGGACAGAAGCTTCTGGACGGAGGAATTTCAGATTCAATTCCGGTTGGGTACTTCGAGAAGATTGGATATGACAGGAATGTAGTCATTTTGACAAGACCGTCGGATTACCGCAAGGAAAGAAGCCGTGCAATGGAGAAAATCATCAACTTAAAATACCGTTGTTATCCAAAGCTGAAAGAAGCGATGGCACAGCGGTATCAGGTGTACAATGCACAGCTGGATGATATTGCAAAAAAAGAGGCAGCCGGCACGCTTTTTGTGATCCGGCCAAAAGAATCTCTGCCGGTCGGCCGTGTGGAAAAGGATCCGAAAAAGCTTGAACATGCGTATAAAATTGGACGTGCCGCGGCACAGGAAAGACTCCCGGAGCTTCAAAGCTTTTTGGAAAAGGAGTAGGCTGTGTCTATTTTTCCTGAATCTCTTTTCCGCTTAAGTGCTCGATGGTAATTTCATAAAGCTGAACAGCTCTGCCGGATCGTTCCATCTCCGCATCGATTTCCTGGCTGGTTGGATAGAATCTGGCAGCAAGCTCTCTGACTCTCGCATTTGTCATTTCGGAATCATCAATCAGGCGGCAGCGCCCGAATACAACGGTACTTTGCAGATAAGGTGCCCACTCGCCCTCTGCAAACCGCTCATTTCCATATACGGTAAAGCAGACCTTGTCACTTTTTTTCAGCGAATCTATTTTATGTCCGGCTTTGGCGCCGTGAAAGTAGATTTTGTTGTTTTCCATGTCATAAAAATAATTGACCGGAATCGCATAGGGGTATCCGTCGTCACCATTGACGGCGAAGATTCCACGTTTTTCGTGCAGCAGCAGTGCCTTGGCTGCTTCATCTGAAATTGCTTTTTTACTTCTTCGTATTGGTCTGAACATGAGAATTCCTCCTTCCTTGATTTTAGCGATTATAGCATGACTGCTGCCACAGTACAAGAAAGAATAAGCACGTTGCTGCAGATCAGCATCTTCCGCTTCAAATGCGAACAGCATAAAGCGGGGGATGCTGTTCTGTATTTATGGAAAAATTAAAAAAACAAAATGGAAAACGGTTGACGCAGTGAGAACTACATTGTAAAATATTAGCAAAAAATTAGCACAAATCCAGCCAGAACTTGGTAATTGCTGACAAAATTTTGCTTGGCTCTGAACAGTTAAGAATCTTTTGATTCGGCGGGGAGAAAACAGAGAGGCCTTTATGAAACAGACGAAGAACAAAACGGGAACAAGGAAGCATCGGGCAGGGCTGTTAGTAGTGCTGGTATTTTTGCTCTGTATTTTGTTGCCTGTAAAGCTTCAGGCTGCAGAGACGGAAAATCAGTCACTGAAAAAGGTTCGGGTCGGTTATCTGATCTACCCGGGATATCAGGAGGGAGAAGGTGATCAGCCAAAATCAGGCTATGGCTATGAATATCTGCAGCAGATTGCATATTATGCCGGTTGGGAATATGAGTACGTAAACGGCAGCTTCAATGAGCTGCTCGAAATGCTGAAAAGTGGAGAGATTGACATCATGGGTGATCTCTCCTATACGGAAGACCGGGCAAAGGATGTTCTGTTTTCGAAGGAGGAGCAGGGAAGAGAATACTATTACCTGTTTGTGCGGGAAGACCGAACGGATATCAGCGCAATGGATGTTTCCACTTTACAGGGCGCAAAAGTCGGAATCAATAAAGGCAGTATCCAGGTTGAGCTGTTTGAGAAATGGTGTGAGAAAAACAATGTTACCTGCCAGATCGAGCTGTATGAAAGCAGTGCGCAGCGGTATGCCGATATGAACAGCGGAAAGCTGGATGCAATTGTCTCGACAACGCTTTCTGAAAAGGAGGTTGCAAAGTATCGCTGGAATTCGATTCTGAAAGTTGGGGATTCGCCGTATTATTTTGCGGTAAGCAAAAAGAAGCCGGAGCTGTATGACGAGCTGAACCGTGCAATTACAAAAATACTGCAGTTCGACTGGTATTACAACGAAAAGGTTTACTTAAAATATAACGGGAAAACTTCTGCGTCCTCAGCAGGACTGGATGGCCAGGACAGAGAATGGCTGGATCAAAAAGGAACGATGAAAATCGGTTATACCGACAATACTCTTCCATACTCAGACTGGAATGAAAAAGATCAGGAGATGGTCGGGCTGCTGACGACGTTTATCAGTCATATGAAGCAGCGTTACGACGCAGACTTTGAAGCTGAGAGGTTTGACAGCTACGAGGATATGGCTGCTGCATTGCAGGACGGAGAAATAGATGCTGCATTCCCTGTGTATGGCAGCTACTGGATTGCAGAGAAAAACAATTTGATGGTGACAGATAGCCTGACAACCGGCTACCTGATGATGGTATATAAGGGGAATTATGATGAGAATACGTCTTCTGTGATTGCTGTCGTTGAAAGCAGTCCTATTCAGCGCTTCTGCGCCCAGGAACGTTTTCCGGACTCAGAGATTGCACTTTATGAAAATCTGGAGGATGCGCTGAATGCGGTTGCTTCAGGAGAAGCGACGTGTACACTGCTGTGTTCGGATACGTATTACGCGTACCGAAATGAATTTGGAGCTTTATCCCATCTGAACATTTCAAATGCCGGATATGAGGTCCCAATCAGCTTTATAACAAGGCGGGAAGATACCGGGATGTGCAGCTTTCTGCAAAAAGGACTGGCAAGTATTGAGGATATGGAAATTCATGAGGTGCTGATCGCCGGAAAATATGCAAATCCGGAGATGAGCATCCGGCAGTTCCTTCAGAAGCATGTGTTACTTGTGCTGGCAGTGCTTGCAATTGTGCTTGCACTTATTCTGGCTCTGTTTGTTTATTATGTAATTTCCAGCCGAAAAACGCTGCGCCTGTCCAGATCAAACAACGAATTGAATGAAAAAGCGTACATTGATTTTGCTACAGGTCTCCCGAATAAAAACAAATGTGAGGAGATACTTTCCTCCGCAAGATCGATTTCAAAGCCGACCGCCTGCTTTATGCTGGATCTGAATGATCTGAAAAAAGTAAACGATACGCTTGGGCATGAAATGGGAGATATCATGATTCTGAATTTTGCCAAGCTGCTTCGAAAGGTGATTCCACTTCGGTATTTTGTTGGTCGGTTTGGCGGAGATGAATTTATTGTGATTGCAGAGGGGATTTCCGGAAAAGAAGAGGCTGAGCTCCTGGTAGAGAAAATCAGAGAAATAATCCTGAAGTTCAATGGGCTGCGTGGCGAATTCCAGATCAGCTATGCCTGCGGCTACGCGTTTTCTGAAGACTATTCGAAGGTTACCATGACGGATCTGTTAAATGAAGCAGACCGGAAGATGTATGAGGATAAGACAAAAATAAAAAAGAAAGATAAGGCGGAAACTCATAGTCTGCTTTGAGTTTCTTAAATGGGATGTACAGGAATGCCTGCGGGCATTCCTGTTTTTTTGTGGTGTAACAAAATGTCGCAGTCATGATTTTTTGCATCGCTTAATCAAAAAAAGCAGTTCAATTTTGTCCTGTTTTTTTCTATTTTTCATAAAAATACCCGTTATTAATATAACGAACACTACATTTACACAACAAAATGAAATATGCACAATTTTTCGAAGGTAGATTTGTAGTAAAAACAGATTTAAAAAAGAAAAAATATCGTATATACTACATGCAACAAGAAGCGAGAACTACAAATGATAAGGAGGAAGTTAGCAATGGCTACAGTATTTCTAGGCGAATATATTCACCCAAGTGCAGTAGAGAAGCTGAAAAAGTATGCGACAGTGGTAAATACCTTTGAAAATCCGGAAGCGATCGATGCAATTATTTTGCGGACGTTTGAGGTAAATGCAAAGGTCATGGATCAGTGCCCGAACCTTAAAGTAATCGGGAAGCATGGAGTAGGCGTGAATACGATCGATCTGAATGCGGCAAAGGAACGTGGAATTGCAGTGTTTAATACACCGCTTGCAAATGCAAATTCAGTTGCAGAGCTTATCGTTGGTCTGATGTTAAATATTTCACGCAATATTCTGACTGCCCATGAAAAATCGAAAGCGGGAGAAATTAAAAAAGTTGCACCGGCGGAAATGACTGGTATGGAGCTTTCAGGCAAGACGCTTGGACTGATTGGAACGGGAAATATTGCAAGGATTGTAGGAAAAATCTGTGAGAATGGATTTGGTATGAAGGTGATTGGCTATGATCCTTTCGTTTCGCGGGAAGCGATGGAGAAACTGGGATATGAAAAATATGATACGGTTCAGGGACTGATCGAGAATGCGGATGTAATCAATGTCAGTGTTCCGCTGACGCCGGAGACCACGAATCTGATTGCAAAAGAGACTTTTAACCACTTTCGTCCTGGCGCAATTCTGATCAATGCGGCACGCGGAGGAATTGTAAATGAGGATGATCTCTATACGGCACTGAAAGAAAAGAAACTTCGCGCAGCAGCCTGCGATGCATTTGTGCAAGAGCCGCCAACCGGCAAAAACTGTAATTTATATGAGCTGGATAATTTTATAGGTACACCGCATATTGGAGCCTGCGCAGAGGAAGCACTCGTTCGCATGGGAACACAGGTCGTAGACGGGGTGATCGAATTTCTGCAGGGGGACCCGGAAAAGGTTCGCAGACTGGTATAAAAGACAGAGAACGTGATATGGATATGGGAGGAAGACAAATGAAATTATTGGACTGTACACTGCGTGACGGAGGAAATGTAGTTGGCAAAGGCTACAATATTGAATATACTGTTATGATGATCAAAGGTCTGATCAGAGCAAATATCAAAACAATTGAGATGGGAAACTGCGTCGGAATCGGAGCATGGAAGTCACAGGGCGATGCGGCACCGGCTACCGATATTGAGTATCTGGAAGCAGTTCAGCCTTATGTAGATCAGGCCGAAATTGGAATGTTTTGCGGATGGAAAAACGGAACCGAAGAAAATATTGCACTTGCCGCAAAATATGGTTTGAATTTTTTGCGGATTGGTGCGAATGCAGGGGACGGCGCTCTGGCCATTGATGCGATTAAACGTGTAAAGGCAGCGGGACTGGTATGTCGGTATTCTATGATGAAAGCGTACGTGTTGACCGCGGATGAAGCGGCGGAAGAGGCTGCAATGGTTGCGGAAGCCGGTCTGGATGAGATCACGATTATGGATTCTGCCGGAACCATGACACCGGATCAGGTAAAAGAATACACAGAAAAAATGGTAGCCAAAGTAAAAATTCCGGTTGCATTCCACGGACATAATAATCTGGGGCTTTCCGTAGCGAATGCACTGGCAGCTTACGAGAGCGGAGCTCAGGTATTTGACTGCGGTATGCTGGGAATGGCAAGATCTGCCGGAAACTGTGCAACAGAGCTTGCCGCTGCAGCATTTCAGAGAAGAGGGCTTCTTCAGGATGTAGATCTGAATGCACTGCTGGAGTTTGAGGACACAACACTGATTCCGGCTATGGAAAAATACAATTATCATGTTGCCGTAAAGCCACTGGATCTGGTGCTTGGATTGTCCGGGGCACATTCCAGCTTTACGAATACATTCAAAGAAGTGGCGGCCGAGAAAGAGGTAAGTCTTTATAAATTGATTCTTGAAACGTCGCTCATTGACCGGAAAAATCCGAGCCGCGAGCTGATGGAAGAAGTGGCAGCACGTATTTAAGGGAGGGAAAGAAGATGGACAACACGATCGCTTTATCGAAAATTATGAATCAAACTGTACAGGATCTGGGGCTTCTTCTGATTTTTCTTCTGATCGGTGTGGTACTGCTGCGGGTTTGTAAGCCGCTGAAAAAGTTATTCCTTCCGGCCGGCCTGATCGGCGGTGTGATTGCACTGATCCTTGGCCCTCAGGTTCTTGGCGTGATCTCGATTCCAGATTCCTGGTCGGGCATGGCAACTCCAATGATCAATGTCGTACTCACGACAACGCTGTTTGGT
The DNA here is from genome assembly GCA_029225065.1 of Lachnospiraceae bacterium. Lineage (GTDB taxonomy): Bacteria > Bacillota > Clostridia > Lachnospirales > Lachnospiraceae > Choladousia. Next base: position 4,159 of record JAQXVT010000087.1, on the reverse strand, counting down.
GCAGTGATCAATAAAGCAAAATTAAAGAAATATTCCTCTGCAATTGATATTATTGTACTGACTTATTTCGGACAGCTTTTTGTGGGAATTCTCGTTTCTATGGTTATCAACACAGTATGGAAAAATGATCTTCCGAATTTCTGGGGCTTTATGTCAGTCTTTACTTACTGGGGCGGACATGGTGCAGCGACTACTGCAGGTACCGTTCTGGAAGAAATGGGTTATAACGGTATGCTCTCGCTGGGTATTATTATGGCAACCCTGGGACTGATCGTTGCGATGCTGGCCGGTATGGTCTGGGTAAACATCGGAGAGCGAAAAGGATGGAGCACCTACAAAAAAGATGCTGACAAAGAGAAAGAGAAGGGCGGAAGTCTTCTTCTTACAGATGATGAGAGGCCGGTCATCGGACATGCAACGATGTCCTCTGACGTGGCGAACGGTCTGGCTGTACAGCTTGGAATCGTACTGTTCTGTATGTGGCTTGGTCAGTTCATCTTCCAGAGCCTGGCAAAAGTTCCGTTTGCACCGTTTGCAAATGTAATGGCAAAAATCCCGTCACTGCTTTACGGCATCGTAGGTGCGATCATTGTATGGGCTGTAATGCGTAAGTGCAAAATGGAAAAATATGCAGATGTTCCTACTATCAAAAATATTGGAGGTGTTGCGCTTGAAATCTGTGTCGCTTCAGCTACAGCAACCCTCGATCTGAAACTGTTTGCAAATTACATCGGACCGATCCTGATCCACCTGGTATGCATCATCATTCTGATGTCTGTGATCTGTTTCTGGCTTCTTCCGAAATGGCTTCACGGAAAAGAGTGGTTTGAGCTTGCACTTATGGCGTTTGGACAGGGACACGGATCGACACCCTCCGGTCTTGCACTTGCAAGATGCGTTGATCCGGATTCGAAATCCTATGCATGGGAAGGTTTTGGCGTTGCGCTCGGAGTATTCACGCCGGTTACGTCAACCCTGTCAGCAGTGCTTCCAATCATCGTTTCCGGTTCTGTTGTGATGGGACTTCTTATCGGAGGCGGAGTGTCACTTGCCTGCATTCTGTTTGGCTTCCTCTTTATCAGCAGACAGAGCACATAAGGGAGTAACGGGAAAACGCTTTGACAAGAGTTCTTTGTTTATTCATTTACTGCCAAAGACAGGCGGAATCTTCTTCGGATTCCGCCTGTCTCTTGTTGAAACGACAAAAGAGAAGCGTTATAATAGGCAAAATGGGATCTGTAATCGGAGAAAACAGACGGGAGCAGGAGGAAAATATGGCAAATCTTCTGACAGAGCGCATTAAAAATGCGGAACTGACCAAAAAGCAGAGAATCATTGGCGATTATTTTATTAAAAATCAGGAACGGATCGGAAATTTATCGGCGATGGATATCGCGAATGAGATTGGTGTAAGTGATGCGTCCATCATCCGTTTTTCAAAATCTATCGGATTCGAGGGATACGCAGATCTGAAAAACAGAGTCTATGATATGCTGGTGGAAAAAAGCTCCAATAGGATTCCACTGACCGAACGAATGCGGATCAATTACGAAAAAATAGAGGGCGGAGATGTCACGGAACAATTCATCCACAAGATCCAGGATAATATTTCGAATATCTTTTCACACAACAATATGGAGGATTTTGAGAAGATTGCAGATGCGATTGTAAAAGGCAAAAAGCGCTATGTGATCGGACTGCGCGGCTGCAAAGGAACCGCCATCGGATTTGGCAGGCTCCTTTCTTTCATGCTTCCGGAGGTGAATACAATTGCCGATTCGGAGTGTACCTCCATCTCCAGAATTCAGGATCTGAAATCAGGTGATGTGGTACTGATGTTCGTTTTTTCCAGATTTTACAAAATTGACCTGGACTATATGAAGGTTGCAAAGAAAAGCGGCGCAAAGATTTTTCTTGTCATCAATGATGTTACCAGTATCCTTTCCTCTTATGCAGACTGCATCCTGATGGTACCGACTGACAGCATGAATTTCTGCAATTCGACCACCGCATTGAATGTAATCACTGAATATTTACTGACACTGATCAGCAGAAAATGTGAGTTTAAGGAACGGATCGATCGGAGAGACCAGATCACCGAGGATCAGAGGCTGTGATGGACTGTCATAACGCGCTCTTATATGTTTTTCAGAATCAATGATACGCCGGAAATTACAAGCAGTATGCTGGTGAGGATGCGGATATGTTTTTCGTTCAGCAGATTGCTGCATTTCATTCCTGCCCACAATCCAAGTAAGGCAAACGGAAAAAGCAGCAGACTCATTTTTACTGTATTCATAGTCAGTATATGAAGGCAGCTGTATAAAATAAGGCGAACTGTATTATCCACAATAAATACTGCACTGAGGTTTGCCTTGAACGTATCGGTATCATTGGTTACGCAGCCGACATACGTTGCCAGTAAGGCGCCGACTCCAAATAATCCGCAGAGTACACCCGATAAAATCCCGATCAGTGCCAGAATGAATTTTGGCAATTGCATCGTTTTACTGCTGTATTCCTTCAGCAGCATCTGCATGCCAAGGACAATTACAACAATGCCGAATACTACCTTGATCGAGGTGGCATTTACATGCTTCAGCAAAAAAACACCTGGGATACTCCCGGCAAGAACAAGTCCAACAAGCGGAAGGTAGATATTCGGATCTAATTTTTTGTGATATTTCCAGGCGAGAATGACATTGGATGGATATCCGATCAGCAAGTCAATAGGGGAAATATTTGCATTTTCCACACGGAAGCTTAACACAGAAGTAAAGACTAATGTATTTGCAAAACCGCACAATCCTTTTATAAAATAAGCAAGTACGGCAGCAAGAAACCATAGGTACATATGTAGCTCTCCTTTTCATGTCTGTATTTTTCTGTTTCTTATCATACCATATTTTTCACAGAGAAGCTTTAAAAAAAACAGAAAAGAACCATCTTAAATTTTATGCATATTCTGAAACCAGAAGCCTTTAAAAAGGAGATCTGTATGAAGAACAAAAAAAGGATTGCTCTGGCAGCGATCACCCTGCTTGGCGTGATGGCGCTGCAGACTGCTGCATTTGCAGAAGAAACAACGGAGCATGCAGCAAAAGAGAGCGCAAAGGAAGCTGCAAAAGATGCAGAAGAGCTAAAAGTGCTCACGGAGGTTACTTTAAACGAAGTGGCACATTCCATCTTTTATGCACCGCAGTATGTAGCGATTGAGAACGGCTATTTCGAGGAGGAGGGCATTGACCTGACACTTGTTACGGGCTTTGGTGCAGATAAGGTTATGACGGCGCTGCTTTCCGGAGAGGCGGATATAGGATTTATGGGATCGGAAGCGTCGATTTATACGTACAGCGGCGGTGCAGCCGACGCACCGGTCAATTTTGCGCAGCTGACGCAGCGAGCAGGGAATTTCCTTGTGGCAAGAGAAGAGATGCCGGAGTTTGCATGGAAGGATCTGGTGGGGGAGGAAGTGCTTGGCGGTCGAAAAGGTGGCATGCCGGAAATGGTTTTTGAATATATTCTTCGCCGGAACGGCATCGATCCTTCTGAGGTAAAAATTGATCAGAGTATCGATTTTGGTTCGACGGCAGCAGCTTTTTCAAGTGGAAAGGGAACGTATACGGTTGAATTTGAACCGAGTGCGACGATTCTGGAGCAGGAAGGCGCAGGATACGTCGTGGCATCGCTTGGAACGGATTCTGGGTATGTGCCGTACACGGCATACTGCGCAAAAACGGGTTATCTTGAGGCACATCCGGAGGTAATCCAGGCGTTTACAAACGCACTGCAGAAGGGCATGGATTATGTGAACACGCACACGCCGGAGGAGATTGCAGAGGTGATCCGGCCGCAGTTTAAGGAAACGGATCCTGAGACGATCACGGCAATCGTGACGCGGTATTATGAGCAGGATACATGGAAAAAGGATCTGATTTTTGAACAGGACAGCTTTGAGCTGCTGCAGGATATCTTGCAGGAGGCAGGGGAACTGGAGGAGCGCATGCCGTATGAAAAGCTGGTGAATACAAAGTTTGCAGAGCAGGCGGCAAAGTGAGAAAAACCGGTTGTCAGTAATTTCTAACTGGTGTATGATAGGGACAATTAAGAGAGCAGAAAGGATGATTTACATGAAAAAATATAAGAGAATTTTTACGAT
>JAQXVT010000086.1 GCA_029225065.1 Lachnospiraceae bacterium | reverse complement strand
CGATGAAATACTGCGTTTCTTAGAGGAAGACAGTCATGAGAGATAAAATCCATTGGTAATTTTGACGAAGAAATCGCCCCAGTTCAGCTGAATTGGGGCGTTGATTATTTCGAGATAGAAAAATCAGTGGAAGTTAACATTTGCATTGTGGTATAGAAACAGATTATGCTTAAAAGGCATTAAGCAACCTACAATAATGGGTATTGGACATAGGAAGCAATATGGGTGTATGATAAAAACCGATAAGAAATAAAGTGAATCTGAAATGCAAACTGTCACAGGAAAAATGCGAACTTTATGTAAAAAGTTGCAAAATCTATTGACCTAAAGCTTGCTTCAGGTTGTACCATAAAATAAAAACGCAAGGAGGAGATTTTCATGGATATCGAACAGATGAAAAAAGACTTAGGCGGTGGCAACGTATTTCCAATCGGTGAGGAAAATGTAGCATTTGCAAAGTATTTTACAGGTGAATGTTATCTGAATATGCTTACAACAGAGCGAGTACCTGTTGGTCTGGTTACTTTCGCTCCAAAAACAATCAATGCATACCACGTCCATCACAAGGGTGGCCAGATCCTTATGGTTACTGGTGGAAGAGGATGGTATCAGGAAGAAGGAAAACCGGCTCGTGAACTGAAAGCTGGAGATGTGGTAAACATTCCACCGGAAGTAAAACACTGGCATGGAGCAGCGAAAGACAGCTGGTTCCAGCATCTGGCAGTTGAGGTTCCGGCAGAAGGAGCTTCCAATGAGTGGCTGGAGTTCTTACCAGAAGAAGAGTACAACAAATTACCATAAATAAAAAGACGGAGGTTTGATGTCATGGCAAAGATTACACAGACAGCAGGAAGAAATGCTCTGGGAACATTTGCACCGGAGTTTGCACATTTCAACGATGATGTTCTGTTCGGAGAGAACTGGAACAATGAAGATATTGATTTAAAGACAAGAAGCATTATCACAGTCGTAGCACTGATGGCACAGGGAATTACAGATTCTTCTTTAAAATTCCATTTACAGAATGCAAAGGATCATGGGGTAACACAAAAAGAAATCGCAGCGATTATTACTCACGTAGCATTCTATGCAGGATGGCCAAAGGGCTGGGCAGTATTCAACCTTGCAAAAGAGGTTTGGAACGAGGAAGAAACAGAAAAATAACCTGGCAGAAACTGCTCGTCAGGACAGATTCGCACAAAGCACAGATGTGTATGCCGTTAAAGCCAGCAACTACAAGGGATTGCGGAGAGGTAGTCCAGTTTACTGCCGTAATAACTGGCATGTTCATCACGCAAAAGAGGGCGGCGGACAGATTCTGGTCTGTGTAGCAGGACGCGGCTACTATCAGGAATGGGGAAAAGAAGCCGTTGAAATGAAGCCGGGCGACTGCATCAATATCCCGGCGGGCATAAAGCACTGGCACGGAGCTGCGCCGGATTCCTGGTTTTCTCATCTTGCAGTTGAGGTGCCTGGCGTGGATGGTTCCAATGAGTGGCTGGAAGCAGTGAGCGACGGGCAGTACGGCGTTTTGAAGTAGGAAGACAGTTTTACGCGACAGAGAACAAGAACAGCTCAAGCTGGCAGATCGCAAAGGTCTGTTTTATACTGCGCGTTTTTCTCAGCAGCATGGAAAAGGAAGGTTCCGGAGGTATAACGTATGACAATAAAGGAAGTGGCACAGCGGTATCATCTGACCCAGGATACCCTGCGCTATTATGAGCGGGTGAAGATGATTCCGGAGGTACACCGCACGAGCAGCGGAATCCGCGATTATCAGGAGGAGGACCTGCGATGGCTTGAGCTGGCGCTCTGTATGAGAAAGGCCGGGCTGCCGGTGGAGGCAATGATCGAGTATCTCCGTCTTTATCAGGAGGGCGATGAGACGATTCCGGCGCGGCTTGAGCTTCTGAAAAACCAGATGGAGCTGCTCAAAAAGCAGAAGGAACAGCTGGAAGCCACGATGTCCCATCTGTCCTACAAGATCTCGCGCTACGAAGAAGCGATGAAGACAGGGACACTTTCGTGGGACGATGACCGAAAGTGTCCGCTGGCGGATGTGATCGGAGTGACAGAGTCAGGCAAGTCCCCATCCACTGCTTCCATTGCGAATATCCGCTTTTTAATATAACAGTATAAAACAGTTGACAACAGTATCATACTGTTTGCATAGCAGGAGGGCAGGGGAGACGCATTTGTGACCTGCCCTGACGGCGTCGGCAAGGTGACGATCGACGGTGTCGAGTATCAAAAAATCATTGCGAAAGGTGGTAATATCTGCAGGCTCACCGTGAAAGGTAACGGTTTGACGAGAATGGTAGTCGTTACAGTGAAAACAAAATAAGCTGCATTCTTTCTTTACTTTCTTCCTGATTTCTGCTGCGTTAGAGATAACTATTGCACAGAGTAAAAACGACGGCTATTTTGCTTCGACTAAAAGTAATATAATGGAGCGAATATACGTAATCTGTTTTGCAGTTTGTTTAGACTCTGGGCATTAAAAATCCAGAAAAGGGTGGAAGAGAACATGAAACATTTGAAGCGAAACATGGTGTCCATTCTGGCAATGCTGGTGTGCTGCATCTGCCTTGGGATGGCAGTACGGCCGCTTAATGCATCTGCATCGGCAAGCTGGCACAAACTGAAATTTGGTCAGTGGGTGAGGACGGACAGTCTCACAAAGAATAATGATACAAGGTACTATACGATCACAGTTACGAGGCCGGGTTATGTGACGTTGTATTTTAACTCGTTTTTTTATGTGGCTGGTGTAAAATTACAGACAGAAGATTTACAGACAACCATTTATGAAAATGGTTGGTTGTATGGAGGGTCGAATGCGCCTGCGACATGGTCGAAAGGACAGTGGGTTGAAAAAGGTACCTATCTGATCAAAGTTTATGCGGCAGATAGCGGAAGCGCTGGAGAATTTTGGCTGAAAGCAGACTATAAAGCGGCGGGAAATAATGAAGTTGAGCCAAATAACACATATGGAAAAGCAGAAAAAATCAGTTTGAACCAGAAAAAGCGGGGGCTGCGTTCGGCGCAGGATTCAGATGATTATTACAAATTTACCCTGTCTCAGGAAAAAACTGTTACGCTTCAGTTTACCAGCTATATTACAGGATGTGCAGTAGAAATCCGAGACTCCAGTATGAACGTTGTGAAGTCTAATGGATGGATTTTTGGTACGGAAGAAAGTCCGAGCACAGAGAGCATGAATGTGGATCTGACTGCTGGAACGTATTATGTACATGTATCCAGCGGCAGCACCGGTTATTATGATTTGATTGTAAAGCCTGTGAAAGTTCTTGCAGAGGATATTACAATATCACGCGATGCGGCGACGATCTACAAAGGAAACAAACTGCAGCTGCGAGCTTACGTTTCACCGTCTGATACAACGAACCGGAAGGTGGTATGGAGCACAAACAATCCGTACATTGCATCTGTCAGCTCCACGGGTCTTGTGACAGCAAAAGCTCCGGGAAAGGCAAGAATTACCGCCCGCACGACAGACGGCACGAAGCTTAGCGCTTCCTGCACGATCACAGTCCGCAATAAGACGCTGACTGTATCACCGACAAAGGTAACACTTGTGAAGGGTAAATACAAAACCTTAAAGGTAACCGGTGCGCCGGCTGTGACAACAAAAGCGCTGAAATTCAGCACGACAAACAGTAAGATCGCGACGGTATCTGCCACAGGCAGGATCTATGCGAAAAAGGCTGGCACCTGCAGGATTAAGGTAGTCGGAAATGGACTGACCAGGTACGTTACCGTAACCGTAAAAGCAAAATAACAATAAAAGAACAGAAAACGTATGACCGGGACTTATCGGACACATTTTTGTAAAATGTTTGATAAGTTCCGGTCAATTTTTTGTAAAGTGTTCATTAAATCTGCGAGGGTCTGTTTTTTTTCGGAGAGGTGTGATATTTTCTTGCGCAGAGCAAAAAGGTATTATTTTTATCGCGGAAAAGAAGTGTACCGGGAAGTGGAGGAAGAAAGAATGAGAAATTATTATCCTTTAGCAGCGGCGCAGAAAATGCATCACAACTGGATTCGAGACTATGGAACACAGCAGGTATCCGGAGTCAGTGTTGTGGCATCTGTACAGGCGGAGCTGGATTTCGGATTGCTGAAAAAATGCATTCAGATGGAAATGGAGCGTTCCGGATGCACCAGGGTTCGTTTTACAAAGCCGGATAAAGATGGGAATGTACAACAGTATATCGTAAAACAGGATCCGCGGGACATCAGTCTGAAGGATCTCTCAGGAATGGGAAGCCTTGCAAAGGCAGATGAAGAGATGCAGCAGTGGGCATATGAAACCTTCGATGGTGACAACATTCCGATGTGTGAGTTTACGATGCTGAAGCTGCCGGAAGGATACAATGGTTTCTTTGTACATATGGATCATAGACTGATTGACTCCTGTGGTTTGGTAGTGATGATCGGAGACCTGTTTCAGCTGTATACGCATTATAAATACGGTACTGCTTATCCGCAGGAACTGGCTGATTTTGAAACGGTACTGAAAAAGGACCTGGCAAAGGCAGGGAATGAAAAGCGTTTTGCAAAGGACAGAAAGTTCTGGAGCGATCAGCTGGATGCACTTGGTGAGCCGCTGTATTCGGATATTCAGGGACCGTCTGTGCTGGAGGAGGCAAGAAAGCGTCACGGAAATCCGAAGCTTCGTGCTGCAGATATTGAGAGGGAGAATCTGTTTGTAGCGGTCAGGGATTATCATCTGGAGCCGGATGCGACGCAGCATTTGATGGATTTCTGTATGAATCATCAGCTTTCCATGACAAATCTTCTGCTGCTTGGCATCCGTACGTATCTGTCAAAGGTAAATGATGGTCAGGAGGATATCACGATTCAGAATTTTATCTCCAGGCGTTCAACACATGAGGAGTGGACCTCCGGCGGAAGCAGAACGATCATGTTTCCGTGCAGGACGGTGATTGCACCGGAAACAGATTTCCTTTCTGCAGCCTACGAAATTCAAAATATGCAGAACCGTATCTATATGCACAGCAATTACGATCCGGCATTCATTGTGGATGAGATGAGACAAAGATACGGTACACCGGAGCATACAGGGTATGAGAGCTGCTATCTGACGTATCAGCCAATGCCGGTGAAGGTAGAAAATGAAATGCTTGGAACGGTGCGTCAGCATGCAAAGTGGTTTGCGAACGGTGCTGCAACGAAGAAGATGTATCTGACCGTATCGCATACGGAGGATGGCGGTATGAATTTTTCCTATCATTATCAGACAGCCCATCTGGAGGAGCATGACATGGAACTTCTCTACTATTATATGATGCGTATTCTCTTTAAGGGAATTGCAGAGCCGGATATGAGTATCGGAGAAATCATGGCACAGGTTTAAGCGGGAACACAGAGAAGCGGATTGCGAATATCCGTATGAAGAAAACGAATACATGCAGGAGGAGATCATATGAGTCAGGAAATGGAATTTAAAAATATTGTAGCACAGTACAGTAAAGTGGCAGCAGAAGAGATGACAGAGGAAATGCGATTTCGTGAGGATCTGGGTTTTAGTTCGCTGGACTTTATGTCCTTTTTAGGCGAGCTGGAAGATACCTTTGATATTGAACTGGAGGAAGACAAAGCAATGAAGATCGTAACGCTTGGTGAGGCGCTTAAGCTTTTGGAAGATCTTCAGTAACAAGAACAGGCTGCGCAGAAACAGTAGGAGAATAAGTATGCTGATTAGAACGATATTAGAAGAAAGTGCACAGAAATTTGGAGATGTAAAAGCAGTAAAGTGGTTAAGCCGGAAAGAAGTTCTGGCAAGAAGCTATCTGGAGATGATGGAACATGTGGTTTCTGTCAGAAAAGGTCTTCTTGCAGAAGGATTTGCGGGAAAACATATCGCATTGATCGGAAGCAGCTCTGTGGAGTGGATTGAGAGCTATCTTGGAATTATTACGGGAAATACCGTAGCAGTGCCGCTCGATGCAGCGCTTCCGTGCGAGGATCTGATTGACCTGATAAATCGTTCAGATGCTGAAGCACTTTTCTTAAGCCCGAAACACAGACCGTATCTTGAATCCTTCCTTGCAGGCTGCCCGAAGCTTCAGAAGATTTGGATGCTTCAGGAAGAAGCAGTGAAAGATGCACCGGAAAAGGTGCATGCCATTACAGAGGTACAAAATGCGGGAAAAAATGCTTCCGAGGATGCTGCATATCCGGAGGAAACGGATCTTGCAACGATTATTTTTACTTCCGGAACGACAGGAAAGAGCAAGGGAGTTATGCTGACGCAGAACAATCTGGCTTCAAATGTGGAGGCAGTTAAGATATCGGCAGAACCGGGAACCGTGATGCTCAGCGTACTTCCGATCCATCATGCATTTTGCCTTGTTATGGACTGGCTGAAGGGATTTTCTCAGGGGGCAACGCTCTGTGTCAATGACTCGCTGCTTCATATGGTTCGAAATATGGGGATTTTCAAACCGGATATCATGCTGATGGTTCCAATGATGATTGAAAGCATTTATAAGAGACTGGCAGGTACAGATCCAGGCATTCCGAAAGCAGTTCTGGCAGAGAAGCTGTTCGGTGGAAACCTGCACACGGTTTTTACCGGTGGTGCACATCTGGATCCGTACTATATTGATCGTTTTGCAGAATATGGCATTGAGGTGCTGGAGGGCTACGGAATGTCAGAATGTTCTCCTGTCATCAGCAACAATACGCCGGAAAACCATAAGAAGGGATCGATCGGAAAGCCGCTTGAGAATGTGGAAATCCGTTTTGAAAACAGTGAGATCCTGGTAAGGGGTACCAGTGTCATGAAGGGCTATTATCAGATGCCGGATGAGACGGAGAAGACGCTGAAAGGCGGCTGGCTGCATACCGGCGATAAGGGATATATGGATGAAGACGGCTATCTGTTTATCAATGGCCGTGTAAAGAACCTGATTATTCTGTCCAACGGAGAAAATGTCTCACCGGAAGAGATCGAGAATAAGCTTGCGCTGAATCCGCTGGTGGGCGAAGTCATTGTAACCGGAGAGGACAATGGACTGACGGCCCGCATTTATCCGGAACAGGCAGTTGTGGAGGCAGAAATGCTGGATGCGGAGGCTATCGAGAAAAGACTCCGGGCATTTCTGGATGAATACAACAAAAAACAGCCGACCTACCGTCAGATTACACATCTGGTTGTTCGGAAAAATCCATTTATCCGCAATGCGACAAAGAAAATCCGAAGACAGGATGTGCTGATCGACGAGCCGCTGGCATAATGAAGCAGTAGAGGAACCGGAAAAAGCTCCAGGCTCAGGAAAGAAGAGGAAGCATGCCGGATAAAAAAATCTGAGACAGAATATCTGCAAGGATTTCCGGTGCCAGATTAAAATTATCACGGGTCCATTTGTGAAGGACACCGATTGTGCTGCCGATTGCACAGGTGATGACGTAAGATACCTCTTCCTTTGTGTGCTGAGTCGGCCTGGAGCTGGCAGTTGTATCAACCACGTAGTGATGGAGCATTGTCAGCATTTTTTCGAAGAGTACATCGCCATGCGGTGTGCGCAGAAGGCTGGCCAGAAATGGATTTTCCATTGTATACTGACAGATGGTCAGAAAATAGGACCGGCAGATGTCACGGTCATTTTTGGAATGAAATTTTTCCATCATGGAAAAAACATCCCGAATTGTTTTGTCCTCAATCGCAGATACCAGCGATGGGATATCCTGATAGTGATTATAAAAGGTACTCCTTGCAATACCGGCAGTCTTTATGACGTCGGATACCGTAATCCTGTCAGGATTTTTTCTTTTTGTAAGTTCAAAAAAAGCCCCCAAAATGGCCTCGTCAGCCACAGAATATCGTTCATCAAAAACCGGATGCTGCATAGTTGTTTTCCTCCCTGCATGTAATACATTATGCCGAAAGTATAACATAAAAGTGACTGCAATACCAGCGCATGACCCGGCAAATAACGGCGCTGCCAGAAGAAAAACAGACATTTTTCCTGTCAACCGCAAATTTTTGCCGCAATTATTTCCTGTTTTGAACAAAGAAAAGAAGATCTTATCAAAAAAATACAGCACTTTGCAAACATCTCCTGCCGGCCTTGTGGTATGCTTTAGTCATCTTAAAGCGAACGTAAAGCAAAAGGAGGAAACAAACTATGAAAAAGAAAATCGCGGTACTCGCAGTCGCAACGGCACTTAGCGCAGCTGCACTCGGAACGGTAGCAGGAGCTGAGGAATCCAAGGGACTGATCGGCGTTGCAATGCCGACACAGGATCTGCAGAGATGGAATCAGGACGGTGAGAACATGAAGGCTGAGCTTGAAGCGAAGGGATATGAGGTAGACCTTCAGTTCGCAGGCAACGACTCCGCACAGCAGGCAGCTCAGATCGAGAACATGATCGCAAACGGCGACCAGCTCCTCGTAGTAGCATCCATCGACGGCGACTCTCTTGGAACCGTTCTGGCACAGGCAAAGGAAGCCGGCATCCCGGTTATCTCCTATGACCGTCTGATCATGAATACCGATGCGATTTCTTATTACGCAACATTCGATAACTACCTGGTAGGAAAGACACAGGGACAGTTCATCGTAGACGCTCTGGATCTTGACAATCAGGATGGACCGTTCAACCTTGAGATGGTTACCGGTGACCCGGGCGACAACAATGTAAACTTCTTCTTCGGCGGCGCTATGGACGTGCTTCAGCCGTACATTGACGCAGGCAAGCTGGTTGTTCCGTCCGGACAGATGACAAAGGACGAGGTTGCAACTGCAAACTGGGCAACAGACGCAGCACAGTCAAGATTTGAGAATATCCTTTCTTCCAACTATGCTGACGGTACACCGCTTCATGCAGTACTCGCTTCCAACGACTCCACCGCTCTTGGCGTAACAAACGCTCTGGCAGCAAACTATACGAACGATGTTTACCCGGTTATCACCGGTCAGGACTGCGATATCGCAAACGTTCCGAACATCGTAAACGGAAAGCAGGCAATGTCCGTATTTAAGGATACCCGTACACTGGCAACGAAGGTTGTAGAGATGGTTGACGCGATCATGACAGGCGGCGAAGCTCCGGTTAATGATACCGAGACTTACGACAACGGCACAGGCATCATCCCGTCTTACCTCTGCGAGCCGGTTGCAGTTACCGCTGACAACTACAAAGAGATCCTGATCGATTCCGGATACTACACAGAGGATCAGATTCAGTAAGGACGCAAAAGCGGAAGCAGACTCCGCATCATGCAGGCGGGCATTTCGCCCGCCTGTTCTTATGAATACAGAGAAAAAATGTCTGAGTTTACAGCTGTATTTGCAAGAAAAATGGAAAAGTATCGGAAATAAGTGAGGGAGGGAGCAATTTTGGCAAAGATACTGTTGGAAATGAAAAATATCACCAAAACATTCCCCGGCGTAAAAGCACTTGACAACGTAAACCTGAAAGTGGAAGAGGGCGAGATTCACGCTCTGGTCGGCGAGAACGGAGCCGGAAAATCGACTCTGATGAACGTACTCTCCGGCGTGTATCCATTCGGCAGTTACACGGGTGATATCATTTACAATGGAGAAGTATGTAAGTTTCATGATATTAAGCAAAGCGAAAGCAAAGGCATCGTAATCATCCATCAGGAGCTGGCGCTGATTCCGTACATGACGATCGGCGAGAACCTGTTCCTTGGAAATGAACGCGGAAAAAAGGCTGCCATCAACTGGGATGAGACCTACGGAATGGCAGATAAATATATCAGACAGGTAGGACTGACCGAGTCCTCAAGAACTCTGATCAAGGATATCGGAGTCGGCAAACAGCAGCTCGTGGAGATCGCGAAGGCACTTGCAAAGAATGCAAAGCTTCTGATTCTGGACGAGCCGACCTCCTCTTTGAACGAGCAGGATTCCCAGGCACTTCTGGATCTGCTGCTGAAGTTCAAAAAAGAGGGCATGACCTGTATCATTATTTCACACAAATTAAATGAGGTTTCCTACGTGGCGGACAAGATCACAGTCATCCGCGACGGATCGACGATTGAGACACTGACAAAGGGTGTGGACGATTTCTCAGAGGATCGGATTATCCGCGGCATGGTAGGACGTGAAATTGCGGATCGATTCCCGAAGCGTCCGGGCGTGAAGATCGGCGAAATAAATATGGAAGTGAAAAACTGGACCGTGCATCATCCGATCTACACGGAGCGCAAAGTGGTGGACAATGTTTCAATCAAAGTCCGCAGGGGAGAGGTAGTCGGAATCTCCGGACTGATGGGCGCAGGACGTACCGAGCTTGCAAAGAGCATTTTCGGAAAGAGTTACGGCACCAATATCAGCGGCCAGCTGTTTCTGAATGGAAAGGAAGTCCATCTGAAAAATGCCAGGGATGCAATCCATCATAAGATTGCATACGTAACTGAGGACCGAAAGGGCGACGGATTAATCCTGAGCAATCCGATCAAGACGAACACGACGCTTGCCAATCTGGAAGCAGTCAGTGAACGGGGAATCATTGATAAGGATAAGGAATATGCGGTAGCAGTCGAGTATAAAGAAAAGCTGAAGACGAAGTGTCCGACGGTAGAGCAGAATGTCGGAAACCTCTCCGGAGGTAACCAGCAGAAGGTACTGCTTGCAAAGTGGATGTTCGCCGATCCGGATATTCTGATCCTGGATGAGCCGACACGTGGTATCGATGTCGGAGCAAAATACGAGATCTATTGTATCATCAACCAGCTTGTTGCTGCTGGTAAATCCGTTATCATGATCTCTTCGGAACTTCCGGAGGTACTTGGCATGAGTGATCGTATCTATGTCATGAACGAGGGTAAGATCGTTGGTGAGGTTTCAAAGGAAGAAGCAACTCAGGAGAAGATCATGTCCTGCATTCTGAAATCGAGCAAAGGAGAGTAGACAATGAGTAAAGAAAATGTAATGGAATTTGTGAAAAAATATACGATGATCATCGTATTAATTCTTGTAACAGCGTTCTTCGCATGGAAGACAGGCGGAAAGATCCTGCTTCCGCAGAACATTAACAACCTGATTGCACAGAACGCATACGTGTTTGTGCTGGCAACCGGTATGCTGCTTTGTATCTTAACCGGTGGTAACATCGACCTTTCCGTTGGATCTGTTGTATGTTTCGTTGGTGCAGTCGGTGCGACGCTGATGGAGAATAAGGGTGTCAACGTGTGGGTATCCATTCTCATTATGCTTTTAGTTGGTCTTGCAATCGGTGCATGGCAGGGCTTCTGGATCGCCTTCGTACATGTACCGCCTTTCATCACAACTTTGGCCGGAATGCTCGTATTCCGAGGACTTTCCAACGTTGTATTGAATGGTATGACGATCTCTATCAAGAATGAGGTGTTTGTAAACCTCTTTGGTGGCGGTGCTGAATGCTACATTCCTGACTTGTTCGGCATGGAAGGTTTCAACATGACTTGTATGATCGCAGGTATCGTCGCAGTAGCGATTTTCGTGATCATTCAGTTGAAGGGTTATTTCTCCAAGAAATCAAAAGGCTATGAGACCGGCTCTTTCGCATCCCTGATTGCAAAAACAGTTGTTTTAAGTGTAGTGATCCT
>JAQXVT010000085.1 GCA_029225065.1 Lachnospiraceae bacterium | reverse complement strand
GATTTTGAAGCAAGACTGCCGGAATATCTGCGAAATGCACTCCATCCCAAAGCTGTAGCGGCATAAATCTCTATTTTGTTAGCTGAAATATTGAATTTTCAAGGTGCGAATCCCATTTTAGGTATGGGAAGTCTTAGTTATTAATATAGTAATGATTTTTTTACCGGTTACCGCTGTTCATGCAACAACTATTAGCTTTAAAAATTATTATTTTTTGGAAAGTGTGTTAGATAAAAATAAAGTAGTGGACGTGAGTGGGGGTAGCAGGAATGATGGTGCCAATATTCAATTATGGGAGAAAAATGGAAGTGACGCACAATTATTTCGAATAGCCAGAAATGGAACGGGGTATTATGCTTTAATTAACAAAGGTTCGAATAAAGCACTTGATGTTTATGGGGCAGGTACTTATGCAGGTGCGAATGTTAATCAGTGGAGTTTGAATGGAACCAGTGCACAACAATGGAAGATATACAATGCCTCGGGATATAAGGATGGTTATGTTCGTTTTATGAACAGATGTGGCAAATATCTAGATGTAAGTGGAGGAAATATTGAAAATGGAACGAATATTCAGATTTGGAATAAAAATAGAACAAAAGCCCAGGTTTTTAAGCTAGTTCCGTATGTTCAGACATCATATGTTACGGTAACGCTTGGGTCATTTTCCTCAGTAGATCAATGGAAAAAGAAAATGCAATATGCAGAACAAAGGGCGGTTGGATTTTCACGGTTGGGATATAATTTGAGTGGAAATTTGACGAATTATGGCAAAATGATTATAGGAAAGCAAGTCTTGAAGTATAAAACAATTAACGTTACATATTATCAATATGGACAAAGAAAAAGTGCGAAAATTAAACTTCCTTCAAAGGTTAGATTTAAATTACATAAGCATACGATAAATCAAAAAGTATGGTTTGATTTTAGCTACTTAACGCTTACTCAATATTGCACATGTGGTGAACGAAGCCAATTGCAATGGGAAGTACCTTATCCGGAATTGTAATTAAGGTATTTGGTATAATTTAACCGAGTCAAGCAAGTCATCTGTTTCAACTGCGAGGAGCAAGAGGCAGTGGGGTGACTTGCTTGGATTGTAAGTGAGGCGTGCTCACTCAAGATGGTGATTATAAGCAAGCTGTGAAGTATAAATATTTGTTTTGACAGAGTAAATAGGATATATACGTTTTAGAGGAATTTTTATTTTAAGTGAGAGGAGAAAAGGAAAACATGTTTTAAACTGGAGTTGAAAAGAGCATCTCCAAATAAAAGATGTTTTCTGACGAACATATGCAAAAAACAAAAATTAATATAATGCGTTGGCTGTTTTTAACCTTTTTATTATCAGTAATATGGTTTCAGCCAGTATATGCTGAAGGTACAGTAGCGCGTCTTACGTTGCATGTTTATGGAAATTCTTTAACGGGTTCATCTGGTGGAAATCTGGGACATGCGTTTTTAAGTATAAGAAATACAAGTCGATCTACACTGAATTTTTTGGATTATCCAATTCCGGCAAAATCAATGATTACTGTTTCTATCTGGCCGGACAAAATGAGTCCAATTAAAGCTGGCGGAGTATATATAAATAGAGAAATGGTAATTGTAAAGATGTGGAAAATTCTTCGATATCAATAGATATTACACAAGAACAGTTGAATAAAATTATTAATAATACGCCGAAAGAAAGTTACTATCATGATGGACAAGATGATGTCATTGTAGATATGCGTGATGATATATGGCATAATTGTACTACATATTCAACTAAAATGTGGAATCTTGTGGCACCTGAAAAATATAAGATAACAGATGGGTTTCTTGGCATTGATGCTCCTAAATGGGTTTCGAAAAAGATAAATAAAATGGAGAATCATCAGAATGGGAAATTTACAGTAAGTCAAAAGGTAGATAGTACGAATGTTTTTTATGTAACAAAAGGCAGAGAATTAATTCCGATATGGCTTGAAACCCCTAAGTTTGAAAAAAAGGTAAATGTTTCTAAAAATTCTATTTCTTTAAAATGGAATTCTACTAGAAAACAGCTATTAAATAAGCAATGCAATATTACAGGGTATGAAGTAAAATACTCTTTATGGGATGGAACAGAGACAAAAATTAAAAAGTTCTCATCTAATTCTGGCACAATCAGTAATTTAAAATATGGAAAGCAATATAAGTTTCAGGTAAGAGCTGTTTGCAAAAAAGGAGACTTCACGGTGTATAGTGAGTACAGTGATGTGAAAAATGTTAGAACAGCAAATCCGCCAAAAGCATCTATAAAATTAAGCAGAAGTCAAAGTACTATTTATAAAGGCAAATATATTACGCTGAAAGCAACCGTCACCGGTGCCAGCAAAAAAGTCACCTGGAAATCCAGCAACAGCCGTGTCGCGAGCGTAAGCTCTACCGGAAAGGTAACGGCGAAATCTGCCGGAAAAGCGGTGATCAGTGCGACTGCAAACGGAAAGACCGCGAAGTGTACGGTAACGGTTAAAAACGTCTCTTCTTCGAGCAAAAAGGCTCAGCACAAAAAGTATGTCTCCTACATCAAAGCCTTCCACAACAAGAATTTCAATGCCTATATGGAATGGGTTTATGAGGGCTTGATTCAGCCAGGTGACAGTGATCCGGTTACTTACTTTGCTTTTATGGATATTGACGGAGATGGTACGGATGAATGTATGGTACGCTTCTGTTTCCAGGGCGGCAGTATGACGACAGCGCCAGGAGGAGCAAGATCAGAGCTTTACACGATCCGCAGCGGAAAAGTGAAAAAGGTTGTGGAGCAGGGCAGGTATGGAAGCGGAAGTTATCCGCAGATCGGCGTTTATCGCGGCAGCAGGCTGGTTGAGTTTGTGACCTCCGGGCATATGGATGATAGAAATGAGTTTTTTACATTTAATAATGGAGCACTTGGAAGAAAGGCAGTCTACAGCTATGAATGGATTGCGGGCTATGGAACAGGAAATTATTATGTGAACGGAACAAAGACAACGAAAGCAAAGTACAATGCATTTGCGAATAAGATGAAAAAAGGAAAACGTGCTTATCCGATGTACCGCTATACTACAGCCAATCTGAATAAATTTTTGTAATAAAAACCTGGACAAAAATACACAGATTATGAGAGAACTTGGCTGTGACCGATGCGGTCAAAACGGATATTCATAATTCATGTAAATAATTGTGCGTAACTGAGTGACTGCTTTGCAGTGTATCAGAAAGTGTATTTGCCACTTCTGATATAAGCAAGTCCCCACTCGCTGCTTATTGTTTCTTGCAATTAAAGCAAAGGACTTGCTTCACTCGGTTAAAAGATAAAAAGAAAGAGAGGATATACTATGAAAACAAAAGAACAAAGGCAACCGAAAATGAGAACGTGCAAACTGCTGGTGAGCGTATTTCTGCTCTGTATTCTGACGCTGGGCTTTCGCATTCCATCTGAGGCAGCGACACCCGGTGTCATGAAGCTGAGTCGGAACAGAACGTATACAGGCTATGATCTGGACAGCAACGGAAAAAAAGAGCGTCTTTTATACAATGGAAGAGCAGTTTATGTAAACGGAAAACGGGTTTATACCCTGAACGGATATGACACAGACTGCCGACTGATTACACTGAAAAATGGGAGAAGATTCCTGTACGTTTTTGCAGGAGAGGACGGTTCACCGTACAGCAGCTACAAGATTCTGCGGTATCGCGGCGGAAAGATATCCGTTGTTGCAGACCTGAGCGGACTGATGAAGAATTATCACAACAGCAGCGTAATTATGTGGTCGGGAAGAAACAGAGGCATATGGGTATCCGGAAATACGGTACGTGTGTTTATTTCAGAAATGAACTGGACAGTCGGAAGTAAAGTATTTGTGCTGGAGTATACATATCAGGGCGGAACCCTGAAGCGAAAAGGATACAGCGGATCACTGGTTGGCAGCACTTATCAGTACCTCTATACATCCAAAAAAATTACAACTTATAAGGGACCGGGAAGCAGAACAAAAGCATTTACTTTAAAGTCAGGAGCAAAAGTTACTGTGACAGGCTATTATTTGAAAAACAATGTGCTGTATCTCAAACTGAAAAATACACAGGGCAAGAGTGGATGGATTAAAGCTTTGACGAGAAAGCAGAGCGGTCCGGGAAGAAGCCCGCTGTTCCGGAATGCGTATTATGCGGGGTAACGGGCGGTTTGGGAGAACAAGCAGCAGCTCGAACTAAAGCGGATATTCGTAAGTAAGCTTGTCTTACTTCTGATACAAGTAAGTCCCAATCCACTGCTTATTGCTTTGCGCAATTGAAGCAAGGGACTTGCTTGACTCAGTTAAAATAATGTGATGCAGTCGTGAATGTAGAGTCTCTGCTGAAATACGATGGAAGTGAGCAGAGAACAGCTTATTTTTATATGAGTATAATGAAGATAAGCCCATTGTTAAAAACTCCCGAAGCAGGGAGCGAAACGGTGGGCTTATTTTCATAAAAATGGGAGAGAAGGTATGAAAGAGAGAGAAGAAAAGCAAAGAAAGATGGAACATCGTAAATTTTTATGGAGATGTAAAATTTGGCATTTGATATTGACAAAGATAGGGTGCGGCATTTTATTTGTGGGGGCGTTTGGAATCGGCATTTCCATACAGGCCGCTGCCGCCTCCGGCTACATCTTCCCGGATTCCGCGCAGCGCTACATGAGCGAGGCAGAACTGTACGATCTGCCGCTTCAGGTTATTAATTATGGCAAAAACGAGATTTACGCGAAGCGGGGCAGACGGTTTCGGTCGCAGGAGCTGCAGGGATATTTTGATGGGCAGAGCTGGTACAGCGGAATCATTTCACCGGATGATTTTGATGAAAACAGCCTGAATGATTATGAGCGAATCAATGCGCATATGATCAATGACTATGAGCATGAAATCAGCGACGGGTACAAACTGGATCAGGGCGGATATTCTTATGAGGCGGTGTATGATTATCTCGTGCCGACAGAAGAAAGCGAATGGGATGACGGAAGTTTTATCGTTGGAGAAAATGAAAATGGAAACGGCGGCTTTGAAGAAGGAAAGACCGGGGATTCCAGAGATACAGAAGATACGGTATTGGCAGACGGAAGTGTATTGCACAAAAGTCAGTATGGTACGGTGACCTTCAAGCTGGAGTATCAGGATGGGGGACAGTCGCTGTACGGTGTGATACGGGCTGCGGATTCTTCCGGCGCGGTTTTGTGGGAACGGACGACGGACAGTTACATGTGTGCAGGGTATGCACAGGTAACGGATCTTGGAATCAATGGAGAGCGTTATTATTATGAGGAAGGCGGAACCATTGTTGCAGTCCGTATAGCAGATGGGGCGATACTGTGGAAGTCGGTGCAGGCACTTGGTGCGCCGCGTTGCTGCTTTGGGCCAGGTGACATGATCTATCTGTGCGGGTATTACGGCCCTGATTTTGTGGCGCTTGATCGGACAGGGAAGTCGCTGCAGTACACGAACTCTCTGGATGCGGATTTTGCATATACGACAGCAATCTGGTATGAAGCCGGAACCGTCTATGTGACGAAGGATGGATCAGCTTCCGGGCAGTCGGCAAAGACGTTCGCTGTCGATGTGTCCTGGATGGAGCTGGAATCGGAGGCAGACATCAAAGCTGATGAAAACGGAGAAGAAAATGAAAAAGAGACGAAAATGGAGAAAGAAAATCAGGGCACAGAGGAAATAAAGGAGGAAGAGCCTGCGAATCAGGAAATAAAAGAGGAGGTGTGGACCGATGAAAATGTGAAAACAGAAGCGGGGCAGGAAGAGACAGTAACGTACGACGACTGGATCCGGCAAAATCTGGTTTCATTGCTCGGTATCTGCGATACGGGAACGTTTTCTAATATTATGTCCAGCCAGGACTACAATAACTGGTTTCATCAGTCGGGAGTCCTGAGCAGATATGAAAAGGATCTGGACGGAGACGGAGCGCCGGAAGCGCTGGTCGTTTATCTGAAGGAGCAGGAGAATGAGGAGACCGGGTATTCCTATACACGGCTGCATCTGGCGGTTCTGGAAGGGGAAGGCAGCGGCGTTCAGAACGTATATGATATGGGATGTACAGGATTTAGCGGAATGGGAGCAGATATGCAGCTGTTTGCGTTTGAGCAGGAGAAAAAAACATATTTTGCGCTGCAGAAATTTACGCGGTTCAATGGAGTTTTTGAAACGCTGGCCATTTTCCATGTGGAAGACGGGAGGATACAGATAGACTGTCTGCTTTCGGATCCGGGGTATACGTCCGGTGTTGCGCTTCAGAAAATTGAAACAGACGGCAGCGAAGACGGGCTGTACAGCGACAGTGAGTATGAAAACAGGGAGACGCTGTATAATTATGAGTATGATGGAAGAGCTGAGCTGCTGGATTGCTGGCAGAATCCGGAAT
Organism: Lachnospiraceae bacterium; assembly: GCA_029225065.1. Lineage (GTDB taxonomy): Bacteria > Bacillota > Clostridia > Lachnospirales > Lachnospiraceae > Choladousia. The sequence goes on along the minus strand of JAQXVT010000085.1, from coordinate 47,335 downwards.
ATGGAGAAGCGCTTAATGCGCAGATTGAGCCATACGGACTGGAGGCTGCCGTGTCGGCAACAAGGTTTGGATCCAGTATGTGGAGACTGAAAGAGGAGAACCTGACAGAGCTTTGCAGAATTTATGCGACATCGGACGATATGGGCATGACAACGGACAAAACGATTGTGTGCAAGTATATTTACAGCATCTGCGATGATACAGGTCTGACTTCAGCGCTGGAGAGGCAGTAAAACTATGTGGAAGGAGAAGAAACAGATGAACCTCTTTTTTCGAAAGATTTTTGACAGGAGTGGAAAAATACTGCCTGCAATAGCGCTGTTTTTCCTTTGTACTGCAGCGTTTTCGGTTTCTGCCTTTGCCAGCGGCGCTACAAAGCTCAGTGACTTTGAGGGCTTTTATCTTTGCGGTATGCCGGATCCGGGAGAGTATGGAAATCCCGAAGTGTTTTCGCTGTATTTTAATAAGGAAGGCAATCTTGAACGAAACAGCGGAATGTTTTATGCGACAGTGGAGTCTTCGACGAGGTATGACTATACGGATGTCTCATTGAAGGGAGACACGCTGACCAGCAGCTATGACAGAGGTTACGGTGCCTATGAGATCAGAGACGGCGGCCGGCCAGGGACGCATACATTTACCTTAAGGGAAGATGGAAACATTGAGTCAGACGGGGAAGTCTGGTATCGGTATGAGAGACAGAGAGAAGAAACAGTACCGGAATCTGGAGTTCTGCGGGCGGTGACGGATGTGGATTTTGCGGAGGGTGATTTCTCAAAGCGGGCTTCATTTCTTGGGGTGGAAAGTGTGAAACGGTCTCAGATCGGAACCGTTACATTTCTGGATACGCTGGAGGATAGGCCATATCAGACATGGGATGTATCAGCTGCACAGGACGGAAGCGTTTTGCTGTGGTTCGACAGGGCAGGCGGTGATGTATTTATCGCAGCAGAGGGCGGCGTGAAGGCAAATTCGGATTCGAGCAGTCTGTTTCGGGAATGTACACAGCTCAGTGAAGTCAATTTTGGAGAAAATTTTGATGTGAGCGATGTGGTTGATTTTTCGTATCTGTTCTGCGGGTGCAGTGCCCTGACAGCGCTGGATGGCGTAAATGGCTGGAATACCGGGAATGCGTATGATATGCGGGCGATGTTCCGCGGCTGCAGCGCGCTGAGATATCTGAATGCAAATTTTCTTACGATAGACAATGTCACGAATCTGTCGGAAATATTTCGGGATTGCAGTACGCTGCAGGAACTGCATACAGAGGACTGGAGTTATTGTGAGGCGCTGACGGCAGATGATGCGTTTACCGGAACAAGATGGGAAGGAAGCTCGCCGCTGCTTGAGACAAAAAGCACAGGCCTCAAACTCAGCTGTATTTTGAATACGGAGATTCTGCAGGATCGTCTGCATCTGCGGTCACAGCTGCTGATGGCGTACGACGATATTTTAGAAGAATACGGGAGAAATCCGACGTTTTACTGCCTGAAAGATTTAAACGGGGATGAAATCCCGGAGATGATCGTAAGAGAAAATATGGAAAACGGGGACAACTATACCTTTACGGTGTACGTTTTCGATCCAGTTTCCTGCAGGGCAAAGAAGGCTGGAGATTCGGTAACGGCAAACTGGCCGACGGCGTACTGGAATCCGGAAGAACAGGTGATTGGTTATACATACAGCGGCGGGAAGGGCGGCATTGCAATCGAGAAGAGCAGAGCGTATACGGTCTGGGAGTATGAGCCGCCGGAGACGGAGCGGGAAAATCTGGATTTTACGTATACCGAGTGGGAATGGATTGGAGGTCATACATTTCGTTTTACAGATGCGCAGACAGGAGAAGAAACAGAAAAAGATGCCAGTATTTATGCAGCGAAAAACAGCAGCGGAAATTATAATTACCTTGCAATCTACGTAGATGGGCACAAAGTTTATCGAAAAGCACTCAGCGGAACACATTCGCAAATTGAAAAAGACATCTTCTGGACACCGGGAGACAATGAAGAAAAGATTTATAATGTGTATCTCCATGTCGGCGGAGAAGGTTCAAGTGAGTATACGGCATTGCTGGAATACAGGGACGATGTGTTTGAAGAAATCTTTCAGCTGGAAGACGCCATAGAGGAGCAGCAGCTTTTTGGGGAAAATTATTTTAAAATAGAAACAAGCGGTCAGGGTCTTTGGGTGACATTCTATGTAAATACGTATGTGCTGGGAAAACTTGAGTTTTCAACAGGATTTCTGAGAGATACATACAGCTTGCAGCAGAAACTATTTGTCGCAGACATTGATGACACCTGGAGCCAGTCCTGTAATGTGACAGCAGATGAGACCTTTGATGCCTATACGACAGTAAGAGGCGATACGGTTGCGTTTACTGTAAACAAAGGCGATGCAGTTCAGTATGATAAAATCTGGCTTTCGGATGGTATGATCTGGGTTCGGATCCGAAATACGTCCGGTGAGGAAGGCTGGATTCCGGCCGGAATGGAGCCTGTGTTTCAGGAACTGGGGCGTTATGCGAAGGATGAGGAGGAAGACTGGGAAGCACAGCTGGCTTATTATCAGCAGCATTTCGGGATAAAGATTCCAGAGGATTCGGAACTGTATGAAATTGCGTGTGCCTATGATGAGATAGAGGAATATGATACTGCTGTAATCTATTATGGACTGATCGGCAGTTCCAGCGACCATTATGAAGAGGCGCAGGAATATCTCAGGGCCTGGGCGGCTTATCAAAGAGGCGAGGAATACAATCCGGAGAGCGAAGAAAATGTAGATTCCGAAGATGATCCGGCGGCTCCACCTGAAACTGGTTTCGGTGATACACCGGAAAATGAAGCAGAAGCATCTGACTGGAATGATTCTGAGGGGACACCTGAAAATGGGCTGGAAACAGGCTCTGAAAATTCTTCCGGGGATACCGCAAAATGGAATGAGATGGATGTATACAGCCAGTATCTGCAGGAAAACTGGCTTGGAAAAGAAGTTTCCTGCCAGAGTCTTGATCTGGATAATGATGGAAAAGAGGAACTTCTGATCCGCTATGACAACACCGACGCAAACTGTGAAATCTACAGGGTAGATACAGCGAGCGGAGAAGTCCGGTATATCGGACAGCTTGCCCATGTACATTATGATCTGTACTGGTCGGAAAAGTACGAGGAGCTGGTGCAGTTCTCCCGAAGTGCAGGAAACGAAACGTACAGTTTTTACCGGTTTGACAATGGCACACCGGAGTTTGATTTCGGTGTCAGCTGGGCGGAGATCAACAATGTGGACAAGCAGATCACAGGCTACAGCTATTTCAGTGACGATGACAGGCATGAGCTTGGCAGATACGAGGTGGCACCGACTGAAGAGGAGGATCCGCAGGCAAAGGCCGAGGCATCAAAGGAATACCGGGCATATCTGGAGGACATGGTCGTAATTGAATTTTCACCGGTGCTTGATTTTATCTGGGAATACGAGAGCGGAGCCGGGACACGGAAAGAGACAAAGAACGGTGGATATTGAGCAGAACCGTTTTCTGTGATAAACATCTGAGCACTGCAGGCTGCATTTGCATAAAAGCAAAGCAGCCTGTATTTTTTTGCAAAGCGTGCACCCGCAGATCGTGCTGCTGTTTGTTCGGGCCGTTTCCTTACATTGTTTCAATATACCGCTATTGACATTCTGATATAACAGATTATAAAATGAATCCATGTCACAGGCCGCAGGTAAAGCGGATATGGATAATCCGCTTCGCTGCCTGTGTCTTTTTACAAAATTTCGCAGGCAGGTCTGTCCTTGGGATATTTCATAACCGGGCAGCTGCTCAGCAGCGTATTAGAGGGAGCCCAGGCGAGTGTATGAAAAAGAGAGAGTTTTTCCAGAAACATTTGAAAATCAGCGATGAAAGAATGCTCGATGAGCTGGAACGCCATTCCTGGTTGTGGAGAGCGAAAAGACGGGATCATATTATGGAGGAAGGCGAGCTTTTGAAGGATATCCCCTTTCTGGTTTCCGGGATTCTGAAGGCTTGCTATAGGGATAGTTCGGGCGAAGAAAATGTGTATTGTTTTGCGTATCGTGAAGGGGAAGTGGCAGCTTCGATCAACAGTCTTCACGGTGAGGTGCGGGCGATTTCTACAGTAAAGGCGATCACGGAATGCGAATTGTGCTATGTATCGCTGGAAGTGCTTCAGAATCTGGTGCGAACTGTTCCGGAGCTTGGATATACGTATGAAATGCTGCTCAGTGAAAGCATGAGAAATATGGTGGAACATGAACGTATAATCAATCAGTGCGATTCGATAGAACGCTATGCGTGGTTTGCAGAAAAATATCCGGAGCTGACGGACCGCAGGATCAGCCAGAAAGATATTGCGTCGTATCTGCATATGACCGCGGAACATCTGTGCAGAATTCGTTCCAGAAAAAAATAGTGAGGTTTACCGCCATATATGGGGTGTTAAAGAAAGGTGGAATGTGCGATATTCTGATTGCAGGACAGGAAGATGTTTGCTACAATAATAAAAGAAGCAGAAAAAATACCTTAGGGGGAGGTATATGTATGAAAAAAACAGGAAAAGTAACAAAGTATTTGGCTGTGCTGTGCGGAATCATCTTTTTATTTGCATTTCCGGTGCAGGCAGCTGCATCAGCCGCAGTACAGAACACGAAAACAGCGGCAGAAGTGACCTCGATTACAATGGAAAAGACGAAAACCATCAAGGTGAATCAGTCGGTGACGCTGCGTCCGTCGGTACTCCCGGCAAAAGCGGTCGGGCAGAAGCTTACGTGGAGCAGTTCTGATTCATCCGTTGCCTCCGTTGTAAACGGAAAAGTGACGGGACGCGCTGTCGGTGAAACGGTCATTACCGCGCGGGCTGCGAATGGAAAAAAAGCATTCTGCAAAGTGACGGTAGGCATTACAAAAACGACAACGTTTGATGCATTCATCAGGGCCGCAGCTGAACTGAAGAAAACGGCAGGCAGCGAGGGCGGAGCGAGAAGCGCGGCGAACAGTAAATTTGCCCTGAAACGTCTGATCGTAAAGACGAATGGCCGGGCGCTGGATTATGGAAAGGTAAAAGCATCCTCAGCCGTAAAAGGTCCGGAAGGCATGTACGTACTGCAGTTTGCGACGATTGCGGCGACGGAAAGCGCGATGAAGACGATTGAAAAGTGGCCGGGGATTGTATATGTGGAGCCGGATTCTTACGTATCTGTACAGGTACAGAAGACGGGAAACGGAACAAGCACGATTGAAAATGTCATGGGTTCTGCTTCAGTGACAGAATCGTTTGTAACAGACGAGGATGCAGAGAATGGATGGGCAGATTCGGATGAAACCGTTTCGTCTATCGGTGCTGTTTCAAATGCGGGAGCGGCGGAAGCATCCGGCACGGCATCTGCGGATACCGTTCTGGCACAGGCAAACTCCTGGGGCGTAGCGAAAATCGGAGCGGCGACCTATGCAAAACGCGTAGCTTCAAAGCGTTCGAATGCCACGATAAAGGTGGCGGTAGTCGACAGCGGTGTTGCGCAGCATTCGTTCCTGAACGGACGGCTGCTTTCCGGCGGCTATGATTTCGTCGATAATGATTCGAATCCATACGATGAGTTTGGCCATGGTACCCATGTAGCCGGAACGATTGTAGACTGTACACCGGGACTGAAGGTAAAGATCCTGCCGGTACGGGTGCTCAACAGCGCGGGAAGAGGAACATCGCTCGACATTGGATCTGGTATTCGTTATGCAGCGGATCACGGTGCAAAGGTAATCAACTTAAGTCTTACCGGTGATCACTGCGAGTATGAGGAAGAGCAGATCCGTTATGCAATCCGCAAGGGCGTGACGGTAGTAGTCAGCGCCGGAAACGATTATTCCGATATTGATACGATGAACCGATGCCCGGCGCATATGTCAAGTGTAATCTGTGTTGGTGCAGTAAATTCAGCAAATAAAAGGCCGTCCTTTTCCAACAGAGGAAAGACGCTGGATGTAGCGGCACCTGGCGTTGGAATTTTAAGCTGTATTCCGGGCGGCGGATATGCGAGCTGGGATGGAACGTCTATGGCGGCTCCGCATGTTTCGGCACTGGCGGCGATGCTGAAAATCATGAATCCGTCGATGACTCCGGCACAGGTGGAAAAGGCGATCAAAAACCACTGCACGGATCTGGGCGTGTCAGGATGGGATAAGGATTATGGCGCCGGTATTCCGAACTTTACCTCTCTTGGAACAGTGGCCGTAAAGCAGGTAAAACTGAACCGCACAAGTGTGACGGTGACGAAAGGAAAGACTTGCACATTGACGGCAACGATTTCCCCGAGCAATGCGACAAACAAGAAAGTTACGTGGAGCAGCAGCAATACAAGTGTGGCGACCGTAAGCAGCAAGGGTGTTGTCACGGCAAAGAAGGCCGGAACGGCGACCATTACGGCGAAGAGCAATAATGGAAAACGGGCCTCCTGCAAAGTTACAGTAAAGAATCCGGCCAGTGCAAAGCTTTCGGTACCGGTGTTCAGCTACAGCAGTATGGACGAGAATGGCAGAGCTTCCATTCAGTGGAGAAGCTGCAGCGGAGCCAAGGGTTATCGTGTGAAGATTTATAATTACCGGAATAAAGCGACCGGCACGAGATACTTGAGCGGCGCTTCTTCTACAAGCTGGTCGATGAAGTTGGATAAAAATACGCTGTATCGTATTTCGGTATGCGCGTATAAGGTAAGCTCCGGAAAGAAGGTATTTGGAGCTTCGCGTACGGTTTATCTTTCTGCACCGAGATGGCCTTACAGTACGAATGAAACGCCAACGGCAATGACATTGAACTGGTCGAAAATTACAGGAATCAGTGGATATCGCATATATCGGTCTGCATCATTTAATACGGGATATAGTTTGCTGAAGACGTTGTCGGCAAATACGAGAGCCATTCGGATTACAGGAATAAATGCATATACGTATATTCGAATCATTCCGTATAAGACGGTAAACGGAAAGAAGATCAACCTTCCATATGCTACAACAACAATCATGCCGGGATATTAATATACTGGATAAAGCGATTGGAGTTCCCGCGGCCTGCATTTTGCAGTGCCCGCGGGAATCTGTTTTTCTGCCCTCTTGACCATACCGAAAAAGGTGAGTATACTTGAACAAGAGCAGACAGCAAAGCGGCTTTAACTGAGTCAGGCAGATCCCATGCAGGGTTGCGCGGAGCAATGAGCAGTAGGTGGGCATTTGCTTTGCAGTTCGTTTTGCACAGAAAAGAGGAGGCATGACACATGGATATTGAAATACTCAGAAAAGACATGGTAGCAGCGATGAAGGCGAAGGACAAGCCGAGAAAGGAAGCGATCTCTTCTCTGGTATCCGCAGTCAAGAAGGCAGCAATCGATGAGGGATGCCGTGACGATATCCCGTCTGAGATGGTGGACCGCGTGATCTTAAAGGAACTGAAAACAGCAAAAGAGCAGATCGATACGTGTCCGGAGTCAAGAACGGATCTTAAGGAAGAGTATCAGTTCCGCTATGATGTGATCTCCGAGTATGCACCGAAGCTTCTCTCAGCAGAGGAAGTAAAAGCGATCCTGACGGAGAAATTCGCAGATGTAATCGCGACAAAAAACAAGGGCCAGATCATGAAGACGGTTATGGCAGAACTGAAAGGCAAAGCAGACGGAAAGGTAATTAATCAGGTCGTTGCGGAGCTGTGCAAATAAAATCAGAGGATAAAAAACGGATCAAATATGCCGGATTTTCAGAAAAACCATGTAACAGGCGCTGAAAATCCGGTTTTTTTTATTTACCCGCTTGCCATTGCCACGGGAATCCTGTATGATAGAAGAAAAGATTGACGTGAGCGAAAAAAGAAAAACGTCAGGTAAGCAGTCCATGCCGATTTCCGTATCGCAGGAGGTCATGGGCTGTTATTTTGCGGATGAGATAAATCAGAAAAAGAGAAGACTGAATAAGTCTGGGGAAGAATAGGAGAATGCTTGACCTGATGAAAAAACTGAAGATTCTGGTCGTGGATGATTCGGCCTTAAACCGGGAGCTTCTCGCGGAGATGCTCTCAGACGATTACAAGATAACGGAAGCGCAGAATGGACAGGAGGCGGTGGAGCTTCTGGCAGATCACTGGCAGGAGTACCGTCTTGTACTGCTTGATATCAATATGCCTGTCATGGACGGTTACGAAGTACTGCGCTATATGAAAGCCCACAACTGGTTGGAGTCACTTCCGGTGATTGCAGTTTCGGCAGAGACAGGGGAGGACAACATCGGACTGGCGTATGAACTTGGAGTCAGTGATTATTTAAAGCGTCCGTTTGACATTCTGGCAGTACGCAGAAGAGTTCGTAATACGATTGCATTGTACGATAAGATCTCCGGAAATCTGCAGGATGCGGTGGGCATGCTGTCTTCTTTTTTCCTGCGTATTCTGAAGGTCAATCTGACGACGGACAACTACTGGGTGCTGAAAAACAACGAAAAAGAAAATCAGGGACTGTTCGACAAGATTGCGAGCTTTTCCGGGCGCCTGCAGGAATATGCGGGTCAGGGCTACATTTATCCGGAGGATCTGGAGGAATATCAGCAGTTCTGTGACGTTGGGCGGCTGCGAAAGTATTTTGCGGATGGAAATCAGCAGGCCAGACAGCATTTTCGTTACCGGATCGGCCAGGAGTACCGCTGGGTATCCATGGAATTGCTGCGAAGTACCGAGTATCAGGATAGAGAGCAGCTGATTGTACTGTATATGCGCGACATTAATGACGACTACATGCGGCAGATCGATGTGGTGATGCGCCATGTGACGGAGTCTTCCGGGGTTGTCACCTTAAATATTTCTCAGAACCGCTGCGTTTCGGCCAGCGGCATGCGTGAGACAATGCGGGTGACGGATTCTTCTGAGACGATTGATTCGTATGTGAACCGGGTGGCCCAGGGAATCCTGTTTGAAAAAGACCGGGAAAGATTTTGCAGTGTGTTTGGCAGAGAGAACCTGCTTGCGTGCTTTGAAAAGGGCGAGACCTCGGTGGTGATGGAGCAGTCGATTGTCTGCAATCCGAATGAGGATCTGCGGATGTACCGGATTACGGTGGAGCTGCTTCGTAACTCCTGCTCAGGCGAAGTTGAGGGTGTGCTGTATTTTACAGACATTACAGATATCTATCTGTCAGATGCGATGCTGAGTATCCTGTATGAGAAAAGTTATGAGATGATTGCAATCATCAATATGCGCAGGGAGACAATCGTTGTCAATGCGGCAGAAAATTTCAGCATTTCGCAGTATCTCAGTGATGGACAGAAGTACCGGGAATTTGTCGAGAATCGGGTGAAATGCCGGGTGGCGGCGAAGGATCGCAGGGCGCTTGCGCATATAGCGTCGCTTAAGACGATCCGGGAAAAGCTGGAGCAGTCCGATACCTATTCATTTACGGTACAGTTTTTTGACAAGAACGGAGCAGGAGACGACAGGCTGAAGCGCTGTACCTTCCTTTATCTGAACAAGCCGTATGGGATCGTCGTTTCCAAGCTGGAGGATATCACAGATCTGACAGGACGGGACGTACTGACAGGCGGCTACAACCGGCAAGGCTTCATGCACCGTACGAAGGAGATTCTAAGAGAAGCCGGTGAAGACGAGCGGTTTGCCGTGCTGTTTTTCAACATCAAAGGTTTCAAGGCGGTAAATGAGTTGTTTGGAACCGAGCGGGGAGACGGTGTTCTGAAGGATCTCTCTGCAACTTTAAATGGATCAAAGCTGCATCCGGAGATCACGGCGCGTATTGAAGCGGATCGTTTTGCGTGTCTGGTGCGCACGGAAAATCTGGATGCTGAGGTGCTCACAGCGCTTTGTGAGCAGAAAGTCACACAGGGCAGAAGGACACTGCATCTTCATCTGCGCTGCGGTGTTTTCTATGTGGAAGATAGGACAATGCCGGTGGACGGCATGCTGAACCGTGCGAAGCTGGCGAAAAAGAATATCAGGGACGAGTACATCCAGCCGTATCGCGTGTACGATCAGTCCATGAGCAATTCTTATCTGGACAGTGCAGAGTTATCAGGAGAACTGGTCGAGAGTATTCAGAAGAAGCAGTTTGAGGTTTATTATCAGCCGGTCGTGGATTCAAAGACCGGAAAGATTATATCGGCGGAAGCGCTTGTTCGCTGGAATCATCCGGTGAAGGGCATGATTTCACCGGGCATTTTTATTCCGGCGCTGGAGGCGAGCGGTCAGATTTCAGAACTGAGTTCCTATGTGATTGAAGAAGTGAAAGCATTTGTCCGCGGCAGACTGGATTGTGGACTGGAAACGGTTCCGGTATCGATCAATCTCTCCTGGATGGATTTTTATGATGAGACGATGATTGGCGGCATTATCAGTCAGCTGCAAAGCGGCGAACTTCCACGGGGTCTGATTCGCTTTGAGATTACGGAGACCTCTTACGCAGCACTGGAAAGAAACCGCATCGATGTGATCAATGCAATGCGAAAAGAAGGTGCTAAGATCCTGCTCGATGATTTTGGAAGCGGCTATTCGTCGTTTGGTATGCTACGCGATTACAATTTTGACATTCTGAAGATCGATATGAGCTTTGTGCGCAGGATCGAGACGAATGCGAAGACGTGCAGTATTCTGCGTTTCCTGATCGGAATGGCGCATGAAATGGGCATTCTGCTGATCGCGGAGGGTGCGGAAACCGAGGCACAGACTGCATTTCTGCGGGACAACGGCTGTGACTACATACAGGGATATTATTTTTCCAAGCCGGTACCGCAGGCGGTATTCGGAGGGCTGCTTGACGCAAAAGAGCCGCTGCCGAAGCGGAAGCCGCAGAATCAGGGTTGAAAAACTTCAGAGACTTATATATAATACAGGTGGTATATGGTGCTGCGGCGCTGTATACCATTTGTGACTTTTACGAGAAAATACATTAGAGGAAAATGAAATGAAGATTATTATTGTAGGCCTTGGCAAAGTCGGACAGACACTTGCGGCCGAACTAAGTGAAGAGGATAATGACATTACGGTCATAGACAACCGCGAGTCTGTCGTGCAGGATTTTGCAAACCAGTACGACCTGATGGGCGTGGTCGGAAACGGTTCGACGTATTCCACTCAGATCGATGCCGGAATCGAGGCGGCGGATCTGCTGATCGCGGTGACCGGCTCAGACGAACTGAATCTGCTTTGCTGCCTGATTGCGAAAAAAGCAGGTAACTGTCACACAATCGCGCGTGTGCGCAATCCGGAATACAACAAGGAGCTTGGCTTTATTAAGGAAGAACTTGGCCTTGCGATGGTGATTAATCCGGAGTTTGCAGCGGCGGAGGAGATCGCGCGCGTGCTGAAATTTCCGTCTGCGATTGAGGTAGATTCCTTTGTACGCAGCCGCGTGGATCTGCTGAAATTCCGCGTGCCGGAAAAATCGATTCTGAACAATATGAAACTTTCCGATCTTTCGTCCCGGACAAAGGGCAACATCTTGATCTGTGCGATCGAGCGCGGGGATACCCTGATCATCCCGGATGGAAATACGGTGCTACAGCCGCGCGACCGCATCTCGATTGTCGGTACCTCCGCGGAGGCAAACGAATTTTTCAAGCAGGTGGGTATTATCTCCAACCAGGTAAAAAATATCATGATTGTAGGCGGCGGCGCGATTGCATTTTATCTGGCAAAAATGCTGATTGCAACGGGCATCCGTGTCAAGATCGTGGAAAAGGACATGCAGCGCTGTGAGAAGCTCTGCGACAGCATTCCGAAGGCGACGGTTGTCTGCGGAGATGGCACGGACCGGGATCTGCTGAAAGAAGAAGGGCTGGAGCGTTTTGAGAGTTTTGCGGCACTGACGAACATTGATGAGGAGAACGTCCTGCTTTCCCTGTATGCGAAAAAGATAGGCGATGCGAAGGTCATCACAAAGATCAACCGTATCACGTTTGACGAGGTGATCCAGGAACTGGATCTGGATACCGTGATTCATCCGAAAAACATCACATCAGAGCACATTATCCGTTATGTGCGCTCAATGAAAAATTCGCTGGACAGCAACGTAGAATCGCTGCACCGCATCATCAACAACAAGGCGGAGGCGCTGGAGTTTATTATCCGCGAGAAATCAAGGGCGACGGATATTCCACTGCAGGAACTGAAAATCCGCAAGGGCGTACTGGTTGCAAGCATCAACCGCAAGGGAAAAGTCATCATCCCGCGCGGTATGGATGTGATGAAAAAAGGCGATGCAGTCATTATTATCACGCAGTTTGCAGGCCTGAACAGCCTTGACGACATTTTAGTAAAGTAGGTGCCGGACGATGAATTATGGAATGATACTTTATGTGATCGGCTGGGTGCTGAATTTTGAGGCAGCGTTTATGCTTCCTGCGTGTATCACTGCGTTTGTCTATCAGGAGCGGCAGGGCCTGGCATTAGCCGCAGTTGCGGCAGTGAGCCTGCTCGTCGGACTTCTGATTATCCGAAAGAAGCCGAAGAGCATGTCAATGTACGCAAGGGAAGGATTTGTGGCGGTAGCGCTGTGCTGGATGATCATGAGTGCAGTCGGCGCACTTCCGTTTGTCTTATCAGGCGCGATTCCGTCTTACATAGATGCGCTGTTTGAGGTGGTGTCCGGATTTACAACGACCGGTTCGAGCATTTTGCCGGAGGTTGAGTCGATGGCGCACTGCCTGCTGTTCTGGCGGAGCTTTACGCACTGGATCGGCGGCATGGGCGTGCTCGTCTTTGTCATGGCGGTGCTTCCGATTGCGGGCGGCACGAACATGTATATGATGAAGGCGGAGAGCCCGGGACCGTCGGTTGGCAAGCTGGTGCCGCGGGTAAAGCGCACGGCGGTCATTCTGTACGGCATGTATGTAGCCCTCAGCCTTTTGCAGCTCGTATTTCTGCTGGCAGGAAAGATGCCGGTGTTTGACGCACTGATGACGATGTTCGGAACAGCCGGTACCGGTGGTTTTGGAATCAAAAATGACAGTATGGGCAGTTATTCGCCGTATATTCAGTGGGTGGTAACGGTCTTCATGATTCTGTTCGGTGTCAATTTTAATCTTTATTATCTGATACTGAAGAAAAAATGGAAGTCCGCGGCAGCGTCCACGGAGGTGCGGGTCTATTTTGCAATCATACTGATGGCGATTACGCTGATTACGGTTAATATTGCGCCGCTGTTTCCGAGTATCTGGACTTCGCTTCGCCATGCGGCATTTCAGGTGGGAACGATTATCACGACGACCGGATTTGCCACGACGGACTTTGATCTGTGGCCGTCGTTCTCGAAGACAATTCTGGTGCTTCTGATGTTCATCGGAGCATGCGCGGGCAGTACGGGAGGCGGCATCAAGGTATCCCGTATCGTAATTTTGTTCAAATCCGTGCAGAAAGAGCTCGATGTGATCGCGCATCCGCACAACGTCAAAAAGCTGAAAATGGACGGACGGATGATTGAGCATAGTGTAGTGCGTTCGGTCAATGTTTTTATCGTTTCTTATGTAATGCTTTTTGCGGTGTCAGTGCTGCTGATCTCGATTGACAATTTTGATTTCACCACTAATTTTACGGCGGTGGCGGCGACGATCAACAACATCGGACCAGGACTTGAGATGGTCGGACCGACGAGAAATTTTGGTATGTTCTCGGATTTCTCGAAGATTGTGCTGATTATTGACATGCTGGCAGGAAGACTGGAGCTGTTCCCGCTTCTGATCCTGTTTGCAAGAAATACGTGGACGAGATAAAAGGAATGGCAGAATAAAGAGTGAGAGGCAGCTTCAACAGTTGTTACCCCCTGGCAGGATAATATGTCAGGGGGTATTTCTTGTTATTGCCCGGAATAATAACAAGGAAAGGGCGGGGGTTGCGTAAGTCGGGACGGTGTGTTAAAATGGGGAGTCAGAGGAACACTCGGAGAAACAGCAACTGGCCTATCGTGTATTCGCTGGTTGTTGGTTATGGCCGACTCGGTTATCCGTTTTGACTACCTTACCGGGGGATTCGGCTGGGATACAGATAGGGGAGACAGGAATTAGAATGTGTAAAAAGAGATTACTTGCAATCGGTTTGTGTACCGTGCTGGTGGGAGCGTCAGTTTCTGTGAATACGGTACAGGGAAGTGCAGCGGAGACCGCAGTGCTTGCAGAAGAAACGGCAGTGGATGTGGCCGTACAGGCAGAAGAGCCGGCGAAGGCTGCGGAAGTACCTGCAGAGACGAAAGCACCTGAGACGGAGCCGCCACAGACACAGGCACCTGAGACGCAGGCAGCAGAGACGAAAGCACCTGAAACGGAGCCGCCGCAGACACAGGCGCCGGAGACGGAGCCGCCGCAGACACAGGCACCTGAGACGGAGCCGCCGCAGACGCAGGCACCTGAGACGGAGCCGCCGCAGACGCAGGCACCTGAGACGGAGCCGCCGCAGACGCAGGCACCTGAAACAGAGCCGCAGACACAGGCACCGACCGAAACAGAGCCGCAGACACAGGCGCCGACCGAGACGGAGCCGCAGACGCAGGCACCGACCGAGACGGAGCCGCAGACACAGGCACCGACTGAGACCGAGACGGAGCCGCAGACGCAGGCGCCGACTGAGACGGAGCCGCAGACACAGGCACCGACTGAGACCGAGACGGAGCCGCAGACACAGGCACCGACCGAGACAGAGACGGAGCCGCAGACGGAAGTGCCGACCGAAACTGAGAGTGAGACGGAGACAGCTTCGGAGTCGGAAAGTGAGACGGAGAGTGAATCTGAGACAGATCCGGAAACTGAGTCGGAAATGGAGTCTGAGACATCAGAGTTTGGTACGAATGAAGAGCTGATTGCGCATCAGCAGATCGTGATTCCGCCGGATATCGTGCTTGAATTTCGTTTCACACAGGTGGAAAAAGAGTACGCACTTATTTCCAACAAAAAAGGCGCATCGGTTTACGAAGAAAAAGCGGAGACTGCGCGTGAAGTCGGAGTACTGGAATACTATGGACTGTGCTATATCCTGGAAGACAATGCAGATGGCTGGTATTACGTGGAGTCCGGAAATGTCAGGGGCTTTGTAAAAGCGGATGATGTGACAACCGGAGCATCAGCAGATCGAATCGTAAAGGTAAAAGGGCTGGAGGAGCTTCCGGAGGCAAGGCTTACTGTGGCACGTATGGAAAACAGTGCGTATACATACACACATACGACGGTACAGGAAGTTCTGGCGGACAAAGATTATGCACTGGCTGCACAGTCTCTGAATATTTATGAACAGCGAAAAGAGGATGCACGTGTGACCGGTACGCTGGAGAAAGACGGACTGTGCTATCTTCTGGCGGACAAAGATAAGGACTGGATCTTTGTAGAGTCCGGCGATGTGAGAGGCTTCGTAAAGAAGAGCGATCTGGTGACGGGAAGTGCGGCTGCACAGAAGGTTACATCCGTCGGAGAAGATAATCTTGCAAAAGCAGATCTGCAGATCGAGCCGGAGGACAATAAGTCCTGCTATTATACGCTGACCTCGGTGCAGAAAGCATCGCAGGAGGCAAAGACACGGGAGGCGATCGTCAACTTCGCTCTGCAGTTTGTCGGAAATCCATACGTATGGGGCGGCACAAGCCTGACAAACGGCTGTGACTGTTCCGGATTTGTGATGAGCGTCTATGCAAACTTCGGTTACTCTCTGCCGCGTGTGGCAGATGCACAGTCGGTATACGGTATGCAGATTCCGGTATCCTCGGCACAGCCGGGTGACCTGATTTTCTATGCACGGAACGGATACGTATACCACGTAAGTATGTACATCGGCGGAGGCCAGGTGGTACATGCAGCCGGACGTCAGTACGGAATCATCACATCTGGCATCAGCGGAAACGCGGTGTGGGCGACGAGACTGATCGGGGCATAAGACGAAGTGTCAGTGAATTGAAAAAAGAAGAAGGAAAACAAACCGGATCGCGGCATAGCCGGATTTGGTTCAGATACGTTTCACGGAGCGAAAAAGCGACTGTACAGGGGAAAAATCCCGAGTGCAGTCGCTTTTTCTAAAATGTTAAGGCAGTTATTTTGTTATGGAATCAGATGGCGCGGTCGTTTTCCGTTTTGTCTGACTCATTTTGCAGAGCATTTACATCGACCTTTGCTGGCGGCAGCATCAGCCGCACATGCTCAATCCGGTTTTTCACCATCTTGTCGACGGTGAGGACGATGCCATCCTCTGTCGTGACGGACTCCGCCTCGGTCGGCAGGTGGTCGAGCATTTCAATGATCAGTCCGCCGATGGAATCATATTCTTTTGAATCCAGCTTCAGCCCAAGCGCATCGTTGATATCGTCGAGCTTGACGGAACCCTCGATCAGATACTCACGGTCGGAAAGCTTTTTGATCCATTCTTCCTCATCGTCATCGTACTCGTCACGGATGTCGCCGACGATCTCTTCGAGAAGATCCTCCAGAGAGATCATACCGACCGAGGCGCCGTATTCGTCGAGAACGATCGAGATGCTGACGGAATTTTTCTGCATTTCAAGGAGCAGTTCCGAGGTCTTTTTGTATTCGTAAGTGAAGTACGGTTCGTACATGATGTCTGTTACGCGGAAATTTTCATTGTTGTCACAGAAAAAGAAATCCTTGATATTTAGAATTCCGGTGATGTTGTCGCGATCATCCCGGTAGACGGGAAGACGCGTATATTTCTCTGCGCGGAAGACTTCCAGAATTTCCTGATAAGTGGAGGTCTCGCTGATGGTGACCATGTCCGCGCGGGGAACCATGACGTCTTTGGCCTGTGAATCGCCAAAATCCACAACGTTGTAGATCATTTCGCGTTCTTCTTTTTCGATGACGCCGTCCTTGTGGCTGACCTCGACGATTGTGCGCAGCTCCATCTCCGTCATCGGATTCATCGAGCTGTCCGTGTTCACGTGCAACAGCCGGAGAAAGAAGCGACAGACGGTGTTGATGATGAAAATGACAGGTGTCATGATTTTCATCAGAATCATGATGATGGAAGCATAGGCAAGTGCCATCTTTTCAGAGTTTGCCGCGGCCAGCGTCTTCGGTGTGATCTCGCCGAAGATCAGGACAACAACAGTAAGAATCGCAGTCACGATACCGACGCTTCCGTTGCCGAAGAGCTTGATTGCAAAGGCAGTGGCGAGAGAAGCGGTCAGGTTGTTGACGAGGTTGTTACCGATCAGAATCGCGCTTAACAGTTTGGATGGATTTTCCTTGATTTTCAGCGCGGCAGCGGCACGCCTGCTGCCTTCCTCTGCGAGTGCCTGCAGTTTGATCGTGTTGACCGTGGTCAGCGAGGTCTCGGCAGACGAGAAGAATGCGGAAAGAAATACAAGAATTAACAGCGCCAATAGTTGTATGGCGTCATCAGAAGCCAAAAGATCATCTCCTTTATCGTTTATAATATGTATGTGTGTTTCTGACTGTTACGGTGAATCATACAATAATTTACGGTAAAAAGCAATGAAAAATAAATGAATTTTTATTTGACGGATATGCCGTGCCGACGAAGTGCGAAGTATTTTAAGCACCGGCTTCTATTTTCCGGGAGAAGGGCATAGAAATGAAACAGATATGGATGTCAGGCGCAGAAAGGTGAAATGATATGGGAACTGATATGGAAACTGGGATTGGGCAGGTAAGAAAAAGCGGAAAAGGAATCGGAAGGCTTGCTGCAGCGCTCGTCGTATCGTATCTTATTACAGTGCTTGCACTGTTTGGAATTGTGTTTGTGATGCTGAAACTGCAGCCGGATACGGGAACGACAGAGCTTCTGATTCTTGCAGTCTATGTTCTTTCGTGCTTCGCAGGCGGCTGGTATGCGGGACGGCGCGCAGGCAGGAGAAAATTTCTGCAGGGGCTTCTGGTGGGGCTTTTGTACTTTGCTCTTCTGTTTCTGATTTCAGGAATGGGCGAGCGGGAGATTCAGTCAGACCTTGCAGCCGGAGCGCTTGCGTGTCTGCTATGTGCAGCAGGCGGAATGCTCGGCGGGATGCTGGCCTGAAAATCGTAAGAAAACTTTTTCTTTTCATTTGCAAAAGGGTATGTTATAGTAGGAAAAAGTAAAAAACATCCATTAGGAACAGTCTATGTCATTTCAGACACTTCTCGATCCCGGATTTTATTAATTACTAAGAGGATTTTATTTTATGAAAAAAGAAGAATATGCGGCGCAGTCGCTTGCTGTGCTGAAGGAGCTTGCGAAAAGCCGCAAAATGCGGGGCATCTCCACGATGAAAAAAGGCGATCTGATTGAGGCACTGCTGGCGTTTGATGCGTCACATGCAGAGCGTGCCGAAGATGCCGGAGAAACCGCAGAGAAAAGGTTGGCGTTTGGAACCCGGAGGACGCGTACAGCGGAGAATACCCCGAAAGCGGAAGAGGCCGCAGAGAATGCCGAAACCGCTGAGGAGAAGCCGGAGCCGGAAAATCGAAAGACACGTACGGCAGTGACCAAAACGCAGGAAAATATGCAGATGGCAGAGCATGGAAGCGGAAAAACCGAAAGCACAGTTCCTGTAAGGAGCACAAATCTGAAAAACCGCCGCGTGAACCGGCCGGTGTCCGGCTCGACAGCCAGAAATGAGAACCGGGAAACCGGGGGAGCGAATGAAAATTCCGGAGAAAGAAATACCTCCGGCACAGCACACCGGGAATTTACCGGCGGTGAGATCACAAGAAGCGGCGGACGTTTCCGCAGAATCGAAGCAGATACGAGACGGCAGGAATACGGAGGACAGCAGGAAGGACGAAGAGAACGCACCGGTATGAACCGCATCGTACGCCGCGATAATACACAGAGCTCGAATTATCGCAGAGAGAATCAGGAATCATCCGGTTATACGGGACACCGCAGGGAAAGTCAGGAAGCTGGTTATACCAGCCATAGCAATCGTTTTTCTTATCGAAACAATAATATGGCAGCTGGTCAGCCGGGAACAAACGGAGAGAGCGCAGAACAGGCGGGAGATATATCTTACCGCAACCCAAATTCGGGGACAGACAATCGCGGAAACAATGCGGACAATCACCGGAACCAGAATGCAGAGCTGCGCCAGATGGGGACAGGCAGTTACCGCAGCCAGGGACAGCGCACAGATGGAGAAAACAGGCAGAACGGTTCCGATGCGTACCGGGTACAGCGAACAGGCGCAGAGGAGCGGATGAATCATGGTTCAGATACGTATCCGCGTACCCAGAATCCGGGAACAGAAGGCCGGGCCAATAATACAGATGGATACCGCAGTCAGGGGCAGCGAAGCGATGAGGCAGGACCGGAGCAGGAGCGGAACGCAGGGACAGCCCAGACACAGGAGCTGCGTGGCGATGACCGTCCTTCACAGGATCTCTCAGCGCTTGACAGCGGACAGGAGGCATGCGGAATCCTGGAGGTCATGACCGAGGGATTCGGCTTTATCCGTAGCGACAATTTCATGTCGGGCGACAACGATGTGTACGTGTCTCCGTCTCAGATCCGGAGATTTGGGCTGCGCACGGGCGACATCATCAGCGGCAACACGCGCATCAAGACGATGCAGGAGAAATACAGCGCACTTCTTTATCTGAAGACAATCAACGGTATGGCGCCGTCCGAGGCGATGAAGCGCAGCAAGTTTGAGGATATGACACCGATTTTTCCGAATGAGCGGCTTAGCATGGAACGCGGTTCGAGCGGGATTGCGATGCGCATCGTGGATCTGTTTTCTCCGATCGGAAAAGGACAGCGCGGCATGATCGTTTCGCCGCCGAAGGCAGGAAAGACGACGCTGCTCAAGGATGTGGCGCATTCGATTCTGGAGAATGATTCGAATATGCAGCTGATTATTCTGCTGATCGACGAGCGTCCGGAGGAAGTGACGGATATCAAAGAGGCAATTCAGGGTGAGAATGTGGAAGTGATCTATTCGACATTCGATGAACAGCCGGAGCACCATAAGCGCGTTTCAGAGATGGTGATCGAACGCGCAAAGCGTCTGGTTGAGCAGAGAAAGGATGTCACAATCCTGCTGGACAGCATTACACGTCTGGCAAGGGCTTACAACCTGACGGTTCCGCCAAGCGGCCGTACGCTTTCCGGTGGTCTTGACCCAGCGGCCTTGCATATGCCGAAGCGGTTTTTCGGAGCGGCGCGCAATATGCGGGAGGGCGGCAGCCTGACGATTCTTGCGACGGCACTCGTCGATACCGGCAGCAAGATGGACGATGTGGTCTACGAGGAGTTCAAGGGAACCGGCAACATGGAGCTTGTGCTTGACCGGAAGCTTTCCGAGCGGCGCGTTTTCCCGGCGATCGATATTCCAAAGTCAGGTACGAGAAGAGAGGACCTGCTGCTTGACCGTGAGGAGCAGGAGGCCGTTTACATCATGCGCCGTGCACTAAACGGAATGAAATCCGAGGATGCGGTGGAAAACATCTTAAATATGTTCGTGCATACAAAGACAAACAAGGAGCTGGTGGCACAGGTGCGCAGGCAGAGATTTGTGTAAAACAACGTATAAAAATAACCGCAAAAAATCTTGCTTTTTGGAATGCGGTATGGTAGAATACGAATGTTGTTTTATGTCGCAGGCTCATTTTGGGTCCGCAGACGGAAAAACGAACTGCAGGGACTTGCAGGGATAGTCCGGGATATCTTGCTGTGGCAACATCAGAGCAGCATTGGCCGGAAATCGGCTTCGGCAACAGGGCCGCAGTCAGCAGTTCACAATCATATAAGAAGAGGTGAAAATCATGAAGGAAGGAATCCATCCGAATTATTATCAGGCAACCGTTACCTGCAACTGTGGCAACACATTTGTAACAGGTTCTACAAAGAAAGATATCCACGTAGAAATCTGCTCCAAGTGCCATTCATTCTATACCGGTCAGCAGAAGGCTACAGCAGCCCGCGGACGTATTGAGAAGTTCAACAAGAAATACGGTATCGAGTCTAAATAATGCAGTAAAGATAAGGATGAGGTTGCAAAATCTCATCCTGTTTTTACATTATGCGGGAGGAAATGCGAATGAAACCATCCGGTATAGGAGGCCAGGCGGTCATTGAGGGCGTCATGATGCGAAACGGCGGCGAGTACGCTGTGGCAGTGCGGACGCAGGACGGCAAAATCGTGGTGGACAAGCAGAAATGCAGCAGCCACAAGCTTCAGCAGTATAAGTTTGTGCGGCTGCCGATCATCCGCGGCGTCGTAAATTTCTTTGATTCCATGGTACTCGGTATGAAGTCCCTGATGTATTCCGCATCGCTGTTTGCGGAGGAGTCAGAGGAAGAAAAGGCAGAGCGGGAAGGAAAAGCCCGTAAAAAAGCACAGGCGAAGGCCAATAAGCTGCGCGCACAGGGTAAGACGGCCGAGGCAGAGCAGGTGCTTGCAAAATGTGAAGAGAAGCTTGCAAAGGAAGCAGGTGCAATCGCGGCAGAGGCTGAAAAAGAAAAGAAGAAAAAAGACGATGATCTTCTGATGACGATCACCGTTATCTTTTCGCTTGTGATTTCTGTGGCACTTTTTATTATGCTTCCTTATTTTATTTCCAGATGGATGCGGACAGTGATCCAGTCAGAGGTGCTGATCGTCATCGCAGAGGGACTGGTGCGCCTCATTATTTTCTTTGGTTATCTGGCGCTGGTATCCCGCATGAAGGATATTCAGAGGACCTTTATGTACCACGGTGCGGAGCATAAGTGCATCAACTGCATTGAGCACGGTCTGGAGTTAAACGTCGCAAATGTGCGGATCAGCTCCAGAGAGCATAAGCGCTGCGGCACGAGTTTTCTGTTTATCGTCATGTTTATCAGTATCGTGTTTATCATGGTGTTCAGCATTCCACTTTTCATGCTGATTCATGTAAATACGTCGTTCTGGCGTATCGTTCTGCGCCTTTTGCTGCTGCCGCTGATTGCCGGCGTATCGTATGAGTTTATCCGTCTTGCCGGTACATCCGAGAGCAGGATTGTGAATATCTTAAGCAGACCGGGCATGATGCTTCAGCACCTGACGACGAAAGAACCGGATGATTCGATGATCGAGGTGGCGATTGCGTCGGTAGAGGCTGTGTTTGACTGGAGAAAATTTGAGAATGAGCAGTTCGGGACACATTATGAGCTGAAAAAAGAGACAGAAAGCGCTGACAGTGCAGATTGAACGGAAGGCAGATTAAATTCGCTTTGAACGGGAATAAAAGGAGGAGATGCAGGACATGACATACGCGCAGGCCGTAAAAGAGGCGGAAGCTTTTCTGGCCGACCACGGAATCGCGGATGCGTCCGTGGATGCATGGCTCCTCTTTTCCTTTGTGACGGGGGTAAGTCGTGCAATGTTTCTGGCGGAGCGCATGCAGAAGATGCCAGAGGAGCAGCATCAGCGCTACCGGGAGCTTCTGGAGAAGCGTGCTTCCCATATTCCACTGCAGCACCTGACCGGAGAGCAGGAATTTATGGGATTTTCATTTCTGGTAAACCAACATGTGCTTGTGCCGAGGCAGGATACGGAGACGTTGGTAGAGACGGTGCTTTCTTATGTAAAGCCGGGCATGCGGGTGTTGGATCTGTGCACCGGTTCCGGCTGTATTGCAATCAGCATGGCAAAGCTTTGCGACGGGCTGCAGGTGGACGCGGCCGATATTTCTAAGGAAGCACTCGCCGTGGCGATGGAAAATGCCGCACGCCTGGAGGCGAATGTGACATTCTGGCAGGGAGATTTGTTTGCGTGTCATTATTTGCGAGGGGATACAGAAAAACTGCCGATTGCTGCATACGACTGTATCGTTTCCAATCCGCCTTACATCCGCACAGACGTGATTAAGACGCTTTCCGAGGAGGTGCGGCTGCATGAACCGTATCAGGCGCTGGACGGCAAAGCGGACGGGCTGTATTTTTACCGCAGAATTATTACTGAGGCGCACAGCTATTTAACGCCGGGCGGTCATATTTTCTTTGAGATCGGATACGATCAGGGAGAAGCGGTGAAGAATCTGCTGCTGGAGGACGGATATACTGAGGTTGAAGTTCGAAAGGATCTGGCCGGGCTTGACCGTGTTGTGACGGGAGAATATCCAGGAAAGAATCCATAGTAAGGAATAGTTTACTGTGCTTGAAAAAAAGTACGAATAGTGATAAAAACAGGAAAGAAGTATAACAGGAGGGACCCATTAATGTTTGACAAACTGGAAGATTTACTGATTCGGTTCGATGAGCTGCTGAATATGCTGAACGATCCTTCCGTAATCGGTGATCCGCAGCGTTTTCAGAAGCTGATGAAGGAGCAGAGCAGCCTTCAGCCGATTGTAGACGCATATAAAGAATACAAAAACTGTAAACAGACGATCGAGGATAGCCTTGCAATGCTTGAGGAGGAGTCCGACGAAGAGATGCGTGAGATGCTGAAGGAAGAGCTTGCCGATGCAAGAAAACGTGTGGAAGAGCTGGAAAAGCAGCTGAAAATTCTTCTTCTTCCGAAGGACCCGAACGATGACAAGAACGTTATCGTCGAGATCCGTGCAGGTGCGGGTGGAGACGAGGCGGCACTTTTTGCGGCGGAAATCTACCGTATGTATGTGCATTACGCAGAGAGCCAGCGCTGGCGCGTCGAGACGATGGACGCAGAGGAGATCGGAATCGGCGGCATGAAATACGTCAGCTTCATGATTACCGGCCAGGGCGCATACTCAAAGCTGAAATACGAATCAGGAGTACACCGCGTACAGCGTGTGCCGGAGACGGAGTCCGGCGGAAGAATCCATACCTCCACGATCACGGTTGCGATCATGCCGGAGGCAGAGGAAGTGGACGTACAGCTGGATCTGAACGACTGCAAATTCGACGTATTCCGTGCATCCGGAAACGGCGGTCAGTGTGTTAATACGACAGACTCTGCCGTGCGTCTGACCCATATCCCGACCGGAATTGTCATTTCCTGTCAGGATGAAAAATCACAGCTGAAAAACAAGGACAAGGCACTCAAGGTACTGCGTGCCAAGCTGTACGATCTGGAAATGCAGAAAGCACACGATGCAGAGGCTGAGGCGAGAAGAAGCCAGGTCGGCACCGGAGACCGTTCCGAGAAGATTCGTACCTACAACTTCCCGCAGGGACGCGTGACCGATCACCGCATCAATCTGACCTTATATAAGCTGGATAAGATCATGAACGGCGATATTCAGGAAATCATTGACAGCTGTATCGCGGCAGACCAGGCAGCGAAGCTGGCGAAGATGAATGAGAACTAAAAATACAAAAGAAATACAATCTTGTACTTGACATTTTTAGGATGTAGCGCTATTATGTTGCCAATCTAAGTATTTCGCAATGACGAGGAAGAGTAATTGAAAGGGATTCCACAGAGAGCCGCTGATGATGGAAATGCGGCGTTGAAGTTTCAATGAAAATCACCTCCGAGCTTTCAGACTGAAAGGGTTCCGCGTAAGTCTGAACGGTCAACAGTCGTTATTCTGTTTCCCATTATTTGATGTGGAGTGAGGGGTCGCATAGCGCGGCAAGAAGAGTGGTACCGCAGAGGAATTTAAGCCTTTGTCTCTTTTAGGGAGACAGAGGCTTTTTTGATTTATAGAAAATTGCTTTCCTGTAAATCAAAAAACGCTCCGCACGGATGCGCCAGGGCACATTCTTTGTTCATATCTGTTTCCGGTCTGCAATTCGCGATAAGCAGATCGGACAACAAAAGGACATGCATATGTATCACCGGATATTTTGAGGAGATTCGCCCGTGAAATACGAAGAAACGTAACGAGGCCATGCGATACAGACGAAATGCAAAACCGTCTGGAAAATGGAGGCAGTTACAAAAAAGAAAGAGGAGAGAATCAACATGGAAGTACTGAAGAAAATCACAAAATTTGTCAGCAAATACATGGCTGTCATCGTAATCGCGGTTGCTGCGCTTGCACTGTTTGCACCACAGAGCGTCAGCTTTATCAAAACAAGTTATGTCAATACATTGCTCGGTATCGTTATGTTTGGCATGGGTCTGACACTGAAACCGAATGATTTTAAGGTTGTATTCAGCCGTCCGAAGGATGTTGTGATCGGCTGTATCGCACAGTTTACAGTAATGCCGCTCCTGGCATTTGGACTCACAAAAGTATTCAATCTTCCGACCGAGCTGGCAATTGGTGTGATCCTGGTTGGTACCTGCCCGGGCGGCACCTCATCCAATGTTATGACTTACCTGTCCGGCGGAGATGTAGCACTTTCCGTAGGAATGACAGCAGTATCAACGGTCCTTGCTCCGTTTTTGACTCCGCTTCTCACCTATTTTTATGCAGGACAGAAGGTAGATGTCAATATGGCAAGCATGTTCCTTTCTATCGTCAAGGTAGTCATTGTACCGATCGTGCTTGGATTTGTTATCAATCACTTCTTTAAGAAATTCACAGAAACCGTGGTTGAGATTCTTCCGCTGATCTCCACAACTGCCATTGTAGCTATTGTAGCAGCAGTCGTATCTGCAAACTCTGCAAAGATCATGACCTGTGGACTGCTGATTGTAGCCGTTGTCATCTGCCACAACGTGCTGGGCTATCTGGTGGGATACGGTATTGGAAAGGCATTAAAGCTTGATACCACAAAATGCCGTGCAATTTCTATCGAGGTTGGTATGCAGAACTCCGGACTTGCCACCTCACTTGCTGCAACACATTTCGCAGCTTATCCGCTTGCTACGATCCCGGGCGCTGTCTTCAGCGTATGGCATAATGTATCCGGAGCAGTGCTTGCAAACTTCTTTGTCAGCATGGACGCGAAAAAGAAGGCAGAAAAGTAAAAACAATTACAGACAATCACTTAAATCAACCGTGGATTTGCGCAGCATCAGCTCTGTCATATATTGACAGTACTGATAAGGAATATCCGGGTTTGTGATCCGGTTTAAAATGCAGTTTGCTGCTGCAATTCCAAGGTATTCCTTATTCGTATGAATAGTAGTAAGAGGCGGCACGGCACGTGCCGCTTCATTTATATCATCAAAACCGACGATGGAGATATCCTCCGGAATGCGATAGCCGAGCAGCTGGAGCGCAGAAGCAAGCTGGAGTGCAGTCCAGTCATTTCCACAGATGTAAACTTCGGGAATTTCCCGGAGTTTTTTTAGTTTTTCAGTCAGATAAACGGAATTTAAAAACAGCTGATCCGTTTCACGCAGGAAACAGCTGTCAGAAAGCAGGGAAAGATTGTACTGTCCGAGCGTTTCGCAGACAGCGTCATATCGCTCCTGAAATCCGTGGCTGACGTTTCCGGAACTGAGATCTCCGGCAAATGCAAAACGGGTAAATCCTTTGTGCACCAGAGCGGAGACGATTTCACAGATATGTTTTTTGTTTTCCATGGTAACGATATCCATTTTCCCAAGAAATGATTCATATTCGCGGGGCATATCGAGCGTGACTGTAGGAAGCTGATAAGAAAGAACCGCCTCACAGACACGGATATCACAAAGCTCTACCAGGATAATACCGCAGGTATCCGGATGGGTAATGATAGAGGGGAAGCGCAGCTTTTCGATATC
The DNA here is from genome assembly GCA_029225065.1 of Lachnospiraceae bacterium. GTDB lineage: Bacteria > Bacillota > Clostridia > Lachnospirales > Lachnospiraceae > Choladousia. Next base: position 20,812 of record JAQXVT010000085.1, on the reverse strand, counting down.
CTGGTTGTCCATGATGCCGATTACCATACCGTAATGGTTGGCCTTGAGCACCTTTTCAATTCCTTTCATTACGACAATCCAGAAATCGGAGTGATTGAAGGAAGTGCGGGTTAAAAATAGAATATTGCCACGATTCTGCGCAGGCTCGGATGAAACGGTCATGTTCTGCGCCGGGGCAGTTTCCGTTTCGGAGGATTGTGCAGCTTCTTCCTCATTATTTAACGCCCGAATTCGGTCCATCACAAGCTTTTCTGTTTTTGGAGAGACACCGCTCTTGCCATTCAGGACTTTGGCGACGGTATTTCGCGACAGATTCAATTCCGCCGCTAACTGTTTGATTGTGTATTTCATAATAATTTTATTCCTCCGGTTCTGAGCAGGTGCCAGAGCAGAGTGTAAATATCCACCTGACATGAAACTCGTTTCTGTTATAGTATCATAACGCTCAAAAATGTGCAATAATAAATCTCGTTTGAAGAAATAATAGAGTGCTCAAAAATGTGCAAAAAAATAGATTAAAATTAGCAAAAACTAATAAAAACAAGAAAAAGAAATTAGATATTAAAGAGAAATAGTCAAAAGAAAGCAGAAAGGTATTGAATAAAATGAGCATACGTGGTATAAATGAATCAACAAAAAGAGCAAATGCACAGAAAAAGATAATAAAAAAATGTGCATAAAAAGAAAAAACGTGCACAAAAAATGAAAAGAACAGGATGTAAGGGAACGATGGAGAAAAAATTATTTTTCAAACCGGAAAATGCCTGGGTGGGAGACTTAATTCCTTATTATGAAGATGGTGTTTATTATGGCTTCTATCTGCATGATCCGAGATGCAAAAAAGGCGAATATGCGGAAGAGACAACGTGGCATCTGATCAGTACCAGAGATTTTGTAAATGTAGAGTATCATGGAGAAGCGATTGCGCGTGGGGATGATTCCAGACCAAACCGGAATGCGTATACAGGTTCTGTGATCAAGGATAAGGAAGGAATGTACCATGCCTTCTATACCGGCTACAATGCAGACATTAAGATTGACGGAAAATCAGTTCAGACAGTCATGCAGGCAGTGGGAAAGGATCTCTTTCATTTAGAAACGGCAGAGGATTTTATTTTTACAGCAGATGATGAAATTTATGAATCCTTTGACTGGCGTGACCCATATGTATTTTACGATGAGGAAAGTGACTGCTATAAAATGCTTCTGGCGGCACGAAAGAAGGGAGCAGGCGCATTGCGGGGAGGCTGCATTGCTCTTTGCACTTCTAAGGATCTGTATCACTGGAAACGAGAGCTGCCATTTTATGATCCGCAGCGCTATGTCACGATGGAGTGCCCGGAGGTATTTCAGATGGGTGGCTGGTATTATCTTGGATTTTCTACGTTCAGTGACCGGTTCTGTACCCATTACCGGAAGAGCCGTTCCTTAAACGGTCCATGGATCATTCCGAAGGATGATGTATATGATTGCAGAGCCAACTATGCAATTAAAACAGCAGGAAACGGAACAGAACGGTATGCGTTTGGATGGATCGCAAGCAAGAAAGGAAATACAGATGACGGCCCATGGGAATGGGGCGGCACAATGGACTTCCATCAGATTCATCAGGATGAGGAAAACGGTGATCTGTATATCGAGCCAACAAAAGCAGAAGCGGCATGGTGCAGCGAAAAGGCAGAGCTTACAGAAGAGACTGTTTTTGGCGGTACATTGAAAACAGAGGCGGAAGCGACAGTGCTTTGCACCGACCATTCCGAGCTTGCATCGGTGCTGTATGATCTTCCGGAAACGGATGGAGCATTTGCAATTCATGCAGAACTGGAATACGATTCCGATCAGGAATTCGGAATTGCACTGCACACGGATGCGGGAATGGAACAGGGCTATTTTCTGAGAATTCGTCCATCACAGCATCTGATTGCCTGGGATCTCTGGCCGAGAAAAGAGCAGGGAATGTACCAGTGGCAGATTGATGGAGATATTCCATATCAGATTGAAACGAGCAGATATCTTCCGAAGGCAGAAAAGTATGATCTTCTTCTTATCAAAGAAGGCGACATCTGTGTTGTATATGTCAACGGAAAAACGGCACTCAGTACAAGGCTGTATGATCACAGCAGAGGAAAAGCAGGAATTTACATTACACAGGATGAGATCCGAATTCGCAGTCTGGAATTTTTAACAGCCAGATAGAAAAACGGAGCAAAGGCAGATACGGAAAGGAGATTTCGTGACTGCTGAAAATAAAAATAAAAAAGAAAAGGAGAAGCAAGATGAAAAAGAAGGTATTAGTAACAATGGCGATTCTTTCTGCAGTATGTGCATGGGGAGCAGGAAGCATGGTATCAATGGCAGAAGAGGATGTGACAAAGGTAACCTGGTTTGCATCCAGACCGGTAGACGGACCGATCGATAAGACCATCCGTCAGCTTGCACAGGAGTACAGCGATTCCCACGACGGTACCTGGGAGCTTGAGGTAGTTACAGAGGCAGACCGTCCGTCTTATCTGGAAAAACTGAAAACGCTGATTGCAGGTGGAAACATGCCGGATATCATTGATATTGATGCAACGCCGTACTGCCAGGAGCTGGTAGATGCGGGATATCTGGTAGATATGAACACCTGGTTAAATGACAATAATCTGTATGACAGTTTCCTTCCGATTTCGCTGGCCTATCAGGAATTTACCGATGGTGATCTCTACACGCTTCCGATGGAGCTGAACGCAGAGATGATCTGGTACAACAAAGAAATTTTTGAAAAATGCGGAATCACAAAGACACCATCCAGCTTAAACGAATGGCTTGAGGATTGCGAGATCATTAAAAATGCAGGTTATACCCCGATTTCCGTAGACGGAATTGACCGCTGGCCTGTACTTCGTTACCTGGCAATGGCTCCATATGCAGAAACCGGAAATGATTATGCAATCAAACTTGCAAACGGTGAAGCATCCATGGGAGATGAGACTGGCCTGAAGGGGCTTGATTTTTACACGAAGATTGGCCAGTATTTCCAGACTGGATTTGCAACAACAGATTATGCAGCGGCACAGTCCATGTTTATCAACGGCGAGAGTGCAATGTATTACATTGGTACTTGGGAATTTGCAGCAATGAATGATCTTTACAACGAAGGCAAGATCGACTATTTCTTCATGCCGAATGCAATTGATGGCGAAGGCGATGGAAAACCGTACTGTGTAAACTCCGGTATCGGAATGGCATTCAACAGTGAAACCTTTGACGAGAAATCGGCAGACTTTATCAAATATGTCATCGAAAATTATGGTGCAATCTATGCTTCCTATGACCAGCTGACACCGATTAAGTGCGAGCTCCCGGAGGATCATGAGTATTCTGACCTGTATTTGCGCGTGACTGACGAGGTTTCTGATCTGGGAACAGATTTCATGAAGCCGTGGGATTGCTATTTTGATGCCAATACCTGCACCGTTGTAGAAGACAATATGCTGCTTCTGCCGACCGACGATATGGCACAGGAAGACTTCATCGAGCTAGTGGATGATTCCATCGATGAGTATGTAAACGAGTAAAAGCAGAAATACGTTATTTTGACCGGACACTGCGTAAGCGGTGTTCGGTTATGAAATCTTATAAGGCATCTCATAAGAAGAAGTCCTTATAATCCTACAAGCAACGAAGCGGATATGAATATCTGCTTTGATAAAATCAGGAAAAAGCGGATTATAGAGATCCGTCTGACAGGAGCAGAGTATATGAGCGGTGTATTAAAGGATAAAAAGGCATTTGCAGTATTTCTTTTGCCGGGACTTTTATTTTATCTGTTTTCAGTTTTTTATCCAATCGTGGATTCAATTCGGCTGAGTACGATGAAATGGAATGGAATCGGCGTGCCTGAATTTGTTGGACTTGGAAATTACACGAAACTGTTTGGAGACAAAGTATTTTATCAGGCGTTTTTCAATAACCTGATTTATCTGGTGATCGTCGTTCTGATGCAGCTTACGATTGGCTTTGTATTTGCAGTATTGCTGACGTACATGAAAAGAGGCGTATCCTTTGTAAAAACATTGTATTACGTTCCATGTATTATTACGACGGTAGCAGTCACACAGCTGTTTCGCAATATTTATTCCGCACAGCCGCAGGGACTGTTAAACGGTGTGCTGGAAGCTGTGGGACTTGGAGGATTCGCTACCTCCTGGCTGAGCAATGTAAAGACGGCGCTTGCATGTGTATCCATTCCGGAGGGCTGGCGTTATACGGGTATGTATATGGTCATCTTTTATGCGGCACTGATTTCACTGGATCCGGAAGTGTGTGAAGCAGCGAAGGTGGATGGCGCAAATGAATGGCAGACACTGATTCGGATCAAGATTCCGATGATCAAGCCAATCCTGCTTCTGACACTGACAATGGTAATGACGGGTGCGCTGCGCGGCTTCGATATTCCATATATCCTGACAAACGGAGGTCCGGGAAACGTAACAGAGCTTTTGTCTACTTATATGTATAAGAAGGCGTTTGGTGCAAATAAGTTTGGATATGGAAGTGCAGTAGCGGTGTTTATCATTATTGAAAGTATTTTGGTAGTTGCGATCCTGCAGATGCTGTTTCGCGAACGTGATACACAGACTGGAAAAAGGAGGAGCAGAAAATGAAAAAGAAAGTTCTGAAAGTGCTCTTTGTTGCAGTGATTCTGCTTTTTCTGATTATTCAGTTGTATCCCGTTGTATGGCTGTTTATGGCGAGCCTTAAGTCTTCGGCAGAGCTTGGCTCACAGCCGTTTGCATTGCCAAAGTCGCTTGTATTTTCAAACTATATGGAAATTTTTAAGGATGGAAAGATTCTGCGCTATATGTGGAACAGCCTGAAGGTGACAGTCGTTTCGATCCTTCTGATTGTAGCACTTTCCAGTACTACCGGATATGCACTTGCAAAGTTCCGGTTTGCAGTTAACAAAAAAATCTATGCATTTTTTACATTCGGAATTATGATTCCGGTGCAGATTACACTGATTCCGCTGTTCTGCTTTTACAGCAAGGTTGGTATTCTGAACACAACAGCGTCGCTGGTGCTGCCGCAGGTTGGTTTTGCACTGCCTCTTTCAATTATGCTGTTTGTCAGCTTCTATTCTTTTTTACCAAATGAGATTATTGAGGCAGGAATTGTAGATGGATGCAGTCCGTACCGTATCTTTTTCTCAATCGTGCTGCCGCTGGCAAAAAACACGGTAATTACGATTTCATCCATGTATACGATTTTGATCTGGAATGATTTCATCTTTGCAAACACCTTTATCAGTGACAACAATGCAAAGACGATTGCAGTCGGTCTGAAGGACTACATTGGAGCATTCGGAAATGTAGACTGGGGAAGAACGTATGCAGCGATTGCGGTTTCCATTATCCCGCCGATTGTGGTATACTTCTGTCTGAATAAATACGTGACAGCCGGTATGACAATGGGAGCAACGAAGGGCTGATCCTGCAGCAGACATAAGTGAGAGGAGAAAGAGAATGTTTACAGATACGACGTATCTTCCATATCTGAAGCACGGAAAATCAAGAGCAATCAATGCAGAAAATCGCACAGGGGAAAAGGGAAAAGGCGGAATGGCATCCAGTGTGCTGGGGAAAAGCCGGAAGGGAAGTCCCTGCCTGAATGACATCGCCCCAGGCGCACGCGTGACGCTTGGAGAAATCGAGGGTCCGGGTGTGATCCGTCATATCTGGATTACAACCGACCAGAAAACATCAGAAAAGGATTGTTTCCTTTTCCGCGATATTGTACTGCGCATGTACTGGGACGGCGAGGAAATGCCATCGGTAGAGGTCCCGCTCGGTGATTTCTTCTGCTGCGGATTTGGAACACAGTGTTTTGTATCCTCTGCACCGATTGTAGTTGCACCGTCAAGAGGATTAAATTCATACTTTGAGATGCCGTTTCGAAAAAGTGCAAGAATTGAGATCGAAAACCAGCATGTAAATCCGATACCGGCCTTTTTCTATCAGATTGATTACTGTCTGTATGAGGAATTGCCGGAAAAAACGGAATATTTTCATGCACAGTGGAGAAGAGAGGCCATTACCGAGAAGGGCAGAGACTACGTTATTCTGGATGGAGTAAAGGGAAGTGGAACGTATGTGGGTACTTATCTCGGACTGCAGACTCTGGAACGCTACTGGTGGGGCGAAGGTGAAGTGAAATTTTACATTGACGGAGATACGGAATATCCGACGATCTGTGGAACCGGAATGGAAGATTATGTGGGCGGTTCCTGGAGCTTTGCAAAGCAGGAAAACGGAAAAATGGTGGAGCAGACGTATTCCACGCCGTATCTTGGGTATCCGTATTACAGCCGCCACGACGAACTGATCACGAATCCATATCATAATGATGACTGCCCGCCTATGAGAAGCTTTTACCGCTTCCATATTCCGGATCCGATCTTCTTTGAGGAAGATCTCAGGGTAACGGTACAGCAGATCGGAGTGTCCTATAAGGGACTGTTTGAGCGTCAGGATGATGTGAGCAGTGTTGCATACTGGTATCAGACAGAGCCGCATGCACCGTTCCCGAAGCTTTTGCCAAAGGAAGCGCGCTGGCCAAGATAATTCAGAAAACGATTACACAAAAAGGCTGTCAGGAATTTCCTGACGGCCTTTTTGCATGAAAGAAACAGGAAAAGCAAGAAGAAAGACTCACAGATTTTCTTGACAGATCGAAATGGTTGTGTAGACTTTAAAGTAGAAATTTGATTGCCGGAAAATGCTGCAAGCAGCAAAGCGGATTGCGAATGTCCGCTTTACATGACAGAAAGGAAAAACGATGATCCATTACGACGAGAAAAATCAGATATTTCAAATTCACACAAAAAATACGAGCTATGTGATCGGACTGGCAGACGGAGCCTATCCTGGGCACATTTATTATGGAAGAAAGATGGAGGACGCAAGGTGCGGTTTTTTGATGAGAACAGAGGAAGCGCCGTTTACACCGGCTGTTTGTAAACGGGAAAAGGCTTCATTTGCGGATACGTTTTCAACGGAGTATTCGACCTGGGGCGTCGGTGATTTCCGGGAGAGCTGTCTGGATGTGCGGACTGCCGAAGGGCAGAGAGGCTGTGAGCTGCGCTATCAGTCGCACCGCATTCTTGATGAAAAGCCGCAGCTGCCTGGGCTGCCGTCCTTGTTTGCGGGAAAGAGTAAGGCGCAGACGCTGGAGCTTTTGTGCACGGATGAGGTAATCGGGCTTGAGGTTGTCCTGCGCTACAGCGTTTTTGAGGATTCCGATGCAATTATCCGCAGTGTTTCCGTAAAAAACAAGAGTGAGAAACCGCTTGCGCTGGAGCGCGTGCTCAGTGCGTGCCTCGACATGGATCAGAACGGATTTGAAATGATTTCGCTGCATGGCGCATGGGCGCGGGAGCGTGGAATCGTGAGAAGACCGGTGGCATACGGCAAACAGAGCATCGGGTCGGTGCGCGGTGAATCAAGCCATCAGGAAAATCCGTTCCTTGCGTTGGTAACGCCGGGGACGAATCAGGAGATGGGAGAGGTGTATGCGATGAACTTTGTATACTCCGGAAATTTCCTGGCGCAGGCAGAACTGAGTCAGTTTGACCGCGTGCGTATGGTGATGGGGATTCATCCGCAGGGCTTTGCGTGGCATCTGGCACCGGGCGAGTGCTTTGACGCGCCGGAGGTTGTGTGCATGTATTCTGCAGAGGGTCTTGGTAAGATGACACGTGAATTCCATGATCTGTATCGCAATCATCTGATCCGCAGCCGCTACACACACCAGAAGCGTCCGGTACTGATCAACAACTGGGAAGCGACGTATTTCAATTTCAACGAGGAAAAGCTGGTGGCGATCGCGAAAGAAGCTGCAAAATGCGGAATCGAAATGCTCGTCATGGACGACGGCTGGTTTGGAAAACGAAATTCCGATAATTCCTCACTTGGCGACTGGACGGTCGACAAGGCAAAGCTGCCGAATGGCTTGCATTCACTTGTAGAAAAGGTAAAGGACTGTGGCCTGAAATTCGGTATCTGGATGGAGCCGGAGATGATCTCACCGGATTCCGAGCTGTACCGCGCACATCCGGACTGGGCACTGCATTTAAATGAAAGAGAGGGCACGCAGGGAAGAGAGCAGTTTGTGCTTGACCTTTCGAGAAAAGAAGTGGTGGACGGCATCTATGAGCAGATTTCTGCGGTAATTCGTTCTGCTGATATTTCTTATGTGAAATGGGATATGAACCGCCAGCTGACGGACGTCGGAAATGCCGTGCTTGCACCGGAGCGCCAGGGAGAGATTTATCATCGCTACATGCTCGGTGTTTATGAGATGCAGGAGCGGCTGTGTCACGATTTCCCGGATCTGCTGCTCGAAAACTGCTCGGGCGGCGGTGCGCGGTTTGACGCAGGCATGCTCTATTACAGCCCGCAGATCTGGTGCTCCGACGATATGGATCCGGTAGAACGGCTTTCCATTCAGGAAGGAACAGCACTCGTCTATCCGCTTTCCACGATGGGCGCGCACGTGTGCGACTGTCCAAACCACACGACCGGACGGACGACGCCGTTTCAGACGCGCGGTGAGGTGGCGCTTTCCGGCACATTTGGCTATGAGCTGGATATCACGAAGATCGCGGAAGAAGAGCGTGCTCAGATTCCGGGGCAGATCGCTGCTTACCACAAATACAACGAGCTGGTGCGCGAGGGCGACTATTACCGGATCGCATCCTTCCGTGAAAACGGTGTCTATGACTGCTGGATGAGCACGTCAAAGGACAAAAAAGAAGCACTTGTGACCTTCGTCCAGGTATTTGCCAAACCGAACCAGAAGAGCTTCCATATCCGTCTGCAGGGCCTTGATCCGAATGCGGAATATCGCCTAGAGGGAACCGAAAATGTATACAGCGGAAGTCTTTTGATGTACGCGGGTATTCTGATTCCGCGGGAGATGGGAGACTTTAAGAGCAGGCTGCTGCATTTTAACCGAGTCTGCTAGATCGGATTCCCGGACGCCGCAGGGCGGAGCTTTGCAGTCTGCTTAGTGTGGACAGCTAAAGCTTCGCCCTGCGGCGGCTGTGTTTTATTTGACCGGATTAAACAAGGCATTCGTTTCAATTGCGGCTATATATTTTGCCTCGTTTATTCATTATCTTCCTGATCGTCGAAAGAATATGCATTCAGTTCCGGAAAATCAAGAAATTCACTTAATGTCATTCCAAATACGTTTGCAATTTTATGGAGTGTGCGGACCTTCGGGTTTTTGCTGGTACCGCGGATAATATTATCGACGGTGGATTGTTTGAGTCCGGCGAGAAAGGCCAGCCTGTTGATTGTGATGCCGCGGTTTTGGCACAACTGCCGGATGCGCAGTGCATAAAGTTCAGAGTATGTCATGTTATCACCTGTAAAAATACCTTTGTAAAGTTAGGGCCATCATAACAGGGGATGGAAGCAAAATTACCTTTGCATAGTTGACATTGGAAAAGAAAAAATATAAGATACAGATAGTTACCTTTATAAAGGTAAAAAATAGGGATGTACTGATGTCTACTGTATTATTGCAAAATGTGATCAGTAAAGAGGACATTCACAAAAGCAGATTGCAAATGTTCGCTTTACTTGCGCTGAAATATAATGCAGGAGGACAAAAATGGAACGATATGCATATATCAGAGTGTCAACGAAGGAGCAAAACATTGACCGGCAGATGCTGGCTTTGCAGCCATACGAGATTCCAGAAAGAAACATTTACTGTGACTATCAGTCAGGCAAGAATTTTGAACGTCCGGCTTATCAGAAGCTGATAAAAAAGTTGAACCCCGGAGATCTGCTGATCGTAAAGAGTATTGATCGCCTTGGAAGGAATTATAATGATATTTTGAGCGAGTGGCAGCGCATTACAAAAGAAATCAGGGCAGACATTCTGGTGTTTGATATGGAACTTCTCGATACGAGGCAGAAAGCAGGAGATCTGACAGGAACTCTGATTGCAGATCTGGTTCTTCAGATTTTTGCGTACGTGGCGCAGACAGAACGCGAATTCATCTGTCAGCGGCAGGCAGAGGGAATCGCAGCCGCAAAACGAAACGGCAGGAAATTTGGCAGGCCATCTCTTGAGATGCCGGAGGAGTTTGAAACAATCTGCGGACAGTGTGAACGGGGAGAACTTTCAACCCGCAAAGCGGCAGAAATGCTGCGTGTGAGCCATACAACCTTTTACCGGAAATACAAAAAAAGAATGCAGGAAAGTGTGTCAAATAGTAGACTTTTTGGTACATCCAGATAGAAGCATGAAATAGCTGAAAAACTGCGGTATTTCATGCTTTTGCTGCGTTTTACCGTTCCATTTGAAGTATAGCACAGGCGTTTTTTAAAGTCTGAGTTGTGAAACGGGAGGGTAAAGATGAGAAAGATGAAAAAAGCGTTGAAAGGAATGATGCTGGTATTTGTATTTATGTGTATTCCGTTGTTGACGCCGATTAAGGCAAATGCATATTCTGCTGCAGCCAATAAATTGAATACGAATTATAGGCTGACGGGCAATGGAGCGCAGGATATCTATGCTGTCGCAAGTGCGCAGCTTAATAAAAGATATCCGGAATTTGCTGGATTTCATTATCGGGCATGGTGCGCAGATTTTGTAAGTGCCTGCGCAGCGGCCGCTGGTGTGTCAGATGTAGTGCCGGGAGCAGCAGCAGTTGCCAATCTTAGAACGAATATAGTGAAGGCAGGCGGCACGGAATATTCAAAAGCCAGAGTACAAAGTGGAAGTTATACGCCGGTGCGAGGGGATATTATTATTTTTAAGAGCAATGGAGACAGTCATGTGGGAATTGTTGATAAAGCCTCGGGCGGAAAGATTTATTATATAGATGGAAACAATACTACGTATGGGAATGGAAATAATGCTCGTGTTCATTATTCAAGCAGAGCGTATTCTTATGCGGGATTTACTTGTATTGTGAAACCGAGATATAAGAATGCGCCAGTAACAAACAATTCGCCTTTTGGATATTTGGATTCAGTAACAACAAGTACAGGAAAAATAACGGTTGATGGTTGGGCGGCGGATATGGACGCACCAAATAGTGCAATTTGGGTGCATTGTTATACTGTAAAAAATGGCAACCGAAAGTGGTTAGGTTCTGTTTTGGCGGGAGGTTATCGGTCAGACGTAAGTAAAGTTTATCCAAAACTTGGAAAATATCATGGATTTCACGCAACATTTAATACTGATTTAAGCGGAACTATTCAGGTTGAGGCATATGGAATTAATGTTGGAAGCACTGGTTCGAATAGAATGTTATCCAGTGCACCTAAATCAGTATGGGTAAATAAAGATACGACTTCACCGACAATATCAGATGTACAAATAACGGAACGTTCGGCAACTGGATATACAGTAACGTGTACAGTCAGAGATAATGTAGGAGTTACCAGGGTTCGCTTTCCAACATGGACAAAAAATGGAGGGCAGGATGATCTTATTTGGCATGAAGGAAGGATATCAGGTAATAAGGCAAGCTGCAGGATAAATGTATCAGAACATAAGAATGAAACAAATTGTGTTTATATAACACATATATATGCGGATGATGCGGCTGGAAATTCAACAGGATACCCGACTGAGACTTATTTGGATGCAAAAAAGCCGGTTATTTCTAATGTAGAAATTACAGATATTTCGGAAAATGGATATACCGTAATATGTACAGCAAGGGATGACTATTCTGGAATAGACAGAGTACAGTTTCCAACATGGTTTGCGAATAATAATCCTTATGCGTATAGTGCAAGTTGGCATACCGATTCGAAAGTTAGTGGAAAGCTTAAAAATGGAAAGTATGTGTATCGTGTAAATACCAGTGATTACGGAAACCAAATTGGAGTTTATAATACACATATATATGCCTGGGATAAATACGGAAATCAAAGTGAATGCTATCCAACCAAGATAACATTAAAAAAGGCACACAAACATACATATACATCAACTGTAAAAAAGGCAGCGACATGTACAGAAAACGGTATTCGTCTTTATACCTGTGAAGCTGGTGATACTAGTTATACAGAAGTGATTCCGGCAACAGGGCATCGTAGCACGGAATGGCGAGGTATTAAAGAAGCAACCTGTGCGAATACAGGATATACAGGTGATCTATATTGTCAGTCTTGCGGGAAAAAACTTCAATGGGGAAGGATAATTGAAAAGAAAGATCATACTTGGAATTCCGGAGTAGTTACGACCCAGCCGACTTGCGTACAGAATGGGATTATGACCTATACTTGTACACGCTGCAAAACTACCAAGAATGAGGAAATTCCGGCAACCGGTCATGGAGAGACGATTACGAAGTTTGCAAAAAGGGTTTCCTGCAAAACGGAAGGTTATACGGGTGATCTTTATTGCACAGACTGCGGTGAACTGGTAGAAGAAGGAGACGTGATTGCAAAGCTTCCGCACCAGTGGGATGCCGGAAAGATCACAAAGAAGGCAACGACGACCACTACAGGAATTCGCACCTACACCTGCACAAAGTGTGGAGCAACGAAAAAGGCGACGATTCCGAAGGTTGTCCCGAAGAAAGCAATGCCTGGAAAGACAGTAGAGGATACCGCAACGAACGGTATTTACAAGGTGTTGGCGGATGGACTTACTGTTACATTTGTAGGACTGACAGAAGAGAAAACGACGGTCAGAATTCCGGATACCGTGAAAGTAAGTGGAGTAACCTGTAAAGTAACAGAAATCTCCGCGAATGCGTTCAAGAATGATACAGTACTTAAAACAATTGTCATTGGAAAGAATGTAAAGACCATCGGAGTAAATGCATTCTACGGCTGTAAAAATCTGACAAAAGTGAGCGGAGGAGCCGGACTTGTGACGATTTGTGATCGTGCATTTTTAGACTGCGGTGCATTACAGGGAATTGTCCTGCCATCTACGGTCACAGGCATTGGAAAGCAGGCATTTTATAATTGCAAAAAGCTTCGTTCCATTACGATCAACACACTTTCACTGACAAGTAAGAATGTGGGCGCACAGGCGTTTAGCGGAACATACGCAAAAGCGGTGGTAAAAGTACCGGCAAAGAAATTTACTGCATATAAGAGCCTATTAAGGGCAAAAGGAATCAGCGTAAACGCAGTATATACCAAGTAATAAAACACATACCTGCTGAAAAACTAAGTATTCCACACGCTGCGAAACGCAGCCGTGGCGAAACAGAGGGGCAGCTGTCCACATGTCTGCGGCAGATGTGCGAATCAGGGCGGATGAAGTCCGACATGAGCGCACAGATGCCAGAAAGACTAGGTGGACTGCGTCCCTCTGTTTTGCCATGGCGTCTGGTCTGACATTTGTCAATATGTTACACTCTGCAAAAATATCAATTGTGATTCGCTCCCCTTACTTGTATAATTGAGGAAGTTGATATGCAAGATAGTACGCAAGATAATGCGTAAAAATGTAACGCAAATACGTAATCTATTTTGAATACAGGTTGCAAAGCGGACTACGAATGTCCGCTTTACAAGCGATAAGACCGCAGAAAGGAACAAAATGCAAATCGAAAAAGATTACATTTTACGGCTGATCTATGAAATAATCCGCACGTTGCTGCACGTGCTGTTTCATGTCGATATTGCCAAGCAGAACGGACCAGCATTCGAGGATGAGCAGCGGATGGAGTGGTTTGGAAAACTGACGGCAATGGTCGATGCAGGAGAAATCAATGAGGCCGAGAACGAGCTGCTGGACGGGATCAATGCAAACAGCATGAAAGATTATGAGCTGGCGCTTTGGTTCTATGCATACTTAAATGAGAAGGACAATGCGTTTCTTGAAACACATAATTTTTCCAGAAAAGAAGTCCTGGAAGGAATTCGCCTGACGGGGCAGATTTTTGGGTATCGGAGTATCGTAGATCCACTGCTTGAGGGGATCAATGAGGAAATGCTATGAGGAACAGAAAGAACTCTTTACAGCAATTCACTAAGCTGATTGTTTGTAAGGATGCCGTAAGTGAATCTGTCTCAGTTATGATACAAGCCACTTCTGATAAGCTACGAAGCAGCTATGCGGTTATGAACAAGTAGCGAAGAAAATTGTGAATATCCGCTTTGATGATGGAAACTTGCCTGATTAAGTTATATCTTTTTACGCTGCGAAACGCAGCCGTGGCAAGCCGGAGGGGCAGCTGTCCACATGTCTGCGGCAGATGTACGAATCAGGGCGGATGAAGTCCGCCATGAGCGTACAGATGCCAGAAAGACTAGGTGGACAGCTGCTCCTCCGGCTTGTCACGGCGTCCGGTATAGCATGTTTAATGTTTTTCTTCTCTTGTTGACGAAAGCCCACCAAAATGATAGAGTACAGATGTTATTACAGAATAAAATCGGCTGCCTTACCATGAGCAGCAACAAAGCGGATCACCCATCTCCGTTTTTTACATAAAGGAGGCTGAGCATGCTCACAATCAGAAAAGCACGTCAGGAGGACCTGCCGTCCCTTCTGGCGATTTATAATTATGAAATTGAACACGGAACAGCGACGTTCGATCTGAATCCGAAGACACTGGAAGAACGTCAGAAATGGTTTGACCTGCACAGCGGCGGGAAATACCTGCTGCTCACGGCAGAGGAAGATGGCAGGGCGGTCGGATATGCGTCTCTTTCCCCATACCGTGAATGGGAGGCATATGCGCAGACCGTAGAGCTTTCTATTTATGTGGATGCCGCCCATCGAAGAAAAGGAATCGGCGATCAGCTGATGCAGGCCATTCTTGATTATGCGCGGCAGCGGGATGACATTTATACGGTGGTTTCTGTCATCACCGGCGACAACGAAAAAAGCATCCGCATGCATGAGAAATACGGATTTGAGGACTGCGGAAGACTCAAAGAGGTCGGAATGAAGTTCGGACGCCGCCTCGATGTGGTAAATTTGCAGCTGTTCGTGTAATGATATGTAACATAGCTGGAAAACAGAGAATAAATTTTTCGCTGTATGTGCAAATAAAAATATGGAACAACAGGCAATTGTTGATATAAGACAACAGAGGAAGAAACAGGAGGAAGCATGTACCGCATTTTTATCGTAGAAGATGATGCCGCAATCGCATCCACCCTCGCCCGTCAAATTCAGATGTGGGGGTATGAGGTGCGGTGTGCGGAAAATTTCCAGAATATTCTGAGTGAATTTGAGGTATTTGATCCGCAGCTGGTGCTGCTTGATCTGATGCTGCCGTTTTACAATGGGTATCACTGGTGCAGCGAGATCCGGAAAACCTCGCGCGTGCCGATCTTGTTTTTGTCCTCGGCGTCCGACAATATGAACATTGTCATGGCCATGAACATGGGCGGCGACGACTTCATTGCGAAGCCGTTTGACTTAAATGTGCTGACCGCGAAGATTCAGGCGATTCTGCGGCGGACGTACGATTTTGCAAGGTCTGAGAAAACACTTGCGTGCAGGGGTGCGGTGCTCAATACCGCAGATGCGAGCCTTACCTATCAGGGAAAGCGTATGGAGCTGACCAAAAACGATTACCGGATTTTGCAGACACTTCTGGAGCGAAAGGGAAAGGTGGTCAGTCGTGATCTGCTGATGCAGCGTCTCTGGGAGACGGACTGCTTTGTGGATGAAAATACGCTGACCGTCAATGTGACACGGCTGCGGAAAAAACTGGAATCGGCAGGGCTGAATGATTTTATCGTCACGAGAAAGGGCATGGGATATCTGATCCCGGAGGAAATATGATCGGGAAGTATTTTAAAAGCAGGGCAAAAACAATTTTTTTATACTTTTTGCTGTATGTTGCGGCAGGAACGGTGGCTGTGCTGTATCAGCTGCCGGTTTCTGCCGTTTGTTATGCGGGGCTTCTCTGCGGCGCGCTGCTGCTTGCGGCAGGAGCGCATGATCTCCTCTGCTATATCAGAAAAACGAGGCAGCTGGAATTTGTAAAAAAAGAGATACTGGTCGCACCGGAGCACCTGCCGCAGCCGGAAAGTCTTCCGGAGGAGCAGTATCAGGAACTGATCCACTTTTTATGGGAAGAAAAGATTCGTATGGAACAGGAAAAAGAGAACCGATTTCAGGAAATGATGGAATATTATACGATGTGGGCACACCAGATCAAGACGCCGATTGCAGCGGCAAGGCTGATTCTGCAAAGTGCCGAGGAGGACTGCGGGGAAAAAGAGCAGGCAGTGTATTCTGAACTGAAGGAGGAGGTGGGACGCATCGACCAGTATGCGGACATGGTGATGTGCTACCTGCGGCTGGATACCGGTACGACCGATTATGTGATCAAAGAATACGAGCTTGACGGAATCGTGCGTCAGGCAGTGCGTACATACGCGTCCGTTTTTATCCGAAAAAAGCTGCGTCTGATCTATGAGCCGCTGGAATGGAAGGTTCTGACGGATGAAAAATGGCTCCTGTTCGTCATCAGCCAGGTACTCTCCAATGCGCTGAAGTATACGCCGTCCGGTTCCGTCACCATTTATAAAAAAGAGCCGCAGACACTGTGCATCAAAGATACGGGGATCGGGATCGCACCGGAAGACCTGCCGCGCATCTTCGAAAAAGGCTATACCGGCAGCAATGGCCGCGCCGACAAAAAAGCGAGCGGAATCGGCCTTTACCTCTGCAGACGAATCTGCACAAACCTGGGCCATAAGATCATCGTCCGCTCCGCGCCGGGCGAGGGGACGGAGGTATGTATTTGTCTGGAACGGGCGGAGTTGGAAGTGGAGTAATGAGAAGTAATAATGATAGAGAAAAATTTATGTGCATTAAAGAGAACGAAAATTCTTTCTGATAGCTTGTAAAACGCAGCCGTGGCAAAATGAAGGGACAGCTGTCCACATGTCTGCGGCATCTGTACGAAACAGGGCGGATGAAGTCCGCCATGAGCGCACAGATGCCAGAAAGACTAGGTGGACTGCGTCCCTCCATTTTGTCACTGCGTCCGGTGTAAGTCACAATGTTTAATTACTCGGTGCAACCTTACAAATTTGTAAGACTCCCGTAAGCCATTTCCATGGCATCCCTGACCCTATCCGCCTATAATAACTCCCGAAGATAAGGAAACAGATGAAGATGAGGAGGAAACAACATGGCGATCTTATCAGTCAAAAATATAAAGAAAACGTACACGACGCGTTTTGGCGGCAATCAGGTGCAGGCGCTCAAAAACGTGACGTTCGATGTGGAGCAGGGAGAATACGTGGCGATCATGGGAGAATCGGGTTCCGGAAAGACGACGCTGCTCAATATTTTAGCGGCGCTCGACAAGCCGACCTCCGGAACGGTGCTTCTGGAAAACCGGGATTTTTCAAGGATCAAAGAGTCGGAGCGGGCGGTGTTCCGGCGGGACAATCTGGGATTTGTATTTCAGGATTTCAATCTGCTCGATACGTTTTCGCTGCAGGACAACATTTTTCTGCCGCTCGTGCTGGCGGGCTGTGATTATGAAACGATGAATAAACGGCTGCAGCCGATTGCGAAAAAGCTGGGCATCACACAGCTGCTGCAGAAATTTCCGTATGAGGTGTCCGGCGGGCAGAAGCAG
This sequence comes from Lachnospiraceae bacterium, assembly GCA_029225065.1. Classification (GTDB taxonomy): domain Bacteria; phylum Bacillota; class Clostridia; order Lachnospirales; family Lachnospiraceae; genus Choladousia. The sequence continues at coordinate 3,225 of JAQXVT010000085.1, read as the reverse complement.
CGGGCGGCTGTGGCGCGTGCACTGATCACACAGCCAAAGCTGATCCTCGCGGATGAGCCGACGGGCAGTGTAAAGTTAGTACAACACTACCCGAAAGAAATACCCGTGATATTATTTTCGTTGTCCACCCGGATTTCTTTAATCACGGACCGCCACAACGTGCGCTTTTCTTCACGGGTCAGCGTATCATAGATAGATTTAAAATCAGACTGCAGCAGGCGTTCTACAGCGGAAAAATCCGGCGAGGTTTCCTGCACTGGGTCCGGTATCTGCCGCAAGGCTGCATTATAAATCTCATAATCTTTCTTGTATTCTTCAATGTCTATCAGATCATTAACATATAATTCTTTTAATTTCGTAAGCTTGTTTTTTAAGGCAGCTTTTTCATTACTTCCCAGTTTCCGTTGGCGTTCCGCAGCCTGCACTTTCCATTCCAGTTTACAGCGGTCAAGTTCTTCCTGCAGATGTTCAAATAACCATTTTTCCACATAGTCTTCACGGACGGAATGATTGTGACAACAGCGCCCACGCTGGAAATGTTGGCTGCATCTATAATAATAAAAGCCACGGGAAACATAGCCAACTAATTTATGACTACATTCATCACAGGTCAGTATTGATGTAAAAATATACGCCCTGCCTGCGGGAGTAGTACGCACATTCCGTTCAAGCAACTGCTGCACCCGGTCGAATTGCGCTTGTGTGATAATCACAGGACAGAAATGTTCATTGTATCTGCCGCCACGGTCATAAACACCAGTATATAATTTTTCTTTCAGCATACGCCGAAAAGTAGCTTCACACCAGTTCACGCCGTATGTCTCCCGGATATAACGAACAGTAGCACGTTTGGACACGGTTCTTTCAAAATAATTGAAAGCATCTTGCACAATGGATGCGTCTTCCGGCACAATTTCCAACCGCTTTTCATTATTAACACGATAACCAAAGGGGGCAGAGCCGGAAACAACAGTGCCGTGGGCAATTTTACTATCAAACACTACGTCTATTCTTTCCCCGCAAATATCCGCTTCATTCTGGGCAATGGACAGTTTCACATTGATGTACAGACGACCGTTTGCTGTACTGGTGTCATATTCTTCATCTATTGTCTTCCAGCCGCAGTTGTGGGCTTCCAGAATTTCCATTACCTTGTAGTAATCGGCCACAGATCGAAACCACCGATCAAGACGGCAGAAAAGCAGCAGGTCTACTTCATCACGCTTTACAGCCTGCAGCATCCGTTGAAATTCTGAACGCTTGTGCATATTCTTTCTGGCCGTCTTTGCAGCATCTATATAAATACCGACAATAACCCAGCCCTGCTGCCGGGCGTAAGCTTCCAGCCTTTCTTGCTGTGCTTCCAGTGACAAACCTTTCATTTTCTGTTCTTCACCGGAAACCCGGATATATAGAGCAACACGGCAAGGCGAAGAATTATTAAAAAAACCTTTCTTAACCATGCGATTTCCTTTCATTTCCCGCCTGCCCATGCTATAATAACAATGCAGACGGTATGTTGTATCTGGTATGATATACGTTGCACCCGCCCCGGCAGTGTTCCCAGCACTGGTGGGGCATTTTAATTTACTTATATGTAATAAGCGTTGAATAACCTTGCATAATATCTGCTTGGTCACGGAAAATAGTTGTTACCTTCACATCAATAATTTCGTATCCATCATCCTGCATTAAAGATACAATCTGATCAATTTGTGTAGTATATTTGTCTTCACAACAAAAATATCCATTTGCAAACTTAGAATAACTGTTCACCATGACAACATGAATTTTTCCGTCCTTTGCCTTTAAATACTTTTTTACATCAGCATAAACACCCGTTGCGACATTGCTTTGACTTTTTGTAAAAAATCCCATAACTTAACACCTCACACATTTTTCTTTAATTTTAGACACTTTACCATACGATAAAGAGCATAAATAATAACTATAAGACCGATAATAACAGATACGTTACATAGCATTATACCAATTAAAATGAGCATCACATCAAAGAGTAAAGATAATATGCTAGTATGCTTATTGACAGATGAATTAGAAACACGAGATGAAGCATTACTTGTGCATTTGGGAGCGAAACCACGTTTTACAAGGAAAGCCGTTACTTCATCATCTGGAAAAGGTTCGATAACCTCTTGTACGCCATTATAATAAGTCTTTGGATAAAATTTCCTTGAAAAGTAATAATGAATATTTTTTCTTTCCTTGAAAAAATCCTCAATAGGCCTAACCGTATAAAACTGTGCAGTTTCATGAGAAAGCACAAGAAGCCCATCGGAAATAAGAACAGACAATTCATTGCTTTTCTTTTTTCGAATAGGTTCATCATCTTGATTAGTTGCCATAAACTCTTCATAAAATGCTTTTTTCACATCTTCTGGAAATTGCTCAACAATTTCAACCGCCTGTTTCCACGAATAACCGCCATGAATATACGAAGAAGCAGTTTCATTAACAAGACCAAGTTCTATGGCAAGTCTGTACATATGTTTGCATGGAAGCTGGCGTTTTTGGAAGTCCATACAGTCACATTTTGTGAGAGTAACATTATACATTCCGTCACGTCCCTGCATTTTTGCAGAACAATTCTTTTTATCAATAGAAACAGGAGAGTATTTCGAAGATTTTCCACGCAAAAGGCGGTCACTTTGACCGGGCAAATTATGACATGCGGCCCATTTGTTCCATAGTTTTTCAGCATCTTTTCCCATATACATACTCCGTTTTACATTAAAATTTAATAATGTGACGCATCAGTTAATATATTCATGCACCCAGCCGAAAAGAAAGGGTGGTTACATGACAAAGAAATATATAAAATACAGAGATTGCGCAGTATATGCTTTATATTACAGGTCAAATAACACGATATACTATAACATAGACTTCTGCGGCACATATAAGTTAATCATATTTAAGTAAATAAAAAGGCTGGGTGCAATATTACCCAGCCCCTTTTTCTGTTGCATCTTCCGGCGGGTACTGGCTTTCCAGTTCTTCCGGCGTGTCCGGGTGATCGCTTACAGTTACCGGAGAAAGTCTACTACTGAAATGCTTTATCAGATATTTTCTAATATCCGGCGGCAATTCAAAGTATGCTTTGATTGCTTCCAGTTCCTGTTCCGTTGCTTCATGCTGCTTGCAGAAATCATCTAAACTAAAAACATCCGGTTCTATGTACATAGGGCCAGTACCGTTTAAAAG
>JAQXVT010000084.1 GCA_029225065.1 Lachnospiraceae bacterium | reverse complement strand
CGAGATTCAAAAAGATCGTACCAAACGGTTTGATGTACGTGTTTGCAAAATCTGCGTGGCTCTGGATGAGCAGGCCGATCACGATCGCGAGGATCAGTGCGATGAAGATCTGCATTGCGAGTGACATTTTTTTCTTTTGTTTGTTCATAATTCCACTCCTTTAGCTGATAGTTTTTTGAAAAAAGGCATTGCCATTGTAGCAATGCCCTTCCATGAAATCAATTATATCAGCTTTATGTTCTGAACACAATCATTTTCTAAACAGAATCTTTACTTTTTATAAATTTTCTGTAAAAAAATTGTTTTGCAAATGCGCCAAATCGGAGAAATGCTCAGCATTCAGGAGGTTGGATTGAAGCATTACGCCTCTGCTCGTTCTCCATAATAATAGAATCCCATGCACTCCTTGAGGTAAACCGGAACAATCTCTCCTATCAGTGAAGCGTCACCCGGGAAATGAACGAGCAGGTTGTTGCTGAGACGTCCTGTGACAAGGCTGCTGTCCTGCTCATTGACGGATTCGACGAGTACCGGGAGTGTCTGTCCCTGTACGCGCAGAGACTGTTCTCTGGAGATATCCTGCACCAGTGTGAGCAGGCGATTGAAACGATCCTTGACCACATCCTCCGGAATCTGGTTTTCCATCGCAGCGGCCGGTGTTCCGGTACGCTTGGAGTAGATAAAGGTAAAGGCACTGTCATACCGTACCTTGCGCACGACGTCAAGCGTCTCCTGAAAGTCCTCTTCTGTCTCACCCGGGAAGCCGACAATGATGTCTGTGGTGAGAGAAAGATCCGGGATCTCACTGCGCAGTCTTTCAGCAAGCGCAAGATACTGCTCCTTCGTGTAGCGGCGATTCATGCGGCGCAGGATTTCGGTGCTTCCGGACTGAAGCGGCAGATGCAGATGACGGCAGATCTTTTTGGAGTGTTTCATCACCTGAATCAGATCTTCGGAGAGATCCTTCGGATGAGAGGTCATGAAACGGATGCGCTCCAGACCATCGATCTTTTCCACCTCGGTGAGCAGCTGGGCAAAGGTGATCGGCTCCTCCAGATTTTTTCCGTAGGAGTTGACATTCTGGCCGAGCAGCATGATTTCTTTTACACCGTCTGCAACAAGGGTACGGATCTCTTTTAAGATGTCCTCCGGTCTGCGGCTTCGCTCGCGTCCGCGGACGTACGGAACGATACAGTAGCTGCAGAAGTTGTTGCAGCCGAACATGATATTGACGCCGGATTTGAAGGTGTAGGTACGCTCTGCCGGGAGATCCTCGACGATCTTGTCCGTGTCCTTCCAGATATCAAAAACCGTGCGGTCCGATTCCATTGCGGTGGTCAGAAGCTCGGCAAACTTATAGATGTTGTGGGTACCGAAGACAAGGTCAACGAAACGGTAGCTTTTTTTCAGCTTTTCGATTACCTCCGGCTCCTGCATCATACAGCCGCACAGGCTGATAAGCATGTGTGGATTCTTCTTTTTCAGTCCGTTTAAGTAGCCAAGGCGGCCGTAGACCTTAAGGTTGGCATTTTCGCGGACTGTACACGTATTGTAGAGGACGAAATCGGCCTCTTCGCTCTCCGTGAGCTCATAGCCGATCAGCTCAAGAATGCCGCGCAGCTTTTCGGAGTCACGGGCGTTCATCTGGCACCCGAAGGTCTTGATGCAGGCCTGCAGCTTCCGGCCAAGCTCCGCTTCTTTTTCCGCAAGCAATATCTGAGCTTTTTTCATAAAGTAATACTGGCGCTGTGGTTCCTGCGCCGGAGCACCCTGCGACAGGTCGATCTCATCAAAATTTATCTCGTTTGTCATGGAATATCCTTTCTGTTTCTGATCTGAAGCGTGTCTGGGAAATGCTTTCTCAAACACTTTTAGGTACCGTTTCGGTACGCTTTGGCGGGCTACGGTCTTACCTGCCCATTGCCGAAAATAATATATTTTACAGTCGTTAATGCCTTGAGACCCATTGGTCCGCGCGCGTGCAGCTTCTGGGTACTGATGCCGATCTCCGCACCAAATCCGAACTCAAATCCGTCGGTGAAGCGGGTGGAGGCATTGACGTAAACGGCAGCCGCATCGATCTCATCGAGAAAGCGCAGCGCATTGCTGTAATTTTCGGTGATGATTGCCTCGGAGTGGCCGGTGTTGTAGCGGTTGATGTGCGCGATAGCTTCATCGAGAGAGGATACTGTCTTAATTGAGAGAATGTAATCAAGGTACTCTTTTCCCCAGTCTTCCTCCGATGCGGCGATAACGTGATCTGTTGCTCCGCCAAGCGCATTGAGCGCAGAGGAATCGCAGCGCAGCTCAACCTGGTGCTCATCCAGCTTTTTCTTTAATGCGGCGAGCAGCGGCTTTTCAATTTTTTCGTGTACCACAATCGATTCACAGGCGTTGCAGACACTGATGCGCTGAGTTTTCGCGTTGTTGATAATCCGGACAGCCATATCAAGGTCTGCGCTCTCATCGACGTAGATGTGACAGTTGCCGGTACCGGTCTCGATGACAGGGATGGTGCTGTTTTTGACAACAGCCTGAATGAGCCGTGCGCTTCCGCGTGGGATGAGCACGTCGACATACTCCCGCAGCTGCATGAAGCGGGTCGTCGTCTCGCGGTCTGTCGTCTCAATCAGCTGAACAGCGTTCTCGCAGACACCGCAGTCCTTCAACGCTTTTCGCAGCACGGATACAATCGCCTTATTGGAGTGGATTGCATCGCTGCCACCTTTTAAGATGGCTGCATTTCCGGTCTTAAAGCACAGTCCGAAGGCATCCGCAGTGACATTCGGACGGGATTCATAGATGATGCCGACGACGCCGAGCGGGACACGTTTCTGTCCGATCAGCAGTCCGTTCGGCCGTTTTTTCATCTCTTCCACCTCACCGATCGGGTCGTCAAGCCCGGCGATCTGGCGCAGTCCCTCGGACATACCAGAGATACGGTCTTTATTTAACGCCAGACGGTCCTGAAGTCCCTCAGGCATATGGTTTGCGCGTGCAGCGGCCAGATCCTTTTCGTTTGCGGCAAGCAGCTGGTCGCGGTATTCTTCGAGATAGGCAGCCGCGCGCAGCAGTGCCTCATTTTTCGTGTTTGTGGAGATGCGGCGCAGTGCAGTCTCGGCCTGCTTTGCATCCTCTCCGATGCGGGTAAGGAGCGTATCCGGGTCCGCAAAGCTCCGCTCTTCTGTGAAGAGGTACTGCGGA
>JAQXVT010000083.1 GCA_029225065.1 Lachnospiraceae bacterium | reverse complement strand
TGTCCTATCAAGGGCATGGCAGAGTAGCCAAGTCTGGCAGGGATAAACGCTGAAGGCATCTAAGCGTGAAGCCCCCCTCAAGATGAGATATCCCAAGACCCCTTAGAGAGTATGAGGTAGATAGGACAGAGGTGGAAGTGCCGAGAGGCATGGAGCTGACTGTTACTAATCGGTCGCAAGCTTATCCAAACGCGGAGGAAACGGAGTTTTCAAGATATCCGGTTTCGAAGCAGGGTTAGGGTTAAAAAAAGTCTAAAAAAGACTTGCAATTATCGGATGAATGTAGTATTATGCTGTATGTGGTTTTGAAGGTACATTAATCACATGGCCTAGTGGCTCAGTTGGTTAGAGCGCCGCCCTGTCACGGCGGAGGTCACGGGTTCGAGTCCCGTCTGGGTCGTTTCTTTGAAAAATATGGGGTCTTAGCTCAGCTGGGAGAGCATCTGCCTTACAAGCAGAGGGTCATAGGTTCGAGCCCTATAGGCCCCACTTCAAAGAAAGATCAAATTGCCGTTTTGACCGGCATACGCCGATGTGGCTCAATTGGCAGAGCAGCTGATTTGTAATCAGCAGGTTATCGGTTCGAGTCCGATCATCGGCTTACAGAACTGTAAAGGTTCTGAATTGAATAATTCTTATGGATGGATTCCCGAGTGGCCAAAGGGGACAGACTGTAAATCTGCTGCAAATTGCTTCGGTGGTTCGAATCCACCTCCATCCATTTTCTATCTGCTAAGATAGAGATCCTAAATTTCATATCGCGGGATGGAGCAGTCTGGAAGCTCGTCGGGCTCATAACCCGAAGGTCGTAGGTTCAAATCCTACTCCCGCAACTCGGTAATTTATTTACTGAAAATTATATGCCCAGATAGCTCAGTTGGTAGAGCAGAGGACTGAAAATCCTCGTGTCACTGGTTCGATTCCGGTTCTGGGCATTCTGTTTATCAAACAGATGACAGATGGGATACTAGCTCAGGTGGTAGAGCACTTGACTTTTAATCAAGTTGTCCCGGGTTCGAGTCCCGGGTGTCTCATGGAAGAGAAGAAGATCATGTTGGGTGATCTTCTTTTTTTGTATTTAAAGAAAAGACGAGATGAGCGCGTGAAAATTGCAGTTGTGGATGATGATGACAGAGAGCGGACAAAATCTGTGCGCTTTTGCGGGAATGGGGCGAGAAGCGCAGGTGTGAACTGGAGTGCAGCGAATTTACAGACGGCGAAGATTTCCTGAAATCAGGAGGCGCGTATCAGGCGTTATTTCTGGACATTTATATGAAAAAAATGAACGGCATCGATGCGGCGCGGGTGCTTCGGAAGTATGACAGGAACTGTAAGATTATTTTTATGACAATCAGTGAGGATCACCGGGCGGATGAGCCATGATTTCCGGCAGACGATCTATTCGATTCGGGACCTGGCTGAGCGTCAGGATTTTGAACGTCTGCAGTCGTATATCGGGGCATTCTGCGATGAATATGCGGGCAATGCAGTGACTTATACCGTTTGCAAAAATACGGCCTTAAATGCGCTTCTGGCGCATTACGCGGCAAGAGCAGGTGAACTGCAGATGATATCGTGCAGTGGAGCATTGATATTGCAGAGGAAGTGACCACTGAGCAGGCAGCGGATGCCGAGCAGAGCAGCGTAGCGTAGTCGTACTTCAGGGACTTGACGATCTGGGAATCACCTGGACGCTGGCACTTAATCCGGAAGCGGCTTATGCATGCGTAGCACTGACACCGGAAGGCGATGACACGACTTATATCACCGGAGCGCTTGCACTTGGCGATAATACATTTACAATCACCAATGAGGAAGACGGACAGGATTATGAGTTTGGTTATCAGGATGTTTCTGATACCGAAACGATTCTGACCTACGTGCCGACCGGATCAGAGGTACAGCTTGTATTAGTAGATCAGAATGTTGTAAATGAAAATCAGAACTATTCTGTTTATGCAGGGCTTGAGCCGGACGGCACACAGATTACGAGGGGCTTTGACTGGGACAATCTGGAGATGACAATCGATGAGAGAAGTGAGGAAGGCCAGAACGCACTGAGCGGCACATTTACCGTAGACGAGGATGGCCAGACGGTTACCTTCACGACGACAGAAGGAGCAGAGGTTTCCTTTACCGTTGTAGACGTAGAGGGTGTTGAGAATCAGATCGATGTGACACTGAACGATACAACGTTCCGTCTTTCCCTGGTAGATCTGTATACCATCCAGCAATAAACAAATCACAGTATACAGCATGCACATAAAGTCAAAGCGGATATTCGTAATCCGCTTCGCTACTTACTTATAACCGAGCAGCTGCTCGGTTAGAAAATAGAATGTGCAGAGATACAAAAGAAAAGCCGCGACTGCAGGAAAATGTTTGCTGCAGTGCGGAAAATTCAGAGGGTATGCCGAAAAAAGGCATACCCTTTTGTGCGTTTTGTGGATTCTGCGAAAATGGATTGACATTTTATATACCGGTCGGTATAATACGGATAGAATGGACGAGGGGAAATGTCGTAAATTCAACTGAGTGAAGGAAGTCCCCTGCGGGGGTGCGAGGAGCGGTAAGCAGTGGTAGGGGCTTGCTTGTATCATAAGTGAGACAGGGGTACTTACGATAAAGGCTATGAAATATCACAAGGAAGGCCCGCTTGCGTAATCTCGTAAGAAGGGACCCGTTTACGGGAGGATTCCTTATGAGCTGGGATTCCTTATGATTCTGCAAGCAGCAAAGCGGATTGCAAATATCCGCTTTGATATATACAGGAAGAGCAAAATCAGTGACGAGAGAAAGGAGTGCGCCTGTGGAAAACAGAGAAATGATTATGCGGTGTGCAAAGACATTGTTTTATGCAAAGGGTTATGATGCCGTGGGCGTACAGGAGATTGTAGATAAGGCCGGGGTTACAAAGCCGACGCTGTATTATTATTTTGGAAGTAAGTATGGACTTTTGAAGACCCTGATTGAAGAGACTTTTCAGGGCTTCCGGGTGATTCTTCATGAGGCTGCGGATTTAGAGCAGCGGATCGAGGAAACCTTATATCAGGTGGCACATCGCTACTGTGCATTTTTTGAGAGCGACCGTGAATTTTACATGCTGTTTATGGCGCTGTTTTATTCGGCACGGGAGAATGAAGCTTACCAGGCGGTAAAGCCTTATGTGGCAGAATTTTACGATCTGATTGTCGGGGTGTTTGACCGGGCGGCGGAACAGCTTGGAAACATGAACGGACGGCAGAGGCAGTTCGCAATCGGATTTATCGGAACAATCAACCATTATCTGATCCTTCGGTTTGAGGAGGGGGAAGAAAATGGAGGAAAGATCGAGCAGGAAGAGATCGATGCGGTGGTACGGCAGTTTATGTATGGAATTTTTTCATAAAGAGATTTGAACGCAGGGCACGAAGTGACTGCGAATGTCCGCTTTACACGGAAAATCAATCAAAACGGGTTTGGAAATTTCGTTTTGATTTTTGACAGAAATGAAAAACAAAAAACGGAGTTAAATGACAGGAATTTGTCCTGAAAATAAAATAAAAAACAGGAGAGCTTACAATAATGAGTAAATGGTACGACAATGCAGTATTTTATCATATGTATCCTCTTGGAATGAGCGGTGCACCGTTTGAGAATAAAGAGGAGACCGTAGTACACCGCTTTGCAGAGCTGGAGAAATGGCTTCCGCACATCGCGGGCCTTTGCTGTGACGCCGTGTACATCGGACCGCTTTTTGAATCGACGACGCACGGATACGACACAAAGGATTACAAGCTGGTGGACCGCAGACTCGGTGATAACGAGGATTTTAAGCGGTTTGTGAAAGAGGCACATGCGCTTGGCCTCCGAATTGTGGTGGACGGCGTGTTTAATCACACCGGCCGCGAATTTTTTGCATTCCGTGATATCCAGCAGAACCGGGAGGGCTCCCGCTACTGCGGATGGTACAAGGGCATTAATTTTGGATGGAACAATCCGTACAATGACGGATTTGGATATGAAGCATGGCGCAACTGCTTTGAACTGGTCAATCTCAATCTGCAGAACCGGGAAGTAAAGAATTATCTGTTTGATGTGATCCGTTTCTGGATTCATGAGTTTGATATCGATGGCATCCGTCTGGACTGCGCAGACTGTCTGGACTTTGATTTTATGAAAGAGATGCGGTGGATGACCGGACAGGAAAAAGAGGACTTCTGGCTGATGGGCGAGGTTATTCACGGCGATTATGCGAGATGGGCAAATCAGGATATGCTCCACTCCGTGACGAATTATGAGCTTCACAAGGGCCTGTATTCAGGACACAACGATCACAACTATTTTGAGATCGCGCATACAATCCGCCGTCAGTTTGATGAAAACGGAGGCATTTACCGGGGACGTGTGCTGTACTCGTTTGTGGACAACCATGATGTGGATCGCATTTATTCCAAATTAAATGACAAGCGTCATTTAAAGCCGGTGCATACACTTCTATATACGCTGCCGGGTGTGCCGTCCATTTATTACGGTTCCGAGTGGGGCATTGACGGAAGAAAAGCGAACGGCGGAGATCCGGCGCTGCGTCCGCACCTCGTACTGGAGGAGATGGAGAAAAAACCGAATGTGCCGGGACTTGCAGAGTTTATTACATTTCTTGGAAAATGCCGGAAGGAAAATCCGGTGATCGGAACAGGAAGATACCGTGAACTGTTGCTGACAAACCGTCAGTATGCATTTGCAAGAATCGGAGATGGTGAGGCAGTGGTCGTTGCGGTGAACAACGACGAGAATCCGGCAGAGATTTACGTTCCGCTTCCGATTGCGGCAGAGAAAATTACGGATCTTGAATCTGGAAATGCAGTGCACGCGGACAACGGAAAGGTAAAGATCAAGCTGGAGGCAGGAGGAAGTGTGCTGCTGAAGATTAATTGATGTACAGAAAATCACTGGAGGCATCAGGCAATGAAAATACTGGAAGTCTGGTGCAGGTAAAGAAGTAAAAGCACCAGAAAGTTTCTAAAACGGAAAAGACATAATAAGATATAAGAAAATAACGAGGCGGATAGGTTCTATCCGCCCTGGAGTGCGTTTACAGCAGAGGCGGAAAAGAATTGCGAATATCGATTTAATCTGGCAAACCATTCATCAGGAAAAGTGAGAGTCCCGATACAGGCAAGCCTACCGCTATTGTTTATTGCTTATCGTAATTGAAGCAAAGAGACTTGCTAAAGTTGGTTAAAAACGAAAAGAGAAGAAGAGATTTGAAAGGAACAGAATATAGAAGAAGTAAAAATAATGTAGGAGGAGAGGTAATTATGGCAGGCAGAGCAAAAGCAGCAGCAGGCGGAAGTACGAAAAAGACGGCTGCGGGAGCAAAGAAGACGGGAACAAAAGCGGCAGCGAAGACAACGACAAGAAGAGCGGCAAAAGCAAAGGAGTCGCCGGTGCAGGAAAAGTATCTGATTACAGAACTGGATCAGTACCTGTTCGGGCAGGGCACGCATTATGATATTTTCCGCAAGCTGGGTGCACATCCGATGGTATGGAAGGGAAAGAAGGGCACGGCGTTTGCAGTGTGGGCGCCGAATGCAAAGAGTGTGCATGTGATCGGTACGTTTAACGACTGGAATGAGACGTCCCACGCGATGGAGCGCAGAGAGCCGCTTGGCATTTATGAGCTGTTTGTACCGGAGGTTGGAGAAGGAGAGCTGTACAAGTTCCTGATCGAGACACCGGACGGAAGAAAGCTTTACAAGGCGGATCCGTTTGCAAATTCTGCAGAATTTCGTCCTGGCACGGCATCAAAGATCGCGGATATTTCCAAAATCAAATGGTCTGATGCGGCATGGATGACGGCGCGGGAGAAATTTGTGCAGGATGAAAGTCCGGTATCGATTTACGAGGTACATCCGGGCAGCTGGAAAAAGCATCCGCATGGGGATGACGAGCCGGGCTACTACAATTACCGCGAGTTGGCACCGGAACTGACGCAGTACGTGAAGGACATGGGGTACACACATGTCGAGCTGATGGGCATTGCGGAGCATCCGTTTGACGGTTCCTGGGGTTATCAGGTGACCGGCTATTATGCACCGACATCCCGCTATGGCACGCCGGAGGATTTTGCTTATTTTGTAAACTATCTGCATAAAAACAAGATCGGTGTCATTCTTGATTGGGTACCGGCGCATTTCCCGCGGGACGAGCAGGGTCTGGCGACATTTGACGGCAGCTGCCTGTTTGAGTATGCGGATCCGCGCAAGGGTGAGCATCCGGACTGGGGCACCAAGGTATTTGATTACGGCAAGAATGAGGTAAAGAATTTCCTGATCGGAAATGCAATTTACTGGATTGAGCAGTTCCATGTGGATGGTCTGCGTGTAGATGCGGTAGCTTCGATGCTGTATCTGGATTATGGCCGCGAGAATGGTCAGTGGGTACCAAACAAATATGGCGGGAATAAGAATCTCGAGGCGATTGAGTTTTTCAAGCACCTGAACAGCCTGATAGTAGGCCGTTATCCGGGGCTGATGATGATTGCAGAGGAGTCCACAGCATGGCCGAAGGTGACAGGCAAGGCAGAGGATGACGGTCTTGGATTTACGATGAAGTGGAATATGGGTTGGATGCATGATTTCCTTGAGTATATGAAGCTGGATCCATATTTCCGCCAGTACAACCACAATAAGATGACATTCTCCATGACGTATGCTTATTCCGAAAAATATATTCTTGTGCTTTCCCACGATGAGGTCGTTCATCTGAAATGTTCGATGCTCAACAAGATGCCGGGCGAATACGAGGACAAGTTCTCAAACCTGAAAGCTGGATATTCGTTTATGATGGGCCATCCGGGAAAGAAGCTTCTGTTTATGGGACAGGAGTTCGGACAGCTGCGCGAGTGGAGCGAGGAGCGAGAGCTTGACTGGTATCTGCTTGCGGAGGAGAAGCACAAGCAGATGCAGAATTACGTGCGTGCACTGCAGCATCTGTATACAAAGAACAAGGCGATGTACGAGCTGGACTGCAGACCGGAGGGCTTTGAGTGGATCAATGCCGACGACTGCTTCCGCAGTATTTTCAGCTTCGTGCGTCACAGTGCGGACGGCAAGAACAATCTGCTCTTTGTGATCAACTTCACACCGGTACCAAGACCGGATTACCGGGTCGGCGTACCGAAACGCAAGCAGTACAAGCTGGTGCTCAACAGCGATGACGCGCAGTTCGGCGGAAGCGGCAAACTGCAGCCGGAGGTATACAAGGCAGAAAAGAGCGAGTGCGACGGAAGAACGTATTCATTCGCGTATGATCTGCCGGCGTATGGGGTAGCGGTGTTCAAATTCTGATCAGGTGAAAAGATCGATTGCCGCTTGAAACAGGATAGCAGGAAATAGAATGACAGACAGGCATGGCCCGCAGCGAAATGGCAGCTGTGGGTCATACTTTTTGTTTGTTACTGTTCAGAGCCAAGCAAAATTTCATAAAACATGCAAAAAATGCTTGCATTTTTAAGCTTGTTTTTGAAATTTTATTTGGCGGATACGCCGCACCGACGAAATGCGAAGCATTTTGGAAGTGGGCTCTGAACAGTAACTTTGCAGGAAATGCAGGTTTCTTTTTAATTGCCAAATTTGCAAAAATAGTTTATATTAGTGGTATATGCGCAAATACTTGGAAAAGGACGTGAAAATACATGATATCCAGCCAGATTTTACAGAATACAATTGATGAGCTGCACGCAATCACAAGAGTTGATTTTGCGGTAATGGACGAGGAGGGAAATGAAGTCGCCACCACAATGCAGCCAGGCTTTGTACAGCAGCAGGCGGCCGTACAGTTTGCAAATTCACCGGCGGACAGCCAGATTGTGCAGAATGCACATTTCTTTAAAATATACGATGAAAAGGCACTGGAGTATATTCTGGTGTCAAATGGCACCTCAGAGGATACCTACATGCTTGGTCGTGTGGCGGTCAGCGAGATTCAGAATCTGATCGTAGCCTACAAGGAGCGTTTTGATAAAAATAATTTTATCCAGAACCTGCTTCTTGACAATATGCTCCTGATTGATGTGTACAATCGTGCGAAGAAGCTTCACATTGATACCGAGGTACGCCGGATTGTCTATATAATCGAGACGAAATATGAGAAGGACAATACGGCGATGGAGATTGTCAAAGGACTTTTCAGCAGCCGGACGAAAGATTTTATCACCGCAGTCGATGAAAAGAGTATTATTTTAGTGCAGGAGCTGCGTGAGGGTGATGATTATGAAGAGGTGGAGCAGACCGCGAAAATGCTGCGCGATATGCTTAACACTGAGGCAATGTCAAGCGTACGCATCGCCTACGGTACGATTGTGGGAGAGATCCGCCAGGTATCACGTTCTTACAAAGAGGCGAAGATGGCACTCGATGTCGGTAAGATCTTTTACATGGAAAAATCGATTATTGCCTACAATACGCTGGGCATTGGCCGCCTGATCTATCAGCTTCCGATTCCGTTGTGCCAGATGTTTATGAAGGAAGTCTTTACAGAGACAATGCCGGATGCATTTGATGAGGAAACGCTCACGACTATCAACAAATTTTTCGAGAACAATCTGAACGTATCCGAGACGGCGCGTCAGCTGTACATTCACCGCAATACGCTTGTATACCGTCTTGAAAAACTGCAGAAGAGCACAGGACTTGATATCCGTGCGTTTGACGATGCGTTGACGTTCAAGATTGCAATGATGGTAGTAAGCTACATGAAGTACATGGAGCAGCAGGTGTAAAACGCGATGCAGGCAGTGATATTTGATATGGACGGCGTCATCTTCGATTCAGAGACGCTCGTTCTTGAGACTTGGAAAGAGACGGCAAGACGCCATGGCGTGGCAAACGTGGAGCAGGTGTGCCGCATGTGTCTCGGACTGAATGCACCGGCTTCGAAGAAGGTATTTCTGGAGTATTACGGTGCAGATTTTCCGTACGATAGCTACAAAGAGGAGATGGGGAGACTGTTCCACGAGCGCGCGGACGGAGGCAGGCTGCCGCAAAAGCCGGGTATCCGGGAGCTGCTCGTATTTCTGAAGGAGCAAGGTATCCGCACGGCGGTAGCATCGTCTACGAGAAGTGATCTGGTACAGAAACAGCTGAGCGAGGGAAAGCTTCTTTCTCTTTTTGACACGGTAATCGGCGGAGATATGGTAGGAAGAAGCAAGCCTGAGCCGGATATTTTTTTAAAAGCAATGGAAGTGCTTGCGGTAAGTCCGGAGCAGTCCTGGGTAATTGAGGACTCGTACAACGGCATCCGTGCCGCGGTAAAAGCAGGCGCTGTGCCAGTGATGGTACCGGACCTTGCGCCGGTGACAGAAGAGATGAAGCAGCTGGCGAAGTATATTCTGCCGTCGCTGGTGGAAGTGCGGGAGGAGATTGAGAGGCTGCAGATATAAGCAGACTGCATCCGGTATTCTAAGAGAAGACAGTTTATGCGTTTATGCGTAAGGAGCGAAGTGGATTGCGAATGTCCGCTTTACTGGTTTGAGTGGATATTTGGTTAAGAAGTATTCGCTTTGGCTGGAAAGGGAGCATCCCTGCCTGAATCAGACATAGGAAAACATGTGTCTGATTCAGGCAGGGATCTTTTTTTATGTAAAAATATATAAAATAGCACTTATTATATTTATATAGATTTCACAAAGATAAATTAATGTATCATAATACCTTTACAAACTAACAAAAAGTGATATACTACATATCACAAAGAAACAGGAAAGGAGAGAGGAAGTGAGAACAGCAGCGATAACGGGATTGCTTTGTGTGACGATGATTGCGATGCTGGCGGATCTGAAAACGGGAAAGATTCCAAATGGACTGATCGCGGCGGGGGTGGCGATGGGAGTATGCTTTCAGGTTCTTTCTGAGAGGGTGGCAGGAATTCTGGTCTTTGCGGGCGGACTGCTTTTGCCGCTGCTTCTGATGGGCGGATTGTTCTATTTCCGAATGGCAGGTGCCGGAGATATCAAGCTTCTGTGTGTGACCGGTGGATTTCTGGGACCGGCGGATGGGTTTCGCGTGTTGATTGCATCGCTTCTGATCGGAGGTGTGATCTCGGTCTGGATTATGATACGGCAGAAGAATTTTACCGGGAGAATGATGTATTTCATGGAGTATGCACAGCGGCGGGCCGCGGGAGGCAGTTGGGAAAGCTACATGGCGGATGTGCCGGAAAGTGCAAAATTTTGTTTTTCAGTTCCTGTTTTCTTAAGCGTACTTGGGTATATAGGAGGGATTTTTTGAAGAAGAGTATTTTTGCAGTCTGTGATCTTGATTCGTCATATGCGTGCAACCTCATGGACTATCTGAATGAAAAGAGAAGTACGCCGTTTGAGGTGCAGGCGTTTACCAATGTGGAGAGTCTGAAGGAGTTCGCGGCGGAGCAGGAGATTGAAATTCTGCTGATTTCCACGCGCGCGATGTGCAATGAGATTCGTGAGCTTCCGATCAGCCGGGTTGTGATTCTCTCTGAGGGGGAGCAGTTTCAGGAGACAGATCTGGAGTATCCGTTTGTCTATAAGTATCAGTCCTCCGATCAGCTGATCAGTGAGGTCATGGAGTATTATGCCGGGACGAATCCCAGTACGTATCTGTTTACAGGGACGGTGAGTACGAAGCTGATCGGCGTCTATTCCCCGGTCGGGCGCAGTGGGAAGACATCTTTTGCACTGACGCTGGGGGAAATTCTGGCGGAGACGAAGCAAGTACTGTATCTGAATCTGGAGGAGTATTCCGGTTTTGTGGATCTGTTCGATCTGCATTACCGGACGGATATCACAGATCTGATCTACTTTGCAAGACAAAAGGAGGGAAGTTTGATTTACAAGCTGAACTCGGTGATTCAGTCATTTCATTCGCTGCAGTATATTCCTCCGGCGTTGTTTTCTGCGGATCTGAGAGATGTTTCCGGGGAAGAATGGCTGGCTTTTTTAAAGGAGATCATCACGTACTGTGAGTATGACGTGATTATTCTGGATCTTGGCAGTCAGGTGGACGAGCTGTTTCAGATCCTGCAGAAATGCGAAAAAATTTATATGCCGACCGCGCAGGATGCAGCGGCAAAGGCAAAGCTGGCACAGTATGACCGGCTTCTTGAAATGCTGGATTTAAGAGATTTATCAGAAAAGACAAGCAGAATCACACTGCCTGCGGTGCGCGTGCGAAAAGAGGACGGCGATGTCACACAGCAGCTGGTATGGGGCGATATGGGCAAATTTGTGCGGCGGCTTCTCTGGGAGGAGGAACAGACGGATTCATGACAGAAGAACGATTTCAGGAGATGCGGCAAAGACTTATGGAGGGGCTGGAGGGATACCGGGAAATTCAGGATGAGGAGATTTATTATCGGATCGATTCGCTGATTCAGGAGGTCGGAACGGAGTACTATATCCGGCTCTCTGACCGGAATGCGCTGCGCATGAAGCTGTTTAATTCCATCCGGCGGCTCGATGTGCTGCAGGAATTGATCGATGACGACAGTGTGACGGAGATCATGGTAAACGGCACGGAGGGAATTTTTGTGGAGCGAGCCGGGCAGCTTTTTGAATGGGAGAAAAAGTTTGTGTCGCAGGAAAAGCTGGAGGACATTTCTCAGCAGATCGTCGGAAAGTGTAACCGTATCGTAAATGAATCGGTTCCAATCGTGGACGCACGGCTTGATAACGGTGCGCGTGTGAATATCGTGATGCCGCCGGTGGCGTTGAACGGACCGGTGATTACGATCCGGCGTTTTCCGGATCATCCGATCAGCATGGAGCAGCTGATTCGCTGGGGTGCAGTTTCACAGGAGGTGGTCACGTTTCTGCAGATGCTGGTGCGCGCAGGATACAACATTTTTATCTCCGGTGGTACTGGGTCCGGCAAAACGACGTTTCTGAATGCACTGTCGCATTACATTCCAAAGGATGAGCGGATTATCACAATCGAGGACAACGCGGAGCTGCAGATTCAGGGCGTGGCGAATCTGGTGCGGCTGGAGGCGAGAAATGCAAATACGGAAGGAAAGATGGAAATCTCGATCCGTGATCTGATCCGTTCAAGCTTGCGTATGCGCCCGGACCGGATCATCATCGGAGAGGTGCGCGGCAGCGAGGCGGTCGATCTGCTGCAGGCGCTTAATACCGGTCATGACGGTTCACTTAGCACCGGTCATGCGAACAGTCCGGAGGATATGCTTTCGCGACTGGAGACGATGGTGCTGATGGGGATTGAGATTCCGCTTCCGGCAATCCGGCGTCAGATCGCTTCGGGAATTGATGTGATTGTGCATCTGGGGCGTATACGCGACCGGTCAAGGAAGGTGCTGCAGGTGCTGGAGATTCTTGGATATGACTCTGCTGCCGGTGAGATCAGGACGCGTGTGCTTTATGAGTTTGAAGAGAGCGGTGTGGATGAAAACGGAAAGATTCAGGGAAGTCTGGTGAAAAAGGCGGAGATCAGCAGAAGAAAGAAGCTGGAGCGGGCAGGATACCGGATGGAGAACGGATAAAGATGTCGGGAAAAGGAATTTTTGACAGGTAAAGCAGGAAAAGGATGAATGAGAGACGCGGGAAAGTATTGAATAAAAGGGACGGCAGAAATTTGCCGAATGAAAGGGAATACGGAGAATGACAGGGGAAGAACGAATTGCGAGAAAAGCGGGAAGCCGAGGAAGAACGGAGCCGCGGATTGATTATACAATATACCGGTTTTCGAAAAAAGAGATCGCGCAGTACGTGGCAATGTACCTGACACTGGATGCGGCGATCAGCTATCTGTTCTTTTATTCACCGATTGCATTTTTTGTTCTTCTGCCGGGGCTGTGGCCGTTTTTAAGAGAGCAGAAGGCATCCTTGAAACGAAAGAGGGAGAGTGAGATGCGCAGGCAGTTTCTCGATGGGATTCAGATGACATCAGCCTCCCTTCAGGCAGGTTATTCGGTGGAGAATGCATTTCGGGAGGCGGCGGGTGAGCTGACGAGAATTTATAAAGAAGACGATTTTATTCTGCGGGAGTTTCGGATTCTGGCGGC
Organism: Lachnospiraceae bacterium; assembly: GCA_029225065.1. Classification (GTDB taxonomy): domain Bacteria; phylum Bacillota; class Clostridia; order Lachnospirales; family Lachnospiraceae; genus Choladousia. The sequence continues at coordinate 14,015 of JAQXVT010000083.1, read as the reverse complement.
GCAGATGGACATGAGCCGGAACATCGAAGACCTTCTGATGGACCTTGGCAGGCGCAGCGGCGTGGGGGATATCATCAGCTTTGCGGAGGTGTTTCTGACAGCAAAACGAAGCGGAGGCGATCTTTTGCTGATCATAAGCAACACGGCTTCCTGTATTCGCCAGAAGCATGAGACTTTGCAGGAGATCGAGACATGTCTGTCCGGAAAGGTGATGGAACAAAATATCATGAGTCTTGTGCCGGTGCTGATTCTGGCGTACGTGAAAATTTCTTCGCCGGAGTTTCTGGACGGTATGTACGGAAATCTGACCGGTACGGCGGTGATGACGGCCTGCTTTATCGTTTACGTCATCGCCTATCTGTGGGGCCGACGGATCGTGCGAATCGAGGTATAGCGTGAAAAAAATCAGAGGATTTTACGAAAAAATGGGTGCGTTTCTGGTCGATCTGTTTCAGGCAGATCAGCCGGGAAAGGGGAAGCAGGAGCTGCAGGAGGAACTGACGGCACTTCGCACCGGGAGTAATGAGACGGTGAGGGCCTATTATATCCGGAAATTTTCTACGGTGCTGATGGTGCTGACAATCGGGCTGATTTTATCAGGAGTGTGCTTTTTTGCATATGCTGGGAAAACGTCAAACGTAGAAGATCAGACTTTAGTGCGGCCCGGCTACGGGGAAGGAAACAGACAGGAGGAACTGACGGTTGAAGTAGACGGAAAGGAGGTGCGTCAGCTTGAGATAACAGTACAGGAACGAAAATATACCGAACAGGAAAAGCAGAGATTGACAGAGCAGGCAATCGAAGAACTGGAACAGATTCTGCCAGGACAAAATGAATCGCTTGACGAGGTGCGGGAAGACCTTGTATTTCCGGAAACGCTGATAGATGGAGCGGTGACAGCAAGCTATGTGACGACGCCGTACGGAGTCGTGGACGAAACCGGTGTGCTGCTTGATGTTGAGAAGGAAGACGGCATACTGGTGGAGATACAGGTGACACTTACGTGCGGAGAAAATGAGCTGCTTCATGTTATGCATGCAAAGGTATTTCCACGGATTCTGACGCAGGAAGAGCAGCTGCAAAAAGAGATCCAAAAAGCCGTGGAGCAAAAGGATGCGAGTGAAAGCCATGAGGAGACGCTGGAGCTGCCGGGTGATGTGGATGGAAGGACGCTGGTGTGGCAGTATCAGGAGGAGAATCCATTTGCGACAATACTTGCGCTTGCACTGATTGCAGCAGTTCTTGTGTACCTGGAAATGGACAGCCGGGTACATGCGCGGGCGGAGGACCGGAAAAATCAGCTGATGCTGGATTATCCGGATCTGATGTGGAAGATGACGATGCTGCTTGGAGCGGGGCTTACAATCAAGGGAACGTTTACCAGAATGGCGAAGCAGTATTACAGGGACAGGCGAAAGCTGAGGTATGTGTATGAGGAGGTACTGTATACCTGCAGGGAGATGGAGAGCGGCGTTTCGGAGGCGGAAGCGTATGAGCGGTTTGGCAGGCGGTGCGGAATTCCGGAGTATATCAGGCTCGGCTCGGTTCTGTCGCAGAATCTGAAAAAAGGTGCGCGGGGCCTGACGGCACTTCTGGAGGAGGAAGCGGCCTCCTCCATGACAGACCGGAAAAACAACGCGCGCAAGCTTGGAGAAAAGGCAGGAACAAAGCTTCTTTTTCCAATGATTCTGATGCTTGGAATTGTGATGGTGATTTTGATGGTACCGGCATTTCTGGCATTTTAACCGAGTCGAGCAAGTCCCCTGGAGGACTGTGAGAAGCAGTAAAAATGGGTGGATCCCTGACAACGATGCAAAGAGGATAAACAGGAGCGGCGATCTGGATGTATCAGAAGCAGCAGGGACTGCAGAAAAAAAACAAAAGAGAAACAAACAACATAAGTAAAGAAGAGGAGGAGCAGTATGGAACATGTAACGGCATTTTTAAAAGAAGAAGATGGAGTTGGCGTAGTGGAGATTATTTTGATTCTGGTAGTACTGATCAGCCTGGTACTGATCTTTAAAAAGCAGCTGACGAGTCTGGTCAAGAGTATTCTGAGCAAGGCGGTAAGTCAGAGTAATAATGTCTGATGGAAGTTGAAAATTTCTGCTGACAGGTCGCGGAGTGACTGCGTTCATGAAATGTCATAAGGGTGAGCCGTTTGCGGAATTTCGTAGGAGGGAACCATACAAAGAAGGTTCCTTATGAGTTGACCGTTTACGGGACTGGATTCCTTATGATCCTGCAAATAGAAGAGAGGATCTTACGAAAACAAGTAAATTGAAATACAGGACAGGAAAACAGCGGGGAAACAAAATGAAGGAAGCAAAAGAATGCAATACCAACAACAGAATATGGAACGGTTCGATCACAGTTTTCCTGAGTCTTCTGTGTATCCTGTTTTTCAGCCTGATCTGTACGGCAGTGGAGTCAGCGAGGATTCAGGGGGCAAGAGCACAGACGGCCAACATAGCTGGAATGGCGACGTTTTCGGTACTTGGCGAGTTCGAAAAGCCGCTTCTGGAGGAGTATGAGATTTTTGCGGTGGACGGTTCGTATGGCAGCGGTTCCTTTAAGAGTGAGAAAGTGAAGAGTCGTCTGGAGCATTATCTGACGATCAATACGAATCCAAAGGACGGTGTGTTTTCCGTCTGGTGCTTTGATCCCTGGAATCTCTCGCTGACAGATACAAAACTTACCGGCTATGCACTGCTGACAGATGAGTTTGGCGAACCGTTTTATCAACAGGCGGTTCGCTATATGAAGACGAATGCAGCGTCACTTGCGCTGGATAAGCTGACGGAGTATTCGGAAAATACCAGTACGATACAGAGATGGGAAAAGGAATATGAAAAGCGCAAAAAAGAAAACGATAGTCAGCTTTCCGGGCTGGAGAATAAAAAGCAGCAGAAACTGGACCAGCTGGAGTCAGAAGCGGCGGAGAGCGGAACTGAGATTGTGGAAGTGCCGCGAGCCGAAAATCCCCTGAAAGTGATCGCAAAGCTGCGCCGGAAAAGTACGCTTGAGATTGTGACAGGAGGAAAAGAGGTTTCTGACAAAAAGATACAGACAGGAAAGTTTCCGTCAAAACATAAGCCTCAGAGCGGCACACTGAGATTAAAAAAAGAAAACAGCGGATTTCTGGCAAATGCGTTATTCCGAGAGTATCTGATGCTGCATTTTCCAAATTATTTGAGCAGCGAAAAAAGAGGAAAGCTGGACTATCAGATCGAGTACATACTGGGAGGAAAGGTGTCGGATAAAAAGAACCTGAAATTTGTGGTGAATCGACTGCTTCTGATCCGGGAGGGAATGAATTATCTTTATGCTTTGGAAGCGCCTGAAATGAACGGAAAAGCAGAAGGGCTTGCAGTGACGCTCACCGGATTTTTGGGAATGCCGGCGCTTACGGCGGCCACAAAGCATGCACTTTTGCTGGCATGGGCATATGGAGAAAGTTTGATCGATGTGCGGACGCTGCTGGATGACGGAAAGGTGCCGCTTTTTAAAGATGCCGGTTCCTGGAACCTGACACTGGAAAATCTCGGACGGATTACGGAGATTCTGGAGCAGGGAAATACCGGAGAAACGCAGGGGCTTAGCTATTCGGAATACCTGAGAATCCTTTTGAATCTCGGCTCGCTGACGGAGCAGAAAATGCGGGCGCTTGATATGATTCAGTGCAATCTGCGGGAAGATGCCAGGAGTGCAAATTTTTATGCGGCAAACTGTGTGGTTGGAACGGAAATGACGGGACAGTGGAAGTGCGCACCGGTGTTTTTCCGAATACCGTCCGCGTTTCTTGGAATCACGGGTGAGACGATGAACTTTGAGCAGCAGGCGGGGATGGCCTATTAGAGCGAAAATAGCTATGTAAATGAAAAATGGAGTATCGAAAATGATAAAAAAGGAAGCGGGGTGAAAAAGAATGCTTTTATATTTCAATCTTTTATCTATATGTTCCGTGAAGCAATTAACAAAAGCAGTGCCCAAAATGAAAAAAAGAAAGGACAGAATCTCTCCCCAAAATGATTTCCAATGTTCCTCGAAAGTTCTAAGAGATATAAGAGCATTCTTTTTGACTCCGCTTCGTGCGGCCATGACGGTAGAGGCAGCGTTGGTACTTCCGCTCTTTTTATTCTGTATGACGGCTCTGATTCAGTATGGCTCGGTCATGGGCACGGCGGTACAGATTGGTACAGCGCTGACGGAGACCGGAAAGTCTATGGCAACAGCAGCTTATGCTATGAAATACGGAGGAGAGGGAAGTGCGCCGGGACTTGGAGTAAGTGCATTATCATCAGGTTATGCGCACCATAAGGTGATTGGAAGAGCAGGCAATACGGACCGGATTAAAAGTGTGAATATGGCACTTTCTTCTTTTCTGCAGGAGGATGAGCAAATTGATCTTGTGATGACATACCAGATCAAAACTCCGGTTCCGGTCATAAAACTGCCGGGCAATTTTTTCCTTCAGCGTGCCTGTGTACGGGCGTGGACAGGGCGCGGGGCGCAGGATAGCAACGGCTCCGGAAATGGAGACGGGAATGGACAGGGAGAAGTTTATGTCAGCGAGACAGGAAGTGTGTATCATGAAGATCCGGAGTGCTCGTATTTAAACCCTTCCATTCGGGAGATCGATGAAGATGTGATCGGCGGCCTGCGGAATCGCAGCGGTGAAAAATATCGGCCGTGTGAGAGCTGCGGAGGAGGAAGCGGAACGGTGTATATCACAAGTGAGGGCAATCGTTACCATCGCTCGGTGGGATGCAGCGGGCTGAAACGGACAATCCATACAGAGGATAGGGACAGCTGCGGACTGCGTCCATGTTCGAAGTGCAGCGGGGGATAATCAGGGCAGAAAAAGCAGGTGTAAAGATGTTTCAGAATATCGTAACAGTGACAGCACTGGGAATCTGCAGTTACGTGGATCTCCGGTACCGAAAAGTAGAAAAAAGAGTGGCAGGAGTCTATGCGGCAGCGGTATTTGCGGGCAGGTTGGCTGAAGGTGGAGCTGGAATGACGGCACTTTTTACCGGGCTTGTGCCGGGAATTCTCTTTCTCTTTCTGTCCTTTGTGACGAGACAGGGGATAGGTTACGGGGACAGTATTTTGATTCTGATTCTTGGGGCTTCTGTGGGGATAGAGACGGAACTTGAAATTTTGTTGCTGGCATTTGCGTTCTCTGGCATCTGGGCAGTTGTTTTGCTTTTTCGAAAGAGGGGAAATGTACGACAGGAGTTTCCGTTTGTTCCGTTTTTGCTGGCGGGGACAGTGCTGGAGATACTGTTTGTGTGAGCGAAGCGGGCAAATTTCCGGTGAGGAGCAGCGAGTGGCAGATTAGATTGGAAGCGCAGAAAATTGTTGGCAGATGCTTTGAATTAAAACAGGAGAGTTATTTAACCGAGTCAAGCAAGTTCCCTGCTTCAATTGCGAGGAGCAATAAGCAGTGGGTGGGGACTTGCTTGTATCAGGAGATGTGCAGATACGAGAGATTAAAGAGAAAGAAAAGGCGAAATATTCAGCCGGTAGAATGCAGAAAAAAAGAGAGGAGTGGGATGAGATGCAGAGCATGGTGAAAAGAAAACAGCGAGAAAAAAGAGACGATAAATACTTCTGGAAAGGCAGTTACACCGTGGAGGCTGCGGTGATTCTGCCGCTTACCGCCCTGATTCTGGCTGCGGTAATTCTGGCGGCGTTTTATATTCATGACAGGAGCTGTATGCAGGGAATTGCGTGCGAGATTGCATCTTCCGGAAGCAACTGCATTACACAGGAGCAGCGCACAAGGCGGGTAGCGCAGCTTCGGCAGGAGGTGAAGCTGCAGCGCTTTTTAGGCAGCAGAAATTTGTCGGCCAGTGTTTCAAGCGGAAAGACAGAAGTAAATGCAAAGCTTGATGCTTCCTATCCCATTCCTGGCATGGTGGCACGATTTTTTACAAAAGGATCGCTGCCGGTACAGTGCAGCTGGAAAACAAAGGACGTGGAACCGGCGAAAACAATCTGGCAGATTCGCGGCGTAGCATCAATTCTCGGAGGTGAAACGTGAAGGCGGAATATAAAAGAGATCTGAAGGATAATTATCTGATTCTGAGTGCATTCGAGGAAAAGGAAGAGGATGATTACAGCATTTATATGGTGGAAAAAAATAAAATTCCGGGGCTGCTTCCAGTGCATCGTTCGCGTATGGACGGTGCGCTTCTGTTAAATTATGAGATCACAGGAAAGCAGCCGCTGACCAGTTTGTATGAGCAAAAACAGCTTGGCTGTGCGGATATTTTATCGATTTTATCAGAGCTTGGAGATGTGCTTGAAACACTGCAGAAATATCTTTTAAGTCCGGAAAATCTGGTTTTTGATCCGGAATATATTTTTCTGGAACCGGATGGGAAAAAACTGTGTCTGTGCTATGCGCCTGGGGTGAAAAACGAAGCGTCAATTCAGGTACTTGCGGAGTTTATTCTGCGCAGGCTGGACCACAAGGATGCGGGAGCCGTCGCGGCCGGATATCGCTTTTACGGGAAAACGTTGGAGGAAAATTTCAGCCTGCAAAGTTCTCTGAAAGAATTGCTTTTAGAGTATCAGAACAGAGAAAATGGTGGAATACAAGGCAGGTATCTGGAAAGTCAGGGCACATATGCGGATGAGCAAAATAAAAATGGATTAGATTTTGACTATGGGGGCAGCGGGCATGGAAGGAATTTTTCGATGCCTGAAAGATGGAAAACGAACAGCGGAAACGGAGAGGGTGACCAGGGGATTGGTAATGTAAAAAAGAAAAGAGATTTGAACTGGGCGGACGAAAGTTCTTCGGGAGGAGGCAGACAAAAAAGTGGACAGCAGGATGAGGCGTTAAAGCGCCTTGGCATGAGTAATGAAGGAGATGCGCGTTATGGTGAATCGTCAGGATATGGAAATGGCATGCGGCGCAGTGACAATTTTGAATATGCAGCATCCTCCGAATACAGAAGAAGTTCATCATACGAAGAACCAGAGGTCATCCATAAGACAAGAAGAAAGGATCGCAACATCCAAAAAGAGGATTTCCCTGAGGGGCAGGCAGGAGATCCGGGAAAAAGCGGCCATGGAAAACGAAACACGGAGAAAGGAAAACGCGAAAACAGAAGCACGAAAAAGAACCAAAGCACGGAAGAGAGCAAAAATGAACGGTTCGCGGATCGGATCTTTCAGTCGGTACATCCGGCTGTGCTGCTTTCTGCGCTTTTTTTACTGGCAGCACTGGAGATTTTATTTTATCTGGGCTACTTGCAGCTGACTGAGACGGGCGGCGCATTTTTCCTTGTGCTTTCGGTTGAATTACTGATTAACAGCTTTTGGAAGCAATCAAAAGAAGAAAAGCAAAAACAGAAATTTGAGCGATGGGTGGATGAAGAAGAGGATGATGAGGAGTACCAGGAGTTAATCCAGGAGATGTATCAAAGACCGGAACCGGCGGCACAGCCGGAGGAAATCGGTGAGACGAGATGTTTGACGGATTTGAAGTCAGAGCCAGAGTTGAGGCTGATTCCGGTGCGGTCGCCGGAGGGCGGAGGTCCGGCGAATGGAGAATTTCCGGATATCATTGTGCGGCAGGGAAGTGTAACTGTCGGAAAGATGCGGCAGCAGTGTGAGGTGGTGCTGATGGCTCCCGCGATCAGCAGAATGCATGCGCGTCTGGAGTACCGGCAGGGAGCCTATTATCTGAAAGACCTCAACAGCCGCAATGGCACCTTTTTAAACGGAGAACGATTGATGCCGCAGGAAGCCAGAGCTATTGAACATGGAGACCGGGTGGCTTTTGCGGATATCCAGTACCGGGTTGTGAAGATGTAAAGAAGCGCCACAGTTTATCAATCAAAGTCCGGCTGTGGATGGCTCGCTTTCACACGGAACCAATAGGTATAGAGATCCTGAAAGCCGAGTGAGGTATAGAGCGTTTTTGCATAGGTGTTGCCCTTTACGACCTGCAGGTAGGCTTTGGAGGCTCCCTTTTTGCGGGCCTCAGAGAGAATGGAGCTGCAGATTGCACGGCCGTAGCCTTTGTGACGGCAGCTTGCATCGACATAAATCGCATAAAGCCCCACGTGGCCGCGATCCATAATGCCAAGACCGGAGGCTACCATGCGTCCGTCAATCTCAATGCTTGCGACAATCGTTTCCTTCGGGATTGCCTTAAACATAGACGGAACGATGCGGCGCAGCGTTGGGTTGGTGGTGCCGTTCAGCCGAAAGAGAGAAGTGATCCAGTCATCCGTGATGCGATCCTGAAACAGCACGATTGTATCATTTGGATAGAGAAGAAAGGACGGAAGTCCGGAATTCCTTCCATAGTATTCATATTCTGCGCCAATGGAAGGATAGCAGACAAAATCCTTCATATCCATCGTCATGACTCCTGTGATATGCTGTATTTCATAGCCCATTCCGTTTAACAGTGAATCAAAGGAAGGATCGAGCAGCGGGCTGATCTTAAAAATGACCGGTGTATGGTAGTTAGCATAGACAGCTTCACAGTAACGAATCTTTTCCTCAATCGGAATCTGAGAAGCGCCTACCTGTGTGACACTGTTGGTGCGGTGCGTATAATTATGTGAAAAACGAATCAGCCAGCCGTCGTACAGCTCAATTTTGTGGGACGGCCAGGCATTCAGTGAGATTTCCTCGATTAATTTGATGTAAGCATTATTTTTAGCAGAACTCTCTGCAAAAGTTTCCGTAGAATTATCCATTAAAAGAGCCTCCTTTATCTTTCGCCTATCATACCATGGGAAGTGCAAAAAGCGCAAGATATGTCAGAAGCGCTTGATTTGCCGGGATAGAATTTCTATAATATAAACAGTATCATAAGTAAGCGCAGCTTACTTATGATACTGTTTATGAGCAAGTAGCGAAGCGGATTGCGAATATGTATTTTGCTTTACTGAAAAAATAGTGGAAAAGGGGGAATTCTATGGAAGAAATAAAAGCATTTCTTCGTTCGAGGCAACCGGTCAATCTGATAATTGTGCTGGCCAATATTCTCGTGTTTCTTGTACTGAGTTTTTTGGGGGACACTGAGAGTGCCTCGTTTATGGCGGCGCACGGGGCGAGTGTCACCGCATACGTGGAGCAGGGAGAGTATTATCGGCTTTTTACGTGTATGTTCATGCATTTTGGACTTGAACATCTTTTTTACAATATGCTTGTGCTGATCTTTTTGGGAGATGCACTTGAGGAGGCAGTCGGGAAAGTCCTTTATCTCGTGATTTATCTTGGTGGTGGGCTCATTGGAAATATTGTATCGATTCTGGTCGATCTGCAAAAGGGAGAGTCGGTTGTATCGGCGGGAGCGTCAGGTGCCATTTTTGCGGTGATCGGTGCGCTTGTATTTATTGTACTGAAAAACCGCGGCAATCTCGGCATGTACTCCGGAAAACGGCTGGTGCTGATGGCAGTGCTCTCGATCATGCAGAGTATGACGGCGACCGGAGTGGACAACAGCGCACACATTGGCGGATTTGCAGCTGGGTTTGTGCTGGCATTTCTTCTTGGAGCGGCGAAAAAGGCGGCTGCGCATACAGATTTTGTTGACAAGGGATGAAAAAATTTTTAAGATAGAATTATGTTATTTCATCGAATCAGGGAAGCTTCTATTCGGTGATAAACAGGAAGCAAAGCGGACGTGAACGATCCGTTTTGACTACATAGAAAGAAGGGATTCTTATGGAGAATAATTGTATTTTTTGTAAAATAGCGAACGGAGAAATTCCGTCAGCAACGGTATACGAGGATGAGGATTTCCGGGCGATTCTGGATCTTAATCCGGCATCAAAGGGACATACGCTGATCATTCCGAAAAAGCATGCGGCAAATCTGTTTGAGCTGCCGGAGGAAACAGCGGAAAAAGTGCTTTCGATTGCAAAAAAGCTTGGCGCGCGGCTTAAAGAAGGACTGCACGCAGAAGGACTGAACGTCGTACAGAATAACGGAGAGGCGGCGGGACAGACCGTTATGCATTTTCATATGCACCTTATTCCGCGCTACAACAACGACACTGTGAATGTAAAATGGGTGCCGGGAACCCTGACAGAGGATGATAAAAAAGAAATATTGGGCCTGTTTTAGTGAAGCTGCAAGATATCTGCAAATAGCCGGCAAGTGAAAGACTAAGGGTAGAGAATGGACGATAAATATGTGAGTTTTGAAAAATTTTTTCTGAAGTACAAAAATCTCATCATCCGTATTGTGGTGGATCGTTCTGGTGATTATCAACTGGCACAGGAAATCTGTCAGCTGACCTATGAAAAGTTTTATAAAAACATGGATAAAGTAAAACCTGGAATGGAGAAGGTGTGGCTGATCCGCTGTGCACAGAATGCGCTGATCGATTATTACCGTAAGGCGAGAGTAAAAAGAGAGGTTTATACGGAAGATATTCCTCCGGCAGAAGTCGGGAATCTTCTGGTAGATAAGAGTATAGAATGTCGTGAAGAACGGATTGATCGCAGAAATCTGGCTGGAAAGATTTTAAGTGAGGTGCGCAGAGTAAATGTTCAGTGGTACGATGTGCTTATGATTCATTGTGTGGAAGAACTTCCTCATGCGGAGGCAGCCAGACGGCTGCAAATTTCAGAGACAGTCTTTCGGGCCCGGCTGAGCCGGGCGAGGGCATATGTCAGAAAGAATTTCGAAGAGGAATACAGAAAGCTTTAGAATGAAAGTAAATGGGGCAGCCGCTGATTGGCGGGAGCCCCATTTGTAAAAGATGCTATTTTGCATTTACAATATCTTCGATCATGGTGACAATCGTATTTACGGCATTGCTGGCCGAACTTTTATTCATGGCATTGATATAGTCATGACGTTCCTCATACAGCGCTAAAATATGAGAGAGAAGTACTTCCGGAGTGAGCTCCTCTTCCTGCAGTACATCGCTGAAGCCCTGTTTTTTGAACGATTTGGCGTTGAGAATCTGATCTCCGCGGCTGGCAGCGGCAGAAAGCGGAATCAGAAGATTCGGTTTGCGCAGTTCAAGCAGCTCGCAGATGGCGTTTGCACCGGCTCTTGAGACAACCACATCGGCAAATGCAAACAGATCGGCCAGTTCCTGTTTGATATATTCAAACTGAACGTAACCGGCAGTGCCGTCAAGTGACGGATCAAGATTTCCTTTGCCGCACAGATGGATGACCTGAAACGTCTTCAAAAGTTCCGGGAGAATGCCGCGGATTGCCTGATTGACAGCAACAGAGCCAAGGCTTCCGCCGATGATTAAAAGCACCGGTTTATCGAAGGTGAAATTACAGAATTTTGCAGCTGCCAGACGATTGCCGGAGCGAAGCTCTGCACGGATCGGAGAACCGGTGACAACGGCTTTTCCGGCAGGAAGGTACGGAACCGTCTCCGGAAAGTTACAGCAGACCTTTGTGGCAGCCGGGATGGCAAGCTTGTTGGCAAGTCCCGGTGTCATATCGGACTCATGGATGATGACCGGAATGTGCAGCTGCTTTGCAGCCTGAACGACCGGAACCGAGACGAAGCCGCCTTTTGAAAAGATGATATCCGGCTTCAGCTTTTTGAGCTGGCTCTTTGCCTGAAAGAAGCCTTTGACCACGCGGAACGGATCGGTGAAGTTTTTCATATCAAAGTACCGGCGCAGTTTTCCGGAAGAAATGCCGTAATACGGAACGCCGAGCTCCTCGATCAGTTTTTTCTCGATACCGTCGTAGGAGCCAATATATTGAATGTCGTAGCCAAGCTCACGCAGCTTTGGCATGAGTGCGATATTTGGAGTCACATGGCCGGCAGTACCGCCGCCGGTGAGTACAATACGTTTCATAAAAATACCAGATCTCAAATGCAGTGAGGCATTTGAACGCAAACGAAAAAGTGAAAGAATCGGTGTTTGCATTTTCCTTTCACAAAGATTTTCTTTCACATACTTTTACTTACAGTTTAATCCATGACACAAAAAAGTCAAGAAGGGACTTTAAGGTACCATGAAAGCAGGAAAGAAAAAGAATAAAAGTACAGCAGAAAAAATTACGAAGTTTCCGGTCGGAACGCCGGATGCCGAAGGATTTGACGATACCGAAGTCGATGAATGGATCAGGGAAGAGATCATGCGGGAAGCCGATGAACTGGAAGCCCGCTTAAACAGTGATCCAAAGCTGATCGGAGTCGGCGCGTCGGATGATTTGTTTGCAAAAATCGTTGGATCACTTAAAGAACAGGGCATATGGGAAGAAGACGAAGAAGAAATCGATGCGGAGGAAGCAGAGAATATAGAATCGGAAGTCGGAAAAGCAACGGAAATAAAAGCGGCAGATACAAATAAGACGGAAGAGTCGGAAGAAGCAAAGACAGACATTGAACAGAAAAACAGCGAAGTGCAACAGGAAAAGGATACGGCAGATGTAAGCCGAAAAAAAGAAACAGAAGAAAAAGAAACAGAAATAGAAGAAAACAATCTGACAGAGGAACGCATTATAACGGAACCTTCTAAGCAGGAAACATATAAAACTCAGGAGCAGTATCCGCAGCTTTCTGAGGAAGACCGCAGAGCGATGGAATACGGCTATCAGATGCAGCAAAAAGATGCGGAAAAGAAAAGACGGCGGAAAAAGAGAAGAAACATTATGAAGCGCGCCGGGATTACGGCGGCAGCGCTTGTGGCAGTGTTCGGAGTAAGTATGACCAGCGATGCGAACCGGAGGTATGTGCTGGAAGCGTGGAATACGGTAATTGAAAAGGTTGGAATGCGAACCGGAATCAATTATTTGGAAGATGAACCGGTTTATTTAGGAGATACAAAAGAAGAGGAAGCAAGAGAAGAAATTAGGGAAAAACTAAATATTGCACCGGTGAAATTTGGGTATTTACCGGAAGGATGGAAATTTTCATCGTATGAAATAAACCAAGAAGCTGATTTCGGAATATTCTTTTATACAAACGGTGAGCATCTGCTTAGTATATATATGAAAAAGAATATCGATAATAATGTTTCGTATTATCAACTGGACGGGAAAGATGGATTTATGCAGACTATAGAAAATAGCCAAAATATAGAGATTCAATTGCAAAAGACACAAAGCGAAAATAAAGAAATGTATTCAGCATCATTTCAAAAAGACGATAATAGCTATTATTGTAATGGAGATATTACGTATGAGGAAATTAAAAAAATAGTAAAATATTTAATAATTTTAGAAGATTAGAATCACAATTATCAGTTTGATTCGTTATTATTTATATCAAATTAAAAGGAAGGAGGGAAAAAATGAAACTTGTAAAAAAGATACTTGTTCTTGTGGTAGTACTTAGCTGTGTATTAGGGAATATAATCTCAGTAGATGCTGCAGATGAACAAATTGGTACAGTAGTAGACGGGTCTGTTTTGACAGACAAATCAGAAGTATCTGGAAGTACTTTATCGCCTGCAAGAGGGACATATTTAGGTTATGGAAGTGCTACACTTACAGATAAAGGAAATAAAGTTGTTAATGTAAGCGGATTTACGTCATGCTATCAAAACTGTGATCAAGTAAAAGTTACATTACATTTACAAAGATTAGTTAGCGGCACGTGGACAACTGTGACGACGTTAGATACGAAGATTGCGTATAATACACATTATGTGTCTAATTCCAGAAATGTAACTGTAACAGGCGGTTACTATTATCGAATTACAGGAACTCATGTCGCTGTTAAAGGAAAAGTAACAGAATCCACCAGCAGCTCTACCGACGGTATGTGGGTCAGCAAGTAACACCAAAAACTCAAAAATCAAAGTTGTTATAAGCCAAATTATTTTTTCAAACACAACACACAAAACACTGGATTAAAAAAATGCTTCATGTTGGAACACAATCTCCGATGTGAAGCATTTTTTGTTCTTTTTGTATGGGAAACAGAATAAAAAAGTGGTAAAATATTAGAAAAATCACTATGAAAGACAATAAAAACAGAAAGCGGGGGATTTTATGAAGCTGACATTTCTCGGGGCGACGCATGAGGTGACGGGCAGCTGTTTTTTG
>JAQXVT010000082.1 GCA_029225065.1 Lachnospiraceae bacterium | reverse complement strand
CACCTCCGCGCAGGAGCTTGCCGAAGACTGCAGCTATTTAACCGAACGCTTCGTGCGCGGCGACACTTCCCGCAACACCGAAGGAAGCGGTCTTGGCCTTGCGATTGTGAAGAGCTTTACGGAGCTTCAGGGGGGAAGCTTTCGGATCGAGACAGACGGGGATCTGTTTAAGACGATTGTGAGATTGAAGAAAGAGACGGAGGGATGGCAGGAAAAAGGTACGGAAGCAGAAACAGGGGCAATTGTGTGTAAAGGAGAGGGAAAGCAGTTTGGATGAAACACACAGAAAGCAAAATGATTAACAGTCAAGAGACGAAGAAATTCGTGGTCTGATCAGAATAAAAAAATCACGGAAAGAGAAGAACATTAGCCGATACAAGCAGCGTGCCTGCTTCAATTATACAAAGTGATAAGTAGTGGGACTTGCTTGATCTGGTTATGAGCAAGCAGTGAAGGAGATTGCAAATATCTGCTTTGATACAACAAAAGAACCGACCGATCTGTTTTTAGAAAACGGATTGGCCGGTTCTTCTGTTGTTAGGGAGAATACGATATTGCTGAATTGTCGACAGGAAGTTGAATGCAGGCCGCAAAGCGAATTGCGGATGTTTGCTTTACACAGGAAAGTGTAAAAACGGAATCAATTCCCAGTCTCCAGCTGCCGAATCTGCCGCTCTATGATCTGTGCCGCTTCCTCCGGTTCATAATAAAGCTCCGGATCCATGTGTTCCAGAAAATCATGAAAAACCTGAAGAATCGATGGCTCCGTGACGGCAAAGCACATGTGCTCGCCGGAATTTGTCTGATACGTGAAGGAGCAGGTAGTTCCGCAAAGCGCCATGCGGATATTTTCCGGCAGATGGTCAAGCGGTTTCTTTAAAATCCGGTAGGCGCCGCCACGGCAGCATTTTGCGATTTCACGAAGAACATAAATACGCTGATTGATATTGAGCGGATGATAAAAGATCGCTGGGATTTCCTCAATCAGACCCTCCTGCAGAAAACGTGTCATACCAGAGTCAGTGAAATAGATCACCATTTTTTCATCACTGATCAATTTCATGTTTTTCTGCACCAGAGATTCGGCCATCGGAATAATCGCATCAGCCATTGGCAGTTCTGTGTTAAAAAGCTCTTTTATCATATCACCGTGCAGAAACGGGAAAAAGCAGGCTTCCGGCTGAATAAAGAGGCATACGTTCGCAGTAGCTCTTGTACGATCAATATACTGAAACAGTGATGGAAGATCGTCTGCTACAATCGGAAACGTCTGGAATACAGGCTGACAGAGTGCCTGTCGGGCGGAGAACAGATTCCAGAAAGAGAGCAGAATATCCGGATCCTTATATAAAATACCCGTCTGATAATCCGAAGAACAGGAAATTGCAAACTCTGAGGTCAGAATCAGATAAGGCAGTATGGAAAAATTCTGGGAATTTTTCGTTTCGCCGGTATAAAAACAGTAAGTATGGTAGTCTACATGGTTCATATAAATGGGAAACATGTTTCGCAGATAGTAAAACTCATAGAGTTCATGCGAGTCCGTAAACTGAGGTGTGCGGCTTAAACTGAAGATATGGTCAATCTGCAGAGTGCCGGATGGCTGAACCGTGGATAAAAGCTGAAACAAAAAGTCATAGTCCGGCTGCAGAAAAAGTGCGATTTTACCGTTTGATTTGGCAGCTTCGGCCATTAAGATCTGATGGACAGAGAAATCCACAGCCTGTCTGGAATTCAGGAGAAGACAGTTTTTACCGGAAGAAAAACGGTCATTGAGGCTTGCTGTACCCTGCGGGAAATCGCAGGAGGGCAGTGCGGATTTATTCGGAAAATCAGTTAAAAAATGCTCGACACTTTTGCGGGTATAATAACTAGTCTCCCCGATGCGGGCCATTTTCCAGGCTTCACGGAACTGATGAGTTTCCAGAGGAGTCAGCTTTATAAAAGAAGCAATCCGCTCCACCAGCTCGACAGAACCAGGTTCCCGTTTGCCGGTAATAAATTTGTAGAACGTGGAGCGCTCCATATCACAGTAAGAAGCGAGCGCACTTACCTTCACATCTTTTTCATGTACATAATTTTGCAGTATATCAGAAAAAACAGACATAGGTAATGTATCCTTTCGCAGTATCAGTTGATAAGTCAGAGTATATCATAGTTTCGATATAGAGAACACAAAAATTTCATAAAAACAGAAAAAAGCTGTCCACAAATCACGCCCCATCTTGTGGTTCGACAAAAAAATATATAAAATTTATCAGTAAATGTTTTTTAATTTTGTATAAAAGAATGAAAATAAGAAGAAAAAATGTGCAGTTAAAATAAAAATAATAAAGTTGAGTAGACAAAATAACTGCATATGTATTGTGTGTATTTGCTTTAAGACAATAATGTCAGTGGTTGCAGAGACATTAGTCTACTGTAAGCGTATTACCGCATGTAAATCTGGTTGTGAAGATGACCCTTATCGGAGCGAAGTGGGGTATCACGCCAAATTTTGCGGAGAAAACAGAAGAAATGGAGCAGACAGAAGAGAATATTTAAACGAGTGAAATAAAACAGGCAAGGCAGCCGTGAGAAAAATCGGAAGATTGGAACACTGGAGTCTTGCCTGTTGTAGGGTAAAGGGAGTTTATAATTTTTTTCGTTTCTTTTATAAAAATTTATTATTTCTGGAAATCTTAATGACAGGCGGGATAGAAAATGGACGTAGAAAAACTGGATATAGAAAAAATATGTATTGCCTGTATGAATGAAAAAAGCAGTGAGGCAGATAGATGTCCGCATTGTGGCTTTCAGGTATCATCGTATGTTCCGAAAGTGCATCAGCTGGCTCCGTTTGAGATTCTGAATGGGCGCTATCTGCTCGGAAAGGCACTTGGAGAGGGAGGATTTGGAATTACCTATATAGGGCTGGATCTTCAGGAAGGAAAAAGAGTTGCGATAAAGGAGCTGTATGTCACAGGACTTTTGAAGCGTGAAAATACACGGACGGTGCTGGTTTCCAATACTGTGGATGCGCGGGAATATTATCGGGAATGCAGGGCAAAATTTGAGCAGGAAGCACGTCTGATGCAAAGGCTGAAAGACAGAGGCGGTATTGCGGAAATATATGATTATTTCGAGGAAAATAATACTGCTTATATTGTGATGGAATATTTGGATGGTTGCGATTTGCTGGCATATCTTCAGAAACACGGTGGAAAAATTTCCATGAAAGAGGCTTTTGAGCTTTTGCGTCCGGTTATGAAAATTGTGGTGGAAATGCATGCGAAGGGTGTGTACCACAGGGATATTAGTCCGGATAACATACGATGTATGGAAAATGGGACAATGAAGCTGATGGATCTTGGGGGAGCAAAGAATAATTATTCAGATAAGACTCTGAGCAAGGTGATTCTGGTCAAGCACGGATATGCACCTCCGGAGCAGTATGCAAGTGGATTCAAGATCGGTCCGTGGATGGATGTATATGCAATGAGTGCTACATTCTACCGCTGTGTTACCGGAAGGGTGGCAGAGGATGCCATGGAGCGTGTAAAGGAAGATAAACTGATTCCACCGTCGAAACTGAACGCGGATATTTCAAAGGAGGCAGAGGCAGTTCTGAAGAAGGGAATGGCACTGCAGTGTGAAAATCGGTATTTGGATATGAAGGAACTGTACTATGCATTGAAAGAAGCGGTTTACGGGAAAAAGCTACCAGAACCAGGACCAAAACCAGGACCGAAACCTGGTCCGATCCCAAAGATTGATCCGAATCCGGAAAAAAAGGATAAAACAATACTGATTGTGTTGATTACGCTTTGGGTAGTTGTAGTAGTGATAATTATTTATCTGCTCATTCGGTTTATAGGGGGCTAATTGAAGAAAAATGAAACTTTATGATTTTAAGCGTGTTGAGTATGAAGCAGTGAATAAGACAGTGAATGCAACAGTGAATAAAACGGGGCGCAGATATCCGTTTTGATTTGGGACAAATTTTAAATAACTACATTTATTAAAGCAGGAAGAAAAGAGGAGAAAATGATTCAGGTAGCAGGCTATTCAATCATAGGAGATCGCGATTCCCAGCAGGATTCCATGCGGTACGAACAAAAAAACGGCGTACTTCTGGCATCGGTCTGTGATGGAATGGGAGGTATGCAGGGCGGTGAGCTTGCAAGCCGTCAGGCGATCGAAACAATCTTTCGGGAGGCTGTGTATCTGCCGTCAGAAAGAGGAATTCCGGACTGGCTGCGAAATACATTTATAAAGGCAGATGCAGATGTGTGCAGGCTGACCGGGCCAGGCGGAGAATATTTAAACTGTGGAACGACAGTAGTCAGTGCAGTGCTGGTGGAAAATAGGATTTACTGGGGATCGGTAGGAGACAGCAAGATTTACTTTTTTAATAAGGGGCAGCTTCGGAGCATTACAAGAATGCATAATTACAATCTGAAGCTGGATGAAATGGTGCGAAACGGAACAATCAGTCAGGAAGAACGGATACGGGAAAGCCATAGAGGAGAAGCGCTGATCAGCTTTCTTGGGCTTGGTGAACTTCCTCTTATTGATGTCAATACAGAACCGCTTGTCATGGAATCAGGAGATATGCTGATCTTGTGCAGTGACGGATTGTATAAAAGTCTGGACGAACAGCAGGTGCAGGCGATCGTGGAGGAAAGCGGGGAGAATGTGCAGATTGCTTCGAAACGACTGTGCGAGGAAGCACTTCGGTTGGCCGTGAGTAAACAGGATAATACAACGGTGATCGCGATAAGCTGTCAGTGATAAAGGAGAGGAAAACGTGAAAAAATGCATGGGCTGTATGAGAGATTACAGTGAAAACAGCAGAAATTGCCCAATCTGCGGATATTCGTCAGCACAGGCAGTGGAGTGCAGAGTGAATATGCCAGATGCGCTTGAACCAGAAACAATACTGGCGGGACGATATATTATCGGGCGGGTACTTTCGTATAGTGATTACGGGATTATCTATATTGCATGGGATGCACTTCTGCAAAAAAGAGTCACAGTAAAAGAATATTTCCCGGTGGATCTGGCTGAACGATCAGGAGAAGAGCTGGTTTTTCAGTCTCCACAGAAACAAAGGATGTTTGAGACGGGAAAACAGTATTTTGAACTGGAAATTCGTAAGCTGAATCACTGTCAGGATATTCCGGGAATCACGGAAGTATATCGATGCATTCAGGAAAATCATACGTCCTATCTGGTGATGGAATATCTGGAAGGAATTACATTACAGGAATATCTGGAACTGTTTCCGAAATGCAGGAAATCCGTCTTTTATCTGCTTTTTCCAGAATTGATGAAAACAATGCTCGAATTGCAGAAAAGAGGAATATGTCATGGCAATCTTTTGCCAGAACATATTTATATCACGAATATTGTTACGGAAAAGCAGACGGAGGAGAGTGTAAGGAAGCTTAAGATAAAAGCAATTGGATTTTCAGAGGCAAAAAGCAGATTTTATCGGGAGACAGGAGAGGAAAAAGAAGAATATAACAGTTCTTTTACCGCACCGGAATTACTAGAGTCCGATAAGGTGAACGAGCAGTCAGATTTGTATGCGCTTGGCTGTATCGCGTTCTGGCTTCTGACCGGAAAAGAAATCACGGAAAAAGAGAAAAGACGCGGAATCAAGCTTTCTGGCAATATGAAAAAATATGAGCGGATCGTACAGTTAATGGTAACAGCAGATCCGAAGAAAAGACCGGAAGATCTGCAGCAGTTGAAAAATATGTGCAGTAAGGAAGAACAAAGGAGGTTTTTTGCTGGTGGACAGGAATGAGAAACAGAATTCATATAAAAATACAGCGAATACACGGGGAGCAGGAAAGCAAATCAAAAAACTTGCCCGGATGAATAAGATCATGGGAGGAATTATCGTTGTATTGTTGGCCATTGTGTGTGGCCTTGGAATTGGCTATAGCAGGCTGAATAAAGAATACAAAAAAACAGTGCAGCAGAACCAGGAAAACGAACAGAAAGACAAGGCAGCAGCTGAGAGCGAGTCGATAGCAGTTATGGAAATGCAGTCTGAAACGGAAAAAATCAGCGAGTCGTCAGAAGTGCGGACAGAAACAGAGGCAGTCACTGAAACGGAAAAAGTAACCGAAACAGAAAAGATAACCGAGACGGAACCGATTACAGAAACCGAAAGCGAAATGACAACAGAAGCGGCAAGCGGAGAGAATGATACAGAAAGTGCTTCTGAAACAGAAACAGGTACAGAAACAGATACGGCCGAGCAACTCCCGATTTCAAACTGGAGTAAAAAAAGCCGATCGGCAAAGAAAAAGCTGGAGGAACTGCTTCGCAGAGAAGGCATTGAGGCATATTACTGTATTGCTCCTGCTTCAGTGAAAAACAATGTCGAAATTTTAAACCAGGAAAATTCAGATGAAGCAGTTTTGGATGAAAACGTCTCGAATATCGATGATTTATCACAAAGAGAGGATCACCCGGAACTGAGCAGACTGTTTGTACTGGGAGCTTTTTACCAGAATATGCGGTATGGGTACGGAGACTTGCCGGATGAGAAACTGCAGAGCCTGTGTAAGGTAATGATGGGCAGAGAGGACGGCGATTCAGAAGCGGCTCAGAAGAAAGAACTGGAGTTGATGGAAAGGGATAATGCGACTGGAGAAGAGTTTGTACTTGGCTTTATGAATTCCGTGAAAGCAACGGATGAAACGCGCACAGGAATACAGAAAGTGTCGCCGGAAGAGTGCATTGCGTTTTTCCAATTACTGAAGGAAGGAACATTGATTCAGGATGAAATTGTTCAGGATCGGTTGGAGAGAATGCAGAAAAATATTATACTGCAGTCAGTAAATCAGAACGGGTTTTCTGATATGAATGCGATGATAGCGCAGGCAGAACAGGATGGCAACCGGATTTCCTGGGCGGGAGAAAACAAAGACGGATATCAGTATCTTGTGATGCTCACAGAAGCCACAGGAGGCTCAGCGGAGGATGGAAGTGATGAGAGTTCTTACATTCTTTATCTGAAAACGAAAAATGAAAACGGAAATGTAAAGAAACTGCTTGAGGCAGTGTATCAGTGCATGACGGAATCATCCAGATCAGAAGCAGCGGCTGTATCAGAGGAAAGTACTGGTACGGAGGTGAGCCAGGCAGGATCAGAATACGATACAGCAGAGCAGGAAACAGTTTTGTCAGAAGTGCAGCAGTAGGAACAGTTCCATAAGCGCGGATGAAAGCCTGAGAAAAAAAGATTTCATAGAAAAAGAGAAAGTGAAAAAGAACGTGCTGTGAGGTGATGAGAGATGTATACATATGCGATGCGAAGCCGTCAGGGTGACAGAGAGTATAACGAGGATTTCATCCAGATGCGGGAATGCGGGAATCGTGTCCTGTTTGCGCTGGCGGACGGACTTGGCGGCTGCGGGCATGGGGAAATTGCTTCGCGGACAGCGGTGAGCAGCGTGATTTCAAGATTTTCCTGGGAAAATGGCAGGGAGGGATTTCTGGAGCGGGCCTTTCAGGGAGCGCAGGATGCGGTACTGCTCAAGCAGAAACTGAATCCGGAAACGAAGCGAATGAGTACCACACTGGTGCTGCTTCGGCTGGAAAGCGGAAAAGCACAGTGGGGGCATATCGGAGATGCCAGACTGTATCTGTTTCGAAATGGACATGTGGAAAAACAGACGAAGGATCACAGTGTCCCGCAGATGCTGGTACAGATGGGAGAAATCAGACCCGAGGAGATCCGGCATCATCCGGACCGCAGCCGTCTGCTTCGCGTGATCGGACACCCTTGGGAAGAAATTCCCTACGAGATATCTGACGAGCAGGAACTGCAAAAAGGAGATACCTGGCTGCTGTGCAGTGATGGGTTCTGGGAATATATCACAGAAGATGAGATGTGCCTGACACTTCAAAATGCGAGTGATATGTCAAACTGGCTGTTACAGATGGAAGAACTGGTAAAAATGCATGGTGCAGGGCAGGACATGGATAATTATTCAGCCATCTGTGTCCAGGTAAAATAGAGCAGGGGGAGTACAAATGATTGTGAAATGTGCAAACGGTCATTTCTATGATACGAATAAGTCGAAAGAATGTCCGTACTGTATCAAAAAAGAAAGGGAGCGGTCAGAACGAATCAGCGAGCTTGGCAATCTTCCGTCGTTTGATGTGAGTTTCGGACCGGTAAATGAAGGCGTTACGGTAGCGATGACGCCGGGAGAAACCGGTGAGGTAGAAATCGGATGCTACGGGCAGAACCATTTGCAGGGAATGCGTGCACCGGGGGATTCGGTGACCGTTGGAATTTACAGCAAATCGGCAGGGACGTCGTATATTACAGGCTGGCTGGTGTGTGTGGACGGACCGGAAAAAGGACGGGACTATCGCATTTATCATGGAAAGAACTGGGTTGGAAAAAGTCCGGATATGGACATCACGATTCATGGAGATCAAATGATTCAGAGCGAAAAGCACTGCGCCATCGTATACGACGGAAAAGGAAATAAATTTTATCTGACAGAGGGAAATGGCAGCCTGACTTATTTGAACGGAAGTCTCCTGAACGGCAGTGCGGAATTGAAGCTTGGCGATGAAATCACGATAGGAAACTGTAAATTCGAATTTGTACCGTTTTGCAGAGAGGGACATGTATGGAACGCAGAAGAGAAAGCATAAAAGAAAAGGCAGGGTATGGGTTTGGAAGGATCATTTTGTTGCTGTGTGTATTGGTAAGTCTGTTTGGAATTTCAGTACAGGCAGCAGAGGATCACAAAATCGAGCAGGTCTACATCAATATGCCGGATGTAATTGCTTATTACCGGGCACCGGATAACAGTGGAGAAATCGAGGGATATCTCGGAGGCGAAAAGCTGCATCTTCAGGAGCTGAAAAAATTTTCAGAGACAGACGAGAGTGCAGAGTATTATATCCTTCTCGATATTTCTGCATCGATTCGAAAAAGCCGCTTTGAAGAAATCAAGGGTGCATTGACGGAATTCCTGCAGAACATGCGCGGCGATGACAGCATGGTATTGATTACATTTGGCGATGCAGTGCAGAACGTATTAAACGGTACAGAAACGAGAGATGCGGCAGCAACCATAATCAGTCAGCTTGAGAATAATAATCAAAATACGTTACTGTTTGAAGCGATTGATGCAGCGGCAGAACAGATTGTAAAAGCCGGAGACAGCACAGAAAAAAGAAGAGTCATGGTCGTGATATCTGACGGAAAAGACTGTGCGGATGATACGAGAAGTATTGAGAGTGTCGGCAGCGGGCTGACAGCAAAAGGAATCCCTCTTTATACAATAGCGGTAGAGAATAATGAGGGAGACAGCGAAACGGAGAACAGCAATTATCAGGGAAAATTCGGAGCGTTGTCCCGCAACACAGGCGGAATTCCATGGACGGTTGGAGAGGATCGAAGCGTACTGGACGGTCTGAATCAGATTCAGGAGACTTTGTTTAACAGCTTTCGTGGAGAGTTTCAGGCAGAGAGCAACAAAGTCAGCAACAAAAAAGAAGACTTTGTACTGAAATTTGTGAATGAAAACAATCGTACTGAGACATGTTCTGTGCTTGTGAGCAGAGGTCAGGAAGATCACAATCTTCCGAAGGTGACATCGGTAACGGTGAGCAGTACGAATTCGATTGATGTTGTTTATTCAGAAAAAGTGTTAAATGCGGCTGATACAGGGAACTATCGATTGAGCAGAGACGGAAAAGCAATTCCGGTCAGTCAGGTAGCAGTATCGCAGGAAAGTCCGTACACTTATACCCTGGTGTTTGAAAATGATTTTCTGACCGGAGAATATCAGCTGAAGATCAGCGGAGTCACGGATGATTCGAATGAGCAGAATGCGCTGGCGAATCCGGAGAAAAATTTCCATATTGATGGAATTACAGAGACAGAAACTCAGAAGATGACGGAAAAGCAAACGGAAAAGCAAACCGAAAAACAAACACAGAAAGTGACGGAAAACCAGACAGAGAGTGAGACAGAAGCAGAGGAGAAAAGCTTTGCAGATCAGCTGCTGGATCACTGGTACATTATTGTGATCGCGGTAGTATTTTTGATTGTTCTTATTGCAATCATTTTGGTGTTGGTGAAAAAGAGCAAAAAACCAGAGGAACCGATGTATGAACCATCAGAACGAATTTCAGAAGTCGATATGGATCTAAGACCGGCAAACAGCAAACATCATGTGAAAGTGAATCCGATGCTTCCGAGTAAAAAAATCACCATGTGGATCAGCAATGGAATGGACGCACCGAAGGAGATGGAAGTTACCATTAACGGAAGCTGTATTGTAGGACGTTCCGGTCAGTGTGATGTCTGCTGTGATGATCCGATGATGTCAAGACAGCATTTTGCGCTTGAAGTGGAAGGCGATAATGTATTTATCACCGACCTGCAGACGCGAAACGGAACCAGCGTAAACGGTGTGGCAGTCAGAGAGAAACACCGGCTTGAGCCAAGAGACGAGATTGCGGCAGGAAATCTGAAATTCCGGGTGGAATGGAGATGAGGGAGTGCCTATGGAACTGTGTGTAAGCTGTGGTGAAAGCTATGAATCCGATCGAACGGAATGTCCTTTTTGCGGATGCCCCAGGGGATGGATTCAAATACCGGAAGGAACATTGACGGAAGAGGAGACAAGAAAATACAGTCTGATCGGAGTAAAAAAAACAGAAGGTCCGGGACCGGCATATGTGATTTGGGACGATGAGGAACAGAAAAAGAAGCTGCTTCTGGTGTTGCCGCGCGGAGACGATGGCTATTGTCATTACATCGATTTGAAGACAATACTGTCATCGCCCCTACAGAAAAAAGCAGAGTATTTTCCGGAAATATTGGTGCTGAAGTGGGATGAAGGTACGGACAGCGGCTACTATATCTGTGCACTGGATGAAGGAGTTACCTTAAGAGAAGCATTGGAGAGGGAAAAACCGCTGAATCCGGAACTGGGAGAACGGCTATCCAGAAACAGGAAGCAACTGGTGAAACAGATGGCAAAGCTTGCGCGGAAGCCGATTGAAAACTGCAGGCTGGAACCGGAGAGCGTTCTTTTTACAGAAGATGGCAGGGTAATGGAAATGAATTATGAGTTTTTGTACGGAAGTCTGTACGAAAACGATAATTTAGAAAAAACAATGCCGATTATGGCAAAGGAAGGGGAAGCAGTCAGACAGCCGAAAAAAGAGTCACTGGCAGAATTGCTGAAAAGACGGCTGTTTGGAAGAAAGTAAAATGAGGGATAAGGCTGTACTATTTCTGAGAATCAGAAAAGAAGATAAGGCAGCAGAACATGCAGACAGAAAAGGAGTGGATGAGAGTTATGTATGAAAAATTGAATGAAGAGAGAAAGTTTTGGAAAGTTTTTGTATTTGGTTTCCTCACATTTGGAATTTACGAGATTATTTTCTGGTGGTATATGATTCAGGATCTGAATACGGCATGCGGCTACATGGAAAAGACAGATGATGACAAATCACCAAACTATTTAATTGTAATACTTCTTAGCATTGTTACATTTGGAATATATCGACATGTATGGTATTACAAACAGGGAAATCGGATGCGCACTGTAGCGCGGGCTTATGGAATACAGATCGAAGAAAAAGGAAGTACCTATGTCCTTTGGAATACTGTTGGAAGTCTGCTTGTTGGTTGTGGACCTCTCATTTCTCTTTATTTATTTATCCATAATGTGAACAAAATTTGCCATGAGTACAATGAAGCAAGAGAAAGAGAATTAAATGAGCATGCAGATCCGGTCAGCGATTTTGGCTTCGATGACGGTGGTATTAATGGTGGAAGTAATGGAGGAGATGGCGGTTTCGATCAGGGAACAATCGGAATTCGAGTTAGCAAAACAGGAACTTTGAAATGCATTAAGGGAGTCTATAAAGGCTCGGACATCGTATTACGTGATGGTGAAGAACTGGTTATTGGAAGAAACAGCAAGATGGCACAGCTCGTAATTGGCGACAGTGATATCAGCAGACGTCACTGCTCCATTCGTTATAGGGCATCGGACGGATATTATTATGTGACAGATTATTCGTCACTCGGAACCGTGATGAACAATTCGCAGAAGCTTGCCACGAATGTCGAGACCAGATGTCCGGTCGGAACGAAGCTGACGCTGGGAAGCGGAAATAATGAATTTATTCTTGAGTAAGAAAGAAACAATCAGGAGGAACAGAAATGAAACTTACAAAATGTGTAAACGGACATTTTTATGATGAGGAAAAATACAGCTCATGCCCACACTGCCAGGGGGCAAGCGGCATGGATGGGTGGATGGATTCCTACGGAGCACCGGGAAGAGGCGCAGGCTCTCGTCAGGCATCAGAAAATGAGGAGACGCATGGAATCGCTATGCGTCAGCGCCCGATGAACAATAGCAATGAAGAAGGGAAGACAATCGGCCTGTTTCAGGAAATGAATAAGGCTCAGCAGTCTATAGATGAAAATGCACCGACTGTACCATACAGTGACAACGATGGAAAGACGCAGGGAATTGTATTTGGAAACTGGGGTGAAAAACCGGAAGAAAAGAAAGAAGCGAATATGAATCAGGGTACACGACCGGTAGTTGGCTGGCTGGTCTGCATTGAAGGTTCTGATTATGGAAAATCCTTTAATCTTTATGGCGGTAAGAATTTTATTGGGCGTGCAGCAGAGATGGATATTTGTCTGGCTAACGATGTTACCGTATCACGTTTCAAACATGCAACGGTTATTTACGAGCCGAAGCAGCGGGTATTTTTTGCACAGCCGGGTGAATCCCATGAACTGTTTTATGTAAATGGTTCGGTAGTGCTCGTCAATACAGAACTGAAAGATCGTGATGTGATTGCAATCGGAAGAAGTACCTTTGTATTCGTACCGTTCTGTGATCAGCGATACGGCTGGGAAAAATAAAAAGCAGGATAATCGGAGGAAGTCATCATGGATTATGAAAAGCTATGTATGAATTGCATGAGAGAAAAAAAGAGTCAGACCGAAAAATGCCAATACTGTGGATTTGATCCTAAGGACTATCGGTCGGAGTCTGCTGCGCTTCCTCCGTTTACAATTTTATCCGGGCGTTATTTACTTGGAAGAGAGATTGGGGCAGGGGGATTTGGAATTACATATCTTGCGCTTGATCTGATTCTGGAAAGACGTGTGGCAATCAAAGAGTTTTTTATGCAGGAGATGATGTACCGGACCAAACTTGATGCAGTCACGGTATCAACGGCAAATGGAAATGAAGAAGAAATGTACCGCAGCAGCCGGGCAAAATTTGAAAAAGAGGCCAAGATTCTGGCACATCTCAACAATATGCCAGGTATCGTGCAGGTGTATGACTGCTTTTTGGAAAATGGAACCATCTACATTGCCATGGAGTATCTGGAAGGAAAAACGCTTGGCGAATATATAGCGAGCAAAGGCGGCAGGCTGTCCGTAGAAGAAACAATCCAGATTCTTCTGCCAATCATGCAGTCACTTGAGAAAATACATAAAGAGGGAATTATTCATCGGGATATCAGTCCGGATAACATCAAATTTGCGGAGGACGGTGTCCTGAAGTTATATGATTTTGGCGGAGCGAAGCTGGAAAAAGGCGGAGCGGCAAGCAAGGTTGTTTATATGAAGCCAGGATATACGCCGCTGGAACAGTATTCTGCAAATGGAAATCAGGGTCCCTGGACTGATGTCTATGCAATGGCAGCAACGATGTACTATTGCATCAGTGGAAAACGGCTGCCGGAAGCCCCTGATCGAAGTGTGCGAAAAAATCAGAGCTTGTTTGAAGCGGGAAATGTGAAGGTATCCAAGCAGATAGAAAAAGTTCTTTCAAAGGCATTGGAGATTTATTATGAAGACCGATATCAGACTATGGAGGAATTCAGTAAAGCACTTCAGGAGAAAGATAATAGGAAGAAATTTGTCATTCCAGGAATTACCGTCGGGGCAGTGCTTGTAATTGGGGTATCAGGGGAAGTGTTTGCAACGAGAGGAAAGCAGGATAAAAAAGGACAGGAAATTGTTGAAGCTACAGCGATAAAAGAAACGGGAAGGCAGACGGAAACAGCGAAGACAAAAGAATCGGAAATACAGACAGGGGAAGCAAAAGCGAAAGAGACAGAGAAGCAGACGGAGACGGAAAAAGAAACAGAAAAGCAGAAAAAAACATATCAGATAACCGTAGCTGGCGGAAGTGGAAGTGGTAAACATGCGGAAGATGACAAAATCATTTTGAAAGCGGATGATCGCACCGACGAAGGTTATGAATTTGTGTCATGGAAAATTACAACGGGAAGTGTAAAGATAGAGGATAGTACTGCGGCAAAGACAACAGCGCTCGTTTTGAACAGTGATGCGGAGATTGAAGCAGAGTATCAGGAAACAGCGGAGAAGCTGGTTGAAGACGGAGATTTGCTATTTTATGGAAAGGGAAAATATAAGGAAGCGGTAAGTAAATACCAGAAAGCGGCTGACCAGGGAAGTGGTATGGCACAGGAGAGATTAGGTTGGTGTTATGAGACGGGATGCGGTGTTGCACAAAATACGGAGAAAGCGAAAGCATACTATAAAAAAGCGGCAAAAAATTTAAAAGAAGCAGCGGAACAGGGAGATGCGGAAGCACAGGCATGGCTTGGATCACTGTATAGCATAGGGGAAGGCGTAGCACAAAATACAGAAAAAGCGATAGAGTGGTGGACAAAAGCAGCTTATCAGGGCAATGTGATGGCGCAAAGCAATCTGGCAGGGAGCTATTTGTATGGAGATGGAGTAGAAAAAGATAGTAAAAAGGCGGCAGAATGGTTTGAAAAAGCAGCAATGCAGGGAGATGCTTATAGTCAGTATTGGCTTGGAAGAATGTATCTTGAAGGAGATGGTATAAAAAAGAATAAAGAAAAAGGAAATGCGTGGATTCAGAAGGCAGCAGAAGCGGCAGAAAATTCAGAAACAGATATATTTGTTCAGTATTTAATCGGAGAAATGTACCTTAATGGAAAAGGCGTTGAAAAGAATGAAGCACTTGGAAAAGAATTGCTTCAAAAAGCTGCGGAAGCCGGAATGGATGAAGCGCAGGAACTACTCGATAAGCTTGCAGAGTCTGAAAATGCTATAACAGAGGAAGAAACTGAAGCAGAGACAGAAACAGAAGTAGTTCCTGTTTTTGATATAGAGACAAAAAGTGAAACGGAGACAGAGCTGAATTCAGAGGTGGCAAGTGAAGCAGGCTGTGAGGAAGGAAACTTTAACGGCCATCGCTATATGATATTTGATAATGATAAGACATACCATGAGGCAGAAGCATATTGCGAAAGCCTTGGAGGCCATCTGGCAACGATCCATAATCAAGAAGAGAACGATTACCTTTATCGTTATATGGTATCGCAGGGATATGCAAGTGCTTATTTTGGATTTTCTGATGAGGCGAATGAAGGAGAGTGGAAATGGGTAAATGGTGATCCTGTTTTTTATACAAACTGGGCAGACGGCGAGCCGAACAGCGGAAGAGATACCGAAAACTATGCACAGTTTTACTGGGAATATTCAGATGGCAAATGGAATGACGGAAGCTTTGGACTGCTGGATGTACCGGACAGCGGAGGCAGTGCTTATATTTGCGAGTGGGATACCATGGAAACAGAGACGGAATAGATAGAAATTCAGCATGACTTAAGAGGACGGATTTGCCGAAAATACACGATGAGTTTGCGGGAGGAGATAACGGTGAATTACGATAAATTGTGCATTTACTGCATGAAGGAGAAAGAAGAAAAAGAGTCGGTTTGTCCGCATTGTGGGCATACGGCTGCGGATTATCGGGGAAATGGCTATGAACTGCCGCCATTTACTGTATTGAATGGACGGTATCTGCTTGGACGGATGATTGGAGCAGGCGGTTTTGGCATTACCTATATTGCAATGGATCTCGTGCTGGAACGTCGTGTTGCGGTAAAAGAGTTTTTCATGCGGGATGCGATGTATCGGACGCAGGCAGCTGCAGTGACGGTATCTACCATCAATGAAGCGCAGGATGAGATGTATCGGACAAGCAAAGCAAAATTTGAGAAAGAGGCAAAAATTCTTGCCCATCTCAATAATATGCCGGGTATTGTACAGGTGCACGACTTTTTTCAGGAAAATGGAACCGCATATATCGCAATGGAATATCTTGGCGGAAGGACGCTTGGTGAATATGTGAAAGAAAAGGGCGGTCGGTTATCGGTAGAGGAGACGAAGCAGATACTTTTTTCGATCATGGATTCCTTAGGCAAAATACATAAAGAGGGAATTCTTCATCGGGATATCAGCCCTGACAACATTAAATTTTCGGAAGATGGTGTGCTGAAGCTGTTTGATTTTGGTGGCGCGAAGCTGGAAAAAGGCGGCGCGGCAAGCAAGGTTGTTTATATGAAGCCAGGATATACGCCGCTGGAACAGTATTCTGCAAATGGAAATCAGGGTCCCTGGACTGATGTCTATGCAATGGCAGCAACGATGTACTATTGCATCAGTGGAAAACGGTTGCCGGAAGCACCCGATCGAAGTGTGCGAAAAAATCAGGCTTTGTTCGGAGCGGGAGATGTTAAGGTATCAAAACAGGTAGAAAAAGTTCTCTCAAAGGCATTAGAGATTTATTATGAAGACCGATATCAGACAATGGAAGAGTTCAGTAAGGCACTGCAGGAGAAGGATAACCGAAAGAAATTTGTCATTCCTGGAATTGCTACAGGGGCAGTGCTTGTGATTGGAGTATTTGTAATATTGTTTGTGACGAAATGGAAGCAGGATAAAAAAGGACAGGAACTTGTTAAATCTACAGCGATTAAAGAAACAGAAGCGCAGACAGAGGCAGGGACGATAAAGGAAACGGAAAAACAGACGGAAAAACAGACGGAAACAGTGAAGACCAGGGAAACGGAATTACAAACAGATTTAGTAATAAAAGAGACGGAGGAGACAGAAGCTGAAACGAAAAAAATAGAAAATCCTGTCATTTCATATAATGGGATATCGGCTGGCATGAAATGTTACGTATCATCACAGAGCAAGGGAGCAGATATTTATTATGATTTTAGAGAGCAGGACGAGAAGTTACAACATTTGATATATGGACAGGATATAGTGATTGAAGAGGTAAAGGGCTCTTTTGGAAAAATCACATGGAATGGAAACGAAGGATGGATTGATTTGGAACGAGTTCGTCCATATTATCTAGATGCAATGGGGTTTGAAGTCGGAGCGAAAAAATATGATGGTGCATTGTTACATGAGTCAGTAGATCCAAAGAGTGAATCTCTTGGAATACGTGTTCCATCAGGAACTATATTTTGGTGTGGAGAAAACGCGGAGGAGCAGGAAAAAGGGATGCTTCATGTGATTTATACAGGAGAAGATGCTGATTCTGGAAAAGTAGTACAAAATATAGAGGGATATTTATTGCTGTATTGGATGAAGCCACTATACGGAGAATAAAGAGATTTATTAAAAACGTGAGATGTGTTTGTAAGAGAGTTTGTGAGAGGAGATAACGATGAATTACGATAAATTGTGCATTTATTGTATGAAAGAGAAAAAAGAAAATGAAGCGGTGTGTCCGCATTGTGGACATACTGCTTCAGATTATCGGGAAAATGGCTATGAACTGCCTCCGTTTACCGTGTTGAACGGACGTTATCTGCTTGGACGGATGATTGGAGCAGGCGGTTTTGGTATTACTTATATCGCGATGGATCTCGTGCTGGAGCGTCGTGTTGCGGTAAAAGAATTTTTCATGCGGGATGCGATGTATCGGACGCAGGCAGCTGCAGTGACGGTATCTACCATCAATGAAGCACAGGATGAGATGTATCGGACAAGCAAAGCAAAATTTGAGAAAGAGGCAAAAATTCTTGCTCATCTCAACAATATGCCGGGTATTGTACAGGTGCACGACTTTTTTCAGGAAAATGGAACCGCATATATCGCAATGGAATATCTTGGCGGAAAGACGCTTGGTGAATATGTAAAAGAAAAGGGCGGCCGTTTATCGGTAGAGGAGACAAAGCAGATACTTTTCCCGATCATGGATTCATTAGGAAAAATACATAAAGAGGGAATTCTGCACCGGGATATCAGTCCGGACAACATCAAATTTTCGGAAGACGGTGTGCTGAAGCTGTTTGATTTTGGTGGCGCGAAGCTGGAAAAACAGGATGGTGTCAGCAAAGTCGCATACATGAAGCCTGGATATACGCCGCTTGAGCAGTATTCGGTAAACGGAAATCAGGGGCCGTGGACGGATGTCTATGCATTTGGAGCCACGATGTATTATTGCATTTGTGGTACACGTCCACCGGAAGCGCCAGATCGAATGAGCGAAGATAAACTGACATTACCGACAAAATGTGGCGTTAAAATTTCAAAAAAAGAAGAAAGTGCTTTAATGAAAGCACTGGAACTCAGCTATAATACACGCTATCAGACGATGGAGGAATTTAAGAAAGCGCTTGAGGAAGAGAAAAAGAGTTCTGGTCTTGTAAAGGGTGGAATTGCCGGAGTGGTGGGAGCCGGGATCGTGGCGGTTCTTGTATTTGCCGGAAAAGGGGCACTGAATAAAAAGGGAGAGCAGAAAAAGGAAACTGAGAAATACGAGAGTACGACGGAAGAGTTGAGGCAAACCGAACAGAAAAATGGTACAGAAATGATAGGAAGGGAGTCTGGGACAGAAACCAAAGTAAAAGAGTCTGAAAATAGTGAAAAAGAATCTGAGGCAGGAACGGAGTTTATGCTGGATGCGGTTGTTGGCTCAGAAACTATATCCGAGCCAGAGACACTGTCTGAGGAAGATCAGAAAATGAGAAAGGAGATGGCACAATCTCTTGCGGAAATTTCTTCTTATACAGATGAAGAGTTAAATCAAATATTAAAGAGTAATAATCACGGAGAGAGAGAGACAGCATCTAACTGGAATTCGATAAAAGAAAAGATTGGCAATTTTATATCGATAACAGGCCTGGATTGCAGCGTTTCAGAAGATGGAAATGTATATACAATCACGTGTCATACAAAGTATGAAAAGACAGGAGATACAGATGTTGTTGTCACATATGAACAGGATATGAAAGATCGAAAAAGCGGTTCTTATGTGTGGAATATTCAAGGTTTCAGTGATAAGTCGGCGGGTCATGCAAGTGTGGAAAATGTAAATTCAGAAAAAGAGACAGAAAAGCTTGCTGAAACACAGACAGAAAAACTTAAAGAGACAGAAAAAAGAATAGAAATCCAGACGGCGAAAGCTACAGAAGCAGCGACCGAAAAAGTCACAGAGCCGCCTGCAGAAACGGAGACAGAGAAAGTCACAGAAGCTCCGAAGGAAACAGAGACAGAAAAAGCTACAGAAGCGCCAACCGAAACCGAGACTGAAGAGGTCACAGAGACTCCAACGGAAACTGAGACTGAAGAAGCCACGGAGCCGCCTGCAGAAACGGAAACTGAAACAGAGGTGCCAGCAGAACCGGAAACAACGTTGGAGGATGTCGTTGACAAAGCACTGACTGAGGCCGATGGAATGATTCAGAACGGAAAGTTGGATGAGGCAAGAAGGATTCTTATGCAGGCGTACAATACGACAAAAAGTTATAAGATCCAGGACAAGCTGGATGAATTAACGGACTGGAAACAGCCAGAGACAAAGCCGCAGACAGAGCCAGAGACAGAGCCAGAGACGGAAGCAGGCTTTCAGAGCGGAATCCACAGGTACGAATATGCAATGCTGGACGGTACCTGGGAGGATGCATATCTAATCTGCAAGGCGAAAGGAGGGCATCTGGTAACCTTTGAGACACAGGAAGAGTTTGATTATGTGACGAGTGATCTGGAAAGTAAAGATCAGAGAGGAAATATGTTCTATATCGGAGGAAGAAGAGATCTGTCTTCCAGCGATTACTACTGGGTAGATGCAGACAACAATTTGATTGGAGATCCTCTGAACAGCCTGACGGCGTGGAATGTAAACTGCTGGCTGACAGGAGAGCCGTCTTTCCGGGATACGACACTCGGGCTGGATGAGCATGTTCTGGATATTTTTTATTATAAAGATCTTGGAAGGTGGGTATGGAACGATGTGCCAAATGATCTTTTAAGTGCGGTTTCTACATACCGTGGAAAGATCGGGTATATCTGCGAGTATGAAGATTAAAAGAAGAAATGCGGGGAAAATAAAGGTCATCTTGCTGTGCTGTATTACAAGTATGGGATTGTTTGCGGTATCACAGAAGGCGTCTGCTGCGCAGATCATACAGGGAAAGGCAGTAGGGGAAGATACACTGGCAGGAATGACACTCGAAGAAAAAGTGGCGCAGATGTTCTTTATTACTCCGGAAGCCCTGACCGGAGCGGGGCAGGTCACCGGAGCGGGAGAACTTACAGCACAGTGTTTTGCGCAGTATCCGGTAGGTGGAATCATCTATTTCAGTGGAAATATTGAATCGGGAGAGCAAGTCTCATCTATGCTTTCAGGAATGCAGGAAATCAGCAAAGAAAGAACCGGTTTGCCGGTTTTTCTGGCAACCGATGAAGAGGGCGGAAGAGTGAGCCGATTATATGGGATTGCTTCAGATATTCCATATATAGGGGATATGTATTCCGTAGGGGCGACCGGGGATCCACAGGAGGCATATCAGGTGGGAAGCACGATTGGAAGCTATATGAAGAATCTGAATTTCAATGTGGATTTTGCACCTGTAGCGGATGTTTTCAGCAATCCGGCGAATACCGTGATTGGTGACCGTTCGTTTGGCAGCGATACAGAACTTGTATCACAGATGGTGCCAATGGAAGTGCAGGGGCTTCAGGATGCAGGGGTGCTGGCAACGTTGAAACATTTCCCAGGTCATGGAGATACGGCAGAGGACAGCCACAGCGGGTATGCGAGCAGCTATAAGAGTCTGGAAGAACTGGAAGCGTGTGAATTTCAGCCATTTCGGGCAGGAATTGCATCGAATGTGTCATTTATTATGATGGGACATATTTCACTGCCCAATATATTGAACAGTCAGCTCCCGGCATCGCTGTCATATGAGATGGTGACAGGAATCCTGCGTCAGAAGCTGCAGTTTAACGGAATCATCATTACGGATGCCATGAATATGGGAGCGATCTCTGCAAATTATTCTTCCGGGGAGGCAGCCGTGATGGCGATAGAGGCAGGCGTGGATATGCTGCTTATGCCGGCAGATTTTCACTCAGCATATGAGGCGGTACTTGGAGCCGTGCGGGATGGAAGAATTTCAGAGGATCGGATCAATGAGTCGGTTCTGAGAATCATCCGGATGAAGAGAAAAATCGGATGAGAGCAATAAAGGCAGAAACACCAGTGAAAACGGAAAAAAAGGAAATCCTGTAAAACAGGCAGAATCCAAAGGAGGAAAAAGTTATGGAAAGAAAGGCAGTACTGATTTATCTGAGGGATGTGCGGGATCTTGAGTTTGCGAAGAGAAAGCTTTCGGAATTGTATGAGCAAGAAAAGAAAAAAGTAAAGCAGAAGCTGGAATATCTGGAAACGCCGCATTATTGCGACGAAGTACAAAAAAACTGGATTCCAAGCGCGATTGCACTTGGTGTGTTTGGTGTAATGACACTGATCTGTTTTCTGATCATGCAGATGAGGTCATATACATTGGTTGATCTGATGCGTTCTACAGTTTTTAGAACATTTTTTTGGACATTGCTTATTATTTTTGTGGTACTGCTTATATTGACAATTATCGATGTGGTGAAGTCAGATCGGAGGCTTACGGAAGCAAGAGAAGCAAACGAGAGAGAGCGGGAACGGCTGGAAGAAAACGAGCCGGAGGTCAGAAGAGTAAAATCCTACTGGGAAAAGCGCTCAAAGTATTTAAAAGATCAGTACAGCACAGTATGCCGACTGCTGGACAGCTACTATAGTCAGAACCTGATTGCAAAACCGTATCGAAATCTGCCATCGCTTATTTACCTTTATGATTTTATGTCGACCTCGCAGTCAACCCTGAGTGAGGCACAGTATCATGCACATTTAGAAGAAGGAATCAAAAAAATAGAAGCGAAGCTGGATACGGTAGTAAAGCAGAAAGAAAAAAATATTTTTTATCAGCGTATTTCCGAGGCACATGACAGAGCACTGATCAGCCAGCACAAGAGAATGATTGAGTCACTGAGAAAAACAGATCATAATAATGTCAATGTGGCAGAATATGCACAACTGTCAGATAATTATGGAGAGACCGTGGAGTTCTTCGGAAAGGCAGAATACCTGGAAGAAAAATAGGATGTTAGAGCGGTTTGCTGCTTTAGAGAACAGGCGATAAGGGAGGCGTTGGAAATGCAAAAAAGAAAATGGGCCGTAGTTCTTCTGGTATTTTTGCTGACAGCGCTGAATGGTGTGCAGGGATCTGCAAAAGGAAGCTGGATGGATAGCATTTCCGGAAAAGGCATTACTATACGGTCGGTGGAAACAGAAAAAGAAACAATGCAGGGAACAACAAGCGAAAAGGACAGAGAAACAGAGGAGACTGCAAAAAAAGAAGAATCAGAGAAAACAGGGAGTTTTGCCTGGTTTAAGAAAAGAATTTTTCCGGTCATCAGCATTCTTCTAGTAATTGGAATCTGTGTGGTTGGAATTCTTACCGTCTATGATCAGAAAAATGCGGAGAAGAGATGGAAGGAAAAACAAAAAGACAGAGGAAAAAAGATCATCCTGAAGGATAAAAAATCAAATCACAGTTATACAGCAGTTTTGTATACAAAGCTTACGATTGGCAGAAATATGGAGCAGTGTGATCTCTGGATCTCCGGAGATTATACCATTTCCGGAAGGCATTGCCGCATGCTTCGAAAAGAGGGAAAGATTTATGTGGAGGATGCAGGTTCATCAAATGGCACACTGGTTAATAATCAGAAAATTACAGGGGCAGTAGAAGTCCACAGCGGTGATACGCTGAAGATTGGCATGACAACATTTTTAATCGGATTCGCAGAGTAAACTGGTGTTTGTGGAGGGGAAAATGGAGCTGCAGAAAAGAAACGCAGGAGAAGAAAATATGGGGAAGGATGCGCGGGCAGCGTATCAGGTCGTCCTGTTTTCAGAAGATGGACGGATGAAAAGTCAGTGGCTTCCGAAAAACCGGGAAGGAATCTACTACGTCGGCGGAGAAAGCCAGAATGACTGCCTGTTGTTTCTTGAAGGAAAGGGAAACTGCTGGGTAGCGCGGTGCAATAAGAATGTTTACTTTGGCATAGCCAGAGAGATTGAAGAGCAGAGGATTACGATCGAAAACAGGGTTTTATATCCACTCTATGCAGAAAACAAAAAGTATCTTTTTTACATGGAAAAGGTTACAGAGAAAAGCTATGTATTTCATCACTATTTAGTGAAGGAAAATACGCAGCTACTGATCGGGAGGAGTATCTCTGCAAATATTGTTTATGAGAATGCCATTGTATCGAAAGAGCATGCGATTTTGAGTTATATGGGCGGAAACTGGTATCTGGAGGATATCGGCAGCTCCAACGGCGTTTATTTAAATGACCGGAGGATAGCCCGGTTCAAATTAAAACCGATGGATCGTGTGTACATCTGGGGACTGATACTGATTGTCGGATACGGCTATCTGGCAATTAACGATGAGCATGAAGGTGTTTATATCACGGGAGAAAATATCCGGCGGACAGATGTGAAAAATGTTGGAGGACTCGTAGCGGAGACAGGTGACGGGCAGGAGCTGTTTGATCGCAAGCCAAGAAAGCA
This sequence comes from Lachnospiraceae bacterium, assembly GCA_029225065.1. Classification (GTDB taxonomy): domain Bacteria; phylum Bacillota; class Clostridia; order Lachnospirales; family Lachnospiraceae; genus Choladousia. Next base: position 3,313 of record JAQXVT010000082.1, on the reverse strand, counting down.
GGTGGGATTTCCAAAGAAAGAAATAAAACTGGAAGCACCGCCGGCCTCTATGAAAAATGGAGATATTCCGATGATGCTCCGTCTGGGAAGCTCGCTGGCGATGGGAGCAGGAAATATGCTTTCTGGTAATTCGATGATGATGGTCAGTTCGGTAATGTTTCCGTTCCTGAATCAGAAATATACAGAGAAAGAACGGGAAAAATATGAGGAGCTGCGCACAAAAAAGTACACGGAATATCTGAGAGAAAAAAGACAGGAGATCCAGGACGAAATCCGCTATGAGAAAAAAATGCGGGATGAACAGTTTCCAAGATTTGAAGAAGTACTTGCAATTGGAATGCAGGGAGAGCGTTTGTGGGAGCGGAGAAATATAGATGAAGATTTTCTGGTTCTTCGACTTGGTACGGGAGATGTGCCGATGGAAGCAACTATCAAATATCCGGAAGAACGTTTCCATTTGGATGATGATGAGCTGGAAGACGAGATGTATGGACTGGCACAGGGACAGTATAAGATACAGAACACAGCCGTCAATCTTTCACTGGTTGAGCACATTGTAAGTGGAATTGCAGGGGAACATGAAGAAGTGCTGCGTTTTGCTAAAATGCTGATTATGCAGACTGCGGTTCTCCACAGCTATGATGAAGTAAAAATGATTATTCTGGCGGATGATGCAGACATGGAGCAGCTGGAGTTTGCACGCTTTTTGCCACATATGTGGGATGATCAGAAAAATATCCGGTTTATGGCTACGAAACCGGGCGAGGCATACCAGATTGGAGAGGTGCTGAAAAAAGAAGCTGAGGATGATCTTTCAAAGAATGGGGATAAGTTAAAGGAAATACTGAAAAAAAGGCCTTTTTATCTCATTTTTGCATTTGATAAAAAATTGTTTGACAGTATGGAACTGCTCAAAACGGTTGTGAAAAAAGAGGAAAATATTGGAATATCAACAGTTGCACTGTTTCCAAAGCTTCCGAAAGAGTGTACGGCGATCTGCACGCTGCAAGGCAGCGGAATTCACCAGGTGACGTATTTAAGGGAAGGTGACAGGGAAGCGGATACATTTCAGATGGAAACGTTTGACGAACGGACGGCAGAAAATGTCATGCACAAGCTTTCAAACACCAGTCTGATGCTGATCTCACAGGAGTATGCCCTTCCCAAAATGGTGACGTTTCTGGAAATGTACGGAGTCGGAAGAGTGGAGCATTTGAATCCCTTGAACCGCTGGATGGAGAGCAATCCAATTCAGTCATTGTCAGCACCTGTCGGTGTGGCGACGGACGGCTCACTTTTCTGTCTGGATCTGCATGAAAAATATCAGGGTCCGCATGGATTGATAGCAGGAATGACCGGATCCGGTAAGAGTGAATTTATCATTACCTATATTTTGTCGATGGCGGTCAATTATCATCCGGATGAGGTTGCATTTGTGCTGATCGATTACAAGGGCGGCGGTCTGGCTGGAGCATTTGATGATCCGGCGCGCGGCATTCATCTGCCGCATCTGGCCGGAACGATGACAAACCTTGACGGAGCCGCAATTCAGCGTTCGATGATGTCAATTGAGAGCGAACTGAAGCGGCGTCAGCGTGTTTTCAATGAGGCGAAATCGATTGCAAACGAAGGCACTATGGATATCTATACGTATCAGAAACTGCGAAGGCAGGGCGTAGTCAAAGAAGCGGTGCCGCATTTGTTTATTATTTCGGACGAGTTTGCAGAGTTGAAGACCCAGGAGCCGGATTTCATGAATCAGCTGATCAGTACCGCACGTATCGGGCGAAGCCTCGGGGTACATCTGATCCTGGCAACCCAGAAACCGGCGGGTGTGGTCAACGATCAGATTGTCAGCAATACAAAGTTCCGTGTCTGTCTGAGAGTACAGGACAAGATGGACAGTATGGACATGCTGAAACGGCCTGAGGCAGCGGAACTGCGGGATACCGGAAGATTTTATTTGCAGGTGGGATATAACGAATTCTTTGCACTTGGTCAGTCGGCCTGGTGTGGCGCACCGTATGAGGCGCAGGACCGTGTGGTGACAAAGCGGGATGATACAGTTCGTTTTATTGATATGGCAGGTCAGAGCATTCTGACCACAAAGCCGGAGGCGAAAAAGCAGAAGGCGACGACCACACAGATCGTATCGATTGTCAAGCTGCTGTCGGATCTGGCGATCCGGGAAAATATTCAGCCAAGACTTCTGTGGAAGGATCCGCTTCCGGATCGCATTCCGCTTGAACTGGAAATGAAAGATACAGAGGATGCAGATATGGACAGCATAAGATACTGCGTTGGAATGGCTGATGATCCGGAGAATCAGAAGCAGTTTCCATACTGGATTGATCTGATAAAAATGCAGAATCTGCTGATTGTCGGAGACAAGGCATCCGGAAAAACAACGCTTCTCCAGTCGATGCTGCTGTCGTTATCCGCACGGTATACGCCGGAAGATGTGAATTATTACATTTTGGATTACTCCAGTCGTTCGTTGAAGCTGTTTCAGAAACTGCCGCACTGCGGGGCGGCACTGCTTGAGGAGGAGGCCGAGAGTCTTTCGCAGTTTTTCAGGCTGATCGGAGAAATCATCGCAGAGCGGAAAAAACTGTATGCCGAGCTTGAGGTCAGTACCTTTGAGGGTTGCCGTTCCATTCAGAAGCTGCCGTTGATTCTGGTCGTGATTGATAATTTTGTTGGTCTGAAGCAGAGTAAGTTTGGTGAGGATTTGTATATGAAATTCAGCGAATATCTGAAAGAAGGCGGTGCATATGGTATCCGATATATCATGACAGCGAATGCGAGTTCGGAACTTTGGAGCAGGACAAGGCAGGAAATTGACCGTTCTCTTGCGCTGCATCTGAAGGATCGATTTGAATATGGAGAAGTTTTAAACTGCAGGTGCAGATATGAGCCGCCAGAAAAAAAGGGACGCGGTATGTGCCGGATTGGTGAGCGGCCGCTGGAGTATCAGGCAGCGATTTTTCACCCGGAGACTGCTGAAAGGGATCGGATTCCGGAAGTGAAAAAAGAACTGGAAAGAATTGCACAGTTTTATCAGAACCAGGGCTCAGCAAAAAAACTGCCACAGATCCGGGAAGAAGAGACGTATGAGGAATTCGCGGCGCAGTTTGGCAAAAGGAGACTTCCACTTGGCTATGCGATTCAGGGAGTAAAGCCCGTGGCACTGCCGATGCAGCAGTTCAATATGCTGTCTCTGTACTTTGGAAATCCGCAAAGTGTATTACCGGTGATGAAAAACATGGTTTACTGGAGTAAAAAAGAAGAGGCAAAACTGATTCTGGTAAAG
>JAQXVT010000081.1 GCA_029225065.1 Lachnospiraceae bacterium | reverse complement strand
ATCGGCACACGCTCCTGCGGCGCCTCCTCCAGCACGCTCATGTCACGGATTCCGACGAGACTCATATGCAGCGTCCGCGGAATCGGCGTCGCAGTCAGTGTCAGCACATCGACATCCGTCTTCAACTGCTTGATCTTCTCTTTGTGTGTAACACCGAACCGCTGCTCCTCATCGATAATCAAAAGTCCCAGATCCTTGTACTGCACATCCTTTGAGAGCAGGCGGTGCGTTCCGATTACGATGTCAACCAGCCCTTTTTTCAGGTCGGTGATCGTCTTTTTCTGCTCCGCCGGTGTACGGAAGCGGCACATCAGATCGACGCGCACCGGAAAATCCTTCATTCGCTGCACGAACGTATTGTAATGCTGCTGCGCCAGGATCGTCGTCGGCACCAGATAAGCCACCTGCTTGCCATCCTGCACCGCCTTAAAGGCCGCGCGGATCGCAATCTCGGTCTTGCCGTAGCCGACATCACCGCAGACAAGACGGTCCATGATTTTTCGGCTCTGCATATCCTTTTTTACGGCCTCGATCGCCGTCAGCTGGTCGTCGGTCTCGTCAAACGGAAACATTTCCTCGAATTCCTGCTGCCAAACCGTATCTTCGCTGTACGTAAAGCCCTCTTTTCGCTCGCGCTCCGCATACAGCTTCACCAGATCCTCCGCGATCGCACGCACCGCCGTGCGCACCCGCGTTTTCGTGCGGTTCCACTCCTGCGTGCCGAGTTTGTTGAGCTTCGGTGCCTTTGCTGCATCGGAATCCGCATATTTCTGAATCACATCGAGCTGCGTCGCCGGCACGTACAGACTGCTGCCGCCGGCATACTCGATCTTCATGTAATCCTTTGTGACTTTGTCGACCTCTACCTTCTCAATTCCCTTGTAGACACCGAGGCCGTGATTCTCATGGACGACGAAATCGCCGACCGAAAGCTCCGTAAAGCTTGAAATTTTGCTGCCCTCGTAGCGCCTGCGCTTCTTTTTCTTTTTGCGCTCCTGCCCGAAAATATCGCTCTCCGCGATCACAACGAACTTGATCAGCGGATACTCGTAGCCTTTTGCGGCGCTGCCGTGTGTGATCAGAATCTCGCCCGGAGCCACCTCCCGCTCGTCGTCCTCCGTATAGTAGCTCGTCAGCCCCTCCTGCAAAAGATCGTTCGCCAGACGCTGGCCTCGCGTGCGCGAAGCGGAAAGCAGCACGACGCGGTAGCCTTCCTTTTTCCAACGCTGCAAATCCTTTACGAGCAGCTCAAAGCTATTGTTGTACGGGTTGACCGAGCGCACGGTCAGACTGTATCTGCCGGAAACACTCCACGGCGCGCGCGCATTTTCAAGGGTACAAAGACCGATGCTGTTGCGCCCGGAAAGAGCGGCCGCGATCTCCTGACACGAAAACAAAAGCTCTGTCATGCCCGGCAGCACATAGCCCTTTTCCAGCCGGTGCTCCATGCTCTCCCGGAACTCCTGCTCCACCGCATCCCCGCTCTCCAGAAGCCGATTCGGCTCATCGAGGAAAAAGAGGGTATTTGAAGCATCAAAATAATCCGGGAAGGTCTCCTTCTCCCCGGTAAAATAATCGATGAAGCCCTCCATCGTAAGCGGCTCACCGAACTCCTCCAGCTGATCTTTGCAGTCCTGCAGAAGGTTTTTGATTCTCGTCGCTTCCTCCGGCTTTCCCTCTCCACGGAACAGGGCTTCTGTCTTTTTCGCCTCGCGCGTAATGCGCTCCAGTGCCTTTTCCCGCTCGGATGCGTCCATGATAAGCTCTGCCGCCGGATAGATGCGCACCCGCTCCTGATTTTCAATGGAGCGCTGACTCTCGACATCAAAGCAGCGGATGGAATCCACCTCGTCGCCCCAAAGCTCGATGCGGACCGGGTTTTCCTCCGTCAGCGGATAAATATCGATGATGCCGCCGCGGATTGCAAACTGCCCTGGTCCCTCGGTCTGCGCCGTACGCTCGTAACCAAGCTCGATCAGCTCTTTTTTCAGCCACTCCGTGTCGAGCACGCTTCCAGATTCGATCTCGAGAATCCGTTTTTTCCATTTTTTAAACGGGATGAGGTGATTCATGCACGCCGCCATCGTCGTGATGACGGTCACCTCTTCCTTTTCCACGAGCGCTTTTAAGACCGCAATCCGCTGCTGTTCCAGAAGGTTGCTGTGAATATCAGCCTGAAAAAAGATCAGATCCTTCGCCGGAAAATACAGCACATCCCGGTCAAAAAAGCGATAATTTTCGTACAGCTCCTTCGCCCGCAGGTCGCTGTACGTAATAATCACTCTGTGTGAATATCCCTGTGCGCTGCAGCTGATAAAATGCGGCTTCTGCTGATCAATACAGCCCGTGACCTGAATCACACCACGGTTTTTCTGTATCTTTCGCCGAATCTCCGCAAACTCCTCCAGCTGCTGCATCGGAGAACTTAATGCTTTCATACGCTCACGCTTTCGCTTTGTGGGTGTTGTACTCGTTCATGACCTGCTGCACTTCCTCTGTAAGAAGCGCTGCCGCCGCATCCGCCGCCCGGTCAAACGATTCCTGCATCACCTGCTGCTCGTCCTTCGAAAAATGTCCAAGCACGTAGTCGGCCAGATCCCAGCCCTGCGGCTTCTCTCCGACGCCGACCTTCACCCGCAGAAATACCTGCGTGCCAAGGTGTGCGATGATGCTCTTGATTCCGTTGTGTCCGCCCGCGCTTCCCTTCGCCCGGATGCGCAGCTGTCCCGGTGCAAGACTGATGTCATCATAGATTACGATCAGCTCCTGCTCCGGGTCAATTTTGAAAAAGTCGCACGCTGCGCGCAGGCTTTCGCCGCTTAAATTCATGTAGGTCTGGGGCTTTAAGAGCAGTACCTTCTGCCCTCCGATGTAGCCCGTGCCGCACAGCGCCTGAAATTTTTTCATGTCGATGGAAATATGGTTCTTCTCCGCCAGGCGGTCAATCGATGCAAACCCGGCGTTGTGCCGCGTATTTTCATACTCCCGCCCCGGATTTCCAAGTCCTGCTATTAGGTACATAGTTTTTCTCCAAATTCTGTGTTTCGTTTCTTCTATTTTGTGGTATACAGCTTCTCATAATCGTATCCGTCGATCATGTCTGTCGCTTACTCCGCTTCTGCTGTCAGCGTATCCACGATCTTTTCAAAATGCATGAAATGAGATGCCTTTACCAGCACCGTATCGCCGCTCTCTACCTGATTTTCCAGATCCTTCAGAAGGTCAAGCAGATTCTCATACCAGATCACGTCCGCCTGCGGATTCTGCTCCAGAATACCGTCTGCCAGATTTTTGCAAAGAGCTCCTGCGAGCAGGAAACGGTCAATGTCAAGGATTCCCGCATACGTTCCGACCTCGCGGTGCAGCTCGTTTTCCTGCGGACCAAGCTCGCCCATATCGCCGAGGATCGCAACCTTTCTTCCGAGTGCGTCCTTCAGCACACCGAGTGATGATTTCATTGACATCGGATTTGCATTGTAACAGTCGTCGATGATTGTGTATCGCTCTGTCTTTACAATGTGGAATCTTCCGCTCACCGGCTGCAGACTCTCGATTCCTTTTTTAATCTCTTTTAAAGTCAGGCCATACTGCAGTCCGACCGCCGTGCCTGCCAGCGCATTTAATACCATATGAAGTCCCGGAATTGGCACTGTCACGTCAAACTCGCCCTGTGGTGTATGGATGCGGCAGGCAATACCGGAAAGCCCCTGTGCTTCCACGTGATCGGCATAGACTGCATTTTCCTTTCCGAATCCGAAGAATGTCGGACGAATTCCCTTCACCTCGTGAATCGTCTCAAGCTTATCATCTTCCCCGTTTAAAATAATATGCCCGTCCGAACGCAGAAAATCAAAAATTTCAGACTTCGCACGAAGCACCCCGTCACGGTCGCCCAAAAATTCCAGATGGCACTGACCGATGTTTGTGATCACGCACGTATCCGGCTTTGCAATCTTCGCCAGCTCATGCATCTCCCCGAAATGGCTGATGCCCATCTCAAGCACCGCGATCTCATCTTCGTCCCGCAGCCGGAAGATCGTCAGTGGAAGTCCGAGATCATTATTAAAGTTGCCTGCCGTCTTTAAGGTGCGGTATTTCTGCTCAAGCACCGCTGCGATCATCTCTTTCGTGCTCGTCTTTCCGACGCTTCCCGTGATGCCGACAACCGGAATATTCAGCTGCTCCAGATAATATGCCGCAATCGCGCCGAGTGCCTTGATTGTATGCTCCACGAAAATGTAGTTGCCGCTGCCCTCCGGCAGACGCTTTTCGGAAATGACCACAAGCGCGCCCTTTTCAAATACGCCCGGAATAAAATCATGGCCGTCCACACGCTCGCCTTTGATTGCCGCGAATGCACCGCCCGGTTCTGCCCTGCGGCTGTCCGTCGTGATCGAGCTGATCTCCCGGTCCGCGTCCTCCATCCGGCCGATATAAGTACCACCGCAGGCCTGCGCCATGCGGTTTGGTGTCATATTTTTCATAGTGTTACCTGTCCTTTCCATTCAAAGTCTCTGACCTCTCAAGCCTTGCACCGATTTTATTTATTTCTGTCCACCATCGGTATTTTCCAAGAGCGTGTTCGTCCAATCAAATATACTCCATCCGTTACTGCCGCCGCTTTTTTGACACCTCGATCAGCAGCTCACATAAGGATCCGAAATCCATTCCAACCGCTGCCGCTTCCTGCGGAAGAAGGCTCGTCGGCGTCATGCCCGGAAGCGTATTCGCCTCAAGGCAGTACAGATTTCCGTCACCATCCATCATGAAATCCATTCTTCCGTAGCCCTCCAGATGCAGCGCCTCGTACGCCTTCACTGCATACTGCTGCATCTCCTTTGTCTTTTCCGGGCTCAAGACGGCTGGGCACGTCTCGATCGTCGAACCTGCGGTATATTTATTTTTATAATCGTAGAAGCCCTCCACCGGAGCGATCTCGATAACCGGATACGGCTTCCCGTCGATGACTCCTGCGGAAAATTCTCTTCCCTCGATGAACTGCTCCACAATGACCTCCTCCTCGTAGCCAAAGGCAAGGTCAAGCGCTGCCTCATACTCCTCCTGCGTGCGCGCAATCGCAACGCCGACGCTTGAACCGCCGCAGCACGGCTTTACAATGCACGGAAGACCCACGCCGTTTTCAGAAGCCGAGAGTCGCTCTTCCTCTCGCTTCAGGGACAGACCAGCCGCCGTCGGTACGCCGCACTCCCGGAACAGCTTTCTCGAAATCCCCTTATCCATCGCCATTGCACTTCCAAGCAGGCCGGAGCCGGTATACGGAATCCGAAACAGGTCGAATGCTGCCTGCACCGTTCCGCCCTCGCCGTCCGCACCGTGAAGCGCAAGAAAAACCACGTCTGCCATTTTGCAGACAGCAAGCACATTCGGCCCGAAAAATTCGCGGCCCGACGCTTTGACTGCCTCAATCGAATCATTCATCGAGCGCATGTAAGCTGCCGATGCGTCCACATCATACTGCGCTGGGAATACCTGCTCTTTGTCCGCGGTATCGATTCTCTCATCTCCGCAGAACACATCGATCAGGATTGCTCTGTGCCCCTTTTCCCGAAGCGCCTTGCACACGCCGGTTCCGGATACGATGGAAACCTCCCGCTCGGTGCTGATTCCACCTGCTAATACTGCTATATTCATAATATCTCCTCCTCGCCTTTTGCGGTGCTCCATTTTCTTCATGAACAGACGCTCCGCTCTGTCTTTTTACCTGGTTTTTTATTGAATCACGATATTCTGCAGATCCTCGCCCGTATACGGCACTCCATCCTGCGTCACGCCCTGCTCGGTCGTACCGCCGTCGATAATGATAATATTCGAATCTGTCTCACCCTGTCCGCCGGTCTGATTCTGTGACTCCGACTGCGCCGGTGTCTCGGTCTGGCTCTGACCGCCGCCGCTCTCCTCCGGATACCCATAATTTACTCCGGAGCTGTAGCAGACGATCGGTGTGCCAACCTCAATATTTTCATAAATCACCGCAACCTTCGCCGTCGGCGTATTGATACACCCGTGCGAACCGGAATTCTGATAGATCGTACCGCCGTAAACGCTTCTCCACGAATCCGCGTCGTGAATCCCGACGCCTCCGTAAAACGGCATCCAGTAATCCACCGGTGTGCTGTATCCCTCACCCTTTAACGTCTCATGCTCCGATTTGCCGACGAGACAGAAAATTCCTTCCGGCGAGGCGTTCCCGGCACTGACGTTTCCAGTTACAACTGCGGTATCCACCAACAGTGCGCCGTCCTTGTAAAACCACAGATGCTGGTTTGTGTAGTCGATCTCCACATACGTATTGCCGATATCGTTTTCGCCTCTCGCCCACGCGCCCTCCAGCCATGTCACCGTGCGCTCTGTCGATTCTCCGTATTTCAGCATATCGATCAGCGCCGTCTTCTCCGTCTCGCGATCCATCTGCCAGCCATACGTGCGCGCTTCCACATAAACAGTCTCCCCATTTGTCGTCCGAAACGGTTCCTGTGTCCCGAGCGTATCGTACTGATCGGCCAGCGCATCCACCCACGCGGACGCCGCCGTTTCATCGAGCACCGGCTGAATATTTTCATCAAAGGTAAACCATCCGGCGGTCGTCTGCGCATCCAACGTCTCCGTGATTCCTCCGCCGATCTGGTAAGTCACTGCAATACTGCTGTATTTATTCTTCACAGCGGCTTCCGCCTTCAGTGCGCTGCTGTCACTTCTGAGCTTCGGCTCCTCATAGCAGCCGCTCTTCTCCAGATTTACCGTCTCTTCGCCGTTATCTACCGCTGTCTCAACCGCAGCTATGACACGCGATGCATCCAGGTAGCTTCCTTCCGTCTCCGGCATGATCGTATACGTCCCGTTCTGCAAAGCCACATACGCATTCTCCGGCTTTACCATCGCATCCTCTTTCAGACAGGCAAGCGCCTGTACCGACTGCTCCAGCTGCTCTTTCTCCGTCGCCACGGAGACAGACATCGTATAATGCTTCACTGCACCAAAATATGCCGGAAGCCACAGAAACGATTTCTGTTCGTTTAAAAGCTTCTGCACTTCTCCGTCGGATACGAAATGATAGCCAAGCGCCGCACTGTCCAGCACTTCCTGCCCGCCGTCTCTCGTCTCCACTGTCAGATGGTACGTTTCCGCCTGGCGCGCGACAAGCGCTTCCGCCTCCTCTGCCGTCAGATCGGAAACATTGATTCCATTAATCGCGGTATGTTCAAAAAAATGAGTCCGGTAATACATGCCAATCCCGGTGTACACGCCGGCTGCCGCCACAAAAAGCGCTCCGGCGCACCCTGCTATAATCGCTGTTCGTTTTCTCATGTATGCCATCCTTTCTTTTCTTCAACCGGCTCTTTTGTCTCTTTCCTTTTTCATTTCACTTCACACGCCAAAAATACCGATCCAGAAAATGCCGGAAGCCGCAGCACCGTACGTCCCGCATCCACCGGATAGATCATTTTATCCCCATCACTTCCGCCGCACAGCTCTGCGGTCCACTCGGAGGCTTCAATTTTCGCCTTTGTCCACTTTGGCGGAAGCGATGCTTTCGCCACCGCATGCGGCAGCACCTCGGTATGAAGCTCCTGTGAAGTCCAGAACGCCGGCTCCTGCGGCTCCATCTGATACTCCTGCGGCAGTTCACCCTCTGCGGCATTCTCATCCGAGAGCACCGACCACGCTGTCGCCTCCGGCTGCAGCACGATCTTCTCCGTCTTCGCGCAGAATTTATTACCGGCTGCACAGCCCTGGCAGGCGGAATCATTCTGTCTGCTGCGGTATGCCTGACATCCGCCCTGTTCGCCTGCGACTGCACTTCCGTCCGCGGAAAATCCATTCCGATCCGTATAGAAAACTCTCCGAAGTACCTGATGATCAGAAACACCGGCCATCCACACCGGAAGACTGATGGTGCGCTCCGAATCATTGTTATTAAACACAATCACCAGCTGCTGCTTCCGGCTGAATCGTCCGTACGAAAGGATGTTGTAATCCTCGTACAGGAATTTCAGCGAACCGCCCGTCAGTACCGGATACTTTTTGTGCATCGCGATTGCCGCCTTGTGGAACGCAAGCATCTGCTGATCCTCCCGTCCCCACGGATATGACCGGCGGTTGTCCGGGTCGGTGAATCCGCACACGCCCGCCTCATCGCCATAGTACAGCGTCGGTGCACCCGGCCACGTCATCTGCATGACCACAGCTTCCCTCATAACCTCCGGATGAATGTCGCGCGATGCCGCATCACTGCCGAGATGATTGACCCTTCCGACGTGATGATTCGTCCTTGTCAGGAAACGCGAATGGTCGTGATTCGAAAGCTCATTCATCGCTACCTGCAGCGACGGAGCGAGGAACGCTGCCATATGATACCGCATCGCATCCACAAAGCTTCTCACATTGCCGAGCATACCCGGCTGATAATCATCGCTGTGCTTCTCCATGCCTGTAAAGAACCAGGTCAGCGGCTCCATGAACGCATCATAATTCATGACCGTATCCCACTGGTCGCCATGCAGCCAGCTCGACGCATCCCCGTAATGCTCCGCTAAAATGATCGCGTTTGGATTTGCATCCTTTACCGCCCTGCGGAATTTGCGCCAGAATTCATGATTGTATTCCTGGCTGAATCCGAGATCTGCCGCCACATCCAGGCGCCAGCCGTCGACATTGTAAGGCGGAGAAACCCATTTTGCGGCGATTCTCATAATGTATTCTTCCAGTTTCGGGGAATCCTCAAAATTCAGCTTCGGCAGCGTATCATGCCCCCACCAGCCGTCATAAAACGGATTGTACGGCCACTCATGCTCGTTGTGGAACTTGAAAAAGCTCCGGTACGGGCTGTCCGCGGAAATAAAAGCGCCCGGCTCATACCCCTCCTGCCGCTCGTAGATCCGCTCCCGGTCCATCCATTTGTTAAACGAACCGCAGTGGTTGAACACGCCGTCAATAATCACGCGCATGCCTCTCTGGTGCATTTCTTCCACGAGCTGTGCAAACAGCGCGTTGCTCGCCTCCAGGTTTGCCGGATCCGTCACCCGCGAGATATAGCGCGTCGCATAGCGATTCTCGCTCTCCCAGCCTTCGAGCAGACGGCCCTCATCTCGAACAATCTTTCCAAAATGCGGATCAATATAATCATAGTCCTGAATATCGTATTTATGATTGGAAGGTGACACAAACAGCGGATTAAAGTAAATCACCTCCACACCAAGATCCTGCAGATAATCCAGCTTTTTCCGCACTCCCTCAAGGTCTCCGCCGTAAAATTCTCGGATTCCCATCGACGTGGCCGGCATCTTGTTCCAGTCACGCACCTTCGCGGTACCCTCTCCGATGTAAATGTACTCGCGGTCCTCCACGTCGTTCGTCGGATCGCCGTTGTAAAAGCGGTCCGTGAAGATCTGATACATGACCGCTCCCTTCGCCCAGTCCGGCGTGGAAAAGCCCGGCATCACGCAGAATGAGCGGCTCTGCTGCAGATCTCTTGAGACACCGAGCTTATTATAAAAGCACCTCGTCTGTCCGGCCCGAATCTCAAAGTAGTAGTAAACCGGCTCCTCACTCACCGTGATCTCCGTCGCATAGTAATCAAACACATCCTCACTGAACTCGTGCTCCATCTCTTTTTTGAGCGCACCGCTGATAAAGTACACCTGATCGACGTTGTCCTTCCCCGTGCGGAAACGAATTTTCACCGCATCGCCCGGCTTTGGCTCCATCGGACAGACATAATTTTCCGTCTCGTCGCTGAATAACGCATCTACTTTAAAAACAGGACGCATCCACATGATGTAATTCAGTGTCTGCATCACTGACTGAAACTGCTGATCCATGTCATTTACCTCTGTTTGTCATTTTACATACCTGTTCAGGGTCCGTTCTGAACAGTAACCATTTTATACTAATTTCCTTTTTTGTACAACCGCTGATTTCATAGATCCACCACGCTGCCTCTCTGTTCGCTGCAGCCTGATTCGATCCTGACAGCGCGTTTTCCTGTCCATTTTCCACCGGTACAGGATATTTTCCCCGGTAACGAAAGAGAGCAGCCATCTCTGGCTGCTCTCTTTGGAGAAGGTATTTCTTCTAATGGGGTGTAGCAAAAACTATATAATGTATTGGGGGGTTTTACGAGTGTAATTATAGCATCGCCTCCCAATTAAGTGTGCACAAAGTTCACAAAAATGAGTGTCCGTTTTTGTGCATTTTTATTTCGTTCCTGCGTTTTTCCGTTCTTTTTTGCTGTCAAAATATACGAACCAGACGTTTTTCCGCGTTTTTTGTCTTACAGCGGATTTTTTATGCCTGCTCCTGTGTCTCCTGATCGATCTTTGCACCGAACAGCGCTTCGAATTCGTCTCTTCCGATCTTCTCCTTTTCAATCAGAAGTGCCGCGCAGGAATGCAGAACATCCTCATGCGCCTTGATCATCTCGCGTGCTTTTCCATGTGCCTCCTCGATCATACGCTTTACTTCCTCGTCGATCGCACATGCAATATCCTCGCCATAGGAACGGGTATGCGCCAGATCACGGCCAATAAAGACTTCATCATCATCGTTGTCGTAGTTGATCAGTCCGATGCGGTCTGACATACCGTAGCGCGTCACCATCGCTCTGGCAAGCGCCGTCGCCTGCTTGATATCCTGCGATGCGCCCGTTGTCACGTCGCCGAAGATCAGTTCCTCCGCCACGCGTCCGCCCAGATCCACGATCAGTTCCTGCGTCATTTTGCCCTTTGTGCGGAACATCTCATCCTTTTCCGGCAGCGGCATCGTATAGCCTGCTGCTCCGCGTCCCGTTGGGATAATCGAGATCGTATGCACCGGTCCCACATCCGGAAGCAGGTGGAACAGAATTGCATGGCCTGCCTCATGATACGCTGTAATCCGTTTTTCTTTTTCGGAGATCACGCGGCTCTTTTTCTCTGCTCCGATGCCTACCTTGACAAAGGCGCGGTTGATGTCCTCATGCCGGATGTAGGCTCTCTTTTCTTTCGCTGCAAGGATTGCCGATTCATTCATCAGGTTTTCCAGGTCTGCGCCGGTAAATCCTGCCGTCGTACGCGCTACCTCCGCAAGATCCACGTCATCGCCGAGCGGCTTGCCCTTTACATGCACCTGCAGAATCTCTTCTCTTCCCTTCACATCCGGACGGCCGACAGCAACCTGACGGTCAAAACGGCCCGGACGAAGGATTGCCGGATCGAGGATATCCACGCGGTTCGTCGCCGCCATCACAATGATGCCCTCGTTGACACCGAAACCATCCATCTCCACAAGCAGCTGATTCAACGTCTGCTCACGCTCGTCGTGGCCGCCGCCCATGCCGGTGCCCCTGCGTCTTGCCACCGCGTCGATCTCATCGATGAACACAATACACGGCTGATGCTTCTTGGCTTCCTCAAACAGATCGCGCACACGTGATGCACCCACGCCGACAAACATTTCCACGAAATCGGAACCGGAAATGCTGAAAAACGGTACGCCTGCCTCGCCTGCAATCGCCTTGGCAAGAAGCGTCTTTCCGGTACCCGGAGGGCCTACTAAAATAACCCCCTTCGGAATCCGGGCGCCAACCTGAGTAAATTTGCCCGGCTCTTTTAAGAAATCGACGATCTCCTCCAGCTCTTCCTTTTCCTCCTGCAGACCGGCCACATCCTGGAATGTCACGCGCTTTGCATCAGGCGTGATCATCCGCGCCCGGCTCTTGCCGAAGTTCATCATTTTGCTGTTTCCGCCGCCTGCCTGTCGGTTCATCATCGAGAAGATCAAAAGCAGAACGACTGCGATCATGATCGTTGGGAGAATCGACAGCCATACGCTCTGCTTCGGCACATCCTTCACATCGAGCGTAATCGCGTCCTGCTGCTCCAGCTCGGACTGCACTTCTTTTACATCGGTTACGTTGACGTATCTCACGTCGCCGTCCTTAAGCGTCACCTTCAGGCTGCCGGTCGGCACCTCCTGATTCTGTGTGATCTCGACCCGCACGACGTCTCCGCCGTCTACCGCTTCCTCAAACTCGCGGTAATTCCAGGTCTGGCTCGCTTCCATTCCGCCGCGGAAGGTCTGAAACAGCAGCAGAATCAGAAGCACGACGACCACATAAAACCACGGTCCTTTTAAATTTCTGTTCAATTTTGTTCTCCTTTCCGGTCACTGCCAAAGTGGGGCAGCGCCTGTTCTTATGAGATTGAGATTTTGCGCTGATCCTGGCAGCATGACTTCTTTCTTACCGGACGCGCGCTCGTAAGGGATCCTCCCACTGACGTGGGTCCCGCCTTACGAGATTAATCTTCTACAAACTCTACGACGCCGATAAACGGGAGATTGCGGTATTTCTGCGCGTAATCCAATCCATATCCTACGACAAATTCATCCGGAATCTCAAAGCAGGTGTAATCGACGGTGACATCCTTTACTCTGCGGTCCGGCTTATCGAGCAGCGTGCAAAGACGCATGGACTTCGGATTGCGCTTTCCTAAAATGTCAAGCAGATAGCTTAACGTACGTCCGGAATCGATAATATCCTCCACGACAAGGACATTCTTTCCCTCCAGCGGCTCGTCGAGATCCTTTACAATCTTTACGACTCCGCTTGATTTCGTATCGTTTCCATAGCTGCTGCAGGACATAAAGTCCATCGTCACCGGCACGGTGATACGCTTTGCCAGCTCACATGTAAAGAATACGCTTCCCTTCAGCACGCAGATCAGATGCACTTCCTCTCCTGCGTAATCCTCGCTGATCTTTTTTGCCACCTCTGCAATTCTTGCATTTACTTTCTGCTCCGGCAGAAAAATTTTAATTTTCTCCTTCATGATAAACCTCCTCTATCTGTATTTTCAAAATTTTGCTGGTATCCTGCCTTACTTTTGCTGCCTCACTGATGCGCCATCCGACCACCCACAGAATATGTGAGCCATCCGCCAGCAGCCAGAGTGTATCCCTCTCTCCTTTTGGGATTTTCTGATCGATCAGATAATCCTTCAGTTTCCTGCGTCCGCCCTTGGCGTTTACAACGAGATAGTCCCCGCTGCGGCGCGTCCGCAGGCAGACATTGCTATATATTGTATCATAAGAAAGCCATTTCGTACACTTATTTTCTTGCTGAATTTCATTCCAAAACCGGGGAGAATTCTCAAAAACAGCGGTTTTGATTCTTCTGCCCTCCTGTATGATGTCCATCCCGGGCTCCACACAGCAGATTTCCCGCCCCGTATTCGTTTCCTGCATCCTCTTTCGCGCCTTCTCACACTTTTGAAAGTGAATACAGCCGTTCTCCCGCACGGCCCGGATACCGCCCGGCAGCTGCGTTTCCCGTCCGCAGTCCTTTTTTGCAAGCTCCGCAAGCTGCTGCAGGTGAACGCTTCCGATATCCTTTCTGCCGCTCCCGCCTGACAGGGTGTCGAGCGCACGCTTCAGTAATTCCTGCTGAATCAGCTTCTCCTGACGCTCATATTGCTCCAGCAAAAGCGCGGCGCTTCCGTCCTTTCTGATTTCGATACTCTGCTGCGCTGCTTTCTCCGTCTGTTTTTCGATGTACTGCTCCGCCTCCTGCAGTCGATTTGCTGCCTGCGCAATGTGCTGCACGGCCTGACGATTCAGGCTTTTTTCCAGCTGCGGAAGAATTTCCCGGCGCAGGCGGTTGCGCGTATAATCCGTCTCCAGATTCGTCCTGTCGGTCCGCCACGGCTGCCCCAGCTCCTTTAAAATCGCCTCGATCTCCGGCCTTCTAAGAAATAAAAGCGGCCTTATGATATGCTCCCGCACCGGCCGGATGCCGCCAAGCCCCTTCAGTCCGGAGCCGCGTACGAGATTCCACAGCACCGTCTCCGCCTGATCGTTCTGATTATGCGCCACCGCAATCTTTTGAGCTCCAAGCTGCACGCGCACCTTTTCAAAACAATCATAGCGCACGCTTCGCCCGGCCTCTTCCACCGTCATCCGGTGTGCTTTTGCATACGCAGTTACATCACATGCTTCCATATAAAAAGGGACTGCAAGCGTCTCACACAACTCCTTCACAAACGCCGCGTCCTCCAGACTCTCCTCCCCGCGGATGCCGTGCTCGACATGTACCACAAACAGTGTAAACGGAACCTGCTTGCGGTAGCTGGCGAGTGCCCGCAGCAGGCAGACAGAATCTGCACCGCCCGATACGCCGGCGATCACGCGGTCGCCCGGAGAAATCATGTGGTATTGCCGGATGGTTTGGTAAATGCGGTTCATCGTTTTATCCCCTCTCGTTTACGTCCTTCAGACCAGGCCCACAAATGCCAATACAGCTCATGTCAAATAAATTTTCCATGATCTGCCTTCGCATTTTGCTGCTGTTCTTCACTTTGTCCATATCTTTCCTATTAGTATTGTCATGTCGTCGTGAGCCTGCAGCTTCTGCAGCAGGTAAACGCGCTCCATCAGGCGTCTTGCGTGTTCCTTTGCGTTCGGTGTGGCGGTGCGGCGGATCAGCTCTTTCATCTGCTCTTCGCCGTTCTCGCCGGTCAGCGCATCCAGCACACCGTCCGTCATCATGACGACAGTATCCCCTTCTCCAAGCTGCCGGTGCAAACTCTCATAATCAGACTGCTGCAGAATTCCGGCCGGAAGACCGCGTCCACGGATCACCTCCAGCTCATCTCCCTGCATCAGAAAGGTCGCCGCCGCTCCGGATTTTACGAAATCACACTTTGCATTGTAGAGGTCGACCATGCAGAGGTCAAGCGTCGAAAACATCTGATCCCGATTTTGCAGCAGCATGCAGGAATTGATCATCCGCACCGCTGTCTCCTGCGGAAACCCGGCCTGAAAAAACTGCTCCAGCAGCTCGATCACTTTCTCGCTTTCCTGACACGCCCCTACTCCGGAACCCATTCCATCCGCCAGGCTCATCACAATCCGTCCGGTATCCTTTTGCAGAAATGCGTAGTTGTCACCCGAGACCAGCTCTCCGTCTTTCGTAATTCTGGAAATGCCGCACAGGATCTGATATCTTGTCTCCGGCACAAAATGAAACGTCTCAAATGATTCGCCCGGAACCGCCGTACAGTTCCACGCAGGACGCATTTTCTCTCCCATACAGTCAGAAAGAAGCTCCGCAATCGTCTTTGCGGAGACCGGCAGTTTCTTTCGCGCACGCAGTACAAGAAACACCTCTGCTCCGTCCTCGCCCCGCTGTACGATCCGCAGACTGCCAAGCTCCATTCCAAGGCTGCGCAGCTCCGGCCAGATCTTTGCGGAGAGCTTTTCCTCTTTTCTCGGACTGCCCGCCATTCCCTGCGCCATGGTGCGCCACAAAACCGCCGTCTGATAAATTTCCTCGCCCGCTGCCATGCGCTGCTCCAGCATCCGGTTGTTCCATAAAAGATTGCTGCGCTGCTTCATATATGCCTGCGTGACCGCCCGCGCAGTCTCCTTGGGAAGTGTGCAGACCTCCTCCAGCTGTGCAATTCCTTCCTGTGTGATTTCTCCCTCCAGCTCCAGCTGATCCATCAGGTGAAAAATCACATTCCAGTTTTCATAATAGTTTGTCCGCCAGCATTCCATGCCCCGGGCGCATCCGGCACACGCCGTCTCCTGAACCTGCAAAAGCAGCTGTTCCAGCTCCGCATCTCCAAACCGCTCTTTCTGACACGGCAGCTTTTGAAACAGATCTGCAAGTGAAAAAAATGCCTCCGCATACTGTTCCAGCTGCTCCCGTTCCGGAAGCGGATAACGTGATGCCGCCTGCCAGCGCATCTTTCGCGCGCTTTTTTTTCTCCACCATGTTCCGTCATATATTGCCGCAAGCCATTCCTTCATTTTCATTCCTCCCCGGGCCACGCTTTGATAACTCTCCCCTGTCATTTTACCATGGTCCCGGTGCAATGTCTGACGAATTCTGGTACCTCTAACACAAAGACCGGGCGCAGGATCCCTCCCGCGCCCGGCACTTATGTATCACCTGTCACTGTTCGGCCTTGAAAATGATTTCATCACGATAAACGAGTCCGAGCTTATCTCTGGCCATCTTTTCGATAAACTCTTTCGAATTGACGTAATCCTTCAGCTTCTCGATCTCGCCGCTGCGAACTTCCTCATCCTGAATCTGCTGACTCAGCTCTTCCTTCTGCGACTCATACTGTTCATTCCTCACGGAAAGCTTCTGACTTCCGCTGAGCAGTACAACCAGCAGTATGGCTACAATTCCGGCGATCGTGATAACGCCTGCCAGATTACTTCTGTTCGGCTTCTTTTTTCCGATTCTTTTTTTTCCTGCCATCTATAATCCCTCTTTGTCCTGCTGCCTTTTTCTCACAACGCGCCTTCTCTGCTTTTCGGTGCCTTTTTCTGTGCTTTTTTTATTGTACCTTTTTTTCTTTTTTATTTCAATCCTTTTCTGTGCTTTTCCACAGATTTTAGCCGCAAAATAGTTCCACTTTTTCCTTATTCGGCGAAGCAGAAAACGCTTCACTTCCGCCTTTCCTCTGGATGCAAACCGGACAATGCTTCCAGCCAGAAAACAGAAAAGACCGAAAATACCGGCGAAAAGCTTTTGCACCGCGCGGCTTACCGTTTCAAGATAGAGCAGCGCGCCAAGTGCCATCGCCGCAGCCGCATAGCCGCGCAGCACGCCATCCGAAACGGAAAACGCCAGCAGAAAGGTCAGGAATCCCGCCGCGATCCAATAAAAAAAATCCTCGCAGGACACGGCAAGCCCGCTGTGCGGAACCGCTTTTCGCAGGCCGCGAAGCACATCGTAACCCACCGCCAGAAAAATCCCATGCAGCGCCGCCAGCAGAAAAATGACCGTTTCCTGCCGGATCGCCGGACTGATCATCGCAGCATTCTCCGCAGCAGACTGCCCTTTGTCTCTGGCCTTTTGCCGGAATAGACCATGCTCTCGATTATCCCATCCAGCTCGACCTCGCCCTGCTCCAGCATCAGACGGCTGACATGAAGATTTTTTCCCTTTAAGGTCAGAAGCCCCTGCGAGGTCTCCAGCACGACCAGATTTTCATCGAACGAATGCACATCCGTCACTCCGGTAATGCTGCCCCTTTTTCGGTCCTGCCATGCGATGCCATGCGGCAGAACGGTTTTCTTTTCTTCCATCCGCCCCGGTCCTTTTCCGTATCACTCTGCTTTATGTGTATGCGGGGCGGGACGGAAATATGCGCGTGAATCCGGATTTCTGCACCTACAGGTACTTGTACATCTCCGCCGCAGCTTCCTTCTTCTCGGAATCCTGAATCGACAGCACTTCCACCTTCACATTTCTTGTTCCAAACTGAATCTCGATCACGTCGCCGATCTTTACATCGGCCGATGCACGCGCTACTTTATCATTGAGCAGTACACGTCCCGCGTCACATGCCTCGTTCGCAACAGTGCGGCGCTTGATCAGTCTTGATACCTTTAAATATTTGTCTAATCGCATTTTTATTCCTCTCCAGAACAAAGCGGATATTCGCAATCCGCTTCGCGACCTGCATTCAATTAAAAAGCTGCTGCCAGAGTGCACGGAAACCCGGGCATATCTGGCAACAGCCAATCTACTGTTCCAAAGACGGTCTGCACCGCCTGCTTTTCTCCTGAATGAGAACAATTAGTTCATCATATCCTTTAAAGCTTTTCCTGCTTTGAACTTCGGAGTCTTGGAAGCCTTGATCGTCATGGTTTCGCCGGTCTGCGGATTTCTTCCCTCTCTTGCTGCACGCTCAGATGTCTCGAAGGTACCGAAGCCTACGAGCTGTACTTTCTCACCATTCTTAAGCTGCTCAGCAACAACATCTGTAAAAGCCTTCAGAGCCTTCTCAGCATCTTTCTTGGATAATTCTGTTTTCTCTGCGATTGCAGCGATTAATTCTGTCTTATTCATTGTAAGTCCTCCTCTGAATGTTATCTGCAGTTTTCTTTTCGTCTGCATATAATTCTGTCTTATTCTGAACTTATTCTTCTCTTTTTCTGATGCCGGAATGAAACGGTACTTTAATTTCCGTCGGCGTCTGACTGCGCAAACCTGCGCGGCACCTGCAAATATTTCGGGATCTCGAATAAGCCCTGCCAGAACGTGTTTGAAAATGCACGCTCTAATATTTATATAATGGAATACCGTGTTTGTCAAGGTTTTCCTTGCACTCCGGCAAAAAACGAAAGAGCACTTTCCCCCATTTATTTCTCCGCCAGATGACAGATCACAAAACCGGCCGCCTCATGAAACGCAGCGTGCTCTGCTTCCTTTTCCTCCTTTGAGCGCTGCCCTTTTTCCTCTCGCTTCAGTTCCTCCCAGCTTCGCTTTTTTTCCCTCTCTTCCGGTGTACCGAACACATGCGGGTGACGGTGAACCATCTTCTTCGAAATCTTCCGGATCACATCATCGATATCGAACAATCCCTCTTCCTTCGCAATCTGTGACAGCAGCACAACCTGCAGCAGCACGTCGCCAAGCTCCTCACAGAGATTGTCTGCGTTTCCGCTCTTCCGGTAAAGATCAATGCCTGCAAGCGCCTCCGTCATCTCGTTGATCATGCACGGCTTCAGACTCTCAAATGTCTGCGCCCGGTCCCACGGACAGCCGTTTTCGCTGCGCAGTGTCTCGATGATCTGCCGGAAAGATTCAAAATCGGCTCCGGCATCTTTTTTCTGAAGTTCTTCTGTCTCATTCTTCTGAATTCTGGTTTCACTCATTTGTTTGGTTCTCCCTGTTTTACATTGATCGGTTGCCGTCAGATTTTAAAACTTTTCTCCTATCACTTTGTCTATAAAGAACAGTCAAAAAACGCTACCTTTTCTTTTTTACAATTAATAAGCAATGTTTTCAAGATGTTTTTGTGAATATGTCAGTGGATTTTTAGTCCCTGCTGTTTCCATTACTATATCATAATTCCATTTCATTTACTATTCATTTTTACGCAGTCAGAAATACGCCTTTTGCGCTTTGACTGTCCGCACTTTCTCTTATCCCTCCAGCAGCCGCACAAACCGTTCCTTTTTTTCTTTCTGACGGTTCAGCAGCACGAGCTTGTCATAAAATCTGCGCGAGATCCAGGCCTTGTTTCCTCCATAATAATGGTTCGCCAGTTTACGGAATTTTTCCGGATACAGCATGCGCAGGTATAAAAGGCAGCGCTCTTCGTCTGCAAGCGGCCGGATTTTTTCATAGCGCTCCAGCATGCGCATGCCAAGTCTCTGATTCCATTCCTGTTTTTCCAGAATCTTACGCATAAACCGATACAGGTCAATCACCTGAAAATCAAAACGGCAGCTCGCAAAATCCGTTGTCGCCATGTCGCTGCCTGTGATCAGCACGTGATGGTGATCGTAATCTCCATGGCAGACGCTTCCCTTCCATCTCCCCTCCTGTGCTCCCTTTTCCCCGAATGTCTGTTCCATCTGACGCTGTGCTTCCTGCGCCTGCTCAAAATAAAATGAAAAATCCTGCAGAAACTGCCGTTCGAACTCTCCCTTTGTATTTTTCTTCCTTATAAAAGAGCGCACCTTTTTCAGCTCTGCATTCTGCGCCCGCACCGTATGAAGCGGCGGCGGCGCGGCAAAACTGCGCTCAAATTCTTCGGCGTCCGGAAGGTGCATCACCTGATGGAGCCTTGCAAGATTCTCCACCGCCGCCAGAATCTCCTGCTCATTCTCCGTATCGCACTCTCTCCCTGCATACCAGTTACGAACCACATATTTGTTTTCTTCCCAGTCTTTGGAAATCAGTTTTCCTTCTTTATTTTCCAGTATCTGATCTACCTTTTCATAGCCGCCCGCACAGATCTGCTCCATGACCCGGTTCTGAAACTGCGCTTTATGCTCTGAGCAGGTGCAGTCACTCAGAATCCGAATACCGTCCGGCGTATCGATAATATAGGACCCGCGCCCCCTGCGCGTCGCCGTCACCTCAAGGTCATATTGCTCCAGCACCTTCAATGCTCTGTCATTCATCGCTCATCCTCCCCTTTCCCCTGCCGCTTAAAGCCGGCATGCCATCCATTTACAGCCCAGACGCAAAAGGCAGCCTACCCGCTTTGCGGCGGATGGCTGCCTGCGTTCTCTCTATCTTATGAGAGGATTCATGAATTTATGTACCGGGTGTGTTAAAGAAGTTCCGCAAGAAGTCCCTCCACAGTTTCTGAAATTCCAGCGGCTCCGGCCGCTTCCAGCTCTTCCCGGCTTCCGTATCCATATAAAACGCCGATACACGGAAGATCGTTTTCTTTTGCGCCGTTCACATCATGCTCCCGGTCGCCGACCATAACTGTTTTTCCATGGTAATCCTCTCCGATCTGTGAGAGTACGAGATCAATTACCTGACTCTTTTTTGTGATCTTTTCGTCTAGTGTACTGCCCACAATTCCCTCGAAATATTTTGTGAGATCAAAGTATTCCGCAATGCGCTTTGCAAACGGCTCCGGCTTGGATGTTGCAATGTACAGATGTACCCCGGCATTTTTCAGCTGCTCCAGCACCTGCGGGATCCCCGGATAAACGCTGTTTTCCTTCCAGCCCCGGTCCGTAAAATATTCGCGGTAATCTGTGATCGCCTTCATTCCTTCTTCCCGGTCCATTCCATAATACTGTGCAAACGAATCGAGCAGCGGAGGCCCGACAAATACACGAAGCGCTGCGCGGTCCGTCACCTCAATGTTTCTCTTTTCCAGCGCATATACAACTGAATTGATGATTCCCTCGCCGGAATCCGTTAATGTACCATCCAGGTCAAATAAGATATATTTGTACTTGCTCATTTGTTTCCTCCTACTCCTGATATTGGTCGTTCGCAATCCGCTTTCGCTACTTGCTCATGAAGCCAATCGCTTCGCGATTGTCTTCAAACTGGCTCTCATATAATCTGTAATACAGTCCCCGTTTCTCCATCAGCTCCTCATGATTTCCCTGCTCCAGAATTTTCCCATCCCCGATGTAAAAGATCCGGTCTGCGTTTCGGATCGTGGAGAGACGGTGGGCGATGATAAACGAGGTCCGGCCTTTGATCATCTGTGCAATGCCATGCTGCACGATGCGCTCGGTATGCGTGTCGATGCTTGAGGTCGCCTCATCCAGAATCAGGATTCTCGGATCTGACACGATCGTCCTTGCAAATGCAAGAAGCTGGCGCTGACCGATCGAAAGCTGGCCGCCACGCTCGCTGATTTTTGTATCGTAGCCGTTTTCCAGCTTCATGATGAAGTCGTGTGCGTTCACTGCCTTCGCCGCGGCGATCATTTCCTCTTCCGTCGCGCCCTCACGCCCGTAGCAGATGTTTTCCCGGATCGTTCCCGTAAACAGGAACGTATCCTGTGTCATAACGCCCATCTGGCTTCGAAGACTCTTTAATGTTACATCCTGCAGGTTGTATCCGTCAATCAAAACCTGCCCGCGTGTCGCATCGTAAAAACGGCTGATCAGGTTGACAATTGTCGTCTTGCCCGCTCCGGTCGGGCCGACCAGTGCGATCGTTTCACCCGGCTTTGCTGTAAAGCTCACATCATGCAGCACCAGACGGTCTGGCTCATCCGTGTATGCAAAATTCACATGGTCAAATGCAACCTCTCCACTGATGTCCGGAAGCGGCTTTGCTCCCTCACGGTCTGTGATTTCTGACGGTGTATCCATGATATCAAAAATACGCTCCGCCGCAGAAATATTTGTGATGATTTTATTATAGAAGCTCGCCAGATTCCGGATCGGATTCCAGAACATGCCAAGGTACGAGGAAAACGCCAGAAACGTACCGACTCCGATCTTATCCACGCCGACAATCTTAATTCCGATAAAGTAAAGCAGAAAGCCGCCCAGTCCCCAGGTGACCTCCACCAGAGAGCTGAACAGATCGGAAACGCGCACCGCATCAATAAAGCTGTCCCGGTGTGCCTCGGAGCAAACATCAAACTCGGCCTGCTTTTCACGCTCCGCCGCAAAGCTCTGCACAATACGGATTCCGGAAAAATCCTCGTGAATAAATGCATTCAGGTTCGAATTTTTCTTCCGGTGAATCTGCCACAGTTTATGTGCCCGAAACTGAATCAGGAACATAAAGAATGCAAGGACCGGCAGCATCAGGAGCGTTGCGAGCGCCAGCTGCCAGTTTTTCCACAGCATGATCGCCGCCACGCCGATTAAGGTCAGCATATCCGGCAGAAGCTTCGTCACGCTGTCTGAAAGTACTTCCTTTAACGAATTGACATCCCCGACCACGCGCGCCAGAATCTTTCCGGTCGGCCTACTGTCAAAGAAATGAAAGCTTAAGGTCTGAATATGCCCATACAGCTGCTGACGGATTGTGAGCAGAATCTGATTTGTGGCATCTTCCATTACAATCATATACTTTCGCGTGCACAGCCAGTAGGCTGAAAAAAGTACAAGCGCCGCGATGCCAAGGCGGATCAATCCTTCCGTGTCCGCATTCGCCACATATACATCCACCGCCCGCTCAATCATCAGCGGTCCGGCAAGTGTCGCCGCCAGCGTGATCAGAATCAGCACCGACACGTACACGAGCGTCTTTTTATAGCCGAGCAGATAACTGTACATACGCGCCAGCGTCACCTTTTTCGGCACTTCTTTTTGCAGTTCATCCTGCTTTGCGGAATTTACTGCCATGACTTCTCACCTCCTGTTTCCTTTTCCTCCTGCTTTTCAGTTTTCACATTATTTCTGTTCACCTGCCCTGATTTTGCACTGTTTTCTTCTCCTGCGTACATCTTTTCAGGCATTATGTGACTTTCGCTTTTTTTATCCGCCTGTCCTTTTTCTATGTCATTCCAGATTTCACTGCGGTTCTCTTCATATTGTACATTCCAGGTGTCATGGTACCGCGTCGGTCCCTGCATCAGCGTCTCGTGCGTGCCGCGCTCTGCGATCGTGCCGCCCTCCAGCACAATGATCTCATCCGCATCGCGCACCGCTGAAATTCGATGTGCAATGATGATCCTCGTCATATCCTCGGATTGCTTTAAGTTGCGCTGAATCTGTTTTTCCGTTTCCATGTCAAGTGCCGAGGTCGCATCGTCCAATATCAGTACCGGCGCCTTTTTCGCGAGCGCCCGCGCAATGCTGATGCGCTGCTTCTGGCCGCCGGAAAGACCGACGCCGCGCTCCCCGATCACCGTATCATATTTTTCCGCAAGCTCGCCGATAAACTGCCCTGCACCGGCGCGCTCTGCCGCCCATTCCACTGTCTCCTGCGTCATGGCCTCACGCTGTCCCGTGCGCACATTTTCTGACACGGAATCAGAAAACAGAAATACCTCCTGCATCACGACAGCCATCGATGCGCGCAGCTGCGCAAGCGGAATTTTCCGGATATCTGTTCCATCCAGCAGAATTTTTCCGTCCGTCACATCATAAAACCTCTGCAGCAGACTGACGATCGTCGTTTTTCCGGTACCGGTCATACCCATGATACCAAGCGTATGGCCCGGCTCCACCTCAAAACTCACGTCATGCAGGATTTCCTGCCCGCCTCGCGTCAGGCTGACATGATCGAACGTGATTCTTCCGTTTACCTGCGGAAGCGCCTGAGCATCCTCCACGTCTTTGATCTGCGGCTCGCTCTTTGCCACCTTCTGAATCTTTTTCCAGGAGGCAAATGCCGAGGCGATGTCATTGCTCAGCCAGCCAAGGATCTCCATCGGCCAGATGACGTTGTTCGCGTACTCAGAAAAAGCTCCGAGATCTCCAAGTGACATCTTGCCGCCGATCACGAGAAAGCCTCCGACAATCACGACGGAAAGCAGCATCATCTTTCCAAAAAAGGAAATCGCCGGCTGATGGTCGGCAAGCAGCTTCGCCTGTTTCATATTCAAATCGTAAAACCGGCGGTTGTGGCGGCTGAATTTTCTGATTTCATACTCCTCGCGCGCAAATGCCTTGACCGTACGCACACCTGCGATACATTCCTGCGCTACGGTGTTGAGTTCCGCTGTCTCCTCACTGATCTGGTCGTAAACAGTACCAAGTCTGTTTTCCATCCGCACTGCCAGAAAACCAATGACAGGAAGCACACACAGCGGAATCAGTGTCAGCCACGGATTGATCCGGTACATGCAGGTCAGGACAAATACTGTGTGGATCAGCGCCTCTATGGCAAGGCTTCCCACGAACCCAAGCACCCCCCACACTTTGTCTACATCGTCCTTGACTCTCGTCATCAGTTCGCCTGTATTATGCTGGTCAAAGAAATCCATCGACAGCGTCTGAACGTGGCGGAACAGATCGATCCGCATCTCGTTTCCAATCTTCACGCCTACGCTGTCCCATGTAAATTCTTTTACATACTGCAGAATCGCCCGTGCAAGGCCGATTCCAAGCACTCCCATCAGAAACTTCATCAGGAGCTGCATCTGCCCTCCGACGATTACCTCATCAATAATGCGTCTGGTGATCTGCGGCGTGATCATATCCAGCACGATTGCCGCAACCATACAGATCATGCCGAACAGATACAGATACCAGTACCGCATTAGA
Organism: Lachnospiraceae bacterium; assembly: GCA_029225065.1. GTDB lineage: Bacteria > Bacillota > Clostridia > Lachnospirales > Lachnospiraceae > Choladousia. The sequence continues at coordinate 44,074 of JAQXVT010000081.1, read as the reverse complement.
TACGTTCTCAGTTTTTTCATACCTTCTCCTTTCCTTTTCTCCTCCCATGCAGAAACAGATATTCGCAATCTACTTTCACTGCCTGCCTCAGTTAAAAACAGCGCACCCGGAATGACTCCAAAGCGCGCCGTGTCTGTCAGGCTGTTTTTTGCTGCACAAAACCGTCATCTCCCGGTTTTTGTGCGACAAAAAGCCGCAGCCCATACAGACTGCGGCAAATGTGCAAAATTACCTGCGAAATTATCTTTCACTTCTCCATGCGAGGCAGACTGTCTGTACGTTTTCTTTAAAATTGTTCATTTCTGCGTTTCCGCCGATTGCTGTGTACTTCATGTCTCTGCCTCCTTTTTTTCTATTTGCTGTCCCGCTACACTCCGGCACAGCGATGTCCTTACTATAATCCGCTTTTTCGCCTGCGTCAAGCGGCTTTTTTCTTTTTGCTCTATTGTCCAAAAACCAGTGATTATTTTTGTCACTTTTTCACAAGGATTCAGACTTCTCTTGAAAGTTATCCACAGGTTTTCTTATTTTTCTGACGATTTTCCACTGCTCCATATTTTTATCCACTATAGCATTCTCACACTGCATGATGCTCCGCCAGAATCCGCTTCTGCTTGTAAAAATAATAGACCACCATGCAAGTCGCAGTCACCACCCACGTGATCGGATAGCAGGCAACGATCTGCTCCAGTGTTCCGTTCGGCACGATACACGTCGTCCAGACAATACGCAGCAGACATACTCCCGTCATCGTCATGATCGTCGATACCAACACATGTCCCTGTGCCCGCAGCGATCCGGAATAAATCTCAATAAACGTAAACAGGAAATACGTCGGCGAGATCACATGCATCATTCGAAGGCCGGTCTGCACAACCCCTGCATCCGTTGTAAAAATCCCGAACAGCTCTGCTCCAAACGGCATGACCAGTGCGCTGAACAGCAAAGCACAGCCCGCTGACATCGCCAGACAGATCTGCGTTCCCTTTTTGACGCGGTCATACTTTCCGGCACCGAAATTCTGACCGACAAATGTCGTCACTGCAATGCCGTATGCGCCGTTCATCATCCAGAACATGCTGTCGATCTTTCCAAACGCCGTCCACGCTGCCATCGTATCCACACCAAGCGCATTCAATGAAGTCTGCACAATGATGTTTGAGAGATTGTACATGCACGACTGAATTCCGGTCGGCAGGCCAATCTTCAGCATGGTCAGCATCAGCTCTTTTTCGATCCGGATTTTTTTCAGTTCCAGCTTCAGATCCTCCGTGCGGTACATCAGCGTCCTTGTCACCAGCACGGCACTGACTCCCTGGGAGATCAGCGTACCGATTGCCACCCCAAGTACGCCGAGCCGCATGATAAGCACAAAGACGAGATCGAGCACAATATTAATGCCGCAGCAGATCATCAGGTAATACAGCGGCCGTTTCGAATCGCCGATCGCGCGCAGAATTGCCGAGCCGATGTTGTAAATCACAATAAAAATCAGCCCCGCAAAATAGATCCGCACGTACAAGGCAGAATCTGCCAGCAGATTTTCCGGCGTGTTCATCGCCCTTAAGATCTGCGGTGTAAACAGAACGCCGATCACACCAAAAATAATGCCAAAGGCAATGGAAAAGCCATACGCCGTATGCAGTGCTTTGTGCATCCGCTCCTTGTTGCGTGCCCCGTAAAACTGTGAAATAATGACCGTGCTGCCCGCTGACAGACCGGTAAAAAATCCAACGACAAAATTGATAATCTGGCTGGAGGAACCGCCGACGCTTGAGAGCGCCTCTTTTCCTGCAAACCGCCCCACTACAACTGCATCCACGGTATTATACAGCTGCTGAAAAAAAGTTCCCACAAGAATCGGAAAGAAAAAGATCAGAATCTGTTTCCAGATGACCCCCTCCGTGATCCCGTTTTTTCTGCTTTCCTGTTGTTCCATTCCCTCTCACAATCCACTTTCCCCGACGCCTTTGTCGGAACCTGTTATCCCCATTTTTATCCGCAAATCCACTCGCACAGGTGAAAACGCCCCGATATATCCTGCATGATGCCTGTCATTATTTGAGGAACGCTGCCTTCTGTCACTTCCTGCACGCCTGATGATTAATCTTTGAGGCGAGCACCCCTGCCCCGAATCCGTTGTCGATATTTACGACGCTCACGCCGCTCGCACATGAATTGAGCATGGAAAGCAGCGCCGCCAGACCGCCGAAGTTGGCACCGTATCCGACGCTCGTCGGCACTCCGATCACCGGGCACGACACGAGGCCGCCGATCACGCTGACCAGTGCGCCCTCCATTCCGGCCACCGCCACGACCGCATTTGCATCCTCAAAATCCGGCAGGCGGTGCAGCAGGCGGTGAATCCCGGCCACGCCGACATCATAGACCCGCACTACGTTATTGCCGTACAACTCCGCCGTAACTGCCGCTTCCTCCGCCACCGGAAGATCGCTCGTCCCGGCCGCAACAAGCGCAATCTTTCCTTTTTTCTCCGTCTCCTTCGGATTCACAATGCCGATCCGGCAGATTTCCCGGTAATCCATCTCCAGCTCACCGCCGAGCTGTGCTGCCTTCTCCTTTGAGAGGCGCGTAATCATGATATTCGCAATCTCTTTTTTCTTCATCGCCGATGCGATCCCAAGAATCTGCTCCGCCGTCTTGCCCTCGCCGTAAATCACCTCCGGCATGCCCTGACGGATATGGCGGTGCAGATCGATGTCCGCATAATTTCCGACCAGCATGTCCGGCTGCAGGCTCACATCCTGCATGCCCTGCTCCGCCGTCATCTGGCCGGATTCTATCTTTTTCAGTAATTCAAAGAGCTCCCTGCGTTCCATTTCTGTCTCCTTATTTTACTTTCTGGTATGCAATCCGTGGGGAACCGTCACTGACGTAGATTCTTCCGCATTTTTCAAATCCGTTCTTCTCCATCACGTGCTGCATCACATGATTGTCGGCGTGCGTGTCACCGCGCAGATTGCCGCACTGCGTGAAGCACCACTGAATGCAGTCTGAGCCGATGCCCTTTACCCTGCCGCGCGATGCGATCCGGTGCAGCACACCATACGGCTCATCGTTTTTCCACGCGCCATCCTCGATGATTTTATAGGTCGGGTCTTCGCCCAGCCGAAATACGAATACCGCCTCAACTGCTCCATTAACTACCGCCACGTAACTGTCACCTGACGCAATATCTGCTTTCACCAGTTCCTCCGACGGATATCCGCCGCCCCACTGGCTCATATTTCCGGTGCTGCGCATAAACGCACGGCCAATCTCATAAATCTGCATGATCTCCGGCAGGTCTGCCATTGTCGATTTTCTAATTTCCATAATTTTTCCTCCTGCGAACTGCGCAATGCAATTCTTATTTTTCTCCTTTGGAAGTAAATCTTAGAATACGTAAATCGAAAGAAAGAGGATACAAAAACAGCATGCCTCCATCAAAACTGACTCCTGTTTTTCGTACCTCTCTTTTTTATTCTTTCTCGCTGTTATTTCGCCTTATCTTCAAAAATTATCCCCTGTACAGCATTCCCGCAAATAACGATACCAGGCACGCAGAACCCAAAACCAGGCATGCGGTGAAAAACACAGGCACCGCAGTTTTTCACCTGTGCAATCGAATTCGCAGGCAAATGAATGATCTCGTTCCTTTGTATACTGCAAGGTAGAAAAAAGCCCCGACTTCAAATGAAATCGGGGCTTCCCGTAGCTTGACAAGAGCTGATGACGGGAATCGGACCCGTGACCTCCTCACTACCAATGAGGTGCGCTACCGACTGTGCCACATCAGCACAACTGCTCGCTACAGTTAAGTATACTACCATAGAATCAGCTGCTTGTCAAATAGAATTTTTCAAAAAATATAAAAAATTTAGTCAATAGATCTTTTAACCTATTTGCTCAAAATTTCTTTGATTCTGTCAATATTATATAATGGAATATTCGTCATCCATTCCTGCTCCCGATAATCGGAAATGGATGTCCGTACAGTATATTTCGGTTTATATTTCTCGCAAAAAGCTTTCAGGCTTTTCGCCCGCAGATTCTCCTCGGCTTTTACTCCCACCGGAATAATCGTCGTCCTTCCATGCAGAAGGAAATCAATTTCTCCGCTCGAATTTGCTGTCGAATAATAATACGGTTCTGCATTGCATTCCGCTATGAGCTGCTGAAGGACATACTGTTCAGTCAGCGCGCCTTTGAATTCTGTAAAAATACGATTTCCGTCAATAATCACCTGTGCATCCAGATCCAGATATGCTTTTTGCATCAATGGACATTCCGGTTTCCGCACTGATGGCCAGCACAATTTATCATTTCCCTTTTCGCTCTTCAATCGAAATATTCTTCGTAACCAAAAAAAGGCGCAGTCCCCGGGGATTTCTTTCTCCCGGAAACTGCACTTTCTTCTATCTAATTCTTTATTCCGAATGGAGTCAAAACGGATATTCGCAATCCGCTTCGCTACTTGCTCATAACTGAGTCATTTCATTTTACCGGCTGTTGGGATCGAGTGCATCCCGCAATGCGTCTCCGATAAAGTTAATCGACATGACAAGAATCACGATCAACAGTCCGGCCGGAATCCACAGCCACGGCTGTTTCGTCAGCACGGTCAGTGACTGTGCGCCGTTTAACATGTTTCCAAGGCTTGCGGTCGGCGGCTGTACGCCCTGTCCCAAAAAGCTAAGTGCCGCCTCATCCAGCATCGAAAGCGCGAGAACAGAGGTCGCATAAACAAGAATCGGAGCCACCGTGTTCGGCAGAATTTCCGAAAACAGAATGTGGCGCACGGGCATGCCCGCTACGATACTGCCCTTGACGAAGTTGGTTTCGCGCAGGTTCAGCACATTTCCGCGCACAAGACGCGCGATGCCGGGCCAGTCGACAAAGCCGAGAATCAAAATGATGTTCCACAGGCCCGGACGGAAAATGGCAGCTGCTACCAGCACCAGCAAAATGTACGGAAACGACATGACCATATCGGTAAATCGCATGATAATCATATCTGCGATGCCTCCGAAATATCCGGCGATCAGGCCAAGAATCACACCGATCACCGTTGAGATCAGCGTGGCGAGCACACCGACCAGCAGGGATATCCTCATCGCATACAGCAGACGGCTCAGCACATCTCTTCCGATCTGATCGGTGCCAAGCCAGTGCTCCAGGCACGGCGCACCGCTGAATGTCCCGACGATTGCATCCGGATCATACGGTGCGATCCACGGCGCCAGAAGCGCTGCACCAACCAATAGAACCAATACCACGAGGCTGACCATTGCCAGGCGGTGTCTTCGGAAGCGTCGGAACACGGTCTGCAGATAGCTCTCATTCGTAAGATCTTTTTTTATCATATCTTTTTTCTGTTTCATGGCACCCTCCTAATTCAGCGAAATGGTCGGGTCCACCAGCGCATACAGGATATCTGTCACGAGGTTTGCCACCAGTACCACGACTGCCGACAGCAGGCAAACGCCCATGATCACCGGATAATCGCGGCTTGAAATCGCACTCATCGTCATGAGTCCGAGTCCCGGCCAGGAAAATACCTGCTCAATGATGACCGCACCGCCAAATAACGTCGGAATTTCCATACCGATTACCGTGACGATCGGAACGAGCGCATTGCGCAGCGCATGCTTGTTGATCACGCGGAAATGGCCGATTCCCTTTGCCTTCGCCGTGCGCAGGTAATCCTGCTGCAAAATCTCGAGCACCGCACTTCGAATGTAACGGATGTTGCTGCCCGCCATCGAAAATGCCAGGACAAGCACCGGCATCACCATATGCGCGGCCACATCTCCTGGGCCGCTCGCCGTGCCAAGTGTCGTCATTCCGCTGGACGGAAGCCAGCCAAGCTTAACCGTAAATAAGTAAATCAGCAGAAGGGAGAGGAAGAAGCCCGGAATGCTGCTTCCGAGAAACGACATCGTCACAACTGCGTAATCCCCTTTTTCATACTGATGAATCGCACTGTAGATACCGGCCGGCACCGCCAGCAGCAGGCTGACGATCAGCGACACGCCCATCAGAAGAAGCGTCGGTCCAAGGTGAGAAGCAATCATCTCGCTGACCGGCTGATACGATTTGATCGAATAGCCGAGATTGCCGTGCAGCAGCTGCCCAAGCCAGACAAAATACTGCACATAGATTGGCTGGTCCAGTCCGAGCGCAATCTTTTTTGCTTCCAGCGCTGCCTCGGAGACACGCGGTCCCTGCATCATCGCAAGAGGGCTGCCCGCCATGCACATGATCGCATAGTCGATGATCGTGATTCCGATCAGTACCGGGATTGCGATCAGGATTCGTTTTAAAATATATTTATACATGAGCCGCTCCCTCCTTTTTCTCTCCGTATTTTTCTGCCGCCGGACACGCCGCATAATGGCCGCTGTCCGTGATCTTCATAAGCGCCGGTTCTGCCTGGGCGCATTCCTTCGTCGCATACGGGCACCGCGGATGGAAACGGCAGCCCTTCGGCGGATTTGCGCTGTTTCCAATCTCACCGGATAAAAGCGAGCGCTGTTTTTCCTTCTCCTGCGGATCCGGCACCGGAACGGCTTCCAGAAGTGCCTGTGTATATGGATGCAGCGGATGATGGAACACCTCTTTTGCGTCTCCGATCTCCACGATTCGACCCAGATACATGACTGCAATCCTGTCGCTGACGTAATTAACTGCGCCCAGACCGTGTCCGACAAAGAGCAGCGTCAGATTCAGCTCTTTTTGCAGGCCTTTCAGCAGGTTTAAGATCTGCGCCTGAATCGAAACATCGAGCGCACTGACCGGCTCATCGCAGACGATGAATTTCGGATTTAACGACAGTGCCCTTGCGATTCCGATTCTCTGGCGCTGTCCGCCGGAAAACTCGTGCGGATACCGGCCTAAAATATGGCGCGGCAGTCCGACCATATCCAACAGTCGACTCAGATCACGGTCGATCGTGTCCTTCGTCGAAATGTGATGGTACAGCATCGGCTGAGCCAGAATCTCATAAATATGTTTCCGCGGATTTAAAGAAGAATACGGATCCTGAAATACCATCTGCAGCTGTGTGCGGATCTGCTTCATCTCGCTTTTCTTCTTCGCCGCCAGATCCTGTCCCTCGTAGCGGATCACACCGGAGGTCGGTGTCTCCAGACCGACGAGCTGCCTGCCGATCGTGGATTTTCCGCAGCCCGACTCTCCAACAAGGCCGAGTGTCTCGCCCTCAAAAATGGAGAGTGACACATCGTCGACCGCATGGATATTTCCGACCGTGTGGGTGATGATTCCGCCCTTAATCGGATAATATTTTTTCAGGTGGTCAACCTCTACGAGGACGCGGCGGGGATTTTTATTTTCAGATTTCTCCGCAGGATTCTCTGCTCGAAGCGAAGTTACCGCTCCTCTGTCTTCCGATGCTTTTATTTTTTCTCTGTCTGCAGGGCCAGTCTGATCTGATATTTCGGTAATTTTTTCTTTCAGACTAATCTTCTTTTTTTCAGCTGCCTTTCTTTTTTCTTCCGCTGATGCTTCTATTCCAGCTGATGTTTCTGCTAATTCAGAATGGTTTGCTTCCTCGTTCTCTTCAAATTGATCTGCACTTTCGAATATTTTTTTATTTTCTTCCCACGCCCGATGCGCAACCACGCACCGCGCCGCATGTGCTTCCCCGAACGGATACAGATCCTGCACCTCCTTGCACGCCTCGCACGCAAATGTGCAGCGGGCCGCAAACCGGCAGCCTGTGATATTGTCGTAATGCTCCGGCACAATGCCCGGAATCGATACGAGGCGGCGCGATGCATCATCGCGGATTGTCGGAACCGTGTCAAGCAGCGCTCTCGTATACGGATGCTCCGGCTGTGCAAACAGCTTTTTCGACGGAGCTGCCTCGATCAGCTGTCCTGCATACATGACAAGCACCCGGTCGGCCATGTTCGCTACCAGCCCGATGTCATGTGTGATCAATATCATCGCCATGTGTGTTTCTTTCTGCAGCTCCACAAGCAGCTGCATGATCTGTGCCTGAATCGTCACATCGAGTGCCGTGGTCGGCTCATCCGCAATTAAAAGACGTGGATCACAGCACAGCGCCATTGCGATCATCACTCTCTGGCGCATTCCGCCGGAAAGGGTGTGCGGATATTTTTTCATGACTGCTTTCGGATCCGGCATGCCCACACGCCTCAGGAGCGCTTCTGCCCTGGCCGCCGCCTCCGCCTTTGACAGCTTCATATGAATGCGGATGCTCTCCATCATCTGACTTCCGATTGTAAATGTCGGATTCAGAGAGGTCAGAGGGTCCTGAAAAATCATCGTCATCTCATTTCCACGAATCTGATCCAGTTCTTTTTCTGACATCGAAAGAAGCTCTTTTCCGTCAAATCGGACGGAACCCTCCGTGACTTCTCCCCCTCTTCCAAGCAGTCCCATAATCGATAACGAGGTCACGCTCTTGCCGCAGCCGGATTCCCCGACAATACAGACCACCTCTCCGGGATCCACATGAAAGCTCACATGATCCACACTGATGTTCCTGCCATAATCTCCGGTAAAGGCAGTTGTCAGATTTTTCACTTCAAGTAAATGTGACATACCGGTTCCTTTCTAAACTTACGAAAACAGACAGCCGATCCCGTCACCGGCTGTCTGTCACCAATTCTGTATTTCTCTATTTTGCAGTATCTCTCATGCAGACTTCTTTTATGCTGCTGCCCTGAGTTTTCTTTTGTTTCCGATTACAGATCCCATCAAACGGTAACCTGCTTTCTCTCCAGGCGGCAAAAGCGTTTCTTTACTGCGCGATATCCCAGTTCTGTACGTCGTTGAAGAAGCCGTATGCGCTCGGCTGTGCACCGGTCAGACGCTTGTTGACTGCGCCCTGTGCGCTGATTACGTAAACGGAGAACATCGGAACATCCTCCTGCACTTTGCTGTCTACGATCGAGTACAGGCCTTTGATTTCCTCGATATCACTCGTCTGCTGCGTACCTGCCAGAGCCTCGTTGATGGAATCGTCCGCATATCCGGTCCAGCTTCCCTCACCGCTCAGCAGCCAGCTCACATCCGGATACGGATCAACCGGTGCGTACGTATACTGCACGGCCATGATATCGTAATCATTTGTGCCTGCAACGGTCATCAGCGTCGCCAGATCTACGGTCGTTACTTCCACGTTGATGCCAACTGCTGCCCACTGTGCTGCAAGTACCTGTGCACCGTTGACAAAAGTGCTGTCGCCGGAGTTTACATAGAAGCGAAGGGTCTGAGATCCGTCCCAGCCAGCCTCATCAAGAAGCTCTTTCGCTTTTTCCGGATCGTAGGTCATCGGTGTGATGGAATCATCATAAAACGGGCTTGCAGAGGAAAGGAATCCGTCCACTACCTCGCCATGTCCCTTTAAGAGCTGTTCTACCAGCTGGTTCCGGTCGATTGCATAGACAAGCGCCTCACGCACTCTTGCATCCGGAATATTTGCTGTCTGGATAAATGCAGACTGGTTGGTGATCGGAAGACCGTATACCACATCCACATTTTCAAGACTCTCGATGCTCTCGTAATCCTCCTGCGGAATCGCAGTCATCGTGTGATGGGTGATGTCGATCTCGCCGGACTGAAGTCCTGCATAAATCTGGCTGCCCTCTACGATCTTGATATTCAGCTTGCCGATCTTCGGCGCGCCTTTCCAGTAGCTTTCGTTTGCCTCATACGTCACATAATGCTCAGTGTCATAATCGGTCAGGAAATACGGACCGCTTACCACATCTGGATGATTGAACCAGTCCAGTGTCTGAAGTTCCTCATCGCTGTAGTTCTCCAGCACGTGCTTCGGCAGCGTGTGAATGTATCTTCCGTACGTATTTTCAAAGGTGGTCAGAGCCATCGGCTCCTTGGAAGTGAACTGAACCGTCTTATCATCGATCACCTGTACTCCGTCGATGCTTGTCGCGCCTTCCTCTACAAAGCCATCATCGCCGACACCCTCAAATGCATAGAGCATCATCGTCGCATTGCCGATTACCGGGCTTGCAAGGCGAAGTACTGTGAACTCCACGTCCTCTGCTGTCACCGGTGTACCGTCTGACCAGGCGGCATTCTCATCGAGATGTACCGTAAAGTTCTGATTATCTTCCGTCGTCACGGAATCAGCCAGCATTCCCTGGAAATTCAGGTCGGAATCCAGTTCTACGAGCGGAAGAAATTCCAGATCGATGCTGTATTTGTTGATCTCTGTCTGATCGATCGCCAGCGGATTGACTCCGCCAAGGGAATCCGTAACGCCGATGTTTACGATCTTGTCTGCTGCGTCGCTCTCAGCCGCTGCCACGCCGACGGATGCAAGTGAAACCGTCATGGAAGCCGCAAGTACTGCGCCGAGCAGTGTGCGTGTACCTCTTTTCATAATAGTCCCTCCTTCTGGATGAATCTCCTGAAACCTTTCAGGATACTCCACTTTTCCCACCATATCTATATGAAATATATGATTTGGCTGCATTTATTTTATTATAACATACTTTTCTTGTCAAATACATTTTGAATATTATCTAAAATTAATTTTGCTTGGCTCTGAACAGTAACAACTACATTTCTCCCCCCATCTTGACAAATTCCGCAATGCGCGGTAGAGTAAGGAGAATTTGCCTGCGTAAGAAATCAGCGGTGCTGACCCATTACCAATTTGGGGCAAAACAGAGAGGAAGCTTACCATGAAAAATCTGCTGAATTACCAGACAAGCGAATATGACTGCGGACCGGTTTCAATCTTAAACGGCATCCGCTATCTCTTTGACCGGGAAGAAATTTACCCGGACATTGTAAAATTCATCATGCTCTACTGCATGGATACGTACAACGAGCACGGCGAGCTGTGCAAACGCGGCACATCCGCTGCCGCTGTCCACTATATGTCGAACTGGCTCAATCATTTTTCCGAGACGAGAAATTTTCCGATTCACTGCGATTACATCAAAGAGGACGAGGTCGTGATTGCACCGGGCTCAAAAATCTGGACCGCCCTTGAAAACGGCGGTGCCGTCGTCCTGCGCCTCAGCCTGGAATGCTGGCATTACGTGCTGCTCACCGGCATTGACGGCGAGGACCGCATTCTGCTCTTCGATCCGTATTATGAGGAGATCGACGATCCTGAATTGGACGACGAATACAAAACAGAGGAAATCGAATTTCTCCACCATATGCCAAAGCGCGCCAACCGCTCGATTTCCGTCTGCCGGATGAACCGCACCGCAATTGATTACTATCAGATGGGGGAGTTTTCGGACCGCGAAGCGCTCATTATGTACCGTACCAGGCCGGAGTGCCGAAAACATACGACGGAGCCTGTTTCCATCTGATTTGTCATGCCATTTTATAAGTTAAAACGACTATCTGATCATCATCCAATTTCCCTAAAAGTAAAGTCGACATCACTTGATCATAAAAACAGATAAGCATTCCCCCGCTTAGTGCCGTGCACTTGAAGCAGTGAAATGCTTATCTGATTTCTAATATCTATCCTGAACAAAATGCATCAGCTTTTCAAGCCATGTATCTGTTCAGGATATTTTTATTGAACTATCTTTTCAGATCCATCGTGGTTTCCGCATATCTTTACTCGCGCTTCTACTTAAACCACACATTCACGCAGAACAGCAGAAACAGAAACGCCGCCAGCACAAACACGCCGCCAAGCAGCAGTGATGCCTTCAGCGCAATCCACACAAGCGCGCGCCGCTCCTCTTTCTCAAACGGCTGCTCCTGCCCGGCCAGAAACGGATTTTCTGCGCCTGCCTCTTCCGTCTGCGGCTCGGCGTGCTGCAGGTCATTCTTTTTCTTGGCGGCAGACGGATCTCCCGGGAGCAGCTGCCACGGCCGCCTTGAATTCCACGGCATTCCGTCCACATTCATATCCGCTACGGTGTAATCCGGCAGATCATCGGATGGTTTCTTTTTCATGGCAAGTACTCCTTTCTTCGCATAATCAGTGCCAGAACTATGCTGAATCTCTCACAAAACAACCAGATATGCTTCACTGCCTGTATGTCCATAATTAATCTTCCCACTGGCAGACAGATCATAAGTCATCCAATCTATGAAATTCAATCATACAGATGGCACTTCACCACATGCCCATTCCCCATATTCTTTGCCTGCGGTTCCTCTGTCTTGCAGCACTCCATGCAGCGATTGCAGCGCGTATGGAATTTGCAGCCCTTCGGCGGATTTGCCGGGGACGGAATGCTTCCCTCCAGTATGATGCGGTTGCGCTTCAGGTCCGGATCCGGCATCGGAATCGCAGAAAACAGTGCCTGCGTGTACGGGTGAAGCGGGTTTGCAAAAATGTCCGCAGTCTCTCCGGTCTCTACAAGTCCCCCCAGATACATGACTCCGACCGTGTCGGAAATATGCTCCACGACGGATAAATCATGTGAAATAAAGAGGTAGGTCAGGTTTCGCTCCTCCTGCAGTGTCTTTAGCAGGTTGATGATCTGTGCCTGTACCGATACATCCAGCGCCGATACCGGCTCATCGCAGACAACGAACTCCGGATTCAGGGCAAGCGCACGTGCGATACAGATTCGCTGGCGCTGTCCGCCGGAAAACTCGTGCGGATACCGGTCCTTGTGGTACGACTGCAGTCCGCAGTCATTCATAATCTTTGTGATATAATCCTGATACTCATTTTTCGGCACCAGATTGTGTTCCTTTACGGCCTCGCCGATGATCTCACCGACCGGAAGTCGCGGTGAAAGGGAGGAATACGGATCCTGGAAGATGATCTGCATCTTCGTGCGCATATCCCGCATCTCCTTATGAGAAAGGCCATAGACATCCTTTCCGTTGAACAGTACGCTGCCGTCCGTCTTCTCAATCAGACGCAGGATCGTCCGTCCCGTCGTCGATTTGCCGCAGCCGGACTCGCCCACGAGTCCCATCGTCGTGCCGCGCTTCAGAGTAAACGATACGTCATCCACAGCCTTGACTGCGCCCACCTGGCGGCCGAACATGCCGCCCTTGATCGGGAAATATTTTTTCAGATGGGACACTTCCAGAATGTTGTCATTTTTCTTATTTTCCATCATGTTTTTTGTCATGCTTCGCTCTCCCGTTCGGAAGCCCCCTCCTTTCCAAGATGCTCCTCCATCAGCCAGCCGGCCTCTTTTCGCTCCAGATACCGGTAGCAGCTGACCTCATGCGTCGGACTTAATTTAATTACGCCCGGATAAGAGCCGTTACATTTCCCGCAGCTTAACTCGCAGCGATCCTTGAAATAGCAGTAATCCGGCATATTGATCGGGTTCGGCACCTTGCCCGGAATACTGTAGAGCTTGTCGACCTGCTTGCCGACTACCGGCTTGGAGCGCATCAGTCCGATCGTGTACGGATGCGACGGTGTCTTGAAAATTTCCTGAGCCGTACCCTTTTCTACCACGCGGCCCGCATACATGACAACCACGTAATCTGCCATCTCCGCGATGACGCCGAGGTCATGCGTGATCAGCATGATCGAGGAATTGATCTTATCCTTCAGAGAACGCATCAGATCGAGGATCTGTGCCTGAATCGTCACATCGAGCGCCGTCGTCGGCTCGTCCGCGATAATCAGACGCGGATTGCATGCAAGTCCGATCGCGATACAGATTCGCTGACGCATACCGCCGGATAACTCGTGCGGATACATCCGGTAAACGCCCTCGCTGTTTGCGATGCCGACCATCTCCAGCATCTCGATCGTGCGGCGCTTTACATCCTCCTTCGACATCGACGGATTGTGCAGCGCCACGATCTCGTCCACCTGCTCCCCGATCCGGAATACCGGATTTAACGAGGTCATCGGCTCCTGAAAGATCATCGACATCTCATTGCCGCGCAGTGTCTGCATCACGGAAGTCGGCGTATTTACGATATTGTAGACCTTTTCCCCGGTGTTGAAGCGGATCTCGCCCTCCACCGTCTGTCCCTGCGGACGCTGTACAAGCTGCATTAAAGACAGGCTCGTCACGGATTTCCCGCAGCCCGACTCGCCGACGATGCCGACCGTCTTGCCCTGCGGCACCTCAAATGACACGCCGTCGACTGCCTTTACCACTCCGATGTCCGTAAAAAAGTAGGTGTGCACATTGTCAAATTCCACTACGTTGTCCGGATTTTTCATCGTGCTCAAATATTCTGACTCCGGAATGTGCTTCCGGTTTCTCTTTTTCTCGATCTCACCGGTGATCCGGCGATTCTCCTTTGAGATCCGCTTCGTCTCCTTCGCTGAGATATAATTTGAATTTTTCTTACCAAACAATGCCATATCGCCACCTACCGTTTCATTTTCGGGTCAAACGCATCACGAAGGCCGTCGCCCACGAAGTTAAAACCAAGTACCGTGATCAGAATCAGGAATCCGGCCGGAATCCATACGAACCAGAAGTTCGTCAGTACATAGACATCGTTGACCGCATTTACAATATTTCCCCAGGACGCATACGGGAATTTTACACCGATACCAAGGAAGCTTAAGGTCGCCTCCATCAAAATGACATCGCCGAGTCCCATCGTCGCAATGACAATCAGCTGCGGAATGACATTCGGAATCAGATGACGGAAAATTCTTCTGGAAACGCGCACACCGGTCGCCTCCGTCGCGATCATGAACTCCTGCTCACGCAGGGAGAGGATCTGTCCGCGCACCATTCGCGCAATGCCCGGCCATCCGATCAGTCCCAGGATCGCGCACAGAGCATAAATACGAAGCCGCGGATCTACCTTATAATAATCCATGATCGAACCGATGATGATATACAGCGGCATCGCCGGAATACAGATCACGACGTCGACCACTCGCATCAGAATCGTGTCAACCCATCCGCCGAAATAACCGGAGCATCCGCCCACGATTACGCCGAGCACAATCTCAATGATGATAACGACAAAGCCGATCATCAGAGAAATCCGGCCGCCGTACATCAGACGGGTCAGCATATCCATTCCGTTTCCATCGGTGCCAAGCCAGTGCGCACGGTTCGGCGCATGATACGTATCGTTTACCGTCGTCTCCTTCTGGACACGGATCACATACTGCTGATTTTTGTTCTGAAGCTGGTACGTCACCTCACCGGAAGCGTCCTCCACGGTAAAGCTGTCGGCTTTTTCCTCGATTGCCTGCTCCACCGCCTCTTTAAATTCCAGCGGCAGGAAAGTGCCGGACACCTGCGGGGAAACGATCAGGTTCGATATCGTCGCAACAAGCGTTCCGTTTTCAGAAATCTCTGCTGCGCCGCTCTCGAGGACATTCAGATCATAGGTTTTTCCATCATCTGTAAATGAAGTCTTTCCATCTGCCAGCGCGGTAAGTGCCGCCGATTCAAATGAATAGGTAAGCTCACTTTCCGCTGACGGCGCATTAAACGCCACCTTGGATGCAAGCGCAACCTCACCGCCGCAGGAGATTGTCTGCTCACGGCCGGACTTTGTGATCAGGTAGGTCGTACCGTCCGCCTCAAACGAATCTTCCTCCGCTTTGGCCGCCGCCTCAAAGGCTTTCTTTGCCGCATCTGACAGGGTCGCCCCATCCACTTCCTTGAACGTGGATTTTCCTTTTAAGGTCAGCACGGTTGCCACCGGTGTCTGCGCCAGAACGACATAGTATTCTTCGCCGCGCTGCTCCAGCATGTAGGTCACGCCGTCTGCCTCAAAGCTGTCCGCTTCTTTGTTTACTGCAAGGATAAACTTCTGCTGCGCCGCGGCCGGAAATGTCATTCCGTCTGCCACGCGGAACTGATAGCTGTCATTGTAAGCTGCTCCCGCATAATCCTTCCACACAGCCTCTGTCTTTCGGAACACCTGGCTTTCCCGGTACGGACTCACCATACCGCCAATGAAGGAGAACACGAACATCGCAATCAGAATGATCAGTCCTGCCATCGCCAGTTTGTTTCGGAAAAAGCGCTTTGCCACAAGCTGTCCCGGAGAAAGCACTTTTACACGGCGCTCATCGTCCAGCGCCGTGACCGTCTTATTTGCCTCATCGCTCATCTGCTCTCTCCTCCCTAATTGATTCTGACGCGCGGGTCAGCGACTGCGTACAGAATATCTGCCAGCAGGTTGCCAAGTAAGGTCAGCACTGCCAGAAACGTCATATAAAACATTGTAAACGGAATATCGCCCTGAATCAGACACTGGTAAGAAGTATATCCGATTCCCGGAATCTGAAACAGCGTCTCGGTAATCATTGCGCCGCCGAACAATCCCGGAAGCGAGCCGCCCAGGATCGTGATGATCGGGATCAGCGTATTGCGGAACGCATGGCGGTAAATGACCTTTTTCTCCGGCAGTCCCTTGGCACGCGCTGTACGGATGTAATCCGCATTCAGTACCTCAAGCATATTCGTTCTCGTGTAACGCATCAGGGAACCGATGCTCACGATCGTAAGCGTAACGACCGGAAGTACCATATGCTTCGCCATATCAAGGATTTTTCCGACGCTGCCGTACGTCTCATGCATTCGTCCGACGATTCCGTACAGGTCAAACCAGCCGAGATTAATCGAGAATACCCATTTCAGGATCGTCGCAAAAAAGAAGGTCGGCAGGGAAATACCGATCAGCGCAAAGACCGTCACCGCATAATCGACCTTGCTGTACTGCTTCGTCGCTGAAATGATGCCGAGCGGAATCGCAATCAGAATTTCCAGAATAAACGAGACCGCGGCAAGCGCAAAGGAATACCAGATCACGCTCGCAAATTTGTCTGTTACCGGCTGTGTCCATACCCAGGACTCGCCAAAATCACCGTGAATCGCGTCTCCAAGCCACACAAAATAGCCCTGGAGCACCGGTTTATCCAGTCCGTACGCTGCATTCAGATCATCGAGCAGCTCCTCGTACGGCTTCGCGCCCTGCTTCTGGGACATCGCCATCGCCTTTCCCTTGACATAGGAAGTCGGCAGACTGCGCTCGATCGAGTAAATGATCAGCGAAACGAAAAATAAGATCACGACTCCGAGCAGAAGCCGTTTGACTATAAATTTCTTCATGCTTTTCTTTCCTTTCTTGTTTCCGGTGCGTTTTGCCGGACCGCTCCCGTAAGAGCATCGGCGGCCATACTGCCTCAAAGCGGATCTGTTCCGTCCTGAGGCAGTACGGCCTCCATCTGTCCGTCTCTTTATATCAGACCATGCTCATCGGTCATGCTCTGAAGCGCACCGCAGGCGTACGCAGGGCTGCTGCAAACACATTTGCAGCAGCCCCACTCTGCTTTTGGAATGCTCTTAGTTCATTTCCATATTTTCAACTTCACTGTACCATTTATAATAAGTAGTAACATCCGGTGTAAAGGTGTCTGCATTAATACGCTCTGTGCTGTAGATAATGCAGTTCTGTCTCTGATATACCGGAACCTCTACGCCCCAGTCAAGGATGATATCCAGGCACTGCTTGTAAACGGATTTACGGTATGCCTGATCTGCACTGCTTCTTGCATCCACGATATCCGCATCCAGCGTCTCGTCTGCGATGTGATAGTAATTAGAGGTACCGCCCGTGCTGTGGTAGATCTGATACATATCCGGGTCAAGGGTTGCCTGCCATGCTGCACACCAGATCTCGGAAGTACCTGCATTGTTTGCATCCCACATGATGTTTGCGTCAGTTACGTCATTGATCTCAAGATCGAAGCCGATGGAAGCAAGTGCTTCTTTTGCATCGGTCAGGACTGCGAAAGTCGGGTGATCTCCGGTACCGTCGCCGCCGATCATTGCCTCATAGGAAAGTTTTGCGCCTTCCGGAGCTGCGGAGAGTTTTCCGTCATCGCCAAAGGTGTAGCCTGCTGCCTCAAAGTATCCCTTTGCAGCTTCCAGTGCTGCTGCAAATTTCTCATCGTCTGTCATATCGTCGGTGTAGATCGGGTTGCCGTCTACATCCTTGGAATATGCTACCTCATAATCTGCGTCAGACTTCTGCGGAGCTGCCCAGGAAGTATTGGAAATCGGGTAGTTGATGACAGAAGCTGCATCTCCGTAGTAGGAATCGATTGATACATCACGGTATACAGAAAGTACGGTTGCAAGTGCTTTTCTTAAGTTTTTGGATGCATCCGATCCTGCATCGCCGCCTACGTTTACGGTAGCTGCATTGATTCCGATGTAGCCGTAACCAAGGTTATCTACCAGGTTTGTATTGATGCGGTCGCCGTTCAGCTCGCCGTTGGAGTTGATGCTCTTGATCTGCTCAAATGCAGATTTGCTTCCGCTCGGGTCTGCCAGATCGACTGTACCCTGCTCAACGCCCGGGATGAAGTCTGCATCCGCGCTGACACGTACCTGCATGTTCTTGATCTTCGGCTCGCCCTTGAAGTAGTTTTCATTTGCCTCAAGGTATACGGTCTTGTTCTCATATTTTACAAACTTGTACTGGCCTGCGCCCATCGGAGTGGTCGTCTTTTCACGCACGATGGAGAGGTCTCCTCTCGGGAAGCCGAACTGGTTGTTGTCGTAATCGTAAAGAGACGGATCTCCATAGTAATGCAGCGGCTGTACGACAAAGCCAAGCTGATAAATCATATTTGCATCAAAGCCGTCTGTCGTTACTTCTACTTCGTAGTCGCCAAGTTTCTTTACGCCCTCGATGTTTGCAACTTCCTCGCCTTCACCTGCGGCGGTCTTCTGTGCTACAAGATACTCCTGTGCCAGCTCTTTTACGCTGTCATCAAAGTAAGTCTCATCACCGTAAGCGGTTGCCAGTGCCACATAATCAGTGCCATAGCTCTCTGCAATCTCACTCACCATGGTATCGCGGTCTTTGCCTTCCGCGTCATAATCTTCCGGTCCGTAAAGCAGCGCGAAAAACTCTGCTCCGCTTGATACGCCATAATCATCTTTGTAATCTTCCCATGCGGAATCTGCCCAGTCATACTCGGAATCCAGCAGGCCCTTCATCAGATCCTTTACGCCTGCTGCCAGCTCGTCCGGCATCTCCTCGATAGCTTTTGCCACATCCTCATCGGATACAGAATCTGCCGCTGTGGAATTCAGGCGGTAATTCTGCAGACCTTTGATCTTTGTGGAGTTCAATGTGCCGTATCCATCATAATCGGTATCCGCATAAACGTAAATTGAGAAAATAACATCGTCTGCGGTCAGCGGCGTGCCGTCTGAGAATACGACATCGTCGCGCATCTTAATATTATAAACGGTATTGTCATCGTTTTCTGTTACCGTAATATTTGCCAGTGTGTGATACGTGTAATCCGTACCGTTGTATGCGATCGTCTCGCCCTCATCACCTGCACCATTGTAAATAATGCTGCCTGCACGGTCATTATCGAGCAGATACAGCCCGGTCAGATCCACGATCTTCTGATCCGGATCAGACTCAGCAAAAAATCCGCTGAACTTCTCTGACATATCGAGACTGCCCACTACAAGCGGAGTGCTTCCGTCACCGGTTGTCTCTGCGGCAGCGGCCTCAGTGACTGCTTCTGTAGCAGCTTCCGTTTCTTCGGCAAATGCACTCATGCTCATGGTGCCTAATACCATAGCGCCCGTAATCACAAGCGCCAGAACCTTTTTCATCTTCATGAAATATCCTCCTTGAGTTTCTATTCCTGCAAAAATAAACGTAGCAGTTATTCCATGTTACCATTTATTTTAATTTTTTCAATTGGCAATATCACTAATTTATCAGATTTTATTCCTTTTTCATAAAAAATCCGCTAAGAATCGTGCAACTTTTTTCAGAAATCTGCCACGTTTTCCGGAATTTTCCTGCACATTGTCTGATTTGCACATTTTGGAAGAGTCTGATTTGTGGGAATCGTATACTTTTATGCACTCTCCTCCAGGCGATGTGCGCTCCGGTGCACCTTCCACGCATTCACCGCCATCCACACACCCAGGATGCAAAGGGCAAACGCATCCGCCGCAAAAAGAATCTCCACAGGCCATACCGCCTGCTCCCGGTACGCAGTCACGATCACCAGGTCGGCCGCAAACGAGGTCCATGCCAGCACCGCCGTTGCAATCCCGCACCGCAGCGGACGCCGAAACGCCTGCTCATACTCGGAGCGTCTAAGATGGGATGCATGCTCAGAGCGTTTCTTTGCAGTACGCATCATCGCAGTACAGCCCATCCAGCCATAGATCACCGGCAGGATCATCATCGCATACGGAATCAATACCCAGAACGTGTGGCTTCCTATATTATTTACGGACAGGCCGCAGACCAGCAGAAGGGATGCTGCCAGAAGCTTTCCGCCAAGGCGCTTTGCTTCCGTTTTCAGCTCTGCCGCAGACAGAGACGTCTCATACCACGCCCCGACGTACTCATAGCCGTCCCCGCTTTTCTTATAATCTTTTCCATAATTCTTCATGTTTATTCCTTTCTTCTCAAGGCGAATTCATTTTTGAATCCATCACAATTTCTTTTCTTGACAAATTATGTCATTGCGCGTATCGTGACCCTTAGAATTTCTTAGTCCTGAGCATGCTCTCTACCCTCTGCTCAGCCTGTTACACATGTCAAAGTGGATATTCGTGATCTGCATTCACATACATTTTATAAAGGAGGTCCTCCCTATGAAAAATCCGCTTCACTACCAGCTTTCCGAATACGACTGCGGTCCCACCTCCATGCTCAACGCGATCAGCTTTCTGTTTGAGCGCGAGGAGATTCCGCCGGAAGTCATCCGCAACATCATGCTCTACAGCCTCGACAGCTACAACAGCGAGGGAATTCAGGGAAAAAGCGGCACGTCCTGCGCGGCCATGACGTTTCTGACCAACTGGCTCAACGCCTTAAACAAGATCGGCCGCCTTCCGGTAAGTGCCCAGCATCTGACGGATGAGCAGGTCTATTTGGGCGACGGAAGCCGACTGAACCACGCGATTGCCTGCGGCGGCGCGGTCGTGGTTCTCCTGTATTTTGATGAACCGCATTACATCCTGCTCACCGGACAGGAAGGCGACAATATTCTCGCCTTTGATCCGTATTACGTCGAAAAACCGTTTGATTTCGCGCCTGACATTCAACTGTGCTCCGACCATCCGACACGCTACAACCGTATCATCCCCTCCCGCTATTTTAACTGCGAGGGAACGACGATCTACGCACTTGGGCCGACCGCCGAGCGGGAAGCGGTTATTCTCTATAACGCCACGACACGCCTCACAGAAGAGAAAACGATCGAGTATTTCATCTAATGCTCTAATTTGTACGACGCATCCCAGAGTATATTTGAAATCCCACAATCTGGCCGGCTCATAAAGAATCCTATTCACAGGTGATGTTTTTCTTATGAATTGCACACTCAAGACAGATTCTCATCTCCGCACACATCGCAGCAGCTGCCGGAAGAGCCGCAGAAACACCTTCCGCGACTGCTTATCCAGCCGGTAAAGCTCCCGCATTGCAACATGCAGGACTTTGACCGGCGTTTTCATGAGCTCATAGACCGTCTCGATCCTCGCACTTCTGATCAGACGGTACAGCGTCTCGACAAATGTCACGACCTGCTCGCGCGGCAGGGATTCAATCCATTCATTTAATTTCCGTGATTTCTGGCTGCTGCCGCGGCAGACTTCCTTCCGGTGCACAAATTTTCCATTTCGAATTTTCCACTGCATCAGATCATGCTGCACAATTCCGGAGCGGTAGCTGCGGATGACACGGTAGCTCCGGTCATTTGAAAACAGCATTCCGATTAAGGACTGCTCCGGCACGATCTTGCAGAAGCGATCCTCAATCCGACGAAAGCCTGCTTTCTGATAGAAGCTTTTCTGCATGCCCGGCCCGTCAAAGCTGTAAATTCTCCGGATGCACTGCTGTACTGTCTTCGGTGCATTTGCCGCGGCATACAGCGCCAGCGTTCCGCCCTTCGAATGACCGCCGAGCAGAAAATGCGGCGTTTTCCCCTTTTTTGCCAGATCGCTCTTTACGTAGCGCGCCACTCCCTTGAGATAAGCGAGCGCCAGACGCTGAGAAGGCACCGATTTCATGTACGCCATGTTGAAATCTTCCTTCCATCCAACCAATGTCTCATCGGTGCCGCGAAACGACAGAAAGACGCTGGTCGGTCCAAGGAAAAACGTCACTGCCGCAAACTGTGTCTCTCGGTCTGTACTGTGATACTGTGTAAAATATCCAAACCGCAGTTTCCCGTAGCGCCTGCTCCCTGACATCAGCGCAATGATTTTCCGGTAATCCTCCCCGTACACCGGGTCAGAAAACAGATGCTCGGATGCCGGATACGAAAGAAGCGTTGCAAAATCGATCGTTTTTCCCCTCTCAAAGCCCGGAACAATTCCGTCCATTTTTAAATAAGAAAGATTGGAAAGCAGCAGAGCATCCACCTCGGAAAATGGATGCTCCCTGAAACTTTTATTTCGATATTCCCTCAGATAATTCATCAGGTTTGATTTCATACCTGTCACCTTCAGTCCTGAAACTGTTTTAATGCCTCATTTTCACCGACCACAATCAGCACGGCGTCGCCGTCCAGCCTGCGTTTCGGATCAATCGTTACCTCCAGCACATCCTTTTTGCGGATGCCGATCACGTTCAGCTTATATTTTTCGCGGATCTGCAGCTCCTGCAGCGTATGATTTTTCCATGCTGCCGGCACCTGCATCTCGACCAGACTGTACTTTGAGGAAAGCTCAATCCAGTCTGCAAAATTATCCGCCACAATGTACTGTGCCACCCGTTTGCCCATCTCGGCCTCCGGATAGATCACCTTCGTTGCACCGACGCTGCGCAGAATCTTTTCGTGCATCTCATTTTTCGCCTTGGCGAGAATCCGCGGAATGCCCATCTCATGGCACATCATCGTCGTCACGATGCTTGCCTCCAGGCTCTCCGTCACCGCGACGATCGCGCCGTCAAGATCCTTCATGCCAAGATCCTTAAAAATATCCGGATCCTCCACATTCGCGCAGATCGCATAGCTGACATCATCCGCGATGTCCTCGATCACTTCCGGATCCTTATCCACCACGACCACCTCGCAGCCGCGGCTCTGCAGCGTCACCGCCACGCTTTTTCCGAAGCGCCCGGCCCCAAATACTACATACTGCTTTTTCATTTATCCCCTCCTGCAATTCCTTCTCATTATGGTATCCGCTCTTCTATAAAACAGACATTCCCAATCTGCTTCGCTGTCCATCTACTGCTCATTGCTTCTCGCGATTAAAGCAAGATGCTTATTTCTTCGGTTAAACCACTCTCCCATTTAAGCCAGGGTGAATATTCACACTCCACTTTGCAGCTTGCCTGTTCCGGATAAATCCTGTTTCCGTTATCAGCCCACCATGATCCGCTCCTCCGGCAGCTTCCGGCCCTTGCCTCGTTTGCCCATCTTTCCTGCGAACAGAAGCGCAAGCGTCACCGGACTTAACCGGCCCATGTACATCAGGACAATAATCACGCATTTTCCGGCGGATGACAATGACGGGGTCAGTCCGGCCGTCAGTCCGACCGTTCCCACCGCCGAGACAACCTCATATAATGCCTCTATCAAACCGGTATGCTCCAGAATCAGAATCACCATCGTACCAACCAGCACCGCTGAAAACGAAACGGCCACCACGGAAAATCCGGTTCGGATATTAACCGGAAGAATTTTTCTGCGAAAACACTCGGTATCCTCGGAGCCCTTGAGCACCGACCAGCATGTCGCGGCCAGGATTGCGATCGTCGTTGTCTTCACGCCTCCCGCCGTTCCGCCCGGACAGCCTCCGATAAACATCAGCATACACGAAAGCAGCTGCGACTGCGGCAGGAAATGATCCTGCGGAATTGTGAAAAACCCGGCTGTACGCGTCGTCACCGCCTGAAACAGCGATGCGATCCACTTCTGTCCCAGTGTCATCGTCCCGATGGTCCGTGGATTTGTGTACTCCATGCCAAAAATTGCGACGGTTCCGACGATCAGCAGAAAACCGGTCATGGACAGCGCCAGCTTCGTGTGCAGACGCATTTTCTGAAGTGCCCGGCCTAATGGATATTCTTTTTTTACAATGCGCTTTGCCGTCAGGGTCAGATCCCGCCATACCAGAAAGCCCAGACCGCTGACGATAATCAACAAAATTGTGACCAGATTGATATACGGATCTGTCTTGTAATTTTCCAGGCTGTTTGCACCCAGAATATCGATTCCCGCATTGCAAAATGCGGAAATCGAATGAAATACGCCATACCACAGCCCGCGCAGCATACCGTATTTCGGAATGAACGCGAACGCGTACAGCACCGCGCCGATTCCCTCCACTGCAAATGTGCCGTGCAGCACGTAGCGCAGCATCGCCACCACGCCGCTCATCGTGTGCAGATCATAGCTGTCCTGAATCATGACCCGACTGCGGATCGTGATCTGTTTCTTCAGAATAAGAAAGGTGCCCATCGTACATGCTATGATGCCGAGACCGCCAAGCTGAATCAGAAGAAGCAGGATCAGCTTTCCGGCCAGCGTGAACTGCACCGCGGGAGTAATTGTCACAAGGCCGGTCACGCAGACCGCCGAACATGCCGTAAACAGCGCATCCAGAAAATTCAGCCATTTTCCGTCTGCATTGCAAAACGGCATGGAAAGCAACAGCCCTCCTGCAAAAATCAGAATTGCAAAGCCGGCCACCATAATCTGTGAGGCCGTCATGTGCGCTCCGATCCGGTCTGTCACCCGTTTCCATGCTTCTCTTTTTATTTTCATTTTTGTTTCCTTCTGTTATGAAGTAAATCAGGAAAATCCACTTTGCAAAATGGCTTTTCTCCATTCGCTTCCGCTGCTCGCAAAATCGCAGAAACTCTCCCATCTGCGATATCGCCGCCTCAGGAATTCATTCGCTGACGTACGATCTCATATGCAAGCACGCCTGCTGCTACCGATGCATTCAGGGAATCGATATCTCCCTTCATTGGAATCGAAGCCGTAAAATCACATTTTTCTTTTACCAGACGGCTTACGCCCTCTCCCTCGTTTCCGATTACAAGTCCGATCGGTCCGGTCAGGTTCTGGCGGTACATTACCTCACCGTCCATATCCGCGCAGACAAACCAGATTCCCTCTTTTTTCAGCTCCTCAATTGTCGCGCCGATATTCGTCACGCGTGCCACCGGCGTATAGTTCAGTGCACCGGCCGAGGTACGCGCTACCGTGGCTGTCAGTCCGACTGCTCTGCGCTTCGGGATAATCACACCGTGCGCACCCGCAAGATTTGCGGTACGGATGATTGCACCCAGGTTGTGCGGATCTTCGATATCGTCAAGCAGAATCAGGAACGGCGGTTCGCCCTTTTCCTTTGCCTTCGCCAGAATGTCCTCCACCTCCGCATACTCATAAGCGGCAGTATAGGCGATGACGCCCTGATGCACGCCGGTCGGTGAGATCTGATCCAGACGGTCACGGCTCACAAAATCAACCACCGTGCCGTGCTTTTTCGCCTCGCGGCGGATCGTCTGCATCGGTCCGTCCTGACTTCCATCCTGAATCAGCAGGCGGTCAATCGTCTTGCCGGAACGAAATGCCTCAAGCACTGCATTTCTTCCCTCTACGATACGGCTATCCTCCTGCTGCTCGCCTGCCTGCGCATAACCGGCAGCTTCCGCTCTTTCCTGACGCGCGTACGGACGACGCTCCTCGCGGCGATGCTCTGATGCGCCGTATCTGCCGCGGTCTTCCCTGCGGCGATCCGAAGCACCGTAGCTTCTCCCGTTTTCTTCCCTGTATCCACTCTGCCTTCCACGGCCTCCTCCGCGGCGCTCTTCCCGTCTATATCCACCGTCCGTGCCGTGCCGACGGCTCGCTCCGTCGCCTCTCGCCGGATTTTCTCTGTCATTTCTTCTCATGATTTTCTTATTCCATTCCTTTCGCTTCTCATTCGAGAGCATATCTCCAGAGCGTATTTAAAAAATCATTCCCGCAATCTCCCATCCACTTCGCGGTATATTGCAGAAAATATTTTTCAAGCACGCTCTGGTGACGCAGATATTTTCATTCCTGTTGCTCTGCATAACCAGTTTCACTTTATCCACAGCTGGTTAAATGTTTACCTGATCTATTCCTGTTTTTCTTTATCAGTGCATATCTGCTCCATCAAAACTGATATTCACAATCCGCTTCGCCGCTTGACTCGCTCAATTTCCATTATGCTATGCCTGCTCCGGCACCTTCAGAGAGCACACCTGCTCCATTCCTTTGCGGATTAATGATTGCATGCGGTCAAACTCCCGGTTCAGATACAGATATCCCACAACCGCCTCAAATCCGGTCGCCTCCAGATACTCATCCAAACTTGCATTTTTCGCCTTAGTGTGCGGCTTCGAATTTCTTCCTCTGCGGTAGATCGCCGCTTCCTCCTCGGTAAGTTCCGGCAGAAGCAGCTGAATCATCTTCGCCTGTGTCTGCGCTTTTACGCAGGCGGTCACCTTCTGATGAAGCTTCTGTGTCTGCATATTGGACCGCTTTACGTAGATCGAGCGCACAACCATCTCATATGCTGCATCCCCGATGTACGCAAGCGTCAGCGGGGAGTACAGCTTCCAGTCCTTCTCCGGCAGGTGAAAAGTCTCATCCACACTGTCCTCAAAGGATCTTATGCTCTTTTCCATTTTACTCCTTCTCTCGTGTCGAGAAGTGTGATTCCCTTTTCCAGAAGCTCATTTCGAATCTCATCTGCGCGTGCAAAATTCTTTGCCTTGCGCGCCGCCTGACGCTCCTCGATCAGCTTTTCAATCTCGGTGTCCAGAAGCTCTTCCTTTACCTCTGCGATGATGCCAAGTACATCGCACAGACGCACGATTTCATCATGAAGAAGTGCAATAAATGCTTTTGTCGCACCGGCCGCATGGCTGTTTGCGAATTTTACCAGTTCAAACACGGCTGCGATCGCATCGGCTGTGTTGAAATCGTCGTCCATCGCCTCTTCAAATTTCTTCTGGTATTCCGTCACTGCCTGTGCATCCTGCTTCTCCTGCTCGGTCATCTCGCCCTCCGGCGCGCTTTCCATCAGGAAGCTTAAGTTGGAAACCGCATTGCGGATACGCTCCAGCGCGTTTTTCGAGGACTCCATCAGTTCTGCACTGAAATTCAGCGGACTTCTGTAATGTGCGTTCAGCATGAAGAAACGAAGTACCTGAAGATCGTATTTCTCGGAAATCTCACGCACGGTGAAGAAATTGCCAAGAGACTTTGACATCTTGCGGTTGTCAATATTCAGGAATGCATTGTGCATCCAGTATTTGGAAAAGATTTTTCCGTTGCAGCACTCACTCTGTGCAATCTCATTCTCATGATGCGGGAAAATCAGATCCTCTCCGCCTGCATGGATGTCAATCTGCTCACCGAGGTATTTTTTGGACATTACCGAGCACTCGATGTGCCAGCCCGGACGACCATCACTCCACGGTGACGGCCAGGACGGCTCGCCCTCTTTTTTCGGCTTCCAGAGTACGAAATCAAGCGGATCTTCCTTCTGATCCTCACCGGTTACAAGCAGGGAACGGTTGCCCGCTCTTAAATCGTCGAGATTTTTATGAGAAAGCTTTCCGTAATCCTTGAAACGGCGGGTGCGGAAATAAACCGTGCCGTTTACGTTGTAAGCATAGCCCTTTTCAATCAGCGTCTGAATCATGTCGATCATGCCGTCAATTTCCTGTGTTGCCAGCGGATGTGTCGTCGCCGGTTTTACGTTCATGCCCTCCATGTCCTTTTTGCACTCAGCGATGTAGCGCTCGGAGATTTCCTGTGCACTGACACCCTCCTCATTTGCCTTTGCGATGATCTTGTCATCCACATCGGTAAAGTTGGATACGTAATTGACCTCATACCCCTTGTATTCCATATAACGGCGCACCGTATCAAACACGATCATCGGACGGGCATTTCCGATATGAATAAAATTGTAAACGGTCGGGCCGCATACGTACATCCGTACCTTTCCCGGTTCGATCGGGACAAATTCTTCTTTTCTTTTCGTCTCTGTATTAAAAATTCTCATCTTCTTACTTACAGTCCTTTCCTTTTGACGTATGATCCGGCTTACCGCCGATACACGTCTAGTCTAAGCAAAACCCCTGTCTTTGTCAATCCTTTTTGCTACCGTTCAGAATCAGGTAAAATGGAGGTGGGCTCTGAACGGTGCTTTACGGTATTTTTCGCTTCTCCTCCGCTGCGCGCACACCCTCCGCAGCCCGGACACCCGGTATCTGCATACATTCTCGAATCCGCCACCACATCCATCAGCGGCTGCAGCAAACACACCGCCTGCGCGGAGATGCCCTCACCGCTTCCGGTAAATCCAAGTCCCTCTTCCGTTGTCGCCTTGATATTGACGCGGTCCTCCGTCAGCCCAAGTGCAGATGCCACATTCTTTTTCATCTCTTCCATATAAGGAAGCAGCTTCGGCCGCTGCGCAATGATCGTCGCATCGATATTTTCAATGACAAAACAGTGCTCGTCCAGAAGCTTTTTCACTTCTTCGAGCAGCTTCATACTCGAAGCGCCCTCATATGCCGGGTCGGTATCCGGAAAATGTTTTCCGATGTCGCCAAGCGCCGCCGCGCCGAGCAACGCATCCATAATCGCATGGAGCGCTACATCTGCATCTGAATGTCCAAGCAGTCCTTTTTCATATGGTATCTCCACTCCGCAGAGAATTAATTTTCTTCCTTCTACCAGCCGGTGTACGTCGTAACCCATTCCGATTCGCATTTTCTGCCGCCTTTCTTGGTTCATTTTTCCAGGTAACACAAAAGCCCGCAAACTTAATTGCGGGCTTTGCAGTAGCGGAAGGGAGATTCGAACTCTCGACACTACGGGTATGAACCGTATGCTCTAGCCAACTGAGCTATTCCGCCATATTTGGTTTTTCATGGGGCCTATAGGGCTCGAACCTATGACCCTCTGCTTGTAAGGCAGATGCTCTCCCAGCTGAGCTAAGACCCCATGTGAAGCAAGTCATTCGTTTCGTTTTTTGTTTCCCTCAACTTGCTTCATCATTATAGTATGAATTGTAGCAATTGTCAAGCATTTTCCGAAAATTTTTTTTGAACTGTTTTTTTCAGTGCAAGAGCCTCTTTCCACTCGACTTTATAGACACATCCATGGATGACAACGCTCATCATAATGCCGCAGATGACATCGATGACGGAATGCTGATCGAGCAGTATCGTCGATGCACAGATCAGCACCATGATTACGAAATGCGCTGCGATCGTCAGCTTCCGGTGCTTTAAATGATCCAGGCTGCACAATGCCTGGAAAATCATGACCGTATTCATCACGTGGATGGACGGGCAGACATTCGTCGGTGTGTCAATGGCGCGCAGCATACGTACCATATTATAGAGGAAACCGGTGTCGCGCGATCCCTGTGCCAGTCTCAGGTTCAGGCCAGTCGGAAATACATAGTAGATACCAAGGCAGATTGTAAGTCCGGTAAATACCATCAGGCACAGCTTTTTATAATCTTCCCAGCCTCTGCGCTTGAACCAGATAAATGCAGCCGGAACATAAACAAACCAGCTCACATACGGAATAATGAACACCTCGCAGAATGGAATAATATCATCCAGCTTACAGTGTATAATATACTTGGGTACAATATTTTTTTCCAGCCAGGAAAATACACTCAGATAAAAAATCAGATAAAAAATTGCAATCGCATACGGATACTTTTTAAACCATTTTTTGATATTTTCCACTTTTTCGCTCATACTGTCCTCTCCAATCAGTACAACGTTTTCTTTGTTTTGCCGCTTGCTATGATAGCATTTTTCATTTCAGCCCGCAACGCTATTTTTGTTGAAAAAGTCCTGCTTTTTCACATCTTCTCCCGTCGAAATGACGGTTTTTCTTTTTTCAGTCGGCCTCTTTCACATACGTGCCCGCCAGCGGCGAAGCACTTTCTTCCCCCTGTGCTCCGGTCACGGTAACCTCCAGAATCGTGCCGTCCTGCCGAAACTCGATCTGATGATCGTCATCTCCGGAATAGACCGCTGCTGCTCCGTCAATCGTGGCTGTCCCGGTGATGCCTGCCTGCGCAAAAGAAAATGCAAGTGCGCCGTCCGCCTCCGTGAGTGTGATGCTCTCTCCGTCTCCGACGTAGGTACCGGAACTGAATTCTGCCTGTCCGATGGATGTCTCCATTTTCTGAGTTTCCGTCTCCTGATCGCCCGAATCCTGCATATCTTCCGTCTCTTTGGTATCTGACATCTGATGAGCATCTGAACTTGAAACTGCAGGGACACTTTCCGTTCCTTCCAGACCAGATTGTTCGGCATCCTGAATTTCAGTATTCTTCGGTGTCTCATCTGTAGTTTCTACGCTCGCTTCTGATGCGTCTTTCGTTTCTGCCGTGCTTCCGTTCTTCGTCCCATCTGCAGTATTGGATGCACATCCGCCAAGCAGCAGCGCGGCACAAAACAATCCCATGCTGACCGCAGTTCTTTTTCTCATTTTTCTTTTCACGCTCCTTTCACCATCAATTTCGTTCTTTTTTTCGTTATTGCTTTCTTCCGTGTACGTTTGAAAAACTCTTTTTGCAGGATCGCCGGAAAATTTCGTAAAGTGAACCTTCACAGCCTGCGTTCAAACAAAATCCAGATCTATTCTGTGCTCTGCTTTTGCTTTGCCGGCACATTTTTCTTTCTTCTGATTTGCGCGTTCATTCTAGCACGTTTTTTTTGCTTTGTCACAGGCTTTCGATTTTTTTAAGAAATTTATACGATTTCCGTTATCTTTTTATTTTTCATCCGTTATTATCTTCGGAGCGTTTGTTTCTTTTGTGCAGCCTTCGAAATTCTGCAAACGCCTTTTCCGGATCTTCTGAAAGAAGTTCCAGCAGCATACTGCAATCCAGCATCGGCCAGGCATATCCTCCGAAGTAAGTGTGGTAGCTGCTCCACCAGTAATCTCCGGGCCTGCGCGCATATCCAAGCTGCACCGGAAGGCAGTGAAGTTTCCTGCAGGCATCAAACAGTTCTTCCTTGTGCTTTATTTGACAGACCTGCTCCAGACGAAGAAATTTTTCTTTTACAGGACGCATGTATCCTTCATACCTCCCGTAAAAACGGTCGATCGTCCGCTGCAGTTCCTTCTCCAGCGCATCACCGCCCGTATCTGTAATTACATATGCATTCTCATCGGTCACGCAGAACACATACACCGGCCAGTTCTTTTCCCTGTGCATCCAAAGAATCTCATCCAGCAGATGCTTTTTGTTCCGCTCATCCGCGAGCAGGCATTTTGTCCCTTTTAACTCATAGCAGCAAATATATGACATACTCTTCTCCCTTTTGCAGCATTTTTTTTGTGTACAGCCGCGTTTCAAGAGTGTATCATATCCACATTCCTTTTTCAACATATTGTAACAATAAGTGTCGTTTGTTTTTGTTAAGAGCGGGGCTTCGTTTTGTATTTCCGTTTTTCCCGTTTTCACAGCATTTCTTCCTTATTCTCCAAAAAAAACAGAGGATTCGACACGTTCTGTGTCAGATCCTCTGTTTTTTATTATGAATCCACTATTTCCATTTTCTATCGCTGCTGACTTATGCATATGTGACGTGACAATCCTGATTTTAACTTCATTTATTCATATCTTTTATCGTTTTATGCTGCATCTGATTTCACACTTCCATCATCCGCAACCGTCACACCATACGCTGCACTGTACTCATTGAGCTGCGCGATGATTGATGCCGCCGCTTCTCCCTCAGCCGGAGTCGGCTGATAATTGTTGTAGCCCTGCTCCGACGAGATACTGCATGGAATGACCGTCACATCGTCGTCATCCGCTGCGCCGTCTGATGAGATCGTGAAGGTCTGCCGGAAAATCATTGTATCCATATCAGACGGATTGCTGTTTCCGCCAAAGCAGAAATTACCCAGACTGTATGCAATATACTTTCCGTTGTACTTTTCAATCCCCTGCAGTACGTGCGGATGGTGGCCAACGACCAGATCCGCTCCGCAGTCGATCGCCGTATGGGCCAGAGACCGCTGCGTTTCATCCGGCTGCGTCGCCTTCTCGCTTCCCCAGTGGAATGCTGTGATTATCAGCTCCGCGCCCTGCTTCTTCGCATTTTCGATATCGGAACGCAACTGATTCTCGCTGTCATCCGTTCCATAATTTACAAAAATCCCGATAAATGCAATCTTTACACCATTCACTTCTTTGACGGTAATCGTATCGCCGATGCAGTAATCGATCCGGGCCTCCTTAAGCGCGGCTTCTGTATCAGTCAGGCCCTGCTCGCCGTAATCGCCGCTGTGGTTGTTCGCAAGCGTCACGACCTCCACTGAACCATCCGTCAGGATCTCCGTGTAATCCGGATCCCCTTTAAATGCATACTGTTTGTCCTGCCTGTCGTTTGAAGTGGTAAACGTTCCCTCAAGATTTGCAAATGTCACATCATCTTCTTCCAGGATTGTTTTCACATTTTTGAAGAAATAGTCATGCCCGTTTGCTTCATCGTATGCATTAAAGCTGTTCACCGTGCTGAAATTGGCATCTGTGCCAAGCGTACAGTCTCCGAGCGTGCTGATCGTAACCGTCTTTGTATCCGACACAGTCACCGTGCAGACCACATCTTCCACGCCGTCCGCGCTGACCTTGATGCTTCCCGTGCCTTCCCCAAGTGCTGTCACTGTTCCGCTCTTGCTGACAGAAAGAATTTCCGGATTCAGGCTTTCATACTGCAGATTATCAAGCAGCGCACCGCTCGGCTCGGCCTCCGCCATCAGCTCGGTGTTTCCGCCCGGATACAGATGAATGCTTTCCTGCTCCAGAACAAGCTTTTTGGCTGTCTCCATGTTTGTGGAAACCGGCACACTGCAGTTTCCTGCTGCATCTTCCGCATAAAAATAATACGTCGTACTTTCTGTGTAAGCGATCGGTCCGCTGTATTTCTGGTACTCCGGAAGATTCATCATCGCAGTGTCATCTACTGCCGCATAATAGATACCGGTCACAGTCGAACGTGCATCCGTGGCAGTCAGTTCAATCTGATCCTGCTTCCGCGCTGCATGAACGACCGGAGCTTCTCCGTCCAGCATCGGAATCTCGATGGATGCCTTCAGCGTCTCGCTCTTATCGGTATCCACTTCCGCCTCCAGCTGTCCGTTATTTGCTTCATATGTCACAATCCCCTGATCGTCTGCGGTGCAGACCGTGCCATCGATCCGAATCTCCGTAATCGAAGCACCGGAAACTTTAAATTTCAGCTTCACCGGATACGCATTGCTCCAGCTGGTCGGTTCCTCTTCTACCAGAACCTTCAGTCCTTTGTCTGCCGTCACGTTTTCACTCTTATTTGAGTCCTCAATCATGCCGGTAATCGTTTTTCCGACCAGTACCACGATTAAAACAGCAAGAACCATACCAATGACAAGCATTCCGATTTCGCGTCCGCCGATTCCGTGCTCACGGAGACGATTCAGGAAGTTCATACCGACTTTTTTATCATCCCCGGTTTTTGGGAACTGGGGCAGCTTTTCTTTTTCGGTATCCTTCTCCTGCTCCTCTTCTGATTCCTGTTCCGATTCTTTCAGGCTTCCGATTCTGCGTTCCTGTTTTTCGTCTGGCAAAGCCCTGTTCGTCGGCTTTTCTTCCTCCCCCGGAAGTTCCTGCATTTCTGCACTTCGGCCTGACTCCAGAAGTTTTTCCAGCTTCTGGCGCTGATTGAAATCTTCCGCCTCTTCGTTGGATTTTACTGCCGATTTTTCCGCTTCGTCCTCAGCTTTTAGCGTGGATTCCGCTTCTGGCTGTTTTTCCGTCTCCGCTGATTCTGACGTTTCTTCTGATTCTAATATTTCTTCTGATTTTAATGCATCTTCTTTTAATGCATCTTCTTTCTTTGATGCTTTTCCTTTCACAGAAAGCCGCGCAAACAGACCGCCAAACCTGGATTTCTTTGTCTTAGCAGAATCTGTTTCTGATTCTGCACCGTCCTTTGCATCATCAGATTCCCACTCTGTGCTTTTTTCTGATTCTTCTTTTTCCTCAGATACATTTCCAGCCCGCAGTATATTTTCAGATTTAACCTCATCCTGCGCCGCAGACATCGCTTCATCTGCTTCCAGATCATCCGTTTTGTCTGATTGCTCCGATTTTCGAAGCCCCCATTTTGACGGGCGGAAGCGTTCATTTTCCTCCATCGTATCCGTCAGGCGAACTCTTTTTCTCCCCAGAAGTCCAAGACCAAACTCTTCTGATTCCTCTTCATCCCAGGAATTTTCGTTCGGATCAGACCAGTCATTCTCTGAACGCTCTTCTGTCTGATCATCCCCGGCCGCTTTCCGACTATCTTCTTTTTGACCATCCGCAGAATCTCCGGCGATACCGACTTTTTCCTCTTTCTGAACTTTTTTTTCTGGATCACTGTTTTGACTGAACACACCTGCGAAAGCTCTCTGCTGCGCTGCACTTTCTGAATTACCGCTTTGTGCCTCAGTACGGTCCGTTGTCAGCACATTGCGCGGAACATAGCGCTTCGTCTCGTCTTCTGTTAAGCTCTCCTGAGCCGGATTCTGTTTTCCCGCAGCATCCTGCTCTGTATCCTTCGCCCCGGCAGCATCTCGTTTTCCTTCCGCCGGTACTTTCTTCCGTTGGATAAAGTTCAGAAATCCCTGTGCACGGTCTGTCACATCCTGCACAAATTCCTTCGGAGAAAAACCCTCCCAGTCTTCTTCGTCATCCTCTTCCTCATCCTGCAGTTCTTCCTCCTGCACGAACGGCTCTTCTGGCGGTTCTATCTGCTCCGTTTTTCCGTACGTCTTCTTTGTGGCTGCAGCCCCGGTTCCATTTTTTAAGGACGGCCAGTGTATTACAAATCCATCCCCGTCCTCTTCCGCAAAGCCGAGACGCTCCGTATCGCCTTCCTCTGAACCTGACATCGGAGAGTCCGCCTGCGGCGCACTCTCCGTGTTTCTTCGGATGCTCTCCTGCGTCGGCTCTTCGCCGCGCTGGATCGCTTTTATAATTTCTGCCAATTGTTCGGCATTATCTGCCTTTAACCTTTTTCTGCTCATTATTTAAAATATGCTACTCCCGACTCGAAGATCTTCATATCCTGCTCTCCGTAAATATTAATCGCCACACTGTCGCCGCGGCGCTCGGAATGTGCCATCTTTCCAAGCACTCTTCCATCCGGGCTTGTGATTCCCTCGATTGCAAGGTACGAACCGTTCACATTCCACTCCTCGTCTCCGACCAGTACATCTCCTTCCGGATCACAGTACTGTGTCGCTACCTGACCGTTTGCAAACAACTTCGCAAGCCACTCCTTATCGGCAACGAAACGTCCCTCACCGTGAGAGGCCGGATTGACGTAAACGCCTCCCGGCTGCGCGCCTGCCAGCCACGGGGATTTGTTGCTGACTACCTTCGTGTAAACCATCTTCGAAATATGACGGCCGATCGTATTGAACGTCAGTGTCGGCGAGCTCTCTGTCTGACCGGTAATCTCGCCGCCCGGTACCAGGCCAAGCTTGATCAGCGCCTGGAATCCATTGCAGATACCGAGTGCCAGTCCATCCCGCTCATTCAGCAGCTTCATCACCGCTTCTTTGAGCTTCGCATTCTGGAATGCCGTCGCAAAGAACTTCGCAGATCCGTCCGGCTCATCGCCCGCGGAAAATCCGCCCGGGAACATGATGATCTGTGCCTGGCTGATCGCTTTTTCAAATTCATCTACGGATTCACGGATATCCTCTGCTGTCAGGTTGCGGAATACCTTTACCTCTACCTCAGCGCCTGCACGCTCAAATGCCTTTGTGCTGTCATACTCGCAGTTGGTTCCCGGAAATACCGGAATAAATACGTGCGGCTTCGCCACTTTATTTTTGCACACGTAAATCTTATCTGTGTGATAAATGCCGTTTTCATTCTTTGCACCGTCCTGTGCTGCAAAGAAGTAAGCAGATGCGCCGTCCGTCTTCTGTCCGTCCAGATCCAGTCCGCCGCCAACAGTCGGCATGCCGGACTCGGTCTTGAACACGCGCTCCAGCGTACCCTTCCATGCTTCCAGCGCCTCTTCTGCACTGATCTTCACGTCGCGGTATGCAAATGCTCCGTCCGCTGTCACTTCACCGATCACCGTGTAAGTGCTTGCCAGCGTTCCGACTGCTTCTGCCGGAACCTCTGCCACGATATCACCAAAGCCTGCGGTAAAGAGATCTCTCTCATCCACGTTATGCTCAATCTTAAATCCAAGACCGTTTCCGAATGCCATCTTGGAAAGTGCTGCCACAAGTCCCTTTCCGTCAAGCGCATACGCGGAAAGCACTCTGCCTGCCTTAGTGTCCTCGTGGAATTTTCCGTACAGATCCATCACCTGGCTGTAGACCGGAAGATCATAAGCGTCCTTCTCCACCTTCAGAAGTACCAGCTTGCTGCCTGCCTTCTTCAGCTCCGGTGTCACGATATCCTGCTCTTTTGCGATATCGACTGCAAAGGAGACGAGTGTCGGCGGTACATCGATCTCGTTGAAGGTACCGGACATACTGTCTTTTCCTCCGATTGACGGAAGTCCAAATCCAAGCTGTGCGGAATATGCGCCGAGCAGTGCTGCAAACGGCTGGCTCCAGCGCTTCGGATCCTCGGTCATGCGACGGAAGTATTCCTGGAATGTAAAACGGATCCTGCTGTAATCTCCGCCGTTTGCCACAATACGTGCCACAGACTCCAGAACCGCATAAACTGCTCCGTGATACGGGCTCCAGCTCGACAGATACGGATCAAAGCCGTAGCTCATCATCGTCACGGTATCACATTTTCCTTCGAGTACCGGAAGCTTCGCTACCATGGCCTGTGTCTCGGTCAGCTGATATTTTCCGCCGTACGGCATCAGTACGGAACCTGCTCCGATTGAACTGTCGAACATCTCCACAAGTCCCTTCTGTGAGCAGCAGTTCAGATCAGCAAGTGTCTCCAGCCATTTTTTGCGTACATCCGCTACTTCTTCTCTTACAAAATATTTTTCTGTCTCGGACGGCATCTCCACTTCTACCGAAGTCTCCTGATGCGCACCGTTCGTATCCAGAAATGCTCTGGAAATATTGACAATTTCTTTGTCTCTCCAGATCAGGACAAGACGCGGCTCCTTCGTGACAACCGCTACCTGCACTGCCTCCAGATTTTCCTCGGATGCGTATTTCATAAACTCATCTACATCCTTCGGATCTACAACAACCGCCATACGCTCCTGGGACTCGGAAATTGCAAGCTCCGTTCCGTCCAGACCGGCGTATTTTTTCGGCACCTTATCCAGATAAATATGAAGTCCTTCTGCCAGCTCTCCGATCGCTACGGACACTCCGCCTGCGCCGAAGTCGTTGCACTTCTTGATCAGGCGGCTGACTTCTTCTCTGCGGAACAGTCTCTGAATCTTACGCTCGGTCGGTGCATTTCCTTTCTGCACCTCTGCGCCGCACACCTCAATGGAAGCCTCGGTGTGCACCTTTGAGGAACCGGTCGCTCCTCCGATTCCGTCTCTTCCGGTCCGTCCGCCAAGCAGGATAATGATATCGCCCGGATCGGAGTTTTCACGGATAACGGCTCTGCGCGGTGCTGCTCCCATGACAGCGCCGATCTCCATACGCTTTGCCACATAATCCGGATGATAAATCTCTTTTACGTATCCGGTTGCAAGTCCGATCTGATTTCCGTAGGAGCTGTAGCCATGTGCCGCATCTCTTACCAGCTTCTTCTGCGGAAGCTTGCCCTTTAATGTCTTCTTTACCGAAACAGTCGGGTCTGCCGCTCCCGTCACACGCATTGCCTGATAAACGTAGGTACGGCCGGAAAGCGGGTCACGGATCGCTCCGCCAAGGCAGGTTGCTGCGCCGCCGAACGGCTCAATCTCGGTCGGATGGTTGTGCGTCTCATTTTTAAAGTTTACGAGCCACTCCTCGGTCACACCATCCACCTCTACCGGCACAACGATGGAACATGCGTTGATTTCGTCGGATTCTTCCTGATCCTGAAGCTTTCCTTCCTTTTTCAGCTTGCGCATTGCCATCAGTGCAAGATCCATCAGGCAGACAAA
The DNA here is from genome assembly GCA_029225065.1 of Lachnospiraceae bacterium. GTDB lineage: Bacteria > Bacillota > Clostridia > Lachnospirales > Lachnospiraceae > Choladousia. The sequence continues at coordinate 6,058 of JAQXVT010000081.1, read as the reverse complement.
CTTGTCCTCGCGGCCTTTGAAAATCTCGCTGTGATCTGCCAGATACTGGCGATACGTATCCTCGATCGGCTTTTTATAATAGCCATCATCAAATACAACCTGCTTCAGTTCAGTCGAAAACGTCGTATGTCGGCAGTGGTCGGACCAGTAGGTATCCAGCACACGAATCTCTGTCATGGACGGATTTCTTTTTTCTTCGTTTTTAAAATAATTCTGAATATGCAGGAAATCTTTGAACGTCATTGCAAGGTTCAGCGAGGTATAAAGCTCTTTAAGCGGCGCTTCCTCCATATCGATAAAGCCATCAAACGTAATCACATCCGCCGGTTCCTGGAACTCGGTTACAAGAGTCTCCGGCTTTGCAAAGCCTGCCTCGCGGGAATCCACCGGGTTGATGCAATGATTCTTTACCGCCTCAAATTCTTCCTCTGATACGGCACCCTTTACCACATAAACGGTTGCAGAGCGGATGATCGGCTCTTCGTCCTCTTTGAGGAATTTCACACACTGAACAGCGGAATCTGCCCGCTGATCAAACTGTCCCGGGAGAAATTCCGTCGCAAACGCTTTTTCGTCCTCTGCCATCGGGAAACTTTCTTCGTAAAGCTGATCGACCGGCGGCTCAGAAAATACGCTGCGGCATGCTCTTTCATACACTTCATCGGAAATATTTTCTACATCGTACCGAATCAGAATGCGGACTTTTTCCAGATCCTTGATTCCAAGATAGCTTTTTACCTCATGCTCCAGTCCTCTGGCAGCCACTGCAAACTGATCCTTCTTCTCGACATAAATTCTTCTGACCTTGCTCATTTGTTCCTCCCTGCTCCTCGCTGTAATTGTCAGTTTTTTTCTGCAACATCTGCCGCTGTCAGAGCGGATATTTCAGTTCCGCTTCGCTGCCTTCCGCGAATCAAAGCGGACATTTCAGGTCTGCTTTCCTGATTCGTTTAGATCCAGTATCCTGACGCGGCGTGTCACTTCTACGCGAATTTTATCACACAAATGTGTATCTGACAAGTTTTAACGTCTCATTTTTAGCTACTGTTCAGCGCCAGCTTTTATAGTGCTGCACATTTTGTCGGCGTGTCGTTCCCGCTCGGTCCAGAACAGCTCCAGCTTTTTCTGTACCGTATGAAGCGTGCATCCGGGTGGATTTCCCCATTCCGCCGGAAACATCCTGCGGTAGGCCGGTTTTCCGAAGCGTTCGTCCAGCAGAAGAATGATCCCTTCGTCCTCGTCCGTCCGAATGACCCTGCCTGCAGATTGAAGTACCTTGTTCATTCCCGGACAGAGGTACGCATAAAAGAATCCATCCTCGCCCCGCTTATCGAAAAATGTTTTGAGCAGCTCCCGCTCCTGGCAGACCTGCGGAATTCCGGTGCCGACGATGATCGCACCAATGAGGCGCTCTTCCTTTAAATCAATGCCCTCTCCGAAGATGCCTCCCATCACGCAGAATCCGGCCAGCCCCTGCGGATGCACCGTTTCAAACGCTTCCAGAAACTCTTCTCGCTGCGCTTCTGTCATACCCGGTGTCTGGCAGAGCAGCTCCATCTCCTCCTGTTCCTTTTCACACAGGATCTGAAACTGTCCGGCCACATCCTCCAGCATCTGATAAGAAGAGAAAAATACCATATAATTGCCCCGCTTTGCACGGATTGTCCGCATGATATAGGAGGCCATGCGCGCATATTCCTGCTCCGTCCGGTTCTGATAACGGCTGCTCGTATCCGTTCCAAGCAGAATCTGGCGCCTCTCCTGTGAAAAAACCGGCTCCGCATAAACAGCATAATTATCATCTCTCGTGCTGAGCAGGCTTTTGTAATACCGGATTGGCAGAAACGTCGCTGAAAAAAATATGGTGCTTCGTCCGCGGTTCAGGCATTCCTGCAGATTTCCGGACGTATCCACGCAGTACAGCCTCAGAAGAAATCTCCCATCACCGCACAATTCGGAATAAATCACATAATTTTCATCCAGCCGATCACTCACCTCAAGAAAGCTCCTCGTCTGAAAATACAGCTCCCTGACCTGCTTTCCAAGCGACGTGTCGTGACAGTCCTCCAGAAACTCCTCCATCACCCCGCACAGATTCATCAGGTATACCGGAAACATTCCAATGTCTTCCATCACTGCAAGTTCACCCTGCTCCCTCTTTTTCTCCAGCAGCCATGCATTGCACCGTTCCAGCGCACGTGTCAGCCTTTTGCTGTGCGTCTTCACTTCCTTCTTCAGCGCAAGAAAATCTTCCTTATACAATGAGGCCGAAAACATCTCCCTTGCGCGTTCCACGAGATTGTGTGCCTCGTCGATCAGGAAAAGATATTCCCCTTTGTTGTTCTCGGCAAAAAAACGCTTCAGCTTCGCCCTCGGATCAAACAGATAATTGTAATCGCAGATCACCGCATCCGACCAGAGCGATACATCAAGACTCATCTCAAACGGGCAGACCTGCCACTTTTCTGCCTGTTCCAGAATCGCCGTCCGGTCAAAGGCTTCTTTCTCCGAGATCAGATGAAATACCGCGTCATTGACACGGTCATAGTGTCCCTTCGCATACGGGCAGGCCTCCGGATTGCACTCTGTCTCCTCCATGAAACAGATTTTCTCCTTCGCTGTCAGTGTCACAGTCTTTAAATGCATTCCTCCGCTGCGAAGAATCGAGAACGCTTCCTCCGCAACGGTACGCGTCACAGTCTTTGCCGTCGCGTAAAAAATCCGCTCTGTCAGCCCCTCCCCCATCGCTTTTACTGCCGGGTATACCGTCGACAGCGTCTTCCCCGTCCCGGTCGGTGCCTGAATGAACAGCGTCTTTTTTCTAAGAATGGTCCGGTATACATCTCCCGCCAGCTTTCGCTGTCCCTTTCGCCACGGAAATGGAAACGCCAACGTTTTTAAGGATGCGCTGCGCACTTTCTTCCACTGATTCTGAAGCTCTGCCCATTTATGATATTCTCTGATCAGCTCCTCAAACCAGTCCGTCAGCTCTTCTTTTTGAAAGTGGCTGCGAAACCGTCGCACCGTCTCTGTCTCCTGTGTGCAGTATGTCATCTGCACGCCGATTTCCTCCAGATCATTCTGCAGCAGATAAATATAAGCATAGCATTTCGCCTGTGCCAGGTGTACTTCATACGGTCCTTCCAGCGATTCTACCTCCCGGTACATCGTCTTGATCTCATCGACATACCAGACATCCTCCTGAAAAATCCCGTCCGCACGCCCTTCCACAATCAGAGTATAGCCATTTCCGGGCAGGCTGATCGAAAGCGGCACCTCCGCGCGGTATCCGCCTCCCATCTTTTCCTGAATTTTCCTGTGCAGACGGCTTCCCTCCAGCATCGCATCATAATCCGGAAGATTTCCGCCCTGGCGGTCATCGATATCACCGGACCGCAGAATGAATTCTACCAGTCCACGGACCGAAATCCGGATTTGCGGGTTCTCACTCGCTTCTTCCGTCGTCTTTACTCTGCCTGATTTTTCTGGCTTTGTGACTTCTTTTTGTTCCTGTTTTTTCGGAACTGTACTTTTCTCTACCACAGTACCAGCTTCCATCGCTACACTTTCTTTCATTTTCTGCTCTTCACATTCTGTCCCAGGGTTCTTTCTCTCCTGATCCCCATCGCCTGTCATCTGTCTTTTCAACTTTCGCTCGGCCATGCCATCTTCCGTTCTAATATTTTTGTTTTTATTCAGCCAAATCTGTTTTCTGACCGGTATCCAATTTATTATACACGATACGCGACCACTTTTTCTATTTTATTTTCAGGAGTATCAAAGCGAATATTCACAATCCGCTTCGCTGCTTGTAGGATCATAAGGGCTCCTGACTCATAAGGGGCCCCACTGCTTATTGCTCCTCGCAGGGAACTTGCTTGCCTCTGTAAAAAAAGGCAGCCACAAATGATTTCTCATCTGCAGCTGCCCGTCTTCTTGCAAAATAAATCCTTTAAAAGCATTACATCGCAAATTTATTCAGTGTCTGTTCAAAACAATCCTGATCTTCCACATGATACTTTACCGTCAGCGGTCTCGTCAGATCCATACTCATCACACCCAGAATGGATTTTGCATCTACCACAACACGATTATAAAAAACATCCACATCATACTCGCATTTCTCAGCCGCTTTTACAAATTCCTTTACCTCTGAAAAAGCTTTCAGTTGAATTTTTTTCTCCAACATTGCCGATCCCTCCTATTCATTCTGTCGGTTCTGATTCCTCTGAATCCGCTATAGTATTGCACACTTGTCGTCATACGTCAATGAATGGATTTTGGCTCTGTTTTTTCTGATTCTGCAATTTTTGTCAGTTTAACCAAAGTTTTGGCGGAGCAAAAGCAGTGCTGCATCCGCTTTCCGTCTCCCGTGTTCAAACTTTTTTCATGATTCCTATCAATTTTACCAATCCTTCTGCCCTTCTGTCATCCATTTTCTAAACTTATACGGCCATAGCTGGCGCTGCAGCTGCGGGTTCTCCCGCTCCCTGATGGAAATTCTGCTGCAAAAGCCTCTCCACAGACGCTGAAATTCCTCCTCCTGATTGGAAAGTGGTCCCGCTTCGAACTTTTTCTGTTCCATCGGAACATCCCTTAAAATCCACCACGAGCCGCCCGCCTCATGTGCAAGCACATCCCGATGTGTATGGTCAAAAATCAGAAAATGCTCCCTCGGAAAACGATCTGCAAAGTGTGCTCCCAAAAGCGGCAGCACCTGATTTTCCGGTGCGATTTCAGAAAACAGCACACCGCTTTGCAGCTCACGAAAACGGACAAATCCCATGTACCGGTGCGTCTCATGCCAGACGCTGCGCGCCAGTTCCATTACAAGGCAGACAAATGGATTTTGGATCTGTGCCAGAATATCTGATGACTTTCCTCGATGCATTTTCTCCGTTCTATTCAAATCCTCTCTTTTGTACAAACTACTGCCGCTGTCCTGCAATACCTGCTGCTTTCTTCCTTTTGACAGCGCCAATACCAGCACCCGGTAAATCGCATCTGCCCGCTCTTTTTTAGCTGCCAGCGCAGCGCGGCTGATCTGCTCCCAGCCTTCTTCTCCCAGTTCTCTTTTGATCGTGCGCGCCACTTTCTCCGCCTTTTCCATATCTGTCTGTACCTCCCGGTAATCAGCAAACAGCTCCATCGTCGCGCCGCGTATCTGAAGCTTTACGTTCGCATGACCGAGACGGCTTGCCCAGGCATCGTATACTGCTGTAAAGATTCCTTCCATCGTATCGTCACACAGAAAAATGGTCATAGCAGGGTCCCTCCCGATGCTTTATAAAGCGGACGTTCGCAATCCGCTTCGCTACCGTGTTCAAACAATGACAGCTGACGGTACGTGATAGTCTCTGCCGGTCCGCTTCTGCCTCCTGACTGCGCACTCAGTAGATTTCTCAGAATAAAATCCTCGTGGAGCTTCAGCGGATACATCTGACGCCCCTGACAGGTGATAAAATAGACTGCCCGTTTCAGCACAACACCAGCCTTTTTCAGATCCGGGAAATCCAGCTGTCCCATCCTGCGCGCCTGTACAATCCGTCTGGCGGATTTCGGACCGATGCCTGGCACCCGCAGAAGCGTATAGTAATCCGCGCGGTTCACCTCCACTGGAAAATGCTCCAGATGAGAAAGCGCCCAGTCGCACTTCGGATCCAGCAGCGTATTAAAGTTCGGATGCTTCTCATCGAGCAGCTCACCCGCCTCAAACCCGTAAAAGCGCAGCAGCCAGTCTGCCTGATACAGCCGGTGTTCTCTTCCAAGCGGCGGTCCGCCCGGAAGATCCGGCAGCAGAGAATCGTCGTTTACCCGAACAAAGGCCGAATAGAACACCCGCTTCAGATCAAACTTCCGGTACAGCGACTCTGCCACAGAAATAATCTGAAAATCACTCTCCGGGGTGGCCCCGATGATCATCTGTGTGCTCTGCCCAGCCGGGACAAAGCGAGGAATGGTACGTAAGGCCCCCTCAGTGCGCAGGTGCTGATTTCTTATCTGCCAGAAATCTCCACTTGTTTGTACCAGACCGCTGTTCTCCCCATCCCCTTGCTCA
>JAQXVT010000080.1 GCA_029225065.1 Lachnospiraceae bacterium | reverse complement strand
ACATTCCGGCAATAAAAGAATATCTGCATGGTTTTCCGAAGCCTCTTTCATTGCTGCAATGATACTTTCGATATTCTTATCTATTTGTGCATTAATAGCACGTTTTTGTAATATTGCAACCTTAAACATTTTTATTTCCTTCCCTTCTATGCTAATTCTCTACACACATTTTTGTATTACTCCATCCACAAATAGAGCCAAACTAGAGCCATTTTGTAAAACAAATGCCGGAAACCCGCATAAATACAGGCTTTCGGCATTTTAGTCCGTTATTCAAACTCAATCGTTCCTGGTGGCTTACTCGTCAGATCATAGAATACGCGGTTGACACCCTTCACCTCGTTGATAATACGGCTCATAACAGTCTGCAAAACTTCCCATGGAATCTCTGCTGCCTCAGCAGTCATGAAGTCGATCGTCTTTACGGCGCGCAGTGCAACTGCATAATCATATGTTCTTTCATCACCCATGACACCTACGGAGCGCATATTGGTCAGTGCTGCAAAGTACTGGTTGATGTCCTGATCAAGACCGGCTTTGGCGATTTCTTCACGGTAGATGTAATCTGCGTCCTGTACAATGCGGACTTTTTCTGCTGTGATCTCTCCGATAATGCGGATGCCAAGTCCCGGTCCTGGGAATGGCTGGCGGAATACAAGCTCACGCGGAATGCCAAGCTCCAGTCCGGCTTTACGTACCTCGTCTTTAAACAGGTCGCGCAGCGGCTCAATGATCTCTTTGAAATCTACATTCTTCGGGAGACCGCCGACATTGTGGTGAGATTTGATGACTGCAGATTCTCCGCCAAGTCCGCTCTCTACCACGTCCGGATAGATCGTTCCCTGTGCAAGAAAGTCAACTGCACCGATTTTCTTCGCTTCCTCTTCGAAGACACGGATAAATTCTTCTCCGATGATCTTGCGCTTCTGCTCCGGCTCGGTTACGCCTGCCAGTTTGCTGTAATAGCGCTCCTGCGCATTGACGCGGATAAAGTTCAGATCAAATTGACCTTTCGGTCCGAATACAGCCTCAACTTCATCGCCTTCGTTTTTGCGGAGAAGACCGTGATCAACAAATACACAGGTCAGCTGTTTTCCGATAGCTCTGGATAAAAGACCGGCTGCCACGGAAGAATCAACGCCGCCTGAAAGTGCAAGAAGCACCTTTCCGTCACCGACTTTTTCGCGGATTGCACGGATCGAATTCTCTACGAAAGAATCCATTCTCCAGTCACCCGCACAGCCACAGACACCGCGCACGAAATTATAGAGCATTTTCGTACCCTCCTGTGTGTGGAGGACTTCCGGATGGAACTGGATTGCGTAAAGATGTTTTTCTTCATTTTCTGCTGCCGCAACCGGACAGTCTGCCGTATGTGCAGTGATTTTGAAGCCCGGAGCTGCTTTTGCAATATAATCAAAATGGCTCATCCAGCAGATCGTGGACGGTGATACATTACCGAACAGGCGGGATGTTGTATCGACAAAGACTTCTGTCTTGCCATATTCACGTACCTCTGCACGTGTTACCACGCCGCCGAGGAGATGCTGCATCAGCTGCGCACCGTAGCACAGGCCAAGCACCGGAATGCCGAGTTCGAACAGCTCTTTCGTATATGTCGGTGAATCTGCTTCATAACAGCTGTTTGGTCCGCCGGTCAGGATGATTCCTTTCGGATTCATGGCTTTGATTTTCTCAATGTCGGTTCTGTAAGAGTAAATCTCACAATAGACATTGCATTCTCTGACACGTCTTGCAATGAGCTGATTGTACTGTCCTCCAAAGTCGAGGACAATGACGGTTTCTCTTTCCATGTTTTCTCCGTTCCGCACCTGTATCTGTGCAGTATAGTTCGCCGAATGAGATAACTTCTCGGCAAAATTGCGCAGATCAATAAGCGATAGATACCGCTTTTGACCGACGATAAAAGCGAAGATATGCAGATGCATAGTTGATTAGGTTTGTTTCTGTCAGCTTTCCTTATTATAATGTAGGTTCTGCGGATTGGCAACCCATAAATTTTATGAGTTTATAAATTAAGCAGGTTTCTTTTTTATTTCAGGCAGGAAGCTTCTCTTACTGCTCCTCACATATCATTTCAATAAAGAACTGATTACTTTTAACATTTCATCGATTTTTATCGGTTTGGTAAGATATCCGTTCATCCCCGCCTGAAGTGCCTGTGCCCGGTCATCTTCGAACGCATTCGCTGTCATGGCGAGAATCGGGATCTGACTATGATACGTTTCTTCCATCGCCCTGATTCTTCTGGTAGCCTCATAGCCGTCCATAAAAGGCATCTGAACATCCATCAAAATCAAATCGTATTCGCCAGGTTTTGAAGCAGCTACTTTTTCTACCGCAACGGAACCATCGTTTGCCACTTCTACACTAAAGCCCGCACTTTTAAGAATTTCCACTCCAATCTCCTGATTGAGCTCATTATCCTCCACCAGAAGAAGTTTCTTATCCTTATAGGAGATACTGTTCCAGTCTGTGCGCGGCTCTGGTTTCCGTACCGGCTGCGTAAGAATATCCCGCAATTCTGACATAAACAGCGGTTTCTCACAGAATGCGGTTACTCCGGCTTCTTTTGCTTCTTCTTCCACATCAGACCAATCATACGCAGTAAGAATGATGATCGGGCTGCCATCGCCAATCACTCTGCGAATACGTCGGACAGTTTCTATTCCGTTCATATCCGGCATTAACCAGTCAATAATATAGGCATAGAATTCATCCCCCATATCCACCGCATGCTTTGCACGAATAACAGCCTCTTTGCCCGAGACTGTCCATTCCGAACGCATTCCAATCTCTGTCAGCATAGAGGAGACACTCAGGCAGGTATCTGTATCATCATCTGCCACCAAAACGCGGAGTCCCTGTAAAGATTCCACTTTTTCATAGACCTTTCTTTCCCCGTTTAACTTAAAGGTAAGGCAGACATCAAATTCACTGCCGATCCCTTCCTCACTTTCCAGGCTGATTGTGCCACCCATCATCTCAACAATTTTCTTGGTAATCGCAAGTCCAAGACCAGTTCCCTGAATACCGCTTACCGTTGCCGTCTCTTCACGGGAAAAATTTTCAAAAATATGCTTCTGAAATTCTTTGCTGATACCAATGCCCGTATCTCTTATGATAAAATGATACGTTGCACAATCCTTTGGTGCCTTTTTTTCCTGTTTCACCCGAAGACTGACCGTACCTCTTGGCTTATTATATTTCACAGCATTACTCAGAATATTCAGAAGAATTTGTGTCAGTCTAAGCTTATCCGCTATAATGTCCTCATCATGTACATCCACGGTATCAATCAGGAAATCCAGTTGTTTCGAACTGATGGATGGTCTGATGATGGTACGGATATCGTGCAGCAAATCCGGCAGATGCAACGGTTTTTCCTCGATCTTTACCTTGCCGCTTTCAATACGGCTCATATCCAGAACATCGTTGATCAGTGAAAGCAGATGCTCACTGGATGTACCGATTTTTCGAAGATAATCCTTCACAAGTTCCCGATTATCTAAATGAGAAGCCGCCAGAGATGTAAATCCGATGATTGCATTCATCGGCGTACGGATATCGTGAGACATATTGTTCAGGAAAGCCGTTTTCGCTGCATTTGCGCTTTCTGCCTGCAATAAGGCAACCTGCAGATCATGCTGACTCTCCCTCAATTTCTCATTTAGCTTTTGAGACTGACTGGCTGCCCGTTTTGTGCTGCTCAGCAAGCTGAGAATAACCGCCAAAATAAGTAAAAACACGATGACGCTAACCGTAGCAACGATCAGAATGTTATCTTTCATAAAATCTGACAAGGTAACCTTTTTCAGAGAATCTTCATACATGGAAACTGCGCCGGTCAGCTTTGAAGTCTGCATGGCTTCCAATGTCTTATTCAAAATTGACATCAGAACTGTATTCCCCTTGATTACCGCAAAGGATGTATTTGCCGGTTTCGTCAAAAATACACTGTGCAGCTTCTTATCATTTACATAGTTCATGGCCTGCCCTGATCTTGCGATAAAGCAATCCGCTTTGCCGTCCTGTACTGCTTTCTCTGCATCTTTAAACGAATCGCATTTTATAATATCCCAATCCGGATAATTATATGAAATATACCATATAAATTTCGCGTTATCCTTTGATATCGCAACTGTATTTTCTGCCGTCTCATCAAAGGCATTCTGGTTTGTTACCGTAGCCAGTGAAATAGATAGAACGGTATTTGACAGTGACAGGCTGTTTTGCTCTGCATAGTACGGATTCTGGCTGATATGAAAAATCATATCGATTTCATCATCCTTCAGCGCCTGTATCTGCTCCTCCTGCGAATCAAACCCTGTCAATTCAAAATTTAAGGTCTGATCAAAGCATTTTCCGGCATATTCAATATAATCATTAATGACACCCACCAGTTCCCCACTTTTAGGATCTACTGTACTGAACCCAGGATCATCATTTAAATAGCCAATCTTAATTGTCCCTTTTTCTTTCAGCCACTTACTTTCTTCATTGGAAAGCACTGCGACAGACTGCGTAGCAAGATACTGTTTATAAAGATCATCCGAATAAAATGGCTTATCATTTTCCATGGCACGCATGGCATTATCCAGCTCTTCCTTCAAATCTGTCCGGTTTTTATTGATGCCGTAATAAATATCAGAGCTGCCCGTTGTAGCAATCGCCGCCAGACCATTCTCTATCCAGATTGAGGTTTCTGTATAGATAACCCCCTGTATCTTATGTTCAGCAAACAATTTCTTCGCCTGATCGATACTGTCTACATATACATGCTCAGTCTTTAGATGATATTTCTCTTCCCATTCGCAAAACTGCGTTGTTTGTACACTTGCTTCCATCATGGCAATTGCTTTGCCATTCAGCGTCGATAAATCAGAGGCAGAAATATCTGAATTTTTAAGATCTGCATACAGGTAATATTTTTCCTCTCCCATAGGCAGATCAGAAAACTGCATGGTTTCTGCACGTTCTTCTGTGTAAGACATCGCAGCCATAATATCAATTTCACCACTTTGCAGTTTTTCTAACAGCTCAGTCCAATCACCTTTGATGTATTCGTAGTCCCATCCGGTATACGCAGATACCGCCTGCTCATAATCATAACCGTATCCGCTTCGATTCCCGTTCTTATCTGTAATATGATACGCATCTTCATACCACCCAACCCGAACCACATTTTGTTTTGACTTTTCTGCTGCCCTGGCAGGTACGGGTACTAATGTGAGGATGAAAAGTATGCACAAAAAAGAGCAGACATACCTTTTCAAAGCTGGTCGCATTGTTCCATTCATGTTTCTGTCCCCCATTCTTCCATCTGCTTTTATACAAAACAGATATTCGCAATCCGCTTCGCCACTTACAGAAACCAGACTATCTATCTAAAAATAGAACGAATTACGTGACACTTAACTGTTTTACAGCACACCATCAATTTATCTTAGCACAGTTTATAAGCTTTGTCGAACACTTCTCGTTTTTTTGACCGTATTTCTCTGACGAAATAAACATTGCACGACTCGCCCTGAAACGGTATAATAAGAAGCAGGTACTGACCTGACAAATGAATTATTTCTCTCATGCAAAAAGAGGTGAATCTATGCAGATGAAAAAGGATTTTCGGAAACCGTCTCCAAACCGGGCACGGGAATATTTTATGATTACGCTCGCAGTGCTGATTATGGACATCGGAATCTACGTTTTCAAATTTCCAAACAACTTTTCGTTCGGCGGTGTCTCCGGTATGGCGGTTGTTTTTTCTAAAGTACTCCCTTTTACAGCAGCACAGATCAATCTTCTGATTAATCTTCTCCTGCTTGTTGTCGGTTTTGCGTTTCTCGGGAAAAATTTTGGTATAAAAACAGCCTACGTCACAGTGCTTTCTTCGATTCTTCTGAATATTTTCGAGAAAGCAGCTCCGATGCAGCGGCCGCTCACGGACGAAATTATGCTGGAGCTCTGCTTTGCGATCTTGCTTCCGGCAATCGCATCTGCACTTCTCTTTTTTGAAAATGCTTCCGGCGGCGGTACAGATATCATCGCTATGATCATCAAGAAATATTCAACCATGAATATTTCTACTGCTTTGCTGGCCACAGACCTGATTGTCGTCGTGGTATCCTTTCTGATTTTTGATACTCTGACCGGTCTTTGTTCGATTCTTGGTCTGCTCGCAAAGACGCTTTTGATCGATAAAGCAATCGAGCGTATGAAGCTCAACAAATTTTTTACGATCGTTTCAAGCAATCCACAGCCTATCTGTGATTTTATCACGCATGAGCTTGATCACAGTGCCACGACCTACCATGCGCAGGGTGCCTACTCACATCGGGATCGTACTGTCATCCTGACAGTTGTCGATGTTAAACAGGCCATTTACCTGCAGCGTTTTATCCATCGGACAGAACCGACTGCGTTTACTGCAATCACAAAGAGCAGCGAGATCGTCGGAAAAGGATTTTCAAGTTACATTTGACAAAATAATAATTACTTTTTCTTCATGGAGGTTTTTTATGAACAGTACAATTGATTATATCACCGGACAGCTGGAAGTGCTCACTGCGATTCCAAGCCCGACCAGTTACACAAAAGCGGCGGCAGATTATCTGCTTATGGTTCTTCGCAAAATGGGCTATGAACCGGAGCTTTCTAATAAAGGAAATGTATTTGTGACAATCGGAGGCAGCGGTAGTCCGCTGGTTCTTGCCGCGCACATCGATACCCTTGGGGCCATGGTGCGCTCGATCAAGGAAAATGGCCGCCTTCGCCCGACGACACTCGGTGGCCATCAGTGGCGCACCGCGGACGGAGAAAACTGTACCGTCCACACCAGAGACGGCCGCGTCTATACCGGTGTCGTACTCAATACAGAGCCTTCTGCGCATGTAGCAGATCAGCCGGTCGAGCAGACAGAAGAAAATATGGAGATCCTGCTTGATGAAACTGTCTCTTCAAAAAAGGAAACGATGGCGCTCGGCATCCAGACCGGAGACATTATTGCCATGGATCCGAAAACTGTCGTTACAAAAAGCGGCTACATCAAAAGCCGTTTTCTCGATGACAAGCTCTCTGCAGCGATTCTGCTCGGTCTGGCCCGCGCAGTAAAAGAAGAAGGGCTTGTTTTAAACCGCAAGGTTTCTCTTTTGTTCACTGTCTATGAGGAAGTGGGACACGGCGGAAGCTATGTTCCTTCAGACACAGAAGAAATGATTTCGGTTGATATGGGCTGCGTTGGTGCAGATCTTGGCTGTACAGAGCGTATGGTTTCCATCTGTGCAAAGGACTCCGGCGGGCCTTACAATTACGATCTCATCACCATGCTTTCCGAACTTGCAAAAAAAGAAGGGCTGGATTATGCCATCGATATTTATCCGCATTACGGCTCTGATGTGGAGGCAACGCTGCGAAGCGGATATGATATTCGCCACGGTCTGATCGGTCCCGGCGTATACGCATCGCATAATTATGAGCGTTCCCATATCGACGGTGTGAAAAATACTTACCTTCTTTTAAAAGCCTACGTGACAAAGGAGTTATCATGAGTGAAAAAATTCTATATCTGGAATGTAATTCCGGAATCAGCGGTGATATGACAGTCGCCGCTCTGCTCGATCTCGGAGCAAGCAGGGAGGTATTGATGGAGGCTCTTGAAAGCCTGCCGCTGACCGGTTATTCTATCGAAATCACAGATGTTTACAAATCCGGCATCCGTGCCTGTGACTTCAATGTCATTCTGGATGCCGCACACGAAAACCATGATCATGACATGGCGTATCTGTACGGAGATACCCATGCTCATGACGCTGCTGTTTCTAATGAGCATGCTCACACACATGCTGACAGAACCAGGCTGCATGAGCACGCACACACATCTCATGACATCCACACTCACACCACAGGCGAAATGAATGATTTGCATGAACATGAACACGCAGCAAATGAAACCTCTGGCGTTCCTGCTCACCACCATCATCACGATGCCCGCAATTTAAATGATATTGCTCAGATTATCATGGCCGGCCATCTTACCGAAGGTGCAAAATCACTTGCACTCAAAATTTTCCGTATTCTGGCTCAGGCTGAGGCAAAGGTACACGGAAAATCCATCGATGAAGTTCATTTTCATGAGGTCGGCGCTGTTGACTCGATCGTCGATATTACAGCTGCTGCTGTCTGCCTCGACAACCTCCATCCGGATCAGGTCGTCGTCTCTGCGCTGACCGACGGGACAGGCCAGATTCGCTGCCAGCATGGTCTCATTCCGGTTCCGGTCCCCGCTGTCACTGCCATTGCGGCGAATGAGCATCTTCAGCTGAAAATACGAAACGTAGAAGGCGAGCTCGTAACGCCGACCGGAGCTGCCATCGCCGCCGCTTTTAGAACAGAATCAACCCTTCCAGATTCTTTTGAGATTCTGCATACCGGATTTGGTGCAGGGAAACGTACCTATACCGGTGTATCCGGATTTCTTCGTGCTATGCTTCTGCAGTCTTCTGCCGAGGAGGATCACGATACCATTTTGAGCCTGGAAACAAACATCGACGACTGCACCGGAGAGGCCCTTTCGTTCACCCTTCAGCAGCTGCTCAAAGAGGGAGCGCTCGATGCTTTCTGCATTCCGATTTATATGAAAAAAAATCGTCCGGCCTATCTGCTCAAGGTACTCTGCCAGCCGGATGACCGTGCAAAAATGGAAGCGATCATTTTCCGCAATACTACAACGATTGGAATCCGTTTTCAGGAAATGCACCGCACAAAACTGGACCGCCGGATTATCGCAGTTGAGACGCCCTGGGGCATGGCAGATGTCAAAAGCTGCATGTACGGCTCTGATACCTACTACTATCCGGAAAATGACAGTGTGAAACAGCTGGCTCTTTTAAATGAAATCGGCTTTTCAGAAATGTACGGAATGATTCAGTCGTACACAAGGGAGAAAGGACTTTAATCTATACTGATTCATAGTCTTACCCATCTGCTTCGCTGTTTGTAAGATCATGAGTGCGTCGTCTCACTTATGCTACCGGAAAGTCCGCTTCCGGATTTCTTTAGACATCAAAAAAACTTCTCTGACCACAAAAAACTGCCGCACAAAAACGACTCTTCGCCTACTGTGCAGCAGTTTTTATTATACTTTTTCTTTCCTCCTTAACGGTCAATGTTCAGCCTTCTGCTCTTATCCCACTACATTTCCATCCCCGTTTAAGATATGGCAGATCGAATGCTCCACCATATCGGATACTGCATTTTCCGTATAAAAAGCCATGTGCGGAAGCATCAGGACATTTGGCAAATCCTTTAAAATGGACATTTCCCGGTGTCCGACTACCTGATATTTATAATCTCCATAAAAAATGCCAAGCTCATTCTCAATTACATCAAGCGCCGCTGCTCCTACTTTCCCACTTTCCAGCGCATCCAGAAACGCCGGCGTATCGATAATACTGCCACGCGCCGTATTGACAATCACTACGCCGTCTTTCATCTGACGAAGTGTCTCTTCATTGACCATATGGTAGCTGCTCTTTGTCGCCGGAGTATGGAAGGTAATCACATCACTCTTTGCAAACAGTTCCTCAAGAGTGCAGTATGACGCATATTTTTTGGCCTCTTCATTTTCATATGGGTCATACGCCAGAAGACTGCATCCAAATCCGGAAAGATTCCTCAAAACATGCGTTCCGATTTTGCCGGTTCCGACTACCCCGACCGTCAGACTTCCAATCTCTCTTCCGATGTTGCCATTTAAGGAGTAATCCATACCCTCCGCGCGTTTGATAATAGATTTCATTCTTCGCAGTGCCATCAGAATCAGCATCACTGCATAATCCGCAACACTTCCGGTCGAATACGTCACATTGCTGACTTTCATACCGAGACGGCGCGCCGCCTCCACGTCAATATGATCAAAACCAATCGTTCTGGTGGAGATGTGCTTTACTCCCCGCTCCTTCCACGCCCGGATCAGATCTTCTGTGATCGGTGTCGTAATCACACTTACTCCCTCACAGTCCTCTGCAAGATGTGCATTTTCCACCGTCGGCGTCTCACGAATCGGAAGAATCTCCACATTATACTGCTTTCCAAATTTTTCAAAAAATGCTGCTTCATCAAAATCCCGATAATTATATGCTGCTATTTTCATTGTATGCCTCTTTTCCTGGTACTCCGGTCCTCTTTGATTTTTGTTTCCACGCAGTGCTCTACCGATCCATGGCAGATGCACAAGGAATGCTTATCTGCGGTAAAGCAGACATTCGCAATCCGCTTTGCTGCTTGCAGGCTCATAAGGAATCCTCCCGCAGGCGTGTCCCTCCTTATGATGTTTCATGCCCGCACTGCCCAGCGCATCTTCGTCGATTTTGCACGGCTGTTTCGGATGCATTCTTCTTTTGACGGACGAATAACATCTTTCGCGATGTCCTGATAAATGCCTTCGCGGTAAAAACGCTGGAATGATTTCTTTACCAGTCGGTCTTCTCCCGAATGAAACGTCAGAATCGCCACTTTTCCGCCCGGTTTCAGAACACCTGGCAGCTTTTCCAACAGAGAATATAATACCTCATATTCGTGATTCACATCAATGCGAAGCGCCTGAAACGTGCGCTGACTGGATTTTCGTACCATCTCCTTGTATTCTTTCTCCGGTAGAAATTTCAAGGCTGCTTCAATCTCATTGTGGAGCTCTGTAGTCGTCCATCCCTCTTTCTTGCGCCGGTTTCTCGCCATAATGCGCGCTGCAATCTCTTCTGCGTACGGCTCGTCCGAATTTTCCACGAGCATACCAACCAGCTCTTCCTCCGTCACAGAAAGCAGCCGGTCAGAAGCACTCTCTCCTTTCTGCGGATTCATCCGGAGATCCAGCGGTCCGTCCGCTTTGTAGGTAAACCCTCGCTCCGGATTATCAATCTGCATCGAAGATACCCCTAGATCTGCCAGCACAAAATCAAACTTTCCGGCCTCCTGTGCCACCTGATCGATATCTGCAAAATTTAAAAGCTTTACTGTCAGAATTTCCGGTCCATATCCGAGCTTTTCCAGACGGGCCTTTGTCTTTTCCGACTCAATCGGATCCACATCAAGCCCATAGAGATGTCCCTGTCCCTGCAGACATTCCAGCATTTTTCTCGTATGGCCACCGTACCCAAGCGTCGCATCGAGTCCCTGCTGCCCCGGCTGGATCTTGAAAAAATCAAGAATTTCATTTACACAGATGGAGATATGCATCCCGGCCGGTGTTCCGCCTTTGCTGATTACCTTCTCAATTGTGTCGCCGTATTTCTCCGGGTTTAGTTCCTTGTATTTTTCTTTGTAGGATCTTGGGTGGGTACCGGAGTAGCGCACACGCCGCTTGTGGACAGGCGGCTGCGCAGATGAGCTTTCCGCTCCGCCTTTTTGAGTTTTATCTATCTCTTTTTCTGCCGGGCAGACAGTACTGTCTTTTGCCGAAGTATCTATTTTATTTTCCATTTTCCGTTTTGTTCCTCTCCTTCTTTTACTCAAACACAAAGTGCAAAACTTTATTCATACAGCTCTTCTTCCCTTACCTCTGTAATCTGCACCGCCTTCAGCCAGTCGTCTGAAGTTCCTTTCCTTTCCGCAGTACATGCCGCAAGGGTGTATTCCGGTTTCTGACTCAGCAGCATCCAAAGCTCCGGATTTCCCTCCTCTGATTCATTTTCCATCACCGAATTGCTGCCGCATACTATCTCTTCTTTGATTTGCTTCTGTAGCGTGGGGTTCTCCCATTCCGGCGTTTCCACCATCGAAACATCAAACTTTTGTTTCCCTGCCGCATTTTTTATCGGAGTCAGGCAAATATCCACCTTGATCTCATCCGCGTATCCAGTAAGCCATTTTGAACAGTCCACCCGCTTCATTCCGTACCCGATTCCACGGCCATTCCATTTCACAATGCTTTCTTTCATGGACCAGAGTGCCTGAAGCAGCCGTTCCCGCTCTGACAGGCTCTTGCAGGATTCCACAATCTGTCGCTCTTTTTCCGTGCAGATACGGTGCATCAATTTTTCTTTATATGGAAATCTTCGCTCAATATCAACGCCTGCCGGTATCGTATCCAGTGCGCAGGCACAGGCCGTCCTGCAATGGCTCAGATTGAAATGAAGTTCCGAATATGTCCTGCTGTAGGGCTTTCCCTGCCTGGTCCTTGCAAGCGCCAGCTCGGAAAGTGTCTGAATTCCATAAATTTCGCCCAGCGCACGCTGAAACAACAGCCACGCGGTAAGATGCTCCCGCTGATTTTGCAGCTTTTTTTCGTTTTGTGCAAGCTCCTTCGCCTCTGAAGAATCCAGAAGACCGGACCGCAGAGCCGCGCGCAGCAATGGGGATTTCCATTCTTGTTCTTTCAATTCGCAAATATAAATGTTCATTCCACTAGACTAGCAGAAATGAGCGCGTTTTTCAAGTCAAAGAGGATATTGGCACTCCGATTCGCTGCTGATAAGATCATAATTTTTATATTTCTTATTTTCTTCCTGCATTATTTGTATTAATATGTATAATACAATAAAAGTACAAACTACTTTTTCCTGTGTACTCTCTGAATTTTTTCTATTTGATTTTGTAAGACGATTTTTTGTCAAAGGAGGTTTCCACATGATCATAAAAATCAACCATCGTTCCGAAATCCCGTTGTATCTCCAGCTGCGCAACCAGATTGTGACCGGCATCGGAAAAGGAGAGCTAAAACCGGGTGAATCACTTCCAACCGTGCGGCAGCTCGCTGCCGATCTTGGTATCAACTCGATGACGGTCAGCAAAGCGTATCAGCTGCTCAAGACCGAAGGCTTTCTGGAAACAGACAGGCGCCGCGGCAGTGTAGTCTCGCTTCCGGATGCGAGCCGCCCCGGCGTGGCTGCCGCTTTTGAGGAAAAGCTGACCGACGAGCTCGAACTGCTCACTGCCGAGGCCAAAGTGCACGGCATGACACTGCAGGATTTTCTCTCTTTTTGCACCAATGCGTTTCTTGAGATGGAGGTAGTATCATGATGCTGTTTTTGATTATGCTGTTTACCGACCTCTTTATGGTCGGTATTTGCTTTTATTCCTATGGAAAACTGACCCTTTATCGTGACCATATGCTGCTCGGCGTACATATTCCGGAAGACAAGCTGGAACTGCCCTCCGTCACTGCCCTGATTACATCCTATAAAAATCAGAACCGCCATTTCTATCTTGTCCATGTGATCGTGGGATCCGCCGTTTCGCTGCTCGCATTCTGGTATACCTCAATCCTCATAATCTGCTGGACCGGTTGGCTCATTGCGTTTTTCTACGGTATTTTTTCCAATCTTTACCGTACACACCGCATGCTCTATTCGCTGAAAACAGAAAACGGCTGGTATGAGGATCTTGGAGAACCGTTCACGGCCGCTGCTGATACATCTGTCTCTGCTCCGGCCAGAAGACTCACGCCGCCGCTTTGGCTGCAGTTTCTCCCTCTGCTGTTTTTTCTGATTCCTGTTTTGTTTCCTTCCATCCGTGAGCTGATTTTCCAACATTCTGAAATACAGCTTCCGATCGGCCTTCGAAGTACGTTTTCGACTCTGCTGACCGGCTTCTCCTCTGTCTTTTGACGCAGGCAAATGTTTTTCATTGATCCTTACTGCCAACTGTCTCCTTCCCCCACAAGCTCCTCTCTCAGCCGTTCCACAGCCCGTTTTTCGATCCTGGAAACATAGGAGCGGCTGATTCCAAGTTCTTTAGCAATCTCACGCTGTGTACGTTCCTTTCTTCCAAGCAGGCCGTAGCGTTCACAGATTACCTGCAGTTCACGTCCATCCAGCACACGCTCCAGACACCCGCGAAGGCGCAGAATATTTTTCTCCTGCTCCATTTCTTCTAAAATATCTACGGGCTCGCTCTCAAGAATATCCATCAGCCGCAGCTCCCGTCCGTCCTGATCCGTTCCGATCCTTTCCTGCATTGAAATCTCACGGCTCAGTTTTTTCCTCGTCCGTAAAAGCATCAGCAGTTCATTTTCAATGCAACGCGCTGCATACGTGGCCAGCCGGTTATTTTTGGTACAGTCAAATGTCATTACGCCTTTGATCAATCCTATGATTCCCGTCGAGATCAGGTCGTCCGGATCGTGCTCCGGTGACTGATATTTCTTTGCAATATGCGCCACCAGTCTTAGATTGTGCTCGATCAGCTTATTTCTGGCCTCCAGATCCCCCCTCTTCCAGCGTGCCAGATAATACTTTTCTTCCTCCTCCGAAAGCGGCTTCTCAAATGTTTTCACCAAAGCACCTCTAAGCGGTTTTATGTTATCTTATGAAAAATACAGGCTGTAAGTGCCTGTTCCATGGATTTTGTGTTACATTTTCTTTCAATACCTCTAGACTATTTTCGGGATTCCATATATAGTAAAGACAGCTTTTTTCTATATTTGTAACTGTTTCGAACCAGGTAAAATTTTGTCCGGCAAATGCCAACACCAATAAAATGTACAACGCTTTGTCGATTGGCCCTGAACAGTTACGCCCTATTTTATTCATTTACACAAGGAGAATCTATTATGGCTAAATGGCTTGATACTGCAATTTTCTATGAAATTTATCCACAATCCTTCCAGGACAGTAATGGAGACGGAATCGGTGATTTCCAGGGAATCATCCGCCGGCTCGACTATATCTGCGACCTTGGCTGCAATGCGATCTGGATGAATCCCTGCTTTGAATCGTCCTTCCATGACGCGGGCTACGATGTGACCGACTACTACCAGGCAGCACCGCGTTACGGCACAAACGAGGACCTGAGACAGCTTTTTGAGGAGGTTCACCGACGCGGTATGCACATTCTGCTTGATCTCGTTCCAGGACATACCTCGGTTGAGTCTGCCTGGTTCAAGGCTTCCTGCTCACTGGAAGAGAATGAATATTCCAACCGCTATATCTGGACAAACGATATGATGTGGTCAAAGGAAACAATTCCTGGCATCAACAACTGGCTTTATGGTATTTCTGACCGTGCCTCTGCAGTTGCCGTCAACTGTTTCTCCACACAGCCGGCGTTAAATTATGGATTCGGTACCGTGAGGCTCCATGGCAGTTTTCCGCCGAATCCGAGGAGGCACAGAAAGGCGCCTGATCCTGCAGGATATCATGTCCTTCTGGCTTGATCTTGGCTGTGATGGTTTCCGCGTTGATATGGCTGCCAGCCTCGTAAAAGCAGATCCGGATCATCACTACACCAAACTGCTGTGGCAGAAGGTTCGTGCCTTCCTTGATGAAAAATATCCGGAAACGGCCCTCGTCTCCGAGTGGGGCGATCCGAAGGAAGCGCTGGAAGCCGGCTTCCACATGGATTTCCTGCTGCACAATGGTCCGACCCACTACATGGATCTTTTCCGCGAGACACCGTACTTCTCCAAAAAAGGCGACGGTGATATCAGTGAGTTCGTCAAAGCTTATCTGGAACACTACAACCGTACAAACGGCAAGGGTCTGTGCTGCATCCCGTCGGGCAATCACGATATGAAGCGTATGCATCACCTGCTCGATGAGGAAGACATGAAGATTGCTTTCGCCTTTTTGCTGACCATGCCAGGCTGCCCGTTCATCTACTTCGGCGATGAGATCGGAATGCGCTACATGGATGGTATGCCGTCCAAGGAGGGAGGCTACGACCGCACAGGCTCCCGTACCCCGATGCAGTGGGATCACAGCGCAAATGCCGGCTTTTCAAGTGCGGCTCCGTCGAAGCTTTATCTGTCGCTCGACCCGGACGAAAATCGACCAACCGTAGAAAAGCAGCTGGCTGACCCGGATTCCCTCTTAAATCTCGTAAAAGCGCTGACTCGTCTGCGCAGCAAACATCCCGCACTTCTCTCCGGCAGCGATATCCGCTTCCTGTATGCCAAGCCACATGCATTCCCGTTCCTCTATGCGAGACTGCATGAAACGGAAACTCTTACTATTATCCTGAATCCCTCGGCAAGCGAAGCCTCCTGCCCGCTTACAGAAAATCCAGGTGATGCAATCTTCTCCTATGGCGGCGATGCTAAATGGGAAAACGGAACACTTACTGTACCAGGATGCAGCTTTACGATCTGCTGCAGAAAACACTAAGCGAAAAGAAAAACAAACTCAAAAAGAGACGGAGCATTTTTCGGCTTCGTCTCTTTTTCGATTCATTTCTCTTTTTCCTTGCTATAGGCTGCTGCCATTCTTACTCTTTTCTGCGAAGCAGATCGTACTGTGCTCCCGGCCGGTCGAGCAGTACCCACAGGGACTGCTTCGAATGCGGCGCACTCTCCATCTCCTCACCGTCGTCGTTTCGGATCGAGAGCACCGTTGTGACGATATTATCGCCATTTGGCTTCATGATCTCGATCTGCTCGCCAACGGTAAATTTGTTTCTCTGCTCGATATGAATTCGTCCATCTTCTGCCACATCTCCAATAATGCCCAGGTACGTATATTCCTTCACATACGTATTGCTGTCATAGATCTGTGCCTCATGATCCGGCTTCCCATAGAAAAATCCGGTTGTAAACTGGCGATAAGTGCAGTTTGAAATCTGATCCAGATACCAGTCCATATTTGCCTCATAGCGTTTCGGATCTGCCGCATAATCATCGAGAGCCTTGCGGTACGTCCTCGCTACTGTCGCCACATATAACGCCGTCTTCATCCGGCCTTCCACTTTCAGGCTGTCAATTCCGGCATCAATCAGATCCGGAATATGCTCAATCATACACAGATCCTTTGAATTGAAAATGTAAGTGCCGCGCTCATTCTCCTCTACCGGAAGGTATTCGCCAGGCCTTGTCTCTTCCACCACGGCATATTTCCATCTGCACGGATGGGTACAGGCTCCATGATTCGCATCTCTTCCCGTAAAATAGTTGCTCAGCAGACATCTTCCGGAATAGGAAATGCACATCGCGCCATGCACAAAGGTCTCAATCTCAAGATCATCCGGAATATGCTCCCGGATTGTCTTAATCTCACGCATGGACAGCTCTCTGGCTGAAACCACGCGCTTCGCACCAAGCTCATACCAGAAACGGTATGTCTCATAATTTGTATTATTTGCCTGTGTACTGACGTGCCGCTCAATCTCCGGACATACTCGCTTTGCGATCTGAAATACACCCGGGTCTGCAATAATCAGTGCGTCCGGTTTTATCTCCTTCAGCTCTTTAAAGTATTCCTCCACGCCCGCCAGATCATAATTGTGCGCGAGGATATTTGCCGTCACATAGACCTTTACGCCATGCTCATGTGCAAACGCAATGCCCTCTGCCATCTCTTCCATTGAAAAATTTTTGGCTTTCGCGCGCAATCCGAACGCTTCTCCTCCAATATACACAGCGTCTGCGCCAAAAATAACGGCTGTTTTCAATACTTCCAGGCTGCTCGCCGGGATCAGTAATTCCGGGTGTCTCATATCTTTTCTCCGTTCTATTCCTTGCTGTCATACAAATCAAAGTGGATATTTCCAATCGTTTTTTTCATCTGCACTTACAGACAAATCGTATCCTTCTGCTTCACTGTCACTGCCGCTCCGTCTCCGACCGGCACGATCGAAGTCAGCAGACCGTCCGTGTGTTTGAGCACATAGAGATATTCCCTCATTCGCTTATAAATCGTCCGGTTCCGGCGTTCTACTGCATAATGCGACTCAATAATGTCTCCGTCCTGCAGCACGTTATCTGAAACCAGCACGCCGCCTGTGCGAAGCAGCCGCAGCGCATCTGGCAGAAAATGAATGTACTGCCCCTTCGCCGCGTCCATGAAAATCATGTCATACGTCTCATTCAGACTGCCCATGATCCCCAGGGCATCGCCTTCCAGCAGTGTAATCTTTCCTTCCATTCCTGCTTTTTTAAAATTTTCTTTTGCAACTGGAATCCGTTTTTCATACTTCTCGATCGTTGTGATCTGGCAATTCTTTGACGTATGATCCGCCATCAGAAGCGCAGAAAATCCAACTGCCGTTCCGACCTCCAGAATTTTCTTCGGCTGATGCATCGCCAACAGCACTTTCAGAAAGCTCTGCATATCCTGACGGATGATCGGCACCTCATCCTGAAGCGCCTGCCGCTCCAGAGCATCCAGAAACGGACCGTTCCCGGTATCCAGTGAATTGATGTAAACCGCCATGCGTTCCTGTACGATCATATTGTTTCCTCTCTGTAATAGTTCTCTGTACCACGGCGATACAGCATTCCGGCAGACGCCTTTCTTCACTATTTTATAAATCGATCATTCCACTTGTCACATCCTGCGTGTCAAGCTCGACGCTCTGTGCAATCTTCGTTGTAACCTTCTGCAAAATCCTGCAAACCCGCAACTCGCTGCGCAAAAATGCATCCACCTGCGGATCACGCCGGAAATCCTCATACTCTCTGCAGAGCCGTTCCATCTCTTCGTACATATCGACGGATTCTTTCGTATTCTGCACTTCAAAAATATGGCGGCGGAACCGGTTGATCCGCTCCCGTTTCTGTGGATCTTTTGCTATTTCATCCCTGATACGGCAAAATTCCTGATATTCACTGCTCTCCTGAATCGCCTTTACAAGCTCTGCCGTACAATTTTCTATTTCCTTCATCTGTTTACTCTACTTCCATAATGATCGGTAATATCATCGGACGGCGTTTCGTCCGCTTCCAGAGAAACTCTCCGAGAGAATCACGGATCGCATTTTTCATCTTACTCCAGTCAGTTACCCGGTGAGACAAACAGTTCTGCATCGCATCCTCTACGATCTCCCGTGCTTCTTCCATCAAATCCTCCGCCTCACGCACATAAACAAATCCACGGGAAACGATATCCGGACCTGCCAGAATCTGGTTTGAATATTTTTCCAGGGTCAGAACAGCAATCACAATTCCGTCCTCAGCCAAATGCTGACGATCACGCAACACGATATTTCCGACATCACCGACGCCAAGTCCGTCGACGAGAATCGCACCGGTCTGAACATGTCCTGTTACCTTTGCGCTGTCCTGATCCATCTCAAGCACATCTCCAGTCTTCATGATAAAGATGTGGTCTTTGGGGATGCCGAGATTTTCTGCCAGCGTTGCCTGCGCCTTCATATGACGGTACTCACCGTGTACCGGAAGCGCATATTTCGGATGTACCAGTGTGTAGATCAGCTTGATCTCCTCCTGGCAGGCATGGCCGGATACATGCACATCCTGGAAAATGACGTTTGCACCCTTCATCGAAAGTTCGTTGATAACCTTTGAAACTGCCTTCTCATTTCCAGGAATCGGATTGGAACTGAAGATAACGGTATCGCCCGGTTTGATGACAACCTTTTTGTGGACGTTTGCTGCCATACGGGACAGCGCTGCCATTGACTCGCCCTGGCTTCCGGTCGTAATCAGTACCATCTGGTCATCCGGATAATTTTTCATCTGATCCAGATCAATCAGCGTATTGTCCGGAATATTCAGATAACCAAGCTCCGAAGCTGTAGAAATAACGTTGACCATACTGCGTCCTTCCACAACTACTTTTCTTCCATATTTATATGCCGTGTTGATAATCTGCTGCACACGGTCTACATTCGAAGCAAACGTTGCAATAATAATGCGGTGCTCACGGTTCTCTGCAAACAGGTTGTCAATTGTGCGTCCAACTGTACGTTCAGATGCCGTAAAGCCCGGGCGCTCTGCGTTTGTACTGTCACACATCAGCGCGAGCACACCCTTTTTCCCAATCTCCGCAAAACGCTGCAGGTCGATCGCATCACCAAATACAGGCGTGTAATCTACCTTGAAGTCTCCGGTATGCACCACAATACCGGCCGGAGAGTAAATTGCCAGCGCCACTGCGTCCTGAATGCTGTGATTTGTCTTGATAAACTCGATGCGGAACTCTCCGAGGTTGATCGACTGACCCGGTTTTACGACCTTGCGCTTCGTTCCGCGCATCAGATTGTGCTCGGTCAGCTTACGCTCTATCAGTCCCATGGTCAGCTTTGTGGCATACAGCGGCACGTTCAGCTCTTTGAGAATATACGGCAGTGCACCAATATGATCCTCATGTCCGTGAGTAAATACCATACCTTTTACTTTGCTGATATTTTCTTTTAAATATGTTACATCCGGAATTACCATGTCAATACCGAGCATGTCATTTTCCGGAAATGCAAGACCGCAATCCACGATCACGATACTCTCATTGTACTCAAATGCGGTCATATTCATTCCGATCAGGCCAAGGCCTCCGATCGGAATAATTTTCAGTTTCATTGTCTGTTCTTTTTTCAATCTGCACCTCCAAAACTGCTGCTGTCTCCGGAAAAGCATCTTAAAAGAGCGTCTTTTCGGCTTTTCAGACCGTATTTCCACGCAGCAACACACGAACAGCGGAACGCACCGATATGTGCATCCCGTCTTTCATCAAGTAACTTCTTAATTGTTTTATATACCTTACTGCTTTTGCAGCGTTCTTCTCTTTTCCAGCCGCATCTGCAGTTATATTCTCTTTTAACTGACTCCGCAGCCACTCTGCAAAACAGTTATTTGTCTATAATCTTCACCGCCGCTTACAGTTCCAGATCCACATCATCCAGAAGCTCTGCAAATACCTTTGACACTGCTTCCAGTTCTTCGTCATCCTCCACGAACACGTACCGCGCCTCTGCCTCTCCGTCCTCTGAGAGATCCTTAAGCAAATATGCTTCTGCTTCATCTTCTTCTGACTCTGTCACGAGGAGATAAGAAACGCCGGCAATTCTGGTTTCTTCCACCACAAAGAACCCGACCGCTTCTGTTTCTCCGTCCGGGCAAAACTCAATTTTCTTCGTCATTCTTTTTCCTTTCAAGGCTGTCAAGATACCCCTGCAGGATATATACCGCAGCCAGCATGTCTACATACTCTTTTCGGTTTTCGCGGCGCACACCGGCTTCGATCAGCGTACGGTCCGCAGCTACTGTCGTAAGGCGCTCGTCCCACATATGCACCGGCAATCCGGTCCTGCGCTCAAGCATTGCCTTAAATTCCATTGTTTTTTCTACACGTTCCCCACTCGTATTGTTCATATTTTTCGGAAGTCCCAGCACGAATTCCGTCACCTGATACTCTGCGGCCAGTGCTTCAATTCTTGCAAGCGTCTTCCTCAGTTTATTCTCCGATGTCCGTCTGACAATCTCGATTCCCTGTGCCGTAATCCCAAGCGGATCACTCACAGCAACCCCCACAGTTTTCGAACCGAAATCCAGTCCCATGATCCGGATCATTCGCCGTCGTTCTGCCAGGATTTATTTTTGATATATTCCCTGAGCAGCTCCTCAACCAGCTCGTCACGCTCCACCTTCATAATCATACTGCGTGCATTTTTGTAGCTTGTAATATACGTCGGATCCCCGGACATAATATAGCCCACGATCTGATTTACCGGATTGTAGCCCTTCTCAGCCATTGCATTGTAAACAAGATCAAGCACCATTTTCACGCGAGTCTCCGGGTCTGTGTTAAAAGTAAAATATTGTGTGTTATTAATATCTGCCATTTCTTCACGCCCTTATCCTAAACTGTATTTCTATTCTATTCTAATATAAGAACCGGAATTTTTCAATATTCTCTTAACTATACCATTCCTTTTTTCATCTTGCAAGTTACAATTCACAGATTTCCTGTAACCCAAGTCACAGATTTCCTGTAACCCACATGCTTCAATTAAATCCAATATGCGCAGATAAAACAAGGCATTCACAATCTGTCCATGAAGAATGATATTCCTTATAAGACTCTGCAGTGAAACAGCTGACTATTATTCCTTCACCGTACAGATATGCTCCGCCGGTCCCGCAGTCAGAATTCCGCGCACCGTTTCATTTGTATAATCGCGATCCGCTAAAATTGCAGCTCTTATATATTCTTTCGTATATCCGGTAAAATATTCCTTTCCGGCAATCATATTTTTTTCTTCAAAAAGAATCTCTGCTTCCCGTCCTATCCAGCTTTCTTCAAACAACCGACGGTTTTCCTCACCAAGCGCAATCAGCCGCTCACTGCGCAGTGCCTTGACCTGCTCATCCACCTGATTTGGCATCACCGCTGCACGTGTTCCCTGGCGCTTCGAATACTTGAAAATATGTGTCTCGTACAGTCTGATCTGACGCAGGAACTCTTCTGTCACTGCAAACTCTTCTTCTGTCTCTCCCGGAAAACCAACGATTACATCGGTTGTGAGTGCCGGAAGCGTGAATGCCTCACGCAGAAGCTCACATTTTTCCCGGAATTCTCCGGACGTATAACGGCGGTTCATCCGTTTCAGAACCGTATCACAGCCGCTCTGCAATGAAAGGTGAAAATGCGGGCAGACCTTTGGAAGCGCTGCCAGCGTGTACGCAAATTTTTCAGTCACGATCCCCGGCTCCAGAGAGCCAAGGCGGATTCTGGAGATGCCATCCACCTCATGCACTGCCTCAATGAGAGCCGTCAGATCCATACCTTCCTCCAGGTCCACGCCGTAGGAGCTTAAATGGATACCGGTCAGCACCACCTCATGACAGCCGCTCGCTGCAAGCGCGCGTACCTCCTGCAGAACATCCTGCGTATCACGGCTTCTCACACGTCCTCTTGCAAACGGGATGATACAGTACGTGCAGAACTGATTGCATCCGTCCTGTACCTTGATATCTGCACGCGTCCGACTCTCTGTGCGGTCAATAATCAGGCTTTCATACTCTTTTGTATGATTAATATCAATTTTTTTTGTTATCGCACCGGACGACTCTTCCGCTCCTTTTCCGCCTCTTTTTTGTTCAAAATCCCGAATGACAGACACCAGCTGATTCTTCTGATTATTTCCCAGAATAATGTCGATTGCCGGGTCTTTTTCCACACCGCCGTCTGCCGTCTCTACGTAGCAGCCTGCTGCAACCACAATCGCATTCGGGTTCATCTTTCTGGCTTTATGCAGCATTTGTCTTGATTTTCGATCCGCAATATTGGTCACTGTGCACGTATTAATCACGTATACATCGGCTCCCGGTTCGAACGGCACGATCTCATAGCCATCCTCCTCCAGCAGCTGGCGCATGGCCTCCGTTTCGTATGCATTTACCTTGCACCCAAGGTTATGAAGTGCTGCTCTCTTTTTCATTCTTTTTCCTCCGTTTTCGGCAAATTAACGAATAATGACTGTTATCTTCGTATGTTTTCAGCTTGACTTTTCCCGGCTCAGCCGTTAAGATGAGGCTGTAACAAAAAAAACTGATTTGGGAGGATTATAGCAATGAAAACAGTTCAGATCTCTTTAAACTCTATCGATAAGGTAAAATCTTTCGTAAATGATATTACAAAGTTCAGCAATGACTTCGATCTTGTTTCCGGAAGATACGTTATCGACGCAAAATCCATCATGGGTATCTTCAGCCTTGACCTGTCCAAGCCAATCAACCTGAACATCCATGCTGAAGAAAACATCGATGAGATTATGACGGTTCTTGCTCCGTACATTATCTAATGATGGATTGGTCACACTGACAGAATGCTTCGCATTTTGATGTGTGATAAAAATAAGAATGATTTTATAAGCTGCTGCAGGATTCCTGCAGCAGCTTTTTTATACCTCTATTTCGTTTTTACTCGACCCAGATCGTCTCTGTCGTCTCGATCGCAGTCTTTACCAGCTCATCAATCTTTTCATCCAGCTTTCGCTCAGATGCTTCAATGATATGAATATTCGGCTTCGTTACAGGATGCTTTGCCACAAAAATCGTACAGCAGTCCTCATACGGCAGGATCGATGTTTCGTACGTATCAATCTTCTCGGAGATATCAATAATTTCCTGTTTGTCAAAACCGATCAGCGGACGGAATACCGGCATCTCGCACACAGCGTTCGTCGCGGCAAGGCTCTGCATCGTCTGGCTTGCTACCTGTCCGATACTCTCA
Organism: Lachnospiraceae bacterium; assembly: GCA_029225065.1. GTDB lineage: Bacteria > Bacillota > Clostridia > Lachnospirales > Lachnospiraceae > Choladousia. Next base: position 77,480 of record JAQXVT010000080.1, on the reverse strand, counting down.
CCGGTTACAAGCGCCAGAGAACCCGTCTCCTTTGCAAAATGCTCCGCAATCCGCATCATATAGCGGCGCATGATAATGGTCAGCTCGTCATGCGGGCACTTTTCATAAATATACAGCTGAATATCCGTAAAATTGACCACATGGAGATTGATTGGTCCGGCATACGGCGTCAGCTTTCTCGCCAGGTCTACTACCTTCTGTTTTGCACGCTCGCTCGTATAAGGCGGTGCATGGAAGTAGGTTGCATCCAGCTTGACGCCTCTCTTGCAGATCATATAACCTGCCACCGGGCTGTCGATTCCGCCGGAGAGCAGCAGCATCGCCTTTCCATTTGTGCCAACCGGCATTCCGCCCGGTCCCGGAATAATCTTAGAGTAAATAAAGATCTTTCCGCTCTCGCGAAGCTCCACGTAAACCATGATCTCCGGATGATGCACATCGACTTTCAGCCCCGGAAATTCTTTCAAAATACGCTCGCCAAGGATTGCATTCACTTCCATTGACTCGATCGGATACCGCTTGTTCGCACGGCGCGTATGCACCTTGAAGGTCTGATGCTCCAGGTCATAGACGTTCTTAAGAAACGTCAGCACGTCATCTCCCAGCGCCTCGATGCCCTTATCTTCCGCCTGCATAACCGGGCAGATTCCGACGATACCAAAGACATGCTGCAGATGCCCGACGGTCTCCTCATAATCGTATTCTCCCTCACAGTCCACAAAAATGCGGCCCTGCTCCTTATATACAGTAAATGTCCCGTCACATTTTTTTAATGCATGACGGATCTGACGCACCAGCGCGTCCTCAAAGAGATGGCGGTTCTTTCCCTTGATCGCGATCTCTCCATATTTAATGAGAAATGTCTTAAACATGTGTAATCCCTTTCCTTCTTCCTGTATTTCTCTGTATTTCTCTGTATTTCTCTGTTTTGCCGGATACATATACATTTTCAATTATGCTTTCCTGAAGCAAAACAAGTCAAAGCTTCTTTTTGCACTTTCCTCTTCTGCATACGTCTGCCAAAGCAGCCATTTCACTGTTTTCTCAGTTTCAAATCAATGTCTCGCATATTTGCGCAGCACCGGAAGCAGTTCCCGCAGCGCTGACAACGCATACTCCACCTCTTCCTCCGTCGTAAACCGGCTGAAACTGAAGCGCAGGGTTGATTCCAACAGCGGCTGCTCCAGATGAATCTCTTTTAATACGGTGCTCACCGGAAGCTTTTTATTGGAAGAGCATGCAGATCCGGACGATACGTAAATGCCTTTCTCCTCCAGCGCATGCAGCAGCACCTCACTGCGCACGCCCGGAAACGAAGCACTCACGATATGCGGCGCGCCTGCTTCTCCCCTCTGCGAATTCACAATCACCGCCGGATATTCTTTTTTGCCTGCGCGAAGCACTTCCAGCTCTGATCCGATCTGCTCCAGTCCGTCGATCATCCGCTGCTTCAGCTCCAGGAAGTGTGCATGGCTTTCCTCAAAGTGTGCAAATGTCTGCTTTGCGGCCTCACCAAGCCCAGCAGCTCCCGGCACATTGTCTGTTCCGGAGCGCATGCCTTTCTGCTGTCCGCCTCCGTAAATCAGCGGCTTGATGTGTGCCCTATCGCTCACATACAGAAAACCGGAGCCCTTCGGGCCATGGATCTTATGTCCGCTGACGGAAAGCAGGTCAATGTTCATCTTTTTCGGATAGATCGGCAGCTTTCCATATGCCTGAATTGCATCTACATGGAACAGAATATCCGGATTTTTCTTTTTGATCAGCGCCCCTGCCTCTGCAACCGGCTCAATCGCTCCGATCTCATTGTTGACCATCATCATGGACACCAGGATCGTATCCTCGCGAATGGCGCGCTCCAGATCTTCAAGGCTGATATGGCCCTTTTCATCGACCGGAAGAAACGTAATCTCATATCCCTGCTCCTGCAGAAACTGCATCGGCATCAGCACCGCCGCATGCTCCACCGCTGTCGTAATCAGATGCTTTCCGGCACGGCGCTTCGCGTACGCACCGCCAATCAGCGCCCAGTTGTTGGACTCTGTGCCGCCCGAGGTAAAATAGATTTCTTTCTCATTTACCTTCAGGGATTTTGCGATAATCTCCCGCGCATCCTTCAGATAACGCTCGGCCTCCACGCCCTTCATATGCTTCGAAGATGGATTTCCGTAATCCTCCATCATTGTTTTTACTACAATCTCTTTTACTGATTCCAGACAGCGCGTTGTCGCAGAATTGTCCAGATATGCTTCCATGTTCTGTTTCCTCACTTTTTTCCTGCTGTTTTATCTCGATTCTCGCCGAACAATTCTGCAAACTATATCGTCGACAGACTGCATGTAAAATCAAAGCAGCTTTTCTCAATCCCGGCTGCTTCCCATGCATCCAAATCCATCCTTTGCAAAATCATCTCAATACATCGGCTTTTATTGTACAAGAAACAGGGCTGAAATGCAACAGGGAAATCCTGCGCACAGGTGATCTTTCTTAGAACTACAGAGCAAAACGGATATTTACAGGCAGAGCTTGCCTGACTCATCCAAAAAGCCCCGGCAGCATTTTCCATTTCTGATCTTTCTTTTTATGGAAAACGCCGCCAGGGCTTCTTAAACAAATCTCGTATTTCTAATCAATAATTCGTCACATCAACCGACATTTATCATTTCAGATATCAAAGCTTCCTCTTCGCTCAGTCCCGATCCAGCTGCAGCATCAGTGCTGAGAGCACTGCCAGCCCGGCTGTCTCTGTCCGCAGGATCCGGTGTCCGAGTGTGATCGGAAGCACGCCTTTTTCACGCGCATATGCAATCTCTGATTCCTCAAAACCACCTTCCGGTCCGATCAGGATTGCCACGGATGTTCCCGGCTGCACTTTTGCAAAAATTGCCCTGGTCTGTTCCATCCCTTCCGCGCATTCGTATGGAATCAGGCAGACATCGTACGTCTCTGCCGCATAATCGACCGCCGCACGGAAAGAAAATACCTTCGTCACCTCCGGTATCACGGTCCGCTTTGACTGCTTTGCAGCGCTCTCAGCAATCGCGTTCCAGCGTTTTCGCTTGGACTCCTCTTTCTTCTGATCGAGCTTTACGACTGCACGGTGCGTCGCCATCGGAACCACCTCATACGCGCCGAGCTCCACCGCCTTTTGAATAATCAGTTCCATCTTGTCGTTCTTTGGCAGACCCTGAAACAAAGCCAGCTTCGACGGAAGCTCCGACGACGCTTCTTTTTGCTCAAGGATTTCTGCGACAATCTGATCCTCCAGCAGCGTTTTGATCTCACAGAAATATTCCTTTCCGTCCGTCCTGCTGCTGACGGTGATCTTTTCCCTCGGCGTCATTCGAAGCACATTGCGGATATGATTGACATCGCTGCCCTCAATCCAGATCTCCTTCTCGCCGATCTGCTCCGGCGCAACAAAAAAATGATACATGGCTCCTCCGCAATCAGTTCTTCCGTGCAGTGACGGATACCCAGTCATTCTGGTGGGTTACTTCCAGCACTTCCAGTCCGGCTGCCTTTACCGCCTCAACTACGGTCTCTTCCTTCTCATCGATGATACCGGAGATAATATAGATACCGCCCTTCTTCATCTGATGGATAATCACCGGTGTCAGCGGAACAAGCACATCCGCAAGAATGTTGGCCGTCACAATATCGTACTTCTCATAGCCGACTGCATCCTGCACTGCTTTGTCGTCGATGATGTTTCCGATCATGACATCCATGCTGCCCTCCGGAATCTCGTTTGCTTCCAGATTTTCTTTTGTCGCCGTGATTGCACACGGGTCAAGATCCGTGCCGACCGCATGCTTTGCGCCAAGCTTCAGCGCTACGATAGAAAGGATTCCGCTTCCGGTGCCGACATCGAGCAGCTGTGTCTCCGGCGTCACATATTTTTTCAGCTGACGCATGCAAAGCTGTGTCGTCTCATGCATTCCGGTACCAAATGCCGTACCCGGATCGATGTGGATAATCATTTTATCCGCATCCTCCGGCTGTACCTCTTCCCAGGACGGGATGATCAGAATATCATCGACATAAAACTGATGGAAATACTGCTTCCAGTTGTTGATCCAGTCCTTGTCCTCGGTCTGGCCTTCCTCGATCGTGCCCTCGCCGATATCCATAAAACCGCGGAGCTCCTCAAGCCCTTCGTTCACGCGGGCAAGGATTGCTTCTTTGTCCGCATCCTCCTCCAGATAAAAGCTCAGGTAGGCAATTCCGTCATCTTCCGGACCGTCCGGCAGGATATCCACAAACATCTGCTGCTTGTCCGATTCAGAAAGCGGCACCTTGTCCTCGATCTCAACGCCTTCCACTCCGGCATCCGCCAGTGTGGAGATCACGATATCCTCTGCCTCTGTCAGTGTTTTTAAGGTAAATTTATTCCAGCGCATACGTCCTCCTGCTCTGTGTTTTCTTCCAGTCTGCTAACAATTTTTATTTATGAACGCGTCAGCATACTCTGGCAAATTTTCATCTGATTTTCTGTCACAGCACTTCTGCCACACGCATTATGACTGTGTAATCAGTCTTCAAAAGTCTCTTTGAGCTTATCCATAAAGCCCTTTTTCTTGCCCTTCTCCGGCTTGTCAGACTTCTTCTCCTCGCTGCGTCCAAGGCTGTTGCCCGTCTCCATATCAAACTCTTTCAGAGCCTGCTTTGCAGCGTCATTTAATTTCGTCGGAACCTGAACAACCAGCGTCACGTAATGGTCACCGCGCACATTCTTGTTGCGCAGGGACGGGACACCCTTTCCTTTGAAACGAACCTTTGTATCGGTCTGAGTGCCAGGTTTTACAGTGTAAATGATATCGCCGTCCACTGTGTTGATCTTAATGTCTCCGCCCAGAGCTGCCTGTGCATAGGACATCGGTACGGTTGAATAGATATCCATATCCTGTCTCTGGAAAATCGGATGTCTTCCAACGATCACCTCAACGAGCAGATCGCCTCTCGGGCCGCCGTTTGTACCCGGCTCGCCCTTTTCACGGATGCGGATGCTCTGGCCATTGTCAATTCCGGCCGGAATCGTCACTTTCAGTTTCTTGCGGCTGGAAGTATAGCCGGTACCACGGCATGCCGTACATTTTTCTTTGATGATCTTTCCGCTTCCGCCGCAGTCCGGACACGTCTGGACGTTCTGAACGGTACCAAACAGAGACTGCTGGGTAAATACTACCTGGCCCTTGCCGCCGCACTTCGGACACGTCTCCGGATTCGTTCCCGGTTTTGCGCCTGTACCGTGGCAGGTCTGGCACTCATCCTTCTGATTGAGTTCGATCTCCTTCTCGCATCCGGAAATTGCCTCCTCAAAGGTGATGCGGACGCTGGTGCGCAGATTTGCCCCCTGCATTGGACCTCTGGACGCTCCACGTCTTCTTCCGCCTCCAAACAGATCGCCGAAAATATCGCCAAAGATATCGCCCATATCGCCGCCGTTGAAATTGAAGCCGTCAAAACCACCGAAGCCGCCTGCGCCTCCGCCGCCCTGCTCAAAGGCCGCATGGCCGAACTGGTCATACTGTCTGCGCTTGTCCGGATCGCTCAGGACCGCATACGCCTCGGATGCCTCTTTGAACTTCTGCTCTGCCTCTTTATCGCCCGGGTTCATATCCGGATGATACTTTTTCGCCAGGGCACGGTATGCTTTCTTCAGCGCTGCGTCGTCTGCATTTTTATCCACACCCAGGACTTCGTAGTAATCCCTTTTATTCTCTGCCATAATTCTTCCACCTTACCTGACAATGCCCCTGCAGGCACTGCCCACAGGGGTATTCCTTATTTTATCTGTCACCTGCCATACATTTCATCTGCTGCACAGCCTGCGTTTCTTATCTGCTCTAAAGCTTAGACTTCTCTGTAGTCTCCGTCTACCACATCGTCATCCTGCGGAGCGCTTCCTGCATTTGCGCTGCCCATATCCGGACCTGCACCTGCTGCTCCTGCCGCACCTGCTGCGCCCTGTGCATTCTCATACACCTTTGCAAACAGCTTCTGTGCACTGTTCATCAGCTTCTCTTTTCCAGCTTTCAGCTCGTCGATCTGTGCATCCGTCATATCTTCCGGATTCGTCTTCTCAATCAGCTCTTTCAGCTCTTTCAGGTCAGCCTCTACAGCACTCTTGTCTGCAGCATCGATCTTGTCTCCAACTTCTTCCATAGCCTTCTCGGTCTGGAATACCATTGCATCCGCATCGTTTCTTGTATCGATTGCTTCCTTCTTCTTCTTATCCTGTGCCTCGTACTCAGCAGCCTCTTTTACTGCCTTGTCGATCTCAGAATCAGACATGTTGGATCCGGAAGTGATCGTGATATGCTGCTCTTTGCCTGTGCCAAGATCCTTTGCGGATACATTTACGATACCGTTTGCATCAATATCAAAGGTAACCTCGATCTGCGGAACGCCTCTTCTTGCTGGCGGGATACCATCCAGACGGAACTGGCCAAGGGACTTATTGTCCTTTGCAAACTGTCTCTCACCCTGTACGACGTGGATATCTACTGCAGTCTGATTATCTGCTGCGGTGGAGAATACCTGACTCTTCTTGGTCGGGATCGTAGTATTTCTCTCGATCAGCTTTGTTGCTACGCCACCAAGGGTCTCGATCGAAAGTGACAGCGGGGTAACATCCAGAAGAAGGATATCGCCTGCACCTGCATCGCCTGCGAGCTTACCACCCTGGATGGAAGCACCAAGTGCTACACACTCATCCGGGTTCAGTGTCTTGCTCGGCTCATGGCCGGTCAGCTGTTTTACCTTATCCTGTACTGCCGGCATACGTGTGGATCCGCCAACCAGAAGTACCTTGGACAGATCTGCTGCGGTAAGGCCTGCATCTTTCAGTGCGTTCTGTACCGGAATAACAGTTCTCTCTACCAGATCATGAGTCAGCTCATCGAATTTTGCTCTGGTCAGATCCATCTCAAAATGCTTCGGGCCAGTCTCGTTTGCTGTGATGAACGGCAGGTTGATATTGGTCGTTGTGGAAGAAGACAGCTCCTTCTTTGCTTTCTCTGCTGCTTCTCTTAATCTCTGCAGTGCCATCTTATCATTGGAAAGGTCGATACCTTCTTTTTTCTTGAAATCTTCGATCATGTAGTCGGTAACCTTCTTATCGAAGTCATCGCCGCCCAGTCTGTTGTCACCGTTTGTTGCAAGTACTTCGATGACACCGTCACCGATCTCAATGATAGATACATCGAATGTACCGCCGCCGAGGTCGTATACCATAATCTTCTGCTCTTTGTCGTTGTCAAGGCCATATGCAAGTGCTGCTGCGGTCGGCTCGTTGATGATACGCTTTACATCAAGTCCTGCAATCTTACCTGCGTCCTTGGTTGCCTGACGCTGTGCATCGTTGAAATATGCCGGTACCGTAATGACTGCCTCTGTTACCTTCTCACCAAGGTAGTTCTCAGCATCTGCTTTCAGCTTCTGGAGAATCATTGCAGAAATCTCCTGCGGAGAATATTTCTTTCCGTCAACCTCTACTCTGTAATCACTGCCCATATGTCTCTTGATGGAAGAGATCGTACGGTCTGCATTTGTAACTGCCTGACGCTTTGCCGGCTCTCCTACCAGTCTCTCGCCGCTCTTTGTGAATGCTACTACGGACGGTGTTGTTCTGGATCCTTCTGTATTTGTAACGACGGTTGCTTTACCGCCTTCCATAACTGCTACGCAGCTGTTTGTTGTACCAAGGTCAATACCAATAATCTTGCTCATAATCGTTTCCTCCTCATCAGATTCTGTCTGTATCTTAATTTGCTACTTTTACCATGCTGTGTCTTACGACGGTATCGCGGTAGAGATATCCTTTCTGGAACTCCTCCACGATGACATTTTCATCGGCCTCTTCGTCCTCCACATGCATCACTGCGTTGTGATAATTTGGATCGAACTTCTGACCGACTGCCTCAATCGGCTTGACACCGATACTCTCGAGAGAAGTCATCAGCTGGCGGTAAACCTTTTCCATTCCCTGTACGAACGGGTCTTCCTTCTGTTCCTCTGTCACACTGACAAATCCGCGTTCGAAGCTGTCTACCGTCGGCAGAAGCTTTTCGATCACGCTTTTTGCGCCAACCTCAAACATTGCTGCCTTCTCTTTTTCGGTACGCTTGCGGAAGTTGTCAAACTCTGCCATCTGCCGCTGTACCCGGTCTGTAAGTTCTTCAATCTGTGTGTCTTTTTTATCTTTCTTTTTCTTTCCGAAGAAGCCTTTCTTTTTGGTATCCTCTTCTTCCGAAGATGCATCGTCTTTTTCTTCCGGCTCTGCTGCAGCTTCCTGCGTATCTTCCGCAGTGGTCTGTTCCTCTGCAGCCGTTTCCGTGGTCTCTGTCTCTGCAGCTTCTTTCGAAAGCTCTTCGTTTCTGTTTTCCTCCACTGGACTTTCCACCTTTCTCCGGCAGCGTTCCTTATGGATCACTGCTTTTCTTTTTTAAATATTTCATCCAACTGTGCCATCAGCGTTTTCATCGTACCGACCACTTTTTCGTAGTCCATCCGTTTTGGTCCGATGACACCGATTTTGCCATACATGCCATCTCCCAGCTCATAGGTTGCTGTCACTACGCTGCAGTCCTGCATCGTAGGCACCGGAGATTCGCCTCCGATATAAACCTGAATGCCGGTTTCCTCATTCGAATCCTGACTGATGATATCTGCCAGCTCTTTCTTATTCTCAAATGCACTGATCAGCTCACTGGCCTTCTCACTCGTGCTCAGCTCCGGATATTTAAAAATATTCGTTGCCCCACTGGTGTAAATCTCCAGATCATCATCCGAAGTCTGAATGGCTTCAGCCACCGTATCAAGAACCCGGTCTACCAGCTCACTGTGTACCCCGGCCTGTCCTTTCAGCTTTGCAATCGTGCCAAGGTTGATCTCTTCGATCGTCAGACCATTGAGTGCGCTGTTCAGCAGAATGTTCATTTCAAGAACCGTCTTCTGATCAAGTCCGTGCTCGATATCGAGAAGCCTGTTCTTGACGACGTTTCCTTCCGCAACGATCGTTGCAAGAAGCTGACTGTCATTAACTACGGACAGCTGAATGAACTTCAGCTTCGTCCTGTGGTACTGCGGACCGGAAATCATCGCTGCATAATTCGTGTTTGCGGCCAGCATCTTTACCATCTGCTTCAGCAGAAGCTCCATCTTATCCTGCCTCTGAAGCACCAGCTCCTTCATCTCCGTGACCTCACGATCCTTCTCGTCCATCATGCGATCTACATATAAGCGATAACCTGCATCGGAAGGAATCCGTCCTGCGGAAGTGTGGGGCTGAAGGATATAACCCATGTCCTCCAGATCTGACATCTCATTTCGTATCGTAGCGGAACTCAGATTCAGGTCAGCGTATTTTGAAATCGTACGTGAGCCAACCGGCTCTCCTGTTTCCAGGTAGGTCTTGACGATAGCTTTTAAAATTTCCCATTTTCTATCATCGAGCTTCATCTGAACTCCTCCTGTTTCATTTTCATAAGGTTTTCCAAAAGAAAGTGATTATTTTCTTTCGGTTTGTTAGCACTCTATGAACTTGAGTGCTAACACCTTATGCAGTTAATATAATACCTTGCCCTTTGTTTGTCAATAGCTATTTTTAAATTTTTTCTCTCAGTTCCACAATTTGACATTTCTTTCAACTGTGTTATAGTAGAATCTATTCTATGGATTTCCTTTCAGGAACCTGTTTTGGAAATCATTTACCCGCACACCTCTTTTTCAAGAAAGGAACCTTATATATATGAAGAAACAGACTCTGCTCTGTCTGATCCTCACCCTGCTTGGCATGGTGCTCCTGTGCTCACTCGCCGTCTATCTGAAAGCAAGTGATCCATCAGACGAATTGCTTGCACAGACTCAGAAAACACAGTCGGAAGCAGATGCCGTAATTGAAACCCTACGGCAGAGTGTGCAGCAGGCAGATGAAGCGCGCACTCGGGAGGCCGAGACAGAAGCCTCCGATTCTCATTTTCTCATCTGGGTCGGTGATTCCCGCACGGTCGGCATGGAGCGTGCCATGAAAGACAGTGACTGCTATATCGGTGCCTCCGGCGAAGGCTACTACTGGTTTTCCACGGAAGGACTTCCTCTTATGAAAAAAGCGGTTCAGCAGCATCCGGATGCGCCGGTCATCTTCAACCTTGGGGTCAACGATTATGAAAATCTCGATCTCTATCTCGATCTGTACCGTTCCATTTTTGATGACTACCCGGACACACGGTTCTATTTTCTCTCTGTCAATCCGATTGACCCGGAGCGCTGCAGTGCAATCACGAACGAGGAAATCACCGATTTCAACGAACACATGAAAGCGCTCTTCCCGGATACTTACATCGACAGCTACACGTGGATGCTGGCAAACGAAATCGAAACGATCGACGGAATCCATTACAGCGAAGAGGACTACCGTGCACTTCATGCATTTACCCTTTCTCAGCTTTCCCTTTTGGAACAGAAATGATTCTGCTCCTTCTCTTTTTACTTTTAACAAAATTTACACAGTTTGTTCTTGACGCACTTTTCTATTTGTTCTACACTAGAATACATCTGGATCTGTCGGATCCACTCCAAAACAGTCTTCTCACTTCGGTGCAAAAGACTGTTTTATTATGAAGGAAGAAAGCCTGCTAGATTCGATCTGTTCCGGGCTTTCTTCCTTATTATCTGATCGGCAGATTCCTGCAAAAGAAGGGAGGAAATCACTTGTTTAAAACACTGTTAAAAGAAGTACGGGAATACAAACGTGCTTCCATTGCCACTCCGCTCTTTATGCTGTTGGAGGTTTTGATGGAAACTATGATTCCCTATTTGATGGCTTCAATCATCGACAAAGGCGTAAATGCCGGTGATCTCGGGCATATCTACCGCGTCGGCGGACTGATGATCGTCGCAGCTGCCATCGGACTGTTTGCCGGTATGGCCGGCGGACGCTACGGCGCAAAGGCATCTGCCGGACTTGCAAAAAATCTGCGTGGAAGTATGTTTGATCACATTCAGACGTTCTCCTTTGCAAATATCGATAAGTTCAGCACTGCCGGTCTCGTCACACGTCTGACGACAGATGTCACCAATATTCAAAATGCCTACCAGATGATGCTGCGTATGATGATGCGTGCTCCAGCCAGTATGATCTGCGCACTTATCATGGCTTTTACCATCAATGTACGTCTTGCGAGCATCTATCTCGCTGCCGTTTTGTTCCTTGGAGTTATTCTGTTTTTTATCATTCGCCATGCGACCCGCTATTTCCGAATGGCTTTCCCGAAATACGATGAGCTGAATGCCTCAGTACAGGAAAATGTCTCTGCGATCCGTGTCGTAAAAGCATATGTGCGTGAGGAGCACGAAACCTCCAAATTCAAAAAAGCCAGCGAAAATATTTACCGCATTTTTGTAAAAGCAGAATGCAACGTCATTTTCAATGCACCACTGATGCAGTTTACCGTTTATACCTGCATCATCCTGATCAGCTGGCTTGGTGCTAAAATGATCGTCAGCAGCACGCTGACCACCGGTGAGCTGATGAGCCTTCTGACGTACTGCATGAACATTCTGATGAGCCTGATGATGCTCTCCATGGTTTTTGTCATGCTTTCCATGAGTACCGCAAGCGCTGAGCGTATCTGCGAAGTACTGAATGAAAAAAGCGACCTTACCAATCCGGAAAATCCGATCCACGAGGTGACAGACGGAAGCATTTCTTTCCGTCACGTTAACTTTTCTTATAAAAAGGACAGCAATGAACCGGTGCTGCGTGACATCTGTCTGGATATCAAATCCGGTGAAACGATCGGTATTATCGGTGCAACCGGAAGTGCAAAGTCCAGCCTTGTTGCACTGATCAGCCGCCTGTACGATGTCACTTCCGGCGAAGTGCTTGTCGGCGGACACAATGTAAAGGCCTACGATATGGACTCACTTCGAAATCAGGTCTCTGTCGTACTGCAGAACAACGTACTTTTCTCCGGTACCATCTATGACAATCTGCGATGGGGCGACTTAACCGCCACCGATGAGGAATGTCAGCAGGCATGTCGTCTTGCATGTGCCGATGATTTTATCCGCACATTCCCACAGGGCTATGAAACACATATTGAACAGGGTGGAAACAATGTTTCCGGTGGTCAGAAACAGCGTCTGTGCATTGCACGCGCGCTTTTGAAAAAGCCGAAAATCCTGATTCTCGATGATAGTACCAGTGCAGTTGACACTGCAACAGATGCAAATATCCGAAGGGCATTCCGGGAAGAAATTCCAAATACCACAAAGCTGATCATTGCCCAGCGTATCTCCAGCGTTCAGGATGCTGACCGGATCCTCGTACTGGATGAAGGCTGCATTAATGGTTTTGGAACCCATGAAGAACTGCTTGCTTCCAATGCGATCTACCGTGAAGTCTATGAATCACAGACCAGAGGCAGCGGCGATTTTGATGAAAAGAAGGAGGTGTGAGTATGCCAGGACCAGGAAACCGCGTCCCACGTGGACAGAAACCACAGGTAGCACATCCGGGGAAACTCCTGATGCGCCTGATGAGCTACGTATTCCGTGACTACAAAATTCACTGTATCAGCGTACTTATACTGATTTTGGTAGGCGTCCTTGCCAACGTACAGGGTACCATGTTTACCAAAAATCTGATTGACGACTATATCACCCCATTTTTGCTTACGGACCAGCCAGACTTTTCTCCGCTTGCCAGCGCAATCGGACGTGTAGCCATCTTCTACGGACTGGGTGTCATCTCGACGTATGCTTACAACCGCATCATGGTCTCGGTGACTCAGGGAACACTGCGCAATCTGCGCAACGATCTGTTCTCTCATATGGAGCGTCTGCCCATCCGTTATTTTGATACACATGCCCATGGCGACATCATGTCTGTCTACACAAACGACATCGATACGCTCCGCCAGATGATCAGCCAGAGTATTCCGCAGATCATCAACAGCTCCTTTACGATCATCAGCGTTTTTGTGAGCATGCTCATCCTTAACGTGCCGCTGACGCTTGTCACGCTTGTGATGGTCAGCCTGATGCTCATCTGTACCAAAAAAGCTGCCGGCCTGAGCGGAAAATATTTCCTTGAGCAGCAGCGCAACCTCGGTAAGGTCAACGGCTACATCGAGGAAATGATGAACGGTCAGAAGGTTGTAAAGGTCTTCTGTCATGAGGAAGAAAGCAAGAAAGACTTTCACGCCCTCAACGATGCGCTGTTCCACAGTGCAGACCAGGCGAATACGTTTGCAAATATCCTGGGACCAATCAATGCACAGCTTGGAAACATCAGCTATGTGGTCTGTGCGATCGTCGGCGGCATCCTCGCCTTAAATGGCATCGGAGGCTTTACACTCGGCGGTCTTGCAAGCTTCCTTACCTTCAATAAGAGCTTCAATATGCCGATCAACCAGGTCAGCCAGCAGTTCAACTCCATCGTCATGGCAATGGCAGGCGCAGAGCGTATCTTCCAGCTCATGGATGAAACGACCGAGGTCGATGACGGATACGTGCTTCTTGTTAATGCGAAGGCTGAAAATGGACACCTCACAGAAAGTGATTCCAGAACCGGACACTGGGCCTGGAAGCATACTCATCAGGCCGATGGCTCTGTTGATTACAAGGAACTGCGCGGCGATGTCGTCTTTGACGGTGTAGACTTCGGCTATACGGACGATAAAATTGTGCTCCACGACGTGAAGCTCTACGCAAAGCCAGGCCAGAAAATAGCGTTTGTCGGCTCCACCGGGGCCGGAAAGACAACCATTACCAATCTGATCAACCGTTTCTACGATATTCAGGACGGAAAGATCCGCTATGACGGCATCAACATCAACAAGATCCGCAAAGCAGACCTGCGCCGATCGCTTGGTATTGTACTGCAGGATACACACCTTTTTACCGGAACCGTCAGCGAAAATATTCGCTTTGGAAAGCTTGACGCGACCGATGAGGAGGTTGTTGCAGCTGCAAAGCTCGCCAATGCAGACGGTTTCATCCGCAGACTTCCAGATGGCTACAATACTCTGCTGACCGGAGACGGAGCCAACTTAAGTCAGGGACAGCGCCAGCTGCTTGCAATTGCACGTGCAGCGATTGCAGATCCGCCAGTACTGATTCTTGATGAGGCAACCAGCTCGATCGATACCCGTACAGAGCGAATCGTCCAGGAAGGCATGGATCGTCTGATGAAGGGCCGCACGACATTCGTCATCGCCCACCGGCTCTCCACGGTACGAAATTCTGATTGCATCATGGTACTGGAACATGGCCGCATCATTGAGCGCGGCACCCACGATCAGCTTATCGCCGAAAAGGGACGATATTATCAGCTGTATACCGGAAACGCAATCGGAGCATAATAAAAAACCACAGCAGAGAATAAAAATTCTTCTGCTGTGGTTTTTTTATGCCTGCCTTACCGGCAGGTCCGATCCTTATAATCCTTTTATGCCAGCTTCTCTCCGGTCAGCATTTCATACGCCTGCAGATACTTGCTGATCGTCTTGTCAACGATCTCCTGAGGAAGCGTCCAGTCATTACCCGGATTTGCTTTCAGCCAGTCGCGTGCAAACTGCTTGTCAAAGGAAGGCTGTCCATGTCCAGGCTCATAGCCTTCTGCCGGCCAGAAGCGGGAGCTGTCCGGTGTGAGCATCTCATCGCCAAGTACGATATTTCCATTCTCATCCAGTCCGAATTCAAATTTGGTATCTGCGATAATGATACCACGGGATGCCGCATACTCTGCGCACTTCTTGTAGAGTGCGATCGTATAGTCGCGGATCTTTTCTGCGTACTCTTTTCCCTTGCCTGGATAGTATTTCTCCAGATGTGCAATGCTCTGCTCAAAAGAAATATTTTCATCATGATCACCGATCTCAGCTTTGGTGGACGGTGTGTAGATCGGCTCCGGCAGTTTGTCGGATTCCTGTAAACCCTCCGGAAGGCGAATGCCACAGACCTCACCGGTCTTCTGATAGCTTGCCCAGCCGCTTCCTGTGATATAGCCCCGCACGATGCACTCCACCGGAATCATATTCAGTTTCCGGCATTTCATACTGTTTCCGTCAAACTTCTCCTGCTGGAAGAATTCCGGCATATCCTTTACATCTGTAGAAAGCATATGGTTCGGAAGGATATCCTTCGTCAGATTAAACCAGAACTTTGACATCTGGGTCAGGACGGTTCCCTTTTTCGATACTACATTGTTCAGAATTACGTCGAAGCAGCTGATACGGTCTGTCGCTACCATAATCAGGCTGTCTCCATTGTCATAAATCTCACGTACCTTACCTTCTTTAATCGGCTTCATTTCCTGCATGATCTTATCCCTCACATTATCCCGGAACTGCCCTGCGAATTTCGCAAAGTACATTCCTGTGCTGTTATGTTACTGTCCAAAGCCGGCCAAATTCCCGCAGCTCCAGGAAATTGTATATCTTTCCTCCTGGCTGCGATCAATTCTGTCACGGTTCTAAACATTTGCATCGCTACAAAATTACTACCAATGTCCTGTGCTTGTCAAGAGATTTTTAATCAACCTGAATGCACGCACCCTGACGCAACGTTTTCAATCCGTCCAGAATCACTGCTTCCGCTTCTGTCAGGGATACCGTACACTGCTTATTCTCGTCATCCTCGGCTGCAAACATTTTTTTCAGTGTCACCTTGTTTTCCTTCAGCTCATCTTCTCCAAGAAAAATCGCATACGGAATGGACAGCTTATCTGCATAGGCAATTTTATGCTTAAATTTCTTCTTTTCAAAATAAATCTGCGTGCTGATTCCTTTTTCCCGCAGCTTCGCAGAGATCTCTACTGCTGCCGCCATATCCTCCGTCATCGGAATCACCAGTACATCTGCAGAAGTTGCAAGAGAGCGATTCAAATAATCGAACTCATTTAAGATATAAAACAGTCTTGTCAGACCAATCGACATACCGACACCAGGCAGCTTCTTTTTCGTGAAAAATTCTGCCAGATTGTCGTAACGTCCGCCGCTGCAGATGCTTCCAATCTCCGGATGGCGATTGAACGTCGTCTCATAAACTGTTCCGGTGTAATAATCCAGTCCTCTTGCAATTGTAAGATCCACACGGTAATTTTCCTGCGGAACCCCGAATTTATCCATATAATAAACAACCTCTGAAAGCTCCTGTACACCGAGATCCAGCATTTCACTGCTGCCGGAAAATGCTTTCAGTTTCTCAAGAATTTCAGAATTGGAGCCTTTAAAGGTCAGAAGTGCCAGCAGCTCGTCAGATACCTCAGCCGGAACGCTCATTTCTGCCAGCTCGGCCTTCACATTCTCCTCGCCGATCTTGTCCAGCTTGTCAATTACACGCATTACATCCGTCGCGCTCTCGCTCAGGCCATATTTTTCAAATAATCCATTCAGTACCTTGCGGTTGTTCAGACGAATCGTAAAATCACGCAGCCCCAGTCCGGTAAATACCTGATACATAATGCTCGGAACTTCCGCGTCATTCACTACACTTAACGCTCCATCTCCAATGATATCAATATCTGCCTGATAAAATTCACGGAATCGTCCCTGCTGCGCACGTTCTCCACGGTATACCTTTCCAATCTGATACCGTTTAAACGGGAAGGTCAGCTCTGAATAATTCTTCGCCACGTATTTAGCAAGCGGAACCGTCAGATCAAAGCGCATCGCCATATCGGTATCCCCTTTGCTAAAGCGATAAATCTGTTTTCCTGTATCTCCGCCTGTCTTTGCAAGCAAAATTTCACTGCGCTCCAAAACCGGCGTATCAATCGGATAAAATCCGAACAGGTGGTATGTCTCTTCCATTTTCTGTTTAATCTTTTCAAAAAGAACCTGCTCCTTCGGCGGCAGTTCCATAAAACCTGATAAATTCTTTGGTGTAATGATGTTCATTGTTGTTCCTTCACTTTCTGTCTTAATTCGCTTTATACCGTTCGCGCACTGTCCCTGCATGCTATTTTAGCCGGCTATGCGTATCTTTTCTCTTTCCTACTGCGCTTCCTGTCAGGCGCAGAATAGCTTTCTGAGCTGTTAAAGCGGTTTCATTCTACCATGTTACTTTCCACTTGTAAAGTCCGCCAAAAGGATTCTAAAGCAGATCTGTCATGCTGAAAAATACGGCTTCTGAGAGATTCTCTCCGGACTGTTTCAGCATCCTTGCGGTTTTATTCTCCTCGTTTTTCCTGTGGATAAACCAGGCCCCACTGTCTGCGCAGTTCATCACACTGCGACAGAATATCGTGGCTTGCCTGCCACGTCATCACCGGTGACTCTGTTTTTCCTTCTCTGAGACATTCATTGACATGCCTCAGCTCATACTGATAACCTTCATCCTCGATCCCAGGAATGCGCTGCGATACCGGAGATTCAAGGAGCTCTGTTTTCTCTCCGATCACGATCTGCGCCTTCGTCGGCTTCCAAAATCTAGGCAGGATCATATGTCCCTTCGTGCCATAAATATAAGCCGTATCGATCATATCAGTCCGCACCGCGCTGCACATCATTCCAAGCTCGCCTCTGTCATACTGTGCGATATACGCCGCCTGCTCATCTACCGGAAGATGCATCTCATCCGTATTCATCGACGCAATTCCCATCAGCCGCACCGGATTCTTTCCAAGAATCATATGATTGAAATGAAGATTGTAAACACCGGTATCAAGAAGACCTCCGCCTGCACGCTCCAGATCAAAAAGTCTGGAAGACGGATCTTCCGTCCGATAAGAAAAATTTGTGCTGATCGCGCGCACCTCACCGATTCCGTCTTCTGAAAAATATGGACGCAGCTGCTCAATCAGCGGGAAAAAGCGGGTCCATACTGCTTCCATAAAGAAAACGCCGTTTTCTTTTGCACACGCGACCATCTCATCCAGCTCGCGCGCATTGATTCCTGCCGGTTTTTCCACCAGTACCGCCTTACCTGCATTCATAGCCATAATCGCCAGCGCTTTATGCGCCGGATGCGGCACCGGAATGTAAACGATATCGATATCCTTACGTGCAATCAATTCCTCATACGTCAGTGCCTCCGGAATCTGAAATGTTTCTGCCATTTGCTGTGCACGCACTTTTGTTCTTGATGAGACCGCCACGATCTCCATGTCTTCTGCCTGGCGTGCTCCCTTCATCCACCGATACAGGATATTGCCTGCACCGAGGAGTCCCCAGCGGATTTTTTGCTGCATAATCACTCCTCCTTTTTTAATTTTCAGGCATTCCGCCCATCCCAGAAACACATCTCAGTTTTTGCAAATAAATTTGCTTCCGGCTGTTCTATGCTTCTGCTACTGTTCAGAACTGGTCAAGATAAATTCCGACATGACATAGTTACTTAAATTGATTCCTTCAGGTGTGAGGAAATAGCGTCCTTCCTCCCGGACAAGTAATCCCTGATCGATCAGACGATCCGGGATTGCTCCGTAGACCTCCGGGATTGTCCTTTGAAACCGCTTCTCAAATTCTGCTTCTGACACGCCCTTCATCCTGCGCAGACCCAGAAACATAAATTCTTCCATTTCATCATTTTGCGTCAGCGGCTCCACCCCGCGGCACTTCGCCAGCTGCTTCGGATCACAGGCCAGATATTCTTTCATATCCTCTGTATTGCGATAGCGCGTGTGATTCAGCAGGGACGATGCCCCAAGCCCAAATCCCACATACCATACACCGGTCCAGTAACCATCATTATGGCGGCATAAATACCCTGGCTTTGCATAATTTGAAATCTCATAGCGATGCATGCCATGCTTTAGCAGCTTTTCCTCTGTGCACGTATACATCTGACGCTCTGCTTCCTCGGATGGAAGCAGCTTCGGCTCTTCCCCCCGATCACGCAATGCTTCATCCTTCCGATAACGCGTATAAAACGGCGTCCCCTCCTCGATAATCAGACTGTATGCCGAAATATGCTCCGGCTCAAGCGCCAGCACCTGATCCAGTGTCCGCCTCCAGGAATCCACGCTCTGTCCGGGAAGTCCCGACATCAGATCGATATTAATATTTGTAAATCCGGCGCGCCGGGCCGCATGATACGTCTCCAGAAACGTTTCCCACGTATGGATTCTGCCAAGCAGTGCAAGCTCCCGATTATCCGCTGACTGCAGACCAAGACTAAGGCGATTGATTCCGATTTTCCTGTAATAAGAAAGCTTCTCCTGATCTGCCGTACCGGGGTTGCATTCGATCGTGATCTCTGCATTCCCTCTCTTTTCCATCGTCTTGGTTTCTGTTGTCTGTTTTACCGCTGCGTTCCCACTGCCTTTTTCACTGTCCTTATCCGCAATTTCATCCCTGTTTTTTCCCAAAAGGTGAAACTTCCGCCTGATTGCTTCCATAATCCGACCGACCGCATCTTTCGGAAGCACAGATGGTGTCCCACCGCCTATAAAAATGGAGCAGACTACATACTGCTCTGCATCCGGAAATGCCTCGATTTCCCGAATCAGCGCATCTGTATACTGCTCCTGTGTCTTTTGATCGGCAGGACCGGAAAGGAAATCACAGTACGCACACTTCCGCACACAAAATGGGATGTGAATATAAATTTCCAGTTCTCTTGTCATCGTTTTCTCCGCCTGTTTTTTCTTCCTTTCTCTGATCCGCATCAGGCTGACCTGATTCTTCCAGCTCTTTACCGCACACCCTTTTCCAGAATCTTCCGTATCTTAAACGCAAATACGGTACCGCAGATCGTCGCCGCCAGCGCATCTGCCGTGCACTCTGCAAAGTAAATGCTGTCCGCTTTTCCCGTCACCATTGGAAAGATCAGCGCAAACGGCACAAGCAGAAATACCTTGCGCAGCAGCGCCATAAACAGGGAAATCTTCGCCTGTCCGAGTCCCATAAATGTGGTCTGACAGCCCATTTGGATACCGAAAATCAGCATTCCTGCCAGAAAGATCGACGCTGCATGTCCGACCAGAGCGATCAGCTCCTCGTCCTGCGTGAACATCCGCGCAAGCACCTTCGGAAACATCATCTCAAGCGCAGTCAGCAAAAACGAAAATCCGGCTGTCACTGCAATGATCCTGCGATATGCCTGCTTCACCCGATCCAGTTTCCCAGCACCGAAATTATAACTGAGGATCGGCTGTACACCCTGCGTAAATCCATTGATCGGTGTGCTCGTCAACTGCATGATACTCTGCAGAATCGTCAGCGAGCCGACATACACATCATTTCCATAGCGCTGCAGACCACTGCTCATGACAACTGAAATCAGACTTTCTGTACTCTGCATGATGAACGGTGACACACCGAGCGCCATAATAGAGCCTACCAGTTTCAAATCCGGTCGGACGCATTCTGTCTTAAGCCGCAGCGAGGTCTTCGGCGATGTCATAAACCGCAGCACCCAGATTGCTCCCGCAAGCTGTGACAGGATTGTCGCAAGCGCTGCTCCCTGTACTCCCATGTGGAATCCAAAAATAAAAATCGGATCCAGAATGATATTGAGCGCGGCTCCTATCAGCACCGAACCCATCGCCGTCTTCGACTGTCCCTGTGCTGTGATAAACGGATTCAGACCAAGCACGATCTGTACAAAAAATGTGCCGATCAGATAAACTCTCAGATATGCACCGGCGTACGGGTACGTCGCATCGCTTGCCCCTACCAGGTACAGAAATGGCTTCTCTGCCGCATAAAACACGACCATAACACCGACTGTAAAAATGCACAGCATCGTAAATACATTTCCGAGAATCCGCTCTGCCTTCTTTTTATTTCCCTGTCCAAGCGCAATTGCTGCAAGCGGTGCACCGCCCGCTCCCGCAAGTGAACTGAACGCAGCGACAATCGTAATCACCGGAAGCGTCAGTCCCAGTCCGGTCAAAGCCTCTCTTCCGACGCCCTGCCCAATATACACACGATCGACAATATTGTATAAAAGATTGATCAGCTGTGCTACCAGTGTTGGGATTCCCATCGAAAGCATCAGACGCCCAAGCGGCCACGTTCCAAGCTTTTCTTCTGAATGATTCATAGTTCTGTTACCTTCATCCGCCAAAGCATATTTCAGAGAAAAGCGTTCTTCCGGCTAACGGGATTCACACCTTTCTCTGAAACACGTATGGCTTTATTTTATTTATCGTCTAACTTCAGCACACTCATAAATGCCTTCTGCGGAATCTCTACGTTTCCAACCTGGCGCATGCGCTTCTTTCCTTCCTTCTGCTTTTCCAAAAGCTTCTTTTTACGGCTGATATCACCACCGTAGCATTTCGCAAGCACGTCCTTACGCATTGCCCGTACTGTCTCACGCGCGATGATCTTGCTGCCGACCGCTGCCTGGATCGGGATTTCAAACAGCTGACGCGGAATCTCCTCCTTCAGCTTTTCGCACATTTTGCGGCCTCTCTCATACGCCGTATCCGCAAATACGATAAATGACAGTGCGTCAACCTCCTCACGGTTCACCAGAATATCCAGCTTCACCAGATTGGACTGCATATAGCCCTTCATCTCATAGTCAAACGAAGCATAGCCTCTCGACCGGGATTTCAGCGCATCAAAAAAGTCATAAATGATCTCATTCAGCGGAAGCGTGTATTTCAAAAGTGCGCGCGTTCCCTCAATGTATTCCATTCCCTCGTAAATACCGCGGCGCTCCTGACAGAGCTCCATAATCGCGCCGATATACTCCGTCGTCACCATAACCTCGGCCGCGACAATCGGCTCCTCCATGTACTCGATCTCTGATGGATCCGGCAGATTCGACGGGTTGGTCAGATCAATCACCTCGCCATTCGTCTTATGCACCTTATAAATAACGCTCGGCGCTGTTGTCACGAGATCAAGATTATACTCCCGCTCCAATCGCTCCTGAATGATTTCCAGGTGCAAAAGTCCCAGAAAACCACAGCGGAATCCAAATCCAAGTGCCACAGAAGTCTCCGGCTCAAACTGCAGTGATGCATCATTGAGCTGCAGCTTCTCCAGCGCATCTCTTAAATCCGGATATTTTGCGCCATCGGCCGGATACATGCCGCAGTACACCATCGGATTTACTTTTTTGTAGCCTGGCAATGCCTCATCGCACGGCCGTTCCACACTCGTCACAGTATCGCCGACACGCGTCTCCCGCACATTTTTCAGGCTCGCTGTCAGATAGCCTACCATACCGGCACTGAGTTCGTCACACGGAATGTACTGACCTGCGCCGAAAAAGCCAACCTCTACTACATCAGCCTCTGCGCCGGTCGCCATCATACGGATGCGCGTGCCCTTGCGCACACTTCCATCCTTCACACGCATAAAGACAATGACACCCTTGTACGAATCATACACGGAATCGAAAATCAGAGCCTTAAGCGGCGCTTCCGGATCGCCGTTTGGTGCCGGAATCTTCTGAACCACCTGCTCCAGCACGTCATGTACGTTTAACCCGGTCTTTGCAGAAATCCGCGGTGCATCCTCCGCCTCAATTCCGATCACATCCTCGATCTCGTGTACCACGCGGTCAGGATCTGCGCTCGGAAGGTCAATCTTATTAATGACCGGCATCACATCCAGATCATGATCTAGCGCAAGATAAACGTTTGCCAGCGTCTGCGCCTCGATTCCCTGCGCCGCGTCTACAACAAGGATCGCGCCGTCACATGCCGCCAGACTGCGCGATACCTCATAGTTGAAATCCACGTGTCCCGGTGTGTCGATCAGGTTAAAAATATATTCCTGTCCGTCATCTGCATCGTAAATAATACGAACTGCCTGAGATTTGATCGTAATTCCACGTTCCCGCTCCAACTCCATATTGTCGAGCACCTGATCCTGCATCTCGCGACTTGTGAGCAGTCCGGTCATCTCAATAATCCGGTCCGCCAGCGTTGATTTTCCATGATCGATATGTGCAATAATACAAAAATTTCTGATTTTACTCTGATCTGCTGCCACTTAAGTTCCTCCTCGCAATCAAAGCGGATATTCGCAACCCGCTTCGCTACTTACAGTATCATTAGTATCATAAGGAAGCCTTCCGCAAAAGGATTCCTTCTTATGATATTTCATAATCGTTACTTTCAGGAAGCGAATTTATTCCTCCTGATATCTTCGATACAGTTTAGCATACTTTTTCCGGTATTGTCCATAGGAAAGTCAGGGTTCCTGCAGTACCTCATCCAGCAGGTTCGCCAGAATTTCCATTGCATTTCGTTCCTCCTCCACCGTGTTGAGCTGCGTCCCTGCCTCAATCAGAACAGAACGCGGGCGCAGATGCAGATTGAACCGCTCTGCTTTTAAATAAATATTTCTGGTAAATCCAGGATACTGCTGCCGCGCTGCAAGCTCCATCTGAAAGGAAAATGCCAGATTCTGCTTCACATACGGATTCGGAAGGTAACTGATTTCCCCTTCCTGATTTCTTGAAATTCCATTAAAAAACATGACCATCGAGCACGGCTTCCCCTCAATTTCCGTCACAAATTTCTGCCCGTCCACACCGTCCCGGTGCAAATCAATCACGACCTGAATCGTCGGATACTGCGTAAGCAGTTCTTCCACTGCCTGCCGCGCATAATCATACGCCGCGCTTCGATCCAGCACTCCATCCACCAGATCGTATACGCCCGTATCATGAATTACCTGATATCCTTTTTTCTCAAGTGCAGCTGCCAGCACATCCCCCATTCCGACAATCGTTGTCCCGATATCCCCCTCGACAGAATCCACAAACTTCTCCTGTGAATGCGTATGGTAAATCAGAATCTGCGGAACAGCCGGATTTTTTACGATGCTCAGATCTTCTGATAAAAAAGCATCTGCATCCAGAAGGTCTGCATCCGCCGTCGTTCCTCCATCTACTGTGAAATATTCATTTACAAGATAGCTAAAGTCTGAAAGCTGAGAAAGAAGCCCCGGCGATATTGACCGGCCAAAAGCTTCCTGCGCCTGTTCTGATTCTGATGAAGCTTCTGTCTCTGTTTCTGAACTATTCTCTGCATCTATATCGGAATCTGCATTTATGCCAAATTTCGCATTTCCATCTGCCATTTCATCAGAAACCGTACTCTCATCCTCCACCGCATCCAAATCCGTTTCTTCTTCATGTTCTTCTAAACTGTATTCTGACTGTTTTTCTCTGTTGCCTTCTTTATCGTTTTCTGCTTCACTGCCTGTATCTGTCTCTATATTTGTTTCTTTTTCTGCTTCACTTCTGGCGGCCTGCAGGTTCTCTTCCTCTGTCTGTTCTCCCCGGTCTGCTCTGCCTGTATGCTCCCCTTCTTTTTCTTCAGCCGCCGCAACGTTTTCCTCGCCTCGGCTTATTTCGGACTCTTCTGTTTCTCTCTCTCCATGTTCAGCCAGATAGCTGTACACCGGAAGTGCTGCCTGAAACCAGCTTCCGCCCCAGTTTCGGTCTTTTCCCTCAATCACTGCTGTATAACCGCCTGTCCACGTACGTGCCGCCGTATTTTCCAGCATTCTCTGTACATCTCCCCCATCCAGCACTGTCTGCACTGCCGGCTGCTTCATAAAAAGCCTGCCACCCTTGTACACAATATAAATGCCAAGCATCAGCATCAGAAAATATAGCACCCGCTGCATCCAGCCGTTTCCCTTCATAGTCCTCCCTCATACTTTCCCGTACAAAAAATTTCTGTCACACATCCATACAAGCTGCTTATGAGAATAAAAACAGACAGGCTTCGAAATCTCTGCAAAACTGCAGCCTTCTCCGCCTGCCTGTATCCATATCTTTTCTGACAAGAATCCACCGTCTATTGCTCCTCGCACCCCCACAGGAGTCTTATTTGGCCCGGTAAGATGCTATGTTACTGTTCACCACACGAACGAAATGCACAGCACTTTAGAGATGGCTCCGAACCATAACGATATTATTATAATTTATGCCCATGTGGTGCTTTCTATGCCCTGTTTTTACTCATATCTTCCCTGAAAACACAAGATTCAGCCCCTCCGAGATCGTGTAGCTTAAATATTTCACTGTCTCATCAATATCTTTTGGTGTCACAAACATTGTGTTGAGATTCGGTGCAATCATTTCCCTGATCATTTGATGCTTTTCTGCCTGATCCAGCGCGTGAAGTACACCGGAAAGCTGCCATATCTCATCCATCTTCTCCATTTCCCCAATCAGTTCTTCCATCGTATCGTTGACAATTGTTGCCGCGTCAACTACCGTCGGCACACCGATCGCAATGACCGGAACACCAAGTTCCTCCTGGTTGATTGCATTTCGATGATTTCCAACACCCGATCCCGGATTGATTCCGGTGTCTGTAATCTGGATCGTCCGGTTCAGCCGCTTTGTGCTGCGCGCTGCAAGCGCATCGATCACCAATACCAGCTCCGGCTTTGTCTCTTTCACCACGCCCCGGATAATTTCCACTGTCTCCATTCCGGTCTGCGCCATCACACCTGGCACGATCGCGCTGATCACGCCCGCCTGCCGCAGCTCCTCCGAAATTCGCCCATACATCCGAATCATATGTCGCGTGATATTCAAATTGCCAACGACATCCGGTCCGAGCGCATCCGGTGTAACCTCCCGGTTGCCAAGCCCGACGACCAGAATCCGCTTGTCACTCAGCTTCTCTGCTCCGATCAGATGCTTCAGATGTCTGGCCAGCTCCTCCGAAATTTCCCGATGATACCCCTCATCCGGTGATGACATATTCGGTGCTTCCAGCGTGACGTATGTTCCAACGGGTTTTCCCATCGCTCTGGCTCCATTTTCCGTCTCGATCGTCACAATCGTCGTATAAATCTCTGCCTCCCTGTTTTCCTGCTCCTCTACTTTCACTCCCCGGATTGTTTCATGCTCTGCCTCACAGTTTTCTTTTGCCTCCAGTGCAAGATCTGTCCGTATCTGGAACTCGCCCATCATTTTCATTCTCCTTTGTGCCGCAATCGCCTTGTTTATCACTATTTTTTCCGTTTTTTTGAAAAATATGTATTGACACACCCGAAACTTTGGACTAATATATATGAGTATGTTTTCATTAAACGTCCGTGTCCGATTTTAATGAAACAGCTCAATTATACAAAAATGTTTGGAGGTGTAGAGATTGGCTAATATTAAGTCTGCTAAAAAAAGAATCCTGGTAGCTAAAACCAGAAACGAGCGCAATAAGTCCGAGAAGTCGGCTGTTAAGACTGCGATCAAGAAAGTAGAGGCTGCTGTAGCTGCAAATGATAAAGCTGCTGCTGAGGCTGCATTATTATCTGCTACTTCGATCATTGATAAAGCTGCAAAAAAAGGCGTTTATCACAAGAACAATGCAGCGAGAAAAGTATCTCGTCTGTCCAAGGCAGTCAACACCCTGGCATAAGCATAGATTTAGTTCAACTGTTAAGAGCAGCCGATTCCGTCATATCGGCTGCTCTTTTTATTGTCATTCAGAACCAGGTAATATTTTATAACGTGGCTCTAAGCAACGGCAAAGGTCACTCTCCTCCAGAATACTTAATAATCAGCATTTCCACCGCCAGCCGGTCCCCGAGCTTTCCGCTTTTAACCGCCTGTTCCATTTCCACACAGTCCTCCACAGCCTGCCGCAGCACCGACAGTTCAAACTTCGCTGCCTGCGCAAGGCTTCGCTTCGCAATAAACGGAGCAATTCCCGCTTTAGATGCAACAGTCTGGCTGTCATAGCCCTGTGCCCTCAAATCCTTCAGCTGGAGCATCTGGTTGAACTGTCGCTCAATCAAAAATAAAATCCGCATCGGCGGTTCCTTCAAGGACAGCAAATCGTAATACAAATCCATCGCCTGCTTCTGACGCTTCTCCGCCACCGCCCTGATCATATCAAAGATTTTGTTTTCCGTTGTCACGGTGCAGATTTCCTCGACATCTGTATATTCCACGCCGTCTTTTCCAGCCGTATAGCAGAGCAGCTTTTCCAGCTCATTTGCGATATTTTCCATATCATCGCCAGTCTTTTCCAGAAACAGATCGAGCGCATCTCTTCGGATATTTTTCCCTTCCTTTTTCATCTGGCTCAAAATCCATGCAGTCAGCGTTTTCTCATCCTGACGCCCAAGCTCCACGATCCGGCCACCGGCCTTCACTGCTTTATACAGCTTCCCTCGTTTATCGACCTCGTTCTCCACAAACACCATATACGTTTCCTGCGGCATCGTCGGAATGTATTCTGCCAGCTCCGGACATGCATTTTTAAAAAAGCCGCTGTCCTCGATCTGAATCAGACGGCGCTCCGCAAAAAACGGCATTGTCTCTGCCTGATCGATTATCTGCTTCACATCGATTCCCTTTCCGGTATAGGATGTAAAATTCATCACATCCTCCGTGCCGACCAGTGCCTCCCGCAGCCGTTTTTTGTAGCGATTTTTCAGATAGGCCTCCTCACCGCAAAGCAGATAGACCTGTTTGAAATTTCCTGATTTCAGATCTGCATTCAGATTTTTCATACAATCTTCCTCCACTGCTCCGTCAACCGTTCCAGCGAGTATGCGGCATTTGCCGGACTCGTAGACGGAAGACCAATCGCTTCCATCCTGCACGCTTCCTTTTGAAACCGGTCATACAATCGTTTTGCCGTGCCACCGTTTGCATAGATGGTCTGGATCTTCCCTGTTTTCAGAATCTGTCCCAGATCGTTCGCTACCACATTTCGGATTGAACTGTCACTTGAACCAATGATGTCACACTCCGCAATCACATCCCACAGTGCGATTCCGTGCGCAAGAAGCATCTTCTTTTTCTCCCAAATCGTCTGTGGTACCGGGCATCCCAAAACGGCTGCAAGTACTTTCCAAAAGCGGTTCTGCGGATGACCGTAAAAAAACTGTTGCTCCCGCGATTTTACGGATGGAAAACTGCCAAGAATCAAAATCCGGCTGTTCGCATCATAAACCGGCGCAAATTCGTGTGTGAGGTGCTGATATTCACCTGATTTTCCTGCCATCAAAAGCCCTCCTGACGACGGATCTTACGCAGCTCGGCACGTTTCTGTCCGGCCTCCCATTCAATCTGCTGCGTGACCCCTTCCACAATCAGTCCGGGCACCTCCACCGGGTGCTGATGCTCGTCCGTTCCGACCATCACAAAATACGCACGGTTGATCATCGTCCGCACGCCCTGCAGGGATTCTGCATACGTATCGATTCGCACTTCCATTGAAGAGCGGCCAACGTGCGTCAACCGCCCAATCAGCACGATCGTATCGTCCACTCTCGCTCCTGTTTTGAAATACATATTGTCAACTGCCACCGTGACCACATTCATCTCCGCATGACGCTTCGCCACGATTCCCGCTGTCTCATCAATCCAGGCAAGCAGCTGTCCCCCAAAAAGATAGCCAGCTGCATTTAAACATTTCGGCATCAGCAGATGGGACTGTTCCGTAAGAGAGTCCTCCACCCGCTTCATTTTTCGTTCTGCCATTTTCTGTGCCTCCTCATGTATCCTTTCCGCCGCTGTATTGCCGGCAGGCGGATTTTTCTTCTTATTTTCTCAAACCTTCGCACCAGCTGTTTTTTATTATATCACAAGATCCTCTCCTGCGCGACCCGCCAATTTCAGAAGATCATTCCTTATGATTTTAAATGTAAATATTTTTCTTTTGTGGCCAAACCGCCGCGGATATGACGTTCTGACTTGTTGAGATTCAATATTTTTCTGGTTTCCTCTGCCAAAGCTGGATTGATATGGCAGAGACGATCAGTGATATCTTTATGTACCGTCGATTTTGATACCCCAAATTTTTTTGCACTCTGACGTACCGTCGCTTTCGTCTCAATAATATATTCTGCAATTTCCACTGCACGCTCTTCGATATAATCCTTCATGCCAAGAAGCCTCCGAAGACGCTGTTTTTACAGTGTATGCAAAGACTTCCGGATATTATGTTGGCTCCCAGCCGCAACAATATTTTTTATAAAAAAGCGGTAAAATGATGTATAATAAAGCATATATACAAAATACACGTACCGCATGAGGACTTAGCAAAGCTGTCATCCTCATGTTCTGCGATATACAGGGAGGAAATTCTCATGGGGAAGCAATCTACAAGAGAAAGCAAAACAATCTACCAGATTTGCCGAGAAAATGCCGGACTGACCAGAGCAGAAGCCAGTGACAAAATGACTGCTGTTTCGGCTTCCAGAATAGAAAAATTCGAATATGAAACGCAGGAACCTACGCCTTACGATATCATCCAGATGGCGGATGCCTACAAGCGCCCTGATCTGTGTAATTATTACTGCTCTCATAAATGTGAAATCGGACACCGTTACGTGCCGGAAGTGGAAGTATCTGACTTATCAAACATCATTCTGGAAACTATTGCCAGTTTAAATGAAATCAATCCACTTACTGCACGGCTGATCCAGATTGCGCGTGACGGAAAGATCAGTGATGATGAAATGAAAGACTTTGCGTTCATCAGCAAAAAACTGGACGAGGTTTCCCTGGCAATCGATTCATTGAACCTCTGGATAGACAAGACCGCCGGAGAACAGGGCCTTAATCTGCAATTACTGAATGCCGAAAAAGAAAAGCTCAAGTAATTTATCCTCGCCAAACCAAAAGGCAGTGAACCTTTTTCAGAATTCACTGCCTTCTTTTTACATCTTCCGCAACTGATCGAGGATAGATTCGATTCTTCGGATGCTTTCCTCCACCTGGCGCTTCGCATTGTTGATTCGCTCCTGCACCATCCAGTCTACCACAAATCCATCAAAGAAATAGTCTGCAAATGAAAGGAAATCACCTATGTCTATATCGAGATTTCCTGCCGTCTTTACATCGTTCAGCTCCCTGCTGAAATTGCGAAGATCATATTTCGCCTGCTCTATATTTTTCCTGGCCTGATCTATTTTCGAATGTTTTAATATAGTAGTAAAGAATCCACCACCAAACATGTCTACGAATCCCCAGTTTTTTGCACCGTCCAAATTTTTTCCGGCTGTACGAAGACTATTCAACGCCCGCTGTCCGGCCTCAAACGCTTCTCTTTTTTCTTTCTCAATATCATATTCCATACTGCTAATCCTTTCTTTTTAGGAACGAGCTGTTACAAGAGCTATAATACCACCAATGATTAACAGCGGAAATGCGAGATAAATCAGTCCGCCTACCACCATTCCGATTAATATTACCGGGAAAAATACGATGGTACAAAGCAATTTCAGAATTCCCCAGGAGGCTTTCAAGCCAAACACGAATAATTTTCCAATGATTCCAAGCATACAGATTGCAAATAACAATGATAACATAGTTACTCCTTCTGACTTCTATTCTATTGAAGTCTGTTCCTTTTTCCGATACTTCCGCTACAAAAATTCAGATCTAGCTCTCACTCCGATTTTCTTGCTAAATTCTGGATTTTTTTCTATCTTTTCAATCAGACGAATCAGCCTGATTCGCCAAGCTGCTTCCATCGGCTCACCTCATCTCTTTTCACTGCCGTACCCCGCTTTTATGATCAGTATAGCTGATTTTCTTTTTTAAGTATACGGCGTATTAAAAGAAAAAAACTGTTCTAATTCTCTTTTTTTGAGAATTAACCTGCCCTTTACAAATTTTCATATACATTTTTCCAGCCGCCGCACAATCTCCTGCGCATCCTCTGTCTGTACAGAAGAATAATTCATCACATAGACATTTTTCCGATCGGTTTCCTGATTGTGGTAATGGGCTGACAATGGTGAGAGGCGGATTCCCTGCGCCTGCGCTGCTGCAAGAAATTCTTCCTCCGGCTTTTCTGTCTGCAGCTCCATCAGAAAATGCACCCCCGCTTCTTCGCCGGAAATATGTACCCAGGCTTCAAGCCGGCTGTTCCTGATTGCAGCAATCAAAGCGTCCCGCTTCTTATGATAATGGTTTCTCAGCCGATTGATATGCTTTTCAAAACAACCTTCCTCAATAAACTTTCCAAGCGTATACTGCTCAAAATTGGAAACACTGCAGGAATAAAAGGAAAGGCGCTCATAAAACTGCTCAAGAAGAGGCGTTGGAAGAATCATATAGCTGATGCGGACTGTTGATGCCAATGTTTTCGTAAATGTATTCATATAAATCACACGATCCGAAACGTCAATACTCTGCAGCGTCGGAATCGGCTGACCGCCCAGCCGCAGCTCGCTGTCATAATCATCTTCGATAATGTAATGGCGCTCGCTTTTTGCTGCCCAGCCAAGCAGCTCATACCGTCTGCTGACCGGCATCACAATCCCGGTCGGATAGTGATGGGATGGAGAAATGTGAAGGATATCTACCTGCTTGCGCTCCAGTTCTTCAATCCGCACACCTTCCGCATCCATGTCAATGTACTCACACGCAACCCGCCAGCTTCGATATATCTTGGCCACCTTCCGGTATCCAGGATTTTCAACTGCATATACCTTATCGCTTCCCAGCAGTTGGATCAAAAGTCCATACAGATACTCGGTTCCGGCGCCAATGATAATCTGCTCCGGCACTACGGTCATTCCACGGAATTCTTTCAGGTATTTTGCAATGGCCTCACGCAACGGATAAATTCCCCCACATGGCGGATTCGTCATCAGCTGTGTCTGATTTTCTCCGAGCACCTCTCGAATTATCTTCGTCCATACTGTAAACGGAAACAGCTCCGACTGTGTCTGATTGCTGGTAAAATCGGCAAAATAACTGCTCTCTCCACCGGTGATCGGTACCATTTCTCTTGTGACCGTCTTTTTTTCTGTCTCGATCTCTTTTTTCAGATCCGTCACATAGAAGCCTTTTTTGGGAATGGAATAAATATATCCCTCTGCAATCAGCTGCTCATAGGCATTTTCTACCGTAATGACACTGATACCCAGATTTTTCGCAAATGCGCGCTTGGACGGAAGCTTTTCTCCTGCCCTGATATTCCCCTGTAAAATGTCATTTTTGATGCATTTATATAAATATTCGTACAGGGAATCTGACCCTATATTTGTAAATGTGTACGTAATCATGCGTTGTTTTTCTCCTAATCTGACCTTACTGAATATATTTATTTTGGCATTTTAAATAATATCAATTTTGTATTATACTCTTTCCATCCTGATTCGTACAGAAAAATATTTATTACTTTAACCTGGGAGGATTTTTTATGGAAAACAGATATGCATTAAATAAACAGCTGGCTCAAATGTTAAAGGGCGGTGTCATCATGGATGTCACCACACCTGAACAGGCAAAAATCGCAGAAGCGGCAGGCGCATGCGCCGTTATGGCATTGGAACGTATCCCCGCTGATATCCGCGCTGCAGGCGGTGTCTCCCGCATGAGCGATCCGAAAATGATCCGCGGAATCCAGCAGGCCGTTTCCATTCCGGTCATGGCAAAATGCCGGATCGGTCATTTTGTCGAGGCACAGGTACTTGAGGCAATCGAGATCGACTACATTGATGAAAGTGAGGTGCTCTCACCGGCCGATGACGTCTATCACATCAACAAAAGAACCTTTAAGGTTCCGTTTGTCTGCGGTGCCAGAGATCTCGGTGAAGCACTTCGCCGCATCAACGAGGGTGCATCCATGATCCGTACAAAAGGCGAACCAGGAACCGGTGATATTGTACAGGCTGTCCGCCATATGCGTAAAATGAACAGCTCAATCGCACAGCTTAAGAGCATGCGCGAGGATGAGCTGTTTGAGGCCGCCAAGCAGTATCAGGTACCGTATGAGCTTGTACAGTACGTTCATGAAAACGGAAAGCTTCCGGTCGTAAACTTCGCAGCAGGCGGAGTGGCAACCCCCGCCGATGCGGCGCTCATGATGCAGCTCGGCGCGGAGGGTGTGTTTGTCGGCTCCGGTATTTTCAAATCCGGCAATCCGGAAAAACGGGCAAATGCAATCGTAAAGGCTGTCACCAATTATACCGATGCAAAGATGATTGCCGAGCTTTCTGAAGATCTCGGCGAGGCCATGGTTGGTATCAATGAAAGTGAAATCCAGCTTCTCATGGCAGAAAGAGGCAAATGATGAAAATCGCAGTACTCGCCGTTCAGGGCGCTTTTATCGAACACGAACAGAAATTAAAAAAGCTCGGCGCTTCCTGCGTCGAGCTGCGAAAAGCAGAGGATTTGAAGCAGTCCTATGACGGCCTGGTTCTGCCGGGCGGCGAAAGCACCGTACAGGGCAAGCTGCTCCGGGAGCTGGGCATGTTTGATACGCTCCGCGCTCAGATTCTTTCCGGTCTTCCGGTGCTTGCCACCTGCGCCGGCATGATCCTTCTTGCCAGCCACATCGAGGACGATCCAACTGTTCACTTTCAGACTATGCCGGTAACCGTTCGCAGAAATGCGTATGGACGTCAGCTTGGAAGCTTCCACACCTCCCATGAGCTGAAGGGACTCGGCGAAATCCCGATGACATTTATCCGCGCACCGTACATTTCACAGGTCTCAGATGATGTGGAGATTCTCGCATCTGTAGATAACCACATCGTAGCAGTCCGCTATCGTAATCAGACAGCACTTGCGTTTCACCCTGAGCTGGACGAAAGTGATGCACTGCATCTGGAGTTTCTTGCACAATGTAAAAACACATGAACATTTGACAAATTATCCTTTTTTCCTGCGGTAATACTCTGATTTCCGCCCGCCAGTACAGCAAACCATGCCCTTCGTTTCCTGGCAAAAGAAACCGTTCCGGCAGACCACCGAACAGATTGCAAAGCAGCCATGCAATCCAGAATCGGATCTGCCGGAACGTACATTTTACGGTGTCATTTCCTTCAGCCTCTCCGTCTCCATTCGGATATTTTCCGCTTCCCCGTCGGTCAGCTTCTCCGGCTTTTTGAAACGAATTGCTTTCTGCACCGCCGCAATCTGTGCTTTCAGTTCTTTCTTTTTTTCTTTTTCAACCGTTTTTCGGTTCTCTGCAAGGTACTGCTGTGCTTTTACAATTGCACCATTTGCCTCTCCGATCGTATCCAGCTGCTCTTTTTTATGCTGATCCTCATGCTCATAAGCAGCCGCGTCATGAATCGCTTTTTCAATTTCCTCATCGGACAGCTTATTGTTTGCCGTGATCGTGATGCTCTGTTCTTTTCCGGTACCAAGATCCTTCGCCGACACATTTACGATTCCGTTCGCATCAATATCAAATGTCACCTCGATCTGCGGCACACCAGCCATCGCGCGCTTGATGCCGCTTAAGCGGAAGTTTCCAAGCAACGTATTATCACGTGCGAACTGCCGCTCGCCCTGCAGTACCTTGATATCCACGGAGGTCTGAAAATTTGCCGCTGTCGTAAATACCTTACTGTATCTTGCCGGTATCGTCGTGTTGCGTTCGATGATTCTTGTGGCTACGCCGCCTACCGTCTCGATTGAGAGAGAAAGAGGCGTAACGTCCATCAGAATAAGATCTGCGGCCGCTCCTGTCGTTGCCAGCCCTCCAAGCTTTGCTCCCTGCACCGCCGCGCCAAGCGCCACGCATTCATCCGGATTCAGATTGTGCGATGGCTCTTTTCCGGTCAGTCGGCGTACCTTTTCCTGCACAGCAGGAATACGTGTCGAACCGCCAACCAGCAGTACCATACCAAGCTCTGATGCTTTCACTCCTGCATCTTCCAGAACTTTGCGTACCGGGATTTCTGTCCGCTCCACCAGATCTCTTGTGATCTCATCAAATACGGCGCGTGTGACCTCAACCTCCAGATGCTTCGGCTCCCCGTGTACTGTCGTGATAAACGGGAGATTGACTGTCACAATGCTCTGTGAAGAAAGTGTCTTTTTGGCCTCCTCCGCTGCTTCGCGTACCCGATGAAAGGCAACCGGGTCCTTGGCAAGATTTACCTTTTCTTTTTTGCGAAACTCTTCCACGATATAATCAGTCAGCTTCTGGTCAAAATCATCTCCGCCGAGATGATTGTCGCCCGCCGTCGCAAGCACCTCGATCAGCCCTTCTCCAATCTCAATCAGAGAAACATCAAATGTACCACCACCGAGATCATATACCATAATCTTCTGCGGCTGTCCGTTGTCCAGACCGTAGGCAAGCGCCGCGGAAGTCGGCTCATTGATAATCCGCAGCACTTCCAGTCCTGCTATTTTTCCGGCATCCTTGGTTGCCTGACGCTGTGCATCATTAAAATAGGCCGGCACTGTGATGACCGCCTGATCCACTGTCTCACCGAGGTAGCTTTCCGCATCTTTTTTCAGCTTCATCAAAATATATGCCGAAATCTCCTGCGGTGTGTAGCTTTTTCCGTCAATCCTTTTCCGCCAGGAGGTTCCCATCTCCCGCTTCACAGAAAGAATCGTCCGCTCCACATTCGTTGCCGTCTGACGCTTTGCCACGTCACCGACAAGACGCTCTCCTTTTTTTGAAAACGCCACCACGGACGGTGTTGTCCTGTTTCCCTCCGCATTTACAATTACCGTCGGTTCTCCGCCTTCCATGACTGCTACGCAGCTGTTTGTCGTCCCTAAATCTATTCCTATTACTTTTCCCATTTTCGCATCCTCTTTTCTGTTTCGACCTGCTGGTGATATTCCATTGTGTAAAGCGAATATCTACAATCCGCTTTCGCTGCTTCCCAAAATAATAAGGAATTCTCCCTCAAGCCACCGGCTGATACAAATCACCTGTGACTCGCCTTCCTTCATTTAAGTATAAAAAAAACGGCACGTCAAGCGGCGCGCCGTTTCTTTCACTGAATGTTCAGAATTTTTAGAAAATGGTAATATTTTCAGATCAGTGAATTCCAGTTACTTCATAATCCTGTGCTTCCACTGCCTGCTTCAGTACATCGTCTGCCACTTCAGCACTCAGCTTTACAACTGCAGTTCCTTTTTCATGGCTGACTACAGCTTCTTCCACACCTGCTACTGCTTCCAGAGCCTTTTTCACTCTCGCCTCACAGTGTCCGCACATCATTCCTTTGATTTCCATTGTCTTTTCCATTGTTTCTGTCTCCTTTTCTTTTTTGTTTTCCGGCGAAAGCTCAGATCCGGCAGCCTGATTCCCGAATGTCTCATTCCGGCTTCCGGCCACTGCTTTGCCATGTTTCGCCGCATGCTTTTTATCTTTACGGGCATCGTAGAGCTGAAACAGATTCAGTCTCAGCGCATTCGTCACCACGCAAAAGCTGGATAAACTCATGGCCGCTGCCCCGAACATCGGGTTCAGCTTCCATCCAAAAATCGGATACCAGATTCCGGCTGCAAGCGGAATACCGATCACGTTGTAGAAAAACGCCCAGAACAGATTTTCATGAATATTTCGGAGCGTCGCACGGCTCAGACGAACTGCCGCCGGTACGTCGCTTAAGCGGCTCTTCATCAGTACGACGTCCGCTGCATCGATCGCGATATCCGTTCCTGCACCGATCGCGATTCCAAGATCTGCCCTTGTAAGCGCCGGAGCATCGTTGATTCCATCTCCTACCATTGCCGTGCGTCCCTGTTCCTTCAGTCTGCGGATTACTGCCTCTTTTCCGTCCGGCAATACTCCAGCAATCACCTCATCCACGCCGGCCTGTGCACCGATCGCCTTTGCGGTGCGCTCATTATCACCGGTCAGCATAACAACGCGAATTCCCATGTTCTGCAGCTCACGGACTGCCCGCGGACTGTCCTCTTTGATGACGTCTGCCACCGCAATCGCACCAAGCAATTTTCCATCTTCGCTGAAAAACAGCGGTGTTTTTCCTTCATTTGCAAGGATTTCTGCCTGTCTGTAAAGTTCCGCCTGCTGATCCGCATCGGCTTTGGAGGTCGTTTTCTTTTTTATAAAGGACCGGTTGCCTCCAGCCAGAAGTCTGCCCTCACATTTTGCAGTCAGACCATTTCCCGGCACCGCTTCAAACTCCGTTACTTCCAGCGGCTTTATACCATTTTCCGCTCCATACGCCAAAATTGCTTTTGCAAGCGGATGTTCGCTTTTGCGTTCCAGTGCAAATGCAGCCTCAAGCAGTCGATCCTTAGAGCTGCCAGACACCGGAAGAATATCTGTTACCTTCGGCTCTCCACTCGTAATTGTACCTGTCTTATCCAACACCACGATTTCTGTTTTTCCGGCATTTTCCAAAGATACCGCCGTCTTGAACATGATACCGTTTTTCGCTCCCATTCCGTTTCCGACCATGATTGCTACCGGTGTCGCAAGTCCAAGTGCACACGGACAGCTGATAACCAGTACCGAGATTCCGCGGGCAAGAGCAAATCCAATGCTTTCTCCTGCCAGAAGCCATATCGCAATGGTCACAAGCGCAATGACAATAACCGCAGGAACAAAGACACCTGAAACCCTGTCTGCGATCTTGGCAATCGGTGCTTTTGTTGCCGCCGCATCACTGACCATCTGAATGATCTGAGAAAGTGTCGTATCCTCGCCGACACGTGTTGCTTCACACGTCAGAAAGCCGGACTGGTTTAAGGTTGCCGCAGAAACGGTATCTCCCTTTGCCTTATCAACCGGAATACTCTCACCGGTCAGCGCCGATTCATTTACCGCACTGTTTCCATCCACAACAATACCATCCACCGGTATATTTTCTCCCGGACGTACCACAAAGTGATCGCCTTTTTTCACCTCTGAAATGCCAACCTGCACTTCTGCTCCGTCTCTCAGAATCGTTGCCGTCTTCGGAGCCAGCTTCATCAGACCCTTTAATGCATCTGTCGTCTTTCCCTTAGAGTGTGCCTCCAGCATTTTTCCAACGGTAATCAGTGTCAGGATCATCGCCGCAGACTCGAAGTAAAATTCATGCATATATCCCATGACCGCATCCATATCTCCGAGCACCTGCGCGTGCGTCATTGCAAAGAGCGCATATACGCTGTATCCATAGGAAGCCGTAGAACCAAGTGCCACCAAAGTATCCATATTTGGAGCGCCATGCAGCAGACTCTTAAATCCACTGATAAAAAATTTCTGATTGATTACCATGATTGCTGTTGTAAAAAGCAGCTGCACCAGCCCCATTGCCACATGATTTCCGTCAAAAAAATGCGGCAGCGGCCAGTTCCACATCATATGGCCCATCGAAACGTACATCAGCGGAATAAGCAGCACCAGCGATGCAATTAACCGCTTTTTCAAAAGCGGTGTTGTCTTATCCTTCAGCATCTCTTCATACTCTTCCATCGATGCTCCGGCATTTCCGCCTTCCTTTGCATGTGCCCCTTTTAGGGTGGCGCCGTATCCAGCTTCCTCAACTGCGCGGATCACCGCCTCCGGAGAAGCAGTTCCTTCTACTCCCATTGAATTCGTCAGCAGGCTGACTGAGCAGCTGCTCACTCCTTCTACCTTTGACACGGCCTTTTCTACTCGGGCTGAGCATGCCGCACAGCTCATCCCGGTTACATTGTATTGTTCCATTTGTTATTCCCTCCTGTCATTTCATCAGCTTCTGAAGTACGCCCGCCAGCTCATCCAGCACCTCATCATTCCCTGCCCGTACATTTTCTGCTACGCATGTATGAAGATGATTGGCAAGCAGTACACGGTTAAAGCTGTTGAGCGCCGCATTTACTGCTGCCACCTGTACCAGAATATCCGTACAGTATGCGTCCTTTTCCAACATTCCCTGAATTCCACGCACCTGTCCTTCGATTCGTTTCAGACGATTCATCAGATCCTTATATTCCTTCTGAGAACGCTCCTTTGTCTTATGGCTGCACTGACAGCAGGATTGCTGCGATACTGCACACTCTCCTTTTTCCGGCTTTTGTACGTCTTTTTCTTTCTCTTTTTCCATCAGATTCCTCTTTTCTCTGCCTTTCCTGCTTCTACTTCCTTTTTATATACCCCTATACCGTATCTTACAGCGGTTAATATATACCCCCTGACGGTATTTGTCAAGATGCTTTTCAAACCTTTTTTCTCATTATGCACAATTTCATTTTTTTCGAAACAAAGCAGCTATTCACAATCTAATTTCATAACTATTTTGGTTAAAATGCTGTTTTTTCATTTTGACAAAAATAGGACTGTTCCTGTGCTCTTTTTTCATATATAATAGGTAATTGTCTGCGAATCATTATCATCATTTAAAAAGGAGAATTCTAATGCAAAATTACCTGATCGTATTTCTGATATCTATGGTTCCGCTTATCGAACTGCGCGGAGCGATTCCTTACGCTGTTGGCTTCGGCATTCCGCTGCTCCCTGCTTATATCATTGCAATCATCGGCAACATGATTCCGGTACCGTTTATCTATCTCTTCGCCCGCAAAATCCTTATATGGGGAAAGGACAAGCCGGTCATCGGAAAATTCTTCACTTTCTGCCTTGAAAAAGGAGAAAAGGGAGGCAAAAAGCTGCAGGCCACCGCAGGAAAGGGCCTTTTCGTTGCACTGATGCTTTTTGTCGGCATCCCGCTTCCGGGCACCGGCGCATGGACAGGCACACTCGCTGCCAGCCTGCTCGATATGGATTTCAAATCAAGCATACTCGCTGTACTGCTCGGCGTACTGCTGGCCGGCATCATCATGGGCGCTGCAAGCGCAGGACTGTTTGGTGCAATTGGAGCTGTGATCGGGTAAAGCTTCTCTTTAAATTTTACCGGCAAAAAAATTCCGGTGGAATCAAAAACAAATGTTTTTCGTTTTTGATTCCACCGGAATTTCTATTTTCTGCTTTTTCCCGTATCTTTTACACTTCCAGCATCTTTTCCAGCTTTTTCGTCATTGTCTCAATGCAGCCTTCTTCATATGGCACATCCAGACCAACCTCATGCAGCATATCCGCATAGAACTTTCCGGCTGACAGGCGGCAAAGCTTTAAGTAGCTCTTCCACGCCTCATCATAATTCTCATTCATTTTGACCTTGTACATAAATGCACAGGTCTGTGCCAGCACATAATCGATGTAATAAAACGGATCGTTAAAAATGTGCTGCTGTTTCTGCCAGAATCCGCCTTCTGCGAAAAATGGGTCTCCCTCATAATCGAGATAAGGCTTGTAAGTCTGCTCCAGACGTGTCCACGCCTGCTTGCGCTCCTGCGGCGTCATATCTGGATTTTCATAAACGATGTGCTGGAATTCGTCGACCATACAGCCGTACGGGATAAAGGCTGCAGCATCTTCCAGATGCATCGTACGGTAGCGGTCCGCATCATCTCCCAGAAACAGTTCCATGTATTTATCTGCGAAAAATTCCATTGACATGGAATGAATCTCAGCCGTTTCCATCGTAATATCGCGATGCTCCTGAATCGGATCCTCCGCTGCAAGAAATCCCTGGAATGCATGGCCACACTCGTGTGTAATAACATCAAGATCCCCACTCGTACCGTTAAAATTCGCAAAGACAAAC
The DNA here is from genome assembly GCA_029225065.1 of Lachnospiraceae bacterium. Classification (GTDB taxonomy): domain Bacteria; phylum Bacillota; class Clostridia; order Lachnospirales; family Lachnospiraceae; genus Choladousia. The sequence continues at coordinate 37,263 of JAQXVT010000080.1, read as the reverse complement.
GGTGCGTTATAGTCCGGCAGGAACGTCATATAACCGCCTGCTTTCTTTGTCTTGCGTCCAAGCACATCGAACAGTTCATTTTCCATCATGAAATCCATAAATTTTGCAGTCTCCGGTGAAAGGTCACGGTACATCTTCTGACCATTCTTTAAAATTTCTTCCGGTTTCATTGCCGGAGCCGGATTTCCCTCTTTAAAATATACGCCCTCATCAATATAGGAAAGCTTTTCCACACCCAGGCGCTCTCTGCGTTTTTCATGCAGCTTCTGAGTCAACGGCACAAAGTATGTCCGGATCTGCTCCCGGAAACGCTCTACCTCTGCTCTTCCGTAAGAATTACGCATCATCCGGTAATAGCCAAGCTCGATGAAATTGTCGTAACCCATTTTTCTGGCCTGCTCTGTACGGTTTTTTACCAGTTCATCGTAAATTTTATCAATCTCCTCTGATACGCCTGCAAAAAAGGCACTGTATTTTTTCCATGCAAGACGTCGCACTTTCCGATCCGGGCTCGTCATATACGGACGCAGCAGCGAAAGATTCAGTTCTTCGCCCTCCCAGTCAATCTTGGCAGTTGCAATCAGTTTGTTGTAGCGGTTTACGAGTGCATTTTCCTGCTGCATCAGCGGAATCAATGACTCCTGAAATGATTTCTGTGCGATCTCCATATTTTTGAACGCCACCGGTCCGATCGTTTTCTCCAGTTCACCACGATACGGTGAATGAAACAGCACCTTTTCATACGTCTGCATCAGATTTTGAATTTCCGGGCTGATCTCGTCGTAATAGTCCTGTTCTTTCTCATAAAACGCATCTGTCATATCAACATCATGACGAATCTGCGCCAGTGTCAGAACCGTTTCGATGTGATCGGAGAGCTTATAATACTTCTGATGAATGGCAAACTGCTCCGCTCCGCTTTTTGCTTCCTTCAGTTCCTCTGTCAGCTGCTGAAATTCCGCCCTTATTTTTTCCAGATCAAGCCTCTGGTACGGCATATCCTGAAATTTCATCTTTTTCTTTCCCCCTGTTTCTGTGTTCTTTTCTCTGTTTGAATCCTGCCTTTTCGCAATAATGCAAAATCACATCACACATCTATTTTTTAGATTATATCCGGAAATGATACGGATAATTCCTTTGAGCAAGTATTTTCATTATATCTGTTATTACTGTTTTCTACAACTAATTTTTCATAGAATATCAAACCTCTGTGAAGGATCCTTCTTTGCCCCCACATAACGGACATTTGCATTTGTATCGCAGTAAAGCACTTGCATAAATCTGTTTTCTGACTTATACTTGGCGGGAATCAACCCTGTAAAAGCAGGAAAAGGTCTATGATTCAATCGTTTCAATGACCCTGGAGAGGGTCTCTAAAAACTACTACTCTATCCTAATGCGAGGTATTTATTTATGAAAAATATCACGTTGATCGGTATGCCGGGTGCCGGAAAAAGCACAGTCGGCATCGTTCTTGCCAAGGTTCTTGGATATGATTTTGTTGACACTGATCTTCTGATTCAAAAGGAAGAAAACCGCCTGCTCTGGCAAATCATGCGAGACGAAGGAATCGAGGGCTTCAACCGCATTGAAGAGCGCGTCAACAGCACCGTATCTGCTGACCATTCCGTAATCTCGCCAGGCGGCAGCGTCGTTTACAGTGCCCGTTCCATGGAGCATCTGCGCGATATCAGCACAGTCGTCTATCTGAAGGTCAGCTGCCACACGCTTGCAAGACGGCTCGGTGACCTGAAAAAGCGCGGCGTCGTCTTAAAACCGGGACAGACACTTCAGGATCTCTATGAGGAACGTGTACCGCTCTATGAAAAATATGCACATCTGACCATCGATGTCAGCAAAACGGATGTGGCCGGAGCAGTCGCACTCGTGCAGTCTGCACTGGAAGCGTATGAAAGCGGACTTTCTCCTGACACTTCCCTGAAATAAGCTGCCATGGATCTTATCTTTCATATTGATGTCAACTCTGCTTTTTTAAGCTGGAGTGCTTCCGAAAAACTGAAATCTGACCCTTCGCTTGATCTGCGAACGATCCCGTCCATCATCGGAGGAGACCAGAAAAGCCGGCATGGAGTTGTTCTCGCCAAATCAGTTCCTGCCAAAAAATACGGCATCCAAACCGGTGAGCCGGTTGTAAATGCGTTCCGGAAATGTCCGTTCCTCGTCATGGAACCGCCGGATCATCGTCTGTACCACAGACGCAGTCAGGAGCTGATGGAACTGCTCGGCAGCTATACCTCTGACATTGAGCAGGTTTCCATCGATGAATGCTATATGGCATACTCCCCGATCAGCCATCGTTTTTCTTCTCCGGAATCCGCAGCAAGAAAGATCGCTGATCAGGTGCGCGATACACTTGGTTTTACTGTCAACGTCGGAATCGCACCAAATAAGCTGCTCGCGAAAATGGCCAGTGATTTTGAAAAACCAGACCGTGTCCACACGCTCTATAAGACAGAAATTCCGATAAAAATGTGGCCGCTTTCCGTACGCGAGCTTTTTATGGTCGGCAAAAGCAGCGCCGCAAGACTGGAGGAGCTTGGAATTCACACAATTGGCGACCTCGCCCATGCTTCTCCTGAATTTCTTGAGGCGCAGTTTAAAAGCCAGGGGCGCGTCATGTGGGAGCATGCAAATGGCATTGATCATTCTCGCCTTATCCCGAATGACCACACCTTTAAAGGCATCGGAAATTCCACGACGCTCGCAAATGACGCAACAACAGCTGCCGAAGCAAAAAAAGTCCTTCTGCAGCTCTCCGAACAGGTATCCGGACGGCTGCGCAAAAAAGCACAGCTGGCGCACACGATCACAGTAGAAATCAAATACAGTGATTTCCGCTCCTGCTCCAGACAGACACAGCTTCTTACACCGATTTCTACTACCGATGCACTCTATGACTGCGCCTGCCGTCTTTTTGATGAGTTATGGAACGGTGCACCAATCCGCCTGCTCGGCATCCGAACAACGAAACTGCAGTCAAACACTGATCCGGTGCAGCTTTCCTTATTTGACGGGGATTCTCCGCTTTTTTCTGCCGGTGTTTTTGAACCATCCACCGTTTCTGATTCTGCCGCTTCCTCTCACCCGCCAAAGCCGGATCTTGAAAAGCAGCGCAGGCTGGATGCGGCTATGGATGAAATCAAGAAGAAATTCGGAAAGGACGCAGTCATGCGCGGATCGTTTCTGAAACGTCCAAAGAGCTGATCCTCAGCAAGTCCACCCACTGCTTATTGCTCCTCGCAGCCTTACACGGGATTTACCTGACTCGGTTAAAACAGGAGATTTTCCCGGACCCGGTTATGCTCCTCCCGAATTTTGTCTTGACATCACGAAACTGCGGGCGTAAACTACAACTAATGCAGGATAGAAAGGGATGTTTGAATCATGGAAAAGAAAAATATTGACTGGAGCAGCATCGGTTTTGGCTATATTCCGACCGACAAGCGTTTTGTAGCAAATTATAAAAATGGCGCATGGGATGACGGCGTTCTGACCTCCGACCCGACAGTAACCATTTCTGAGTGTGCAGGCGTTCTGCAGTACGCTCAGACCTGTTTCGAAGGTATGAAAGCTTATACAACAGAGGATGGACATATCGTTACTTTCCGCCCGGACTTAAACGCTGAGCGTATGGAGAGTTCCTGTAAGAGACTGGAAATGCCGGTCTTCCCAAAGGAGCGTTTTGTAGACGCAGTTGTACAGACTGTTGCAGCAAATGAAGCATATGTTCCTCCTTACGGCTCCGGTGCTACCCTTTACATTCGTCCGTATATGTTCGGAAGCGATGCAGTTATCGGTGTAAAACCGGCAAATGAATATCAGTTCCGTATCTTCACAACTCCGGTAGGTCCGTACTTCAAGGGCGGCGCAAAGCCGATCACAATCCGTGTCTGCGATTATGACCGTGCAGCACCTCACGGAACCGGTCACATCAAAGCCGGCCTGAATTACGCAATGAGCCTTTACGCAATCATGGACGCACATCGTCAGGGCTATGATGAAAATATGTATCTTGACGCAGCAACCAGAACAAAAGTTGAGGAGACAGGTGGTGCAAACTTCCTGTTTGTTACAAAGGACAACAAGGTCGTTACTCCGAAGTCCAACAGTATTCTTCCTTCCATTACCCGTCGTTCTCTGCTCGTAGTAGCAAAGGATTATCTCGGACTGGAAGTAGAAGAGCGTGAAGTTTACTTTGACGAAGTAAAAGATTTCGCTGAGTGCGGTCTGTGCGGTACTGCTGCCGTTATCTCTCCGGTTGGAAAGATCGTTGACCACGGCAAGGAGATCTGCTTCCCGAGTGGTATGACTGAGATGGGACCGACTACAAAGAAGCTCTATGAGACACTGACCGGCATTCAGATGGGCCGTATTCAGGCACCGGAAGGCTGGATCAAGGTTATCAAATAAGACTGCCATCTCCCGGCAAAGTCCGGATAAATATTTGCAAGTCAATTATTTCATTAAAAATGAAAAGGTACGGTTTGATGTGATATCTAATATCCACAAACCGTACCTTTTTACACTTTTTACAATAAAACTATTTTTAATCCGGCTGCTGTCCGTCATGAGCCAGCCACTGACATTCCATTATGCTCATATTACGGAAAACAGCTTTAAATGAGGATGCTTCCGGAGAGCAGGCATAAATGCCAAATCGTATCTTTCCACCGCCTTTATCCATATGACAGATACGCATCTGATTAAAATGCACTCCATCTGATGAACATTCGATGCAATAGTCGTCCTCTCTTCTGCTGAAACGATACCACATAGATTTTACGGATGCATCAATTACTGTCGTTGCCCAGTCAGAATATCCGTTATTTGTAACCACGCTGCCCAAATGCTGATACTCCTGATTTTCATATTCGATAGAAGCCTTTAACCAGTTTTCACTGTCAAGATACATCACCACTCCACACTGGTCAAAGCGGCAATGACTATCCTCAAATTCCGTTTTCACAACAAAGCTGAAATACTTTTCTTCTGTCTCCATCTGAAGTACCGGGGCATTATCATTTTGGAAATGATAATAGGTTCTCTGCCATAAATCTGTATGCGGCTTCGTAGTGATTTCAATAAAGTCCTCATGAATCTGATAAAGCTCCGGTTCCCTCGTCCAATACAATTCTTTTAAATTCATTTTTCCTCCTGATAAAGCTCTGCTATCTGTCCGTTTTTCTGCTGATGGCAATCAGATTTTCTATTCTTACTTATCTGCCCATCTGCCGCAGCTGCTCCTCGATAGCCTGACTGCTCTCATCCACCAGAAGCTGCCGGTTGTAGCGATAATAGCGCTCACATTCATACTGCTGCAGAAACTGCACCGTGTAATAATCGCTGTTTAACTCTGTCACAAAAATGACCATCTCCTGACCGCTTCCAAACACCTCTTCCATAAAATCAAAGGCATACTCCAGCATTTGTGACGCATCACTTTCCTCCTGCTCCTGTCGATCCTGCAGTTTGCCAAACCAGTCTCTGATCTTCTCCAAAACCTCTGCTCCGCTTCCCTCCTGCGCCAGATTCCAGACATCCTTTTCCAGCAGCTTCAGGGTATCCCGGTAAATGCGGTCCTCCAGTCGTGTCAGCAGTTCTGCCTTTTTCTTTGTCTCATACGCTCTTGCAAAGGCTTCCGTCGTCTGCCTCACAAATGCCATCGGGTTTGTCTGGTTTTCCTCAGTCAGTCCTTCCCGCAGCTCTTTTAACTGCCCGTAAAGCAGGTCAATTTGTTCCTGACCGCGCAGCACATCCGCAAACGCATTCCGAATGCGTGAAAGCAGCAGGCTGACTACGCTCAGCTTTTCATCAAATGACGCATGACTCGCCTTTTTCTTCAGTGCATCGTCGATCTCGCCACTCAGTACCGCCTCCAGCTGATAATCCATCTGATATTTTTCATATAATTCCAGATAATTTGCAAAATCCTTCGCGATCTTCTCATGCTGAATATACTGCCGAACGACCTCACGGTCCATTTTTTTGTCCAGCTTTTCATAGACCATCAGCATCTGCGACAAATCCTCCCAGCCACGCGGTGTCGCAAATGTTTTTCCGTCCACCGTCGTCTCCATCCGGTAAAAGTTTGCCGTTCTTGTGCTCAGATATGAAATAACAGCCGGATGCAGCTGGTTTTTGACCGCATACTCTTTCCAGACCGCAAAATCCGGCTCTACCTCGATCTTTTTCACACGGTCCATCGTCACGACATCAAATTCCCGTACGGATTTGTTGTATTCCGGTGGATTTCCCGCTGCTACGATCACCCAGCCCTGTGGAATCTCATGATTACCGAACATTTTGCACTGCAAAAACTGCAGCATTGCCGGAGCAAGCGTTTCCGAAACACAGTTAATCTCATCGATAAATAAAATGCCTTCTTTCAATCCGGTCTTTTCGATCTTATTATAAATGGATGCCACGATCTCGCTCATCGTATATTCTGTCACCGAATACTCTTTTCCACCGAATTCCTTTTTCGAGATAAATGGAAGACCAATCGCACTCTGTCTTGTGTGATGCGTGATTGTATAGGAGACAAGCCCCACCTGACACTCCCGTGAAATCTGTTCCATGATCTGTGTCTTTCCGATACCCGGTGCGCCAAGCAGCAGCACCGGCCGCTGGCGGATCTGCGGAATCACGTATTCCCCATATTCATCCTTTAAAAGATATGCCTCAATCGTATCCTTAATTTCCTGTTTTGCACGTTTGATATTCATATTGCTCTTCTTCCTTTTTATTTTTCCGCCTGTTCGGTTTCGCTGTATATTACTGCCGTTTTTCCCTGTTTCTCCTACAATATCTCCGTCTTCTCACGCTCTGCTGATTTCATTAGTTCTTCCTTCTCCAAAATCAGCTTCATCGCCCATGGCGGGACATCCACATCCCGGTAATCCTCTTTCATAAAGACAAAGGCTGTGTCGTAGGGAGGCTTTTTCATCGGAAATGTTCCATATCCATCCGTAAAGTAAATCAGCCCGCGAAGCTTTGTAAAGGTCTTTTTCGCCAGCAGTTCCTGTACATACAGAAATGCCGGCCGAAAATCCGTCCCGCCAAAGCCTTTCACGATAAAATGCTGCAGGTAATCCTCCATCTCTTCATGGTTCCGGATCACCACATCCTCCTGCACCCGGTCATCACACTGGATGATGTGGATGTGCAGCTTCCGGAAAAAGCTCTCGGATTCACTCAGCACTGCATACGTCTGATCGAGAAAGGCACGAACCAGCTCTCCCTTACAGGACATTGAGGTATCGATCACGATCACAAAGTCTTCGACTCTCTGCTCCTCCTTCGTCTCAAGCGGTTCAATCAATGGCATGTTTCCATAGAGTTCCATTCCATAATTATAAAAAATATAGTCAAAGGAATCCATGTCTACTTTCATTTCTTCCTTCAGCACCGAAAACTTCCGCAGAAACTCCCTGTAATCATACCGCTGCCTGTTCTCCGCCGCAATACTCTCTTCCAGAGCGCGCACATCATCCGCTGCTTCTTTTGAAAATGTCTCAATCTCCGTCTGCATCCGGTCTCGGATGTCATCCCAGCGCTGTCTTTGCGGCTGTGGGCTGTTCTTTTTCTGATTCTGATCATTTTCCCACTCGCGGTGATCATCAACCGTAAATTCCCGTTTCAGAAGCTCCAGCTGCATCACCGAAGGATGCTCCTCACACAGAAAACGGTACACCCGCTCCGCTGTCACAACACCGCCTCTCTCTTTTAACTTTCGGTAATATTCCCGGCGTACCTGACGTTTTGGAACGTGCACTGCCTTCAAATACAAATCGTCGATGATCGATTCCGCTGCAATATCACATGCAAGATTCCAGTATTCCCTGTCACGTTCTTTTCGATTCCATAAATGACAGAACAGGCAATGTACAATGCTGTGCAGATAGGTCCGGTTGATCACCGGCCGACCCTTTCGAAACAGCTCCACCACCTTATCCGGCTGAAAGTAAAGATTACTTCCATCCGTTCCCGTCCCGCGTATCTGCCCGTCCGGCACAAAACGCAGGCTTGAGAGCGCCACATCCAGAAAACGCATATTCAGATACAGTTCATTGCGGGCCACCCGCAGGATCTCCATTCCGATCTGGACAAACGAAAGCGTCTCTTCCTTTTCCTGATAAACGGCATTTTTTTCTGTCACGGCATCTCCACCTTCCTCCTCAAATTACAGTTCCAGCCGCAAACGCTTCTTCACCGGAGCATGGTGCACATGACGATAATCCATCACAAAGCTCAGCGCCTCTGCATACTGTTTTTTTCCGGCCCATTCGGTCAATGCTTCCAGGAAGGAAGCAAGGGCTGTCTGCGCTCTTTCTTCCTGTTGCGTTCCATGTATATCCTTCCATTTTTCCTGGCTTTTTTCGTCTTCCAGCACCCGGCAGATCCATCGTATTTCTTCGATCTGTCTCTTTTTTACAAGAAATTCTGCGTATTCCCTCACATGCCTTTCCAGAAATACCAGATAACGTTCCCGCGAGCGCTCATTCAGTCCTTTCGGATAACGCAGCCTCCACAGTGCAAGCTGCATCACAAATTCTTCAGATTCCTGAGCCTCAGCATGTGGAAAAGCATTATCATATTGATAAAAATCGATTTTTCTTCCCTGAAAACAATTTCGATATAAAATACCGCTTCCATGCACATGCGTCTCCAGAATTCGTGCAGGCGTGTTTTCCACACCTTCCTCATAAAATTCCGGAAACATCAGGCGGGCCGTCACCGGTGCACAGTACGGGCGCTCCGGATTGGCAGCCACATTCTGATCTTGCAGTTCAATATAATCTACGCAAAGCTCTTCCCGAATCTCATCCAGCATGTCCTTCAGCATCGAACTGCCGTCTCCACTCACTGCCATACGAATCGACCGGATATGATGACAGCCGGTAAACACACCGCTTCCCCAGTCTTTCATTCCGTCCCCAAAGGAAAGCTTTTTCAGATGATCGCAGTTATAAAAGCAATACCGTCCGACTCGCACCACGGAGAGTGGAAATACGATTTCTTCCAGCTTTGCTCCATCTAATACCGTAAGATGTTCCTCCGCAAAAACAGCGCTGCTGATCCTGATTTTTCCCTCTGCCAGCTCCTTTTGAAACGCTGTCTCATCCAGATGGGCCGAAAAGGCATACGCCCCGATCTCCGTCACCGGAAGTCCGTCGATCGCTTCCGGGATTACTGCTTTCGTATCACGTGAAAAACAGCGCCTGATTACCGCGCTGTTTCCCTTCTTTTCATATGCAAATGTCTGTGTAAGCTCTGTCCCCTGCTTCTGCAGCATATCTGTATCCTCCGCGCTTTCGTTTTTTCGACTCTATAGCATACTTCAGCGGTAAAACGGATATTTCTATCCGTTTCGCTGCCTGCAGGATCCTATTCCATTCTGCCTCTATCCTCTTTACAGGTGTGTCAGCACGAAAATATCATAAATCGCTTTCACTGCGTTCTCAAAGTCCTCATTGCGCACGCCGATGATGATGTTAAGCTCACTGGAGCCCTGATCAATCATCTTAACATTGATGTGGGCGTGGGAAAGAGCCGCAAAAATACGGCCTGCAGTACCTCTCTGTGCGCGCATGCCGCGTCCTACGACTGCGATCAGCGCAAGGTCGGATTCCAGATCCAGTGTATCCGGATGAACTGCGCGGTGAAGGCCGGAAATTACGCTCTGCTCTTTTTCCATGAATTCGGACTGATGAACGATTACGGTGAAGGTATCGATTCCAGACGGCACATGCTCAAAGGAAATGCCGTTCTCCTCAAATACCTGAAGCACCTTACGGCCAAAACCGATTTCAGAATTCATCTGGTCTTTTTCAATATTGATCGCACAGAAGCCTTTCTTTCCTGCCACACCGGTAATTGTAAATTTTGGCTGGCGGCAGGTACTCTCTACGATAAGTGTACCAGGATCCTGCGGGCGGTTTGTATTTTTGATGTTAATCGGAATACCTTCCTGACGAAGCGGGAAAATCGCATCTGCGTGAAGCACGGTCGCTCCCATGTAGGAAAGCTCGCGCAGCTCACGGTAGGTGATCGTCTCAATCGTCTCCGGATTCGGAACGATGTGCGGATCAGTTACAAGGAAGCCAGACACATCGGTCCAGTTCTCATAGAGATCTGCGTGCACGGCACGTGCCACGATCGAACCTGTGATATCGGAACCGCCTCTTGAGAAGGTCTTGATGTTGCCGTCCGGCATTGCACCGTAGAAGCCCGGAATAACTGCATATTCTGCTTTTTCCAGACGCTCGCGCATCAGGTTGTTTGTCGTCTCGGAATCAAATACGCCATCCTCATCAAAACGAATCACTTCTGCCGCGTCGACAAATTCATATCCGAGATAAGCAGCCATCACAATACCATTTAAAAATTCGCCTCGGGATGCCGCGTAATCGCTTCCGACGCCCTCTTCAAATTTTTCTTTGATCTCTGCAAACTGCTCATCAAGTGAGAGTTCCAGTCCAAGTCCGTCAATGATTTCCTGATATCTCGCCTGAATCGCTTTGATTTTTCCGGAAATATCTCCGTTTGCGGATGCGGAATTGTAGCAGTCATAAAGCATATCCGTTACCTTGGTGTCTCCTGAATACCGTTTTCCCGGTGCAGACGGTACCACGTAACGTCTTTCTTTCTCTGCATGAATGATTTCGCCTACCTTGCGAAACTGCTCTGCACTCGCAAGGGAACTTCCGCCGAACTTTACTACCTTCTTCATCTTGAGGTTCCTCCGATTTTTCATACTGTATATATTGTCGTCCAGAAGCAACGCCAAAGCGATATGGAAGCGAACATTCGCAATCCGCTTCGCTACCTGCGTATCATAAGAGAGTCCCTTATGATAATAGCTGTACGCAGCTGCAGACCGTATCGTACGGCCTTCAGTTCTGAACGTCTGACAGGAAACTGCCTGCCCTGAATTTTACTCTACTTACTCTGTCTTGTCAAAGCCAAAAATGCCCCGGGGTGATTTTTCAGTTCATGCCTAAATCGCGTCTTTACGCAGCGAACCAGTAAATATTTCACTGCTAAGTCAAGCAGTCACTCAGATTTCTCCGATCACATCTCCCATATCGTAAAATCCGGCCGGTTTTCCTGCCATGAATTTTGCAGCCTGTACTGCGCCCTTTGCAAAGACACCCTTCGAATAGGCCGTGTGCTTGAATTCTACGATCTCATCAAGGCCTGCAAAGATCACCTCATGCTCGCCGACGATGTTTCCGCCGCGCACTGCGCTGATACCGATCTCATGTGCATCTCTGCGCACGCGCTCCTGGCTGCGGTCGTATTTATAATGGTAGGAATTGTCAAGCGCCTCGTTCATGCTGTCTGCCATCGCAAGTGCAGTTCCGCTCGGCGCGTCAACCTTCAGATTGTGGTGCTTTTCTACAATCTCGATATCAAATCCGGCCGGAGCCAGCGTCTTTGCCGCTGTTTTCAGCAGCTTCAGAAGCATATTTACACCGAGTGACATGTTTGCCGATTTCATCATCGCCACTTTCCTGCCTGCCTCATGAATCTGTGCCATCTGCTCCTCCGTGTAACCCGTTGTGCACAGGATTGCCGGCACGTTCTTCCCCACGCAGTAGTCCAGAATTCCGTCCAGTGCCTTCGGTGAGGAAAAATCGATCAGCACGTCCGCCGGTACATCACACGCTGCAATGTCCGTAAATACCGGGTAATCCTGTCCCTGTGCACCTGCCAGATCAATTCCTGCCACAATTTCCGTATCCTGATCTGCCGCCGCGATATCGGTCACTACATGTCCCATGTGACCGCCGCAGCCACAAAGTATAATTTTTACCATTCCTGTCCCCTCCGTTTGTCGTACAAAATCATATCCGTCAACGTATCTGCTCCGTTAGCCATTATCATAATCATCAAATGAGTTAAAACCTGTATACTTTATTTTACTTCAATGCCATAATCACGCATCGCTTTTTTCAGCTGCTCCACGTGTGCATCCTCCATCGGTGACATCGGTGCACGAAGCGGTCCAACTTCCTTGCCAAGCAGGTTCAGCGCGGTTTTGACCGGGATTGGATTGACCTCACAGAACAGCGCATCGATCAGGTCAATTGCCTCCAGCTGCAGCTGGCAGCTTCTCTTTACATCACCCTCCAGATAGGAAGCAACGATCTCGTGTGTCTTCTCCGGCGCTACGTTGGAAAGAACGGAGATCACGCCGCAGCCGCCAAGTGACAGGATCGGCACGATCTGATCGTCGTTTCCGGAATACAGCTCGATCTCTCCCTTTACAAGGCTCATCAGCTTTGCAACCTGTGAAATGTTGCCGGATGCCTCTTTTACTCCGACGATGTTCTCCACATGCTCCACAAGCCATGCAGTGGTCTCCGGCTGCAGATTGCATCCGGTACGGCTCGGCACATTGTAAAGAATGATTGGAAGCTTTACAGACTCTGCGATTTTTGAAAAGTGAAGCTTCAGTCCGTTCTGCGTCGCCTTATTGTAATACGGAGTCACAACGAGAAGTGCGTCTGCACCTGCCTTCTCTGCTTCCCGAGACAGATAGATCGCTGTCTCGGTGCAGTTGAAACCGGTGCCTGCGACAACCGGAATCCGGTGATTGATTTTCTTTACTGCATAACGGATTACATCCAGATGCTCCTCATGGGAAAGTGTGGAAGCCTCTCCGGTCGTACCACAGATGATGATTGCATCTGTGCCGCGCGCTACCTGCTCGTCGAGGATCTCTCCCAGCTTATCATAATTGACCGTTTCATCTTCGTACATCGGCGTTACGATTGCGACGCCTGCTCCTTTAAATACTGACATATTCTTAACCTCCTGTGTTTGAGTGTAAGTTGTATGGAATGCCTGCGTTTTTGCCTGTTTTATGAAAGCTTGCCTGATTCTGAACGATGGCAAAAAAAAGAACCGCCGCAGGCAGTCCCAAAGAATCTTCTTTTAAGATAGCCCTCCATCGAAATCCGATGACAGTCATAGAATTCTTCACTCTATGCCCAAGAAATACAGCCTCAGGTACCTGCATCCTTTCGGCGTGTCTCCCTTTCAAAAGCAGTCCTCTGCACCTGAACGCATCCTGCTTTTTACTGATGAACCACGCAACCTCTATCATTGTGCTTTTTAGTTGTGTTTTGATTTTCTCCACTATACCACTGCCCCAAACGGTTGTCAACCCGTAACCATTACAAAAAGTCAGGGTTCTCCCGGCAGAAAAACACCTGCTGTCTCACTTCCGGAAAATAACTCAGGCAGCATACGAACCATAAACATAAAAACTGCCGGAACTACTTTGCAGATTTCCGGCAGCTTTCCTTCTTATTTTATTGGACTTTGAACGGCTTTCTTATCTCACAGCCAATCTTTTCAACAGATCAGACCGCGATCTTCTTACTCCTGCTGCCCCCTCTGGCGGAACGGTGTCACCATCTCCGTGACCTCGTCCACATACGGCCACAATTCTTCGCAGCGGCAGTTGCCGGTCAGATATAGCTCGGTCTCATCGCCGACCATATCGATCAGCTTTTTCAGCTCCTCTGCTGTGACGATGCCGCGGTCCGTAAGACCAAGGATCTCGTCGAGAATCAGCACATCGCACTCCTCTGTCTGCAAAACCTTTCTGGCAAAATTCAGGCCGTTCTTTATATTTAAGTTTTCTTCTTCCTTCTCCCTTTCGGTCAGGCTCTCATATTCTTCCGGAAATTTTTCGAAACGGAACAGCCTTATTTCAGGCTCCAGGCGTTTAAAAAACTCCTCTACATTTTCTGTCTTTTTTTCCTTCAGAAACTGGATCACGACCACGCTTTTTCCCTCGCTGGCTGCTCTGACACCCTTTCCGAGTGCGGCTGATGTCTTGCCCATTCCTGCTCCGCAGAAAATGTGTATATATCGTCTGCCCATGATTCACCTCATCATACTTCTGTATTTTCACGCCTTTTGGCTATCGCTATTCTACTACATCTCCCGGAAGAATGCAACCTCCGCTCACTCAATCAGTTCAAGCTTGCTCACCGACACCTCATATGCAATCCTTTTTTCTGTTGTCTCCTCATCCAGCTTTTTAACATACTCGCGGCTCTGGATGCGCCCCCAGACCTGCACGTGACCGCCCACCTCGAATCCGGCTGTAAATCTTGCATTTCTTCCCCAGCAGATACATGGAATATAATCCGATTTGCCGTATGGACGGTTCACTGCCAGAAGCAGATCGGAAATCTCTCTTCCAAGCGGCGTTCTGCGGTAAACCGGCATCTTGCAGATATAGCCGTCAAGAAAAATCTGGTTGCTCTTTACCTTGTCTCCTTCCTCCTCCACAAAATTCACTTCCCGTGCAAACACGGACAGCACCAGACGGTTCTTTTTTTCTTCATGTCGGTTGTAGGAACGGAACTGTCCGTAAATCTGTATGTACTCCCCCTCGCAATCCTGCGTAACATCAATCAGCCGCTCCGAGACCATAACCGGAACTACGTCCGCGGAATCACTCAGTCTCTGCACGGACACATCCATCATGTAGAATCCTTCCCCAAACACCTCATGGCTGAATGTAAAACCGGAAATGATTTTCCCCATGATGGACACCTGATTGTTTTCAATGATCTTATCTGTCATAGCTATTGTTCTCCCTTCTTCTGGCGAAGCATCTCTTCTCGTATTTTTCTCCATCCGGCAGCGTTTTTGCTTCTCCCGCGCTGCCTCTGTATAGATATGTTTATTCTTCAATGCCGGATTTTAGAACGGTTCTTTATAAAAAATCCCGTTTTTTGCTCTTTCCACTTGTAATCTGCCAAAATTGTGCTAAACTGTACCGGGTAGTTTTGAATCATTAATAATAGGTAGAGAGAGAGTGCTATATGAAAAGAGAAGATGTCAGAAACATAGCGATCATAGCGCACGTAGACCACGGTAAAACAACTCTGGTCGACGAGCTGCTCAAACAAAGCGGTGTATTCCGTGCCAATCAGGAAGTTGCAGAGCGTGTCATGGACTCCAACGACCTCGAGCGCGAGCGCGGTATTACAATTCTTTCCAAAAATACAGCTGTTTTTTATAAGAATACAAAGATCAACATCATCGACACACCAGGCCATGCTGATTTCGGCGGCGAAGTAGAACGTGTCCTGAAAATGGTAAACGGTGTTATCCTCGTTGTAGACGCATTTGAAGGTGCAATGCCGCAGACAAAATTCGTGCTGCGTAAGGCACTGGAGCTGGATCTTCCGGTTATCGTATGTATCAACAAAATCGACCGCCCTGAGGCGCGTCCGAACGATGTCATCGACGAAGTTCTGGAACTTTTCCTGGACCTCGACGCATCCGACGAGCAGCTTGACTGTCCGTTTATCTTCGCTTCCGCAAAGGGCGGTTATGCTGTGCGTGATCTGGCCGACGAGCCGAAAAATATGGAGCCGCTCTTTGAGACCATCCTGGATTACATTCCGGCTCCGGAAGGCGACGAGAATGGCCCGACTCAGATGCTGATCAGCACAATTGATTACAACGAGTACGTTGGCCGTATCGGTGTCGGCAAGGTAGACCGCGGTACACTGTCCGTCAATCAGGATGTTGTCGTTGTCAACCATCATGATCCGGACAAGAAATATAAGGTTAAGATCAGCAAGCTGTACGAGTTTGACGGCCTGAACAAGGTCGAGGTAACCTCCGCAACCGTCGGTTCCATCGTTGCTCTTTCCGGTATCGCAGAGCTTCACGTCGGCGATACGATCTGCGCAGTCGATACACCGGACCCGATTCCGTTCCAGAAAATTTCCGAGCCGACGATTTCCATGAACTTCATCGTAAACGACAGCCCGCTCGCCGGCCAGGAAGGTAAATTCGTCACCTCCCGTCATCTGCGTGCGCGTCTGTTCCGTGAGCTGAATACGGACGTCAGCCTGCGTGTGGAGGATACGGATGATACCGATACCTTCAAGGTTTCCGGACGTGGTGAGCTGCATCTGTCCATCCTGATCGAGACGATGCGCCGCGAGGGCTATGAATTTGCAGTCAGCAAGGCTGAAGTGATCTACAAGACCGATGAGCGCGGCAAAAAGCTGGAGCCGATGGAGCTTGTCTATGTCGAGGTTCCGGAAGAATTTTCCGGCACAGTTATCCAGAAGCTGAGCCTGCGAAAAGGTGAACTGCAGGGCATGGGCGCCGGTCAGGGCGGCTACACGAGACTGGAGTTCTCGATTCCGTCCCGCGGACTGATCGGATATCGCGGTGATTTCATGACCGACACTAAGGGAAATGGTATCATGAACGCCGTATTTGATGGTTATGGTCCGTACAAGGGAGATCTGCAGTATCGCAGCCAGGGTTCCCTGATTGCTTTCGAGTCCGGTGAGGCAGTTGCCTACGGACTGTTCAACGCACAGGATCGCGGTACCCTCTTTATCAAACCGGGCGAAAAAGTTTACTCCGGTATGATTATCGGACAGAGTGCAAAACCGGAGGACATCGAGCTGAATGTCTGCAAGACGAAGCATCTGACCAATACCCGTGCTTCCGGATCTGACGATGCGCTGAAGCTGACACCGCCGAAGGTACTCAGTCTGGAGCAGGCACTTGAATTTATCGATACAGATGAGCTTCTTGAGGTAACACCGAAGAGCCTGCGTATCCGCAAAAAGATCCTTGATCCGACCATGCGTAAGCGTGCAATGATCAAAAAGAAAAATGCTTAAAACCACCGAAAGGTGAGTTTCCATCTGGAGGGCTCATGCAGCAGGCTGTCGTATTCTGCTTCCGTAAGGACATCCGACAGCTGCTGCATCTCCTCCTCTTTTACAACTGCATGAAGGCTGTCTGTAAAACACAGGCGGGGATAAAGGACACACCACCAGTTGTGTCCTTTTGCTTTGCCAAGCTTAATACGAAGCGCCTCATACCACCCGGACGGAAAGGTACATGTGCCGTACGTTCGTGAAGGAAAATAGCAGGTGGTAAGTTCGGCATGCGCCTGATAGGGCTTGCCTCTTGATGCAAGGACGTTGTTTGCGACTGTTTCGAGATCGGTTAAGTGTGCGCGTAAGAATTCTTCTTCTTTTTCTTTCCTGTTTTTTTCTGATTCTAAATCACTTGTGGATGAGATTTCCAATGTGTTTTCTTCTTTCTGATTTCCTTGAAATGTCTTCAAAGTCCTTCCTTTTCCCTGATTTTCCTGAAGTTCATCAAGGCTTTCTTCTGCTCCGATATTTGCCGTTCCTCTCTTTCCCTGAGTCACACTCCTCTCTCCCTGCGCTTCTTCCAGCCAGGCGAGCACCGCGTCGCGCACCTCCAGTTTTACCGCCTGATCCTCCTCGCTGTCACTGTTCGCCAATACATGAAAACGCAGCACCTCATCGGCGATGCCTCGCTGCAGGAGCATGCGCTGGCCGCTCCAGACGAGGATATTTATGGCCAGTGCCAGAACAAGCAGAATGACTCCTCTCTTTAAAAGCACAGCACATTTCGCCACTTTTTTTCTATTCCAGTAAAGCGTCCATTCGCAGCCGTTTCGCAATCCGTGTTCAAAAAATCCAGTATTTTCCCCCATCTTTAATATTTTTCTGATTTCAAATTTTTTCTTGTCATACAATTTTTTCTTTCCAAACATAAAAGGCAACCCTCCCATATCCGGAGTGTTGCCTTTTTTTTTCCTTCTTATTCCAATTTCTATTCCTTTATCAAAGAACCGAGGCAGCTTTTTCGTAAAGTGCCTCGGTTCTTTTTCAAATCAGACAATTATTCTTTACTTTGAACTTTATTTTGTTGATCAGTCCTTCAGAACCGAATCTTCGCTCTCCGGAAGAATCTGTGCCATAACGATTCCGACGATTGCGGAAAGTGCCAGTCCGGAAATAGATACCGTGCCTGCGATCGGGATACTGTCACATCCAATACCAAGTACGAGGATGATTGCAGCAATCATCAGGTTGCGGCTGTTGCCGAAGTTCAGTCTCTCATTTACGATGATACGAACACCGACAGATGAGATCATTCCGTAAAGTACAATCGAGATACCGCCGATAACCGGTCCCGGGATACTTGTAATTACGGCTCCGACCTTTCCAAAGATACCGAGCAGGATTGCAAATACTGCCGCAATACGGATGATAGACGGATCATAGTTCTTTGTCACTGCAAGTACGCCGGTATTCTCGCCGTAGGTTGTATTTGCCGGGCCGCCGAGGAGTCCTGCAAGTGCGGTTGCAAGTCCGTCTCCAAGCAGCGTGCGGTGTACACCCGGATCTACCATAAAGTTCTGACCGGTAACTGCGCTGTTTGTCGTGATATCGCCGACATGCTCTACCATCGTAACGAGCGCGATCGGAGCGATTGACAGGATGGCATGCGCCTTAAACGTCGGCACACACAGCAGCTGATCGCGGATGCCTGCATCCATGAAGGAGAAGAAATGTGCGGTCTTTACTGCCTCAAAATCACAGAATCCCATAAAGTAGCTGACAAGATATCCGACAATGATTGCAAAAAGAATCGGCATCAGATTAAAAATACCTTTTGCAAAAATTGATACCGCTACAACGGTAGCAAGCACGCATACGGTAACAAACACTGCTTTGAGATTGAAATCACCGTTTACGTAGAACGCATTGTTGATTGCAGAGGAGCTCAGTCTCAGTCCGATGACGATAATAACCGGTCCTGTAACGATCGGCGGAAGCACTTTGTTGACCTTCTCATAGCCAACCAGCTTAATGATCAGCGCAAACACTGCATATACCAGACCTGCAACGATCAGTGCACCCTTCAACGATGCAAGCTTTTCCAGAAAATCCGGATCACCTGCTCTTGAATCTCCGATTACTGCCATGATTCCGCCCATAAATGCGAAGCTGGAACCAAGGAAAACCGGTACTTTCCGCTTTGTCACGAGATGGAACAGAAGCGTTCCAAGTCCTGCACAGATCAGCGTGATCGAGGTATTCAGTCCGGTCAGCGCCGGTACAAGCACGGTCGCACCAAACATAGCCAGAACATGCTGAATACCGAGAATCAGTTTTCTGCTCATTGTCTTATTCATTTTTCTCTCCTTTTGTTCTTGTTCAGAGCCGGTTGAAATCCTGCAAAGCATCTGCCAGATAAATGCACTGCATTTTTACCCAGGCTCTGAAATCATCAGTTTCTAATGCTTTACATCCAGCACCGCTACTGCTGCCGCTGCCGGCTCCAGATGCGGATTTACTGCTTTTGCGAACTCTCCCGCATCGGACAGCTCCGTCAGTTTTGGATCAAGCGGAAGCTTTCCGGCAACCAGCAGTCCAAGCTCCTTCGCCGCCGCATCTACCTTGCTCTTTCCAAATATTGGAATCTCCTTGCCGCAGTCCGGACATTTGAGGCAGCTGTAATTCTCTACCACACCCAGGATTGGGATGTTCATCATTTTCGCCATATTGTAGGCTTTCTTGACGATCATCTGTACCAGCTCCTGCGGCGATGTCACAATCAGAATTCCATCGACCGGAAGGGACTGAAATACGGTAAGCGGCACGTCACCGGTTCCAGGCGGCATGTCCACCAGCAGGTAATCCAGTTCGCCCCAGATCACATCTGACCAGAACTGCTTTACCATGTTTGCCAGGATCGGTCCTCTCCAGACAACCGGCGCTTCCGGATCCGGCATCAGAAGATTGATCGACATGACCTTGATGTCATTGTCCGTCAGAACCGGAAGGATTCCATTTTCATCCGCCTGCGCCGGACCTTTCAATCCGTACATCCGCGGGATCGACGGGCCTGTGATATCCGCATCCATAATTCCGACACGGTAGCCCTTGGATGCGAGAAGATTCGCCAACGATGCGGTCACCATGGATTTTCCAACGCCGCCTTTACCGCTCACGATTCCAATCACATGCTTCACATCGGAATATACATTCATATCCACTGCGAAACCCTTCTGCTCCTTCCCGGCACTTGGACATCCCTCACAGCTCTCCTTTGAGCAGGATGAGCTGCTGCTGCATTCCTTTTCTGCCATTTTCAGGCACCTCCTTTTTTACACACTTTTTTTATTCTAATCCAAATATGCGTACTGCGCAAGTAACTTTTGAGGATTCTTTCTCATTTTCTTTCCTGCCATTCAAAATATCTTCCTGCCATGTCATAAGCTCCGCAGCCATCCGGTATTTTTCTGCCCTTCTCAGCATATATCACTATGCTTCCTCGAGAAGTTTCCTCAGATAGCGCCCTGTCACACTTGAAAAATTTTCGATCGCACGGATGTAGGCAAAATCCTTTCCGAAGATTTTCTTCTCTGCCGCCAGATCCTTTTCTTTTCCGGCAAACACTCCAAGCACAAATACACCCATCTGCCGCAGCTTGCGCACCTCATATGCAGTATCCTTTACCGCATATTCTCCGTAATACGGCTGCGGATTGCGGCTGTTTGGCCGATTCACAATAATGTCATTCGGTTTTCCGTCACTGAGCACAATCAGAATCTTGCCTTCTTCCGGCCTGCGCAGCAATCCGTCTCCCGCTGCGCGGATGGCCAGACCGTCGCGGTTGTTGGCCGATGTCGTGTAATCCAGAATCCGCTGGTTTTCGGTGCGCGGCGCATCGTACTCCCGGAACCGCTGAAGAATTGTGTAATCCCAGAAGCTGCAGAAGCTTGTAATGCGGTGCGGTACCTCACAGATTGAAAGCGCCTCACTGATGATGTACGCCTGAAGAGCCACCTGCCCCTGCCGGTCCCGCTGTGAACCGCTCGCATCCATCAGGATATCCACCACAAATTCTCCGCTGTACCGCCGAACTGTCTTCTCAAAAAGTGCGCCCGGGTCTTCCATCCGTCCGACCTTCCACAGCCTTGCCGGAACAATGCTGCCGGTGCGCGCCGTATACTGCTCCTCTTCCTTTCGGATGCGAAGCGCGCGCATCAGCTCCGCGCTGAGCTGCTCCACACTGCGCTTTATCATATTTTTATTGTTGCGGTACATCACCCGGTTCTTCTCACTGTGGCGCCTGGCATTGACGTACTGCGCATTGCTGAGCACCGGATTTTTCAGAATCCCATCTGTAAAATACAGACTGCAATCCGCGTGTGCACCGCGGCACAGCCGTTTGCAGATGCTTTTCTGCTCCCGATTGCTTAAATACGATTTTCCGTAATTCAGTTCTATATAGGAATACATTCTTGCGGCAGCTTTCTCATCGATTACAACCACGCGCCGTCTGCCTGCCGTTTTCTGTTTTTCCTCCTCATCCTCCATCTCATCCAGACTGACGACGCGGCTGTTTAAACGCTTGAGATATTCTTCCAGAAAATCCTCCAGGCTCTCTTCTTCCAGATATTCTCTCCAGTCAAACTCCTGCAGATCTTCCAGCGTCGTGCCGAGCACCTCCTTCAATGCTCCGTGCTTTTTTTCAAAACTCTGATCTAACAGCGTATTATAAAGTGTATCCACCGCTTCGATCAGTTCAGCCGTTGTCTGAGCATGCTCAAGTCCACGGATTTTCTCGATTCCTGCCATCAGCTTTTTTTCACAATTCCAGCGATCGTCCAGGTATCCACGCATTAATGCAATCTTCAATCGTCCTACCAGACTTTTGCTCATCCGTTCAAATGAAAGCTCCAGCACATCTGCAAACGCTTTTTTGCGCAGAGAAATAATACCTGGCCGCTCCGCTGCCGCCTTCTGATAAACGGCTGCATCCACGCACAGCTGCGCCAGCTCTGTCAGCGGCTGCTCCTGCGCACCGCAATATACCTTCTTTACGAGGTACATACCAAATTCATTTTTGTCAAAATAACGTGCGAATGCTCCCTGCTTTACCGCATCGTAAAGACAGATATATTTTGAGCGGAAATAGCTCTCTGTCTCAACCTTCGTATCAAGCGCATAGTCCCCGCTCACCGTCCACATCAGGTTGCGGATGCGGTTTTCGGCTTCTGCCTGAAATTCAAATTCGTCTGTTACTGTCAGCATGCAAACCCCTCTCTGTCTGTAAGTGAACATGCAAGTCCACCCCACTGCCTATTGCTTCCCACAATGAAAGCAGTGGGGTGGAGCCTGCCTGGCTCAGTTAAAATAGCTGTTCAGGCGTCCACTCCTCCGGAATTCGTGTCATCACAATATCCTCCACAATCTCCCTTTCAAACAGATCGAAACTCTTATTCACGATTCCCATGCGAAGTGCCGCGCGCGGAGCAAGTCCTGCGTGCACTGTTTTCAACGCACCGATCAATCCGCGCAGGTCAAGCGGCTTTGTGGAAATCTCATTGTTGTCTGCTTTCAGCTGCAAATCCAGAAACAGACCACAGGTCTGTGAAAGTCCTTCCGGTTTGAAATCCGGAAACATTCGTTTTAAAATGTAGGTCAGAGATTCTTCCGTCACAGACGGCATCTCGATCACGAGGAAGCGGGACACCAGTGCCTCATTTAGCTCCCGCGTGCCAGCGTAACCATAATTCATTGTGCCGATAAAACGGGTTGCATCATGCAGATGGATCTTATCATATCCCGGCACATCCATAATCCGCCGGTAGTCGAGCGTCGCGTGAAGCACGGAAACTGCGTCATTTTTTGCCATATTGATCTCGTCAAAAATTCCAAAACCGCCATTTACCGCACATTGATACACCGGCCCCGGACGCAGCTGCACTTCGCCGCCTCGAAACGTATCCGCACCCACAAGTGCACTGCTGTCCATGTTGACATGGAAAGACATGTTGTAGGACGGTCTGCCAAATACCCACGCAAGATTTTCCGCCAGAATGTTTTTTCCGGTCGCCTTTGAGCCAGTCAGCAGGATATTTTCGCCCTGCAGCAGTGCATAGGCCGCCATCTCAAATGTTTCTCGTCCATAATAAGGCATGTCCGGTGCAGTGACTCTGCCCATCAGTGCGTTCTCCACTGGATATTGCTCCCGAAATGAAGCGATATCTTTCAGAAGAGCTGCTGATACTCCCTGTGCTTTCAGGGTTTCTGTGATTGTTTCCATGAAATCCTCCCATGTATGTTAATTTTCTGATGCAGCCAGATATCTGCTCTGACTTCGTGTTTACTTCAGATAAACATTCTCCTGTTTTTCTAATAAATAATCTTACTGATTCTCTTTCTGAACCCGCTTTTTACTACTTTTCCTATCTGTGAAAATCAGCCTTTCCAATTACCTGCTATTTATATCTCCGTGAAAGAATACCTCTGCAGAATCCCCGACGCATTGATATCATAAATGATCGTTCCGTCCTCCAGCTCACTCTTTTCCCAGGTTGCATTTTTATCCTGAAATTTGCGGCGAATGAACTCATCGGTATCATCCGTCTCAATTTCATCGATAAATACGTCACGCATCTGATTGTTCGGGCACTTATTAAAAATCTCCCAGATCGTTTCATAGCTCTTTTTCATTTCTGTTCCTCCTCTCTGTTTCCTTTCGCTATCCCTGCGCTTATATTTCGTTGAATTTTCCAATGCGCAGCACCTCATCCAGCAGCGCTGCTGCGACCTCTTCCTTGCTCATTTTTTCCAGCTCCCGCATACCGTCTTTTTCAATCAGCGTCACTACATTTGTGTCTGTGCCAAATCCGGCACCTGCTACTTTTACATTATTCGCTGCGATCAGGTCCACATGTTTTTTTGTCAGCTTTTCTCTGGCATGCTCCAGCATGTGCTCTGTTTCCATCGCAAATCCGCAAAGCACCTGCCCCTTACGGCGGTGTTCCCCGAGCCACGCAAGGATATCCTTTGTGCGCTCCAGTAAAATGCACATATCGTCATTGCTTTTGTGAATCTTATTTTCAGCTACCTGCGCCGGGCGATAATCCGCCACCGCAGCTGCCTTGATAATGATATCCTGCTCCGCCGCCCGCGTTGTCACTGCCTCAAACATTTCCTCCGCGCTTGTCACTGGTACAAGCGTTACGCCGCAGGGCACCTTCAGATTCGTCCTTCCCGAGACAAGTGTAACAGTCGCACCGCGCCGCCTGCATACCTTAGCAATCGCATATCCCATCTTTCCGGTGGAATGATTTGAAATAAAACGAACCGGGTCAATTGCTTCCATTGTCGGACCTGCTGTTACAAGTACACGCAGCCCGATCATGTCCTTTTTAAATGCAATTTCATTCAGAATGTGCTCCAGCAAAAGCTCCTCTGACGGCAGCTTTCCTGCTCCGGTATCACCGCAGGCCAGATGTCCCGTCTCCGGTTCAATTACCTCAACCCCATACCGGCGCAGTGTCTTCAGATTATCCTGTGTAATCGGATTCTGATACATCCGCGTATTCATAGCCGGTGCGACCAGCTTCGGACACGTGCAGGCCAGCAGCGTTGTCGTCAGCATATCATCTGCAATTCCGTGTGCCAGCTTCGCGATTACATTTGCGCTTGCAGGAGCCACAATCGCCAGATCCGCCCTTTTTGCCAGCTCTACGTGCTCCACCTCATACTGAAAATTCCGGTCAAACGTATCAATGAGACATTTTCTTCCGGTCAGCGTCTCAAACGTAATCGGGTTAATAAACTGTGTCGCATTCTTTGTCATGATCACCTGCACGTCCGCATGCTGCTTTTTGAGCATGCTCGCCAGATTTGCCGCCTTATAAGCCGCAATACTTCCGGTCACTCCTAAAATTACTGTCTTTCCACTCAGCATAGTGTTCCTCTCTTCTTTTCTATACAGTACAATGTGCCGTCTGCAAAATTTCTCCTTCCGGCTACTCTCCATACAGTTTAGCATAGGTAGCTTTTTTTGACAACGTCCAGCTTTTGTCACTTTTCGTGTACTGTTTTCAAAACATCTCATTTTTTCTTGTGCTTCCAGCGCGAAGATGGTATACTCTTGCCTGTAATTGTATTGTATCCCTGTTTCAGACGGATGCACTCAGTTTTTTCTGTCACACTGCTTGCGGATCATACCGGATGGATGATACCTGGACGGATAGCTGACGAACGCAGACGCACGCTGAATGGGAATGATAACAAGGAGGATTTCTTATCATGAACAAAAAATTCAACACTTCGCAACTCGTACTTCTCGGCCTGATGACCGCAATTCTTCTTCTCATGGCCTACACCCCACTCGGATATCTGAATATCGGACCACTTGCCATCACATTTAATGTGATTCCGGTCGCTGTGGCTGCCATTACACTCGGACCTGCAGGCGGCGCTATTGTCGGCTCTGTATTCGGTCTGACCAGCTTTCTGCAGTGCATTGGTGTCGGCGGAACGAGTGCCATGGGCGCCGTTTTATTCGGAATCAACCCGGTGCTCGCGTTCGTTCAGCGTTTTGTTCCACGTTTGCTTGACGGACTGCTGCTCGGCTACATTTTCCGCGGTGTGCGCAAAGTATCCAACACACCAACTGCCTGCTTTGTGACCGGATTCTGTTCTGCATTTTTAAATACAGCACTGTTCATGTCACTTCTGGTACTGCTTTTCGGCAACACGGAATACATGCAGACGCTGATGGGCGGAAAAAATGTGATTGCATTTATCTGCGGTTTCGTCGGAATCAATGCGGTTTGCGAAATGGTTTCTTCTACAATTATTACCGGGGCAGTCGGACTGGCGCTCTACAAGGCGCATTTTGTACCAGCTGTAAAACGTGCCAACGCAGCCTGACCCCACTTTTTCAGGATTAGTTTTTTCAGGAGGTAGGACATGATTCTTGCTGTAGACATTGGAAATTCAAATATTGTACTTGGCTGTTTTGAAAATGATCAGATTCTTTTTATCGAACGGCTCTCAACCAATCCGAATTCCACCGAGCTGGAATATACGATTCTCATTAAAAATATTCTGGAGCTGAACAATTTAAGCCACCGTGCGTTTGAAGGCGGCATCATTTCCTCTGTCGTACCTTCTGTCACCCACACCGTTCAGGCTGCAATGACACGCCTGACCGGCAAACCAGTCATGGTTGTCGGTCCCGGCATCCGTACCGGACTGAAAATCAAACTCGATAATCCGGCTCAGCTTGGAAGTGACCGCGTGGCCGATGCTGTTGCTGCGATCCACGAGTATCCGTGCCCGCTCATCATCATCGATATGGGTACCGCCACCACGATCTCAGCAGTGGATCGCAACAAAAACTTTCTCGGCGGTATGATTATCCCGGGGCTTCGTGTTTCTCTTGATTCCCTGACCACACGGACTTCACAGCTTCCGAAAATCAGTCTTGATCCACCCAAACGTGTAATCGGATCCAATACGATCGACTGCATGCGCAGCGGCATCATTTACAGCAATGCTTCCAGTATCGACGGCGTCGTTGAAAAAATCGAGGAGGAGATCGGTGAGCAGTGTACCGTGATCTCCACCGGCGGGCTGGCAAAGGTCATTATTCCTTACTGCAAGCGAAAGATCATTATTGACGATCAGTTGCTGCTGAAGGGACTGATGATTATTTATAATAAAAATCGATAAATTTTTTCAAGATAAAAGGCACAGAGTAGAATTTTCAATTTCTATCCTGTGCCTTTTATTGTTCTCTTGAATACCCTAACCAAAACAGGAATCTAGATTTCCCTTGTCGCCTCTTTCAGCCACTCCCGCTCCTCTTCTGTCAGATGCGGTGCGATCTTCTCATATACTTCTTTGTGGTAATCGTTCAGCAGATGTCTTTCTTTTACGGTCATCTGCTCCGGATCGATCGCGTCCAGATCAAACGGCGCCATCGTCAGGTTTTCAAAGCACATAAACTGACCGTACTCATTTTTCTCTGCTTTTTTGCAGACGATCATGTTCTCGTGGCGGATGCCGTAGCCGCCCTCTACGTAATAGCCCGGCTCGTTGGACGTAATCATGCCTTCCTCAAGAATAGCATCCTCGTTGCGATCCGGAAGCCGTCTCCACCGAAAGCCATTTGGAGACTCATGGACGCTGAGGCAATAGCCGACTCCATGTCCCGTTCCGTGCTTAAAATCTTCTCCGCGCTCCCACAGCGGCTGACGCGCCAGATAATCCAGGTTGATGCCGGTGCAGCCGTACAGGAATTTCGCATTTGCCAGATTCAGATGACCGCGAAGCACTGCTGTAAAGTGGTCACGCTCATCGTCTGTGATCGGTCCCATGGCAATAGTACGCGTGATATCGGTCGACCCCTCCAGGTAATGTCCGCCCGTATCGGCAAGCAGCAGTCCGTGCGGCTCAACCTCCACATCAGTCTCCGGTGTCGGAGAATAGTGGTTCATTGCCGCATGCTCTCCGTACGAAACAATCGGATCAAAGCTGTTATCAACAAAATGCTCCTGCTGTGCACGCAAATGATTCAGATAGTCGGCAGCCGAGCACTCTGTGATCTTCTCTTTGCCGACATTTTTCTTCAGCCAGTAAATGAATTTTGTGACTGCCACGCCGTCTTTGATATGGGCAATCTTCTCATTTTCCACCTCAACCGGATTCTTGATTGCCTTCGGCAGCAGTGTCAGGTTGCCCTCATCGAGTACCGTGACATTCTCCGGAATCCGTGCGACCAGCAGATAGTTTGCCTTTCCTTTATCCACCAGTACCTTTTTGCCTGCCGGAATCTGTGCTGCTTCTTCATAAACCGCATTGTACGGATGAATCGTGACACCTGCCTTTGCCAGCTTCTCTTTCAATGCATCCGAGAATACTTTCTCATTTGCATACAGCCGGATCTCATCCTGGCTCATCATCAGATAAGAAAGCACCACCGGAACAGTATGAATATCATTTCCGCGGATATTTAAAAGCCACGCGATATCCTCAAGTTTCGTGAGCAGGAAAAGATCTGCACCTTTTTCTTCCATCGCTTTCCGAATTTCAGCGATCTTGTCCTCTCTCGCCTTGCCTGCCCATTTCAGATCCAGCTCCCAGGCCGGCTCTGCTGACAATGCCGGGCGATCTGTCCAGATTTCACCGACCAGATCTTCACTGCTGTCCACGCGAACCCCTTGTTCTCCAAGCTCTCGCACCAGCTTTTCTGCCTCCGAGTATCCGAGGCATCTTCCGTCAAAGCCAAGACAGCTGCCTTCTTTTAAGGCAGACTTCAGGAATCCTTCCACCGTCGGTACCCCCGGTTCCCGCATCTTAAATAAGGTAACATTTTCCCCCATCTGACGCTCTGCCTGAATAAAGTAACGTGCGTCCGTCCACATGCCCGCCATGTCCTGCGTGATCACTGCGGTTCCCGCGGAACCGGTAAAGCCGGTCATATAGGCACGGCATTTAAAAAATTCACCTACGTATTCGGATGCATGGTAATCATCCGTCGGAATCAGATAGGCATCGATTCCTTTTTCTTTCATGCGCGCACGAAGCGCTGCGATTCTCTCTTTTACTGTCGTCATGTTCTGCTCCTCTTGAAGCCCCTTATTTTCTTTTGTCTGGGCTTCCATTCTTCTGACTCCGTATGCTGTCACGGATCGATCTCCCAATCTGCTTTTTCCAGCCATTCTCTGCATGGTATAGCCAGAGACAGCCGGTACGAAGCCTGCAACATCTATTATACCACGCGAACTGGCTTTCTGGAAATGAAATTTCCACCTTTTCTTCTAAAGGTTACTGTTCAGACCCCACCTCCAAAATGCTTCGCATTTCATTGGTGTGGCGTATCCGCCAAATAAAATTTCAAAAACAAGCTTAAAAATGCAGGCATTTTACGCATGTTTTATGAAATTTTACTTGGCTCTGAACAGTAACAAAAAGGACGGCACGCCCAAGCATGCCGCCCCTCTCTTCCGCTGCCTGCGGAATCAGGTTCTTTCGTCCCTTAATTATTTACCAAACTGTACGTCGTTGTTTCCGCTGTCTGTCGTCCACATCTCAAGCATGTTGATCGGGTCGTTGAAGTCAGCGAGCCAGCCATTGCGGGCCATATCGAAGTTACCAGCTTTACGCTCGTTCAGGAATACGTTCCACTCGTTTGTCTCGATGGTCAGGTTTGCGCCGATTGCTGCGAAATCCTGCTGCAGAGCCTCTGCGACTGCAACGTGTCCGCTTCCGTCGTTGGTGATGTAGGTGATGTCGATCGGAGTTGCGTCAGAGAGAACTTCGTTTCCGTTTCCATCGTCTACGAACTCATAACCAGCCTCTTTCAGAAGTTCGATTGCCTGTGCAAGGTTATCATCGTACGCATCATAGGACGGATCGTAGTATCCAACTGCCTCTTCGTTCGGATAGGTGTAAGCGTCATCGTTCTGACGGAACTCGCCGCCGTTGCCATCTGCCATACCTGCCGGGATGAAGGTGTTTGCAAGCTGCTGACCTGTCTGACCGATGTTCTCTACGATGTAGTCACGGTCGATCAGGAGAGTAAGACCACGTCTCATAGCAGCTGCCTGCTCCGGAGTCTTGCCAGCGAACAGATCACTGTTTACGTTGAAGCATACGTAGTAGGTACCAAGGTTGTCGATGATGTGGAATTCCGGATTGTCCAGAAGGCTCTGAATCTCATCCGTCGGAACGGTATCAGCGAAATCAAGGTCGCCTGCATTGTAAGCAGCGTAGATTGCGGTGTCATCTGCACTCAGCATGAACTCAAGACGCTCGATCTTCACTTCGTCTGCACGATAGTAGTTCGGGTTCTTTACGTAAACCATGCTCTCGTTGTGTGTCCAGCTCTCCAGTGTGTAAGCGCCGCTGGTTACGAATCCAGCTTCCTGACACCATGCACCCGGGTTCTGCTCCCATCCGTCAGCAGCCTCAACGCTTGCCTGCGGAACTGCGTAGAATGCCGGGAATGCGCAAAGGTCAAGGAAGTATGCGCACGGAGCTACCAGATTGATGGTAAGGGTCTTTCCGTCATCACTTGCGGTCATATCAAGTG
This sequence comes from Lachnospiraceae bacterium, assembly GCA_029225065.1. Taxonomy (GTDB): domain Bacteria; phylum Bacillota; class Clostridia; order Lachnospirales; family Lachnospiraceae; genus Choladousia. Next base: position 7,500 of record JAQXVT010000080.1, on the reverse strand, counting down.
TGCCGTCATCTTTTCTTGCGATCGGGTCAAACATATATGCGTAGTCAGCACCTGTCTCTGCGCTTGCAGCACGGTTCCAGGAGTAAACGAAATCGTTTGCATTCAGGTCTGTGCCATCGCTCCACTTCAGGCCATCCTTCAGAGTGAAAGTATAGGTCAGGCCGTCCTCGCTTGCTTCGTAGCTGTCAGCGAAGTCCATTGCGATCTCACCGTTCTCATCGTAGGTGCAAAGGCCATTGAAGCTGTTTACAGCAAGGCATGCGCCGTCAACGGTGGAGTTCAGTGCCGGGTCAAGCTTATCCGGTTCACTTGCCAGGTTCAGGCGAAGTGTGGTAGCGTCACCTGCATCTGCAAACATGAAATATTTGAATCCATAGTTGTTGCAGTAGATGCCTGTTACGTTTTCTTTCTGAAGATAAATATCATTGTAGTAGTACAGCGGAACAAGAGCACCTGTCTCCATCAGCATGTCCTCTGCCTGATGCATCATTGCTTCACGCTCAGCCATATCTGTGGTAGTCTTGATCTCCTGGATCAGGTTGTTGTACTCCTGCCAATCCGGTGCTGCTTCAGAAGACTTCTTTGCAACGTCTGCGCCCTCGATCGGAGCAACATCTCCGTCTGCTGCCTCAGCGGCTGCTTCTGTCTCACCTTCTGCTGCTGCCTCTGTAGCAGCCTCAGTAGCGGCTTCCGTAGCTTCCTCTGCAAATGCAGCGGATGCCGGTGCGATTGCTGTCACTGCAGCAAGCGTGATCGCCATGAGTTTTTTTCTCTTCATAATCCCTACCTCCATTTGTTTTTTTGTAACGGTATCCGGTCAGCCTTCCGCCAAGTACTGAACCGTGCCCCGTTTTATTTTTGCAGCAGACAGATAATTTTTTCTGCGCTGCCGCTTTATCAGTTTAAAAGGATAACCCCTTAAAACTTTCTCATTATACCATCATTTATTCCAACATGCAACAAAATGTCCGTTTCCTCTGTCTTCCAGATTCGGGCACTGCTGTGCGCACTTCTCGGTCGCATAACGGCAGCGGGAGCGGAATGCACAGCCGGTCGGCATGTTCATCGGGCTCGGCACGTCTCCTTCCAGGATGATACGCTTTCTCTGTCTTGTGATCTTCGGATCCGGAATCGGCACAGCGGAAAGCAGTGACTGTGTATACGGATGCTGCGGATGATCGCTCAGTTCGTCCGCATCCGCGATCTCGACAATCTTTCCGAGGTACATAACAGCGATACGGTCAGAAATGTGACGCACGATCAGCAGGTCATGGGCAATGAACAGATAGGCCACGCCAAGCTTTTCCTGCAGATCCTCAAACATGTTGACAACCTGTGCCTGAATCGATACGTCCAGCGCGGATACCGGCTCATCGCAGACGATGAATTTCGGATCTACGGCAAGTGCACGTGCGATACCGATACGCTGGCGCTGTCCGCCGGAGAACTCATGCGCATAACGCGTCGCATGTTCTGCGTTCAGTCCGACCAGCTCCATCAGATTCAGGATTTTGTCACGGCGCTCTGCTTTGGATTTGTAAAGCTTATGCACATCCAGCGGCTCGCCGATGATATCCTCGACGGTCATACGCGGGTCAAGAGAAGAATACGGGTCCTGAAATACCATCTGCATCTCTTTGCGCAGCGCAGTGATATTTTTGTTCGTCACTTCTTCTCCGTTAAATAATACCTGTCCCCCCGTCGGCTCATATAATCTTAAAAGCGTCCGGCCAACGGTTGTTTTGCCGCATCCGCTCTCTCCTACGAGTCCAAGTGTCTCGCCCGGCTTGATTGCGAAGGAAACGCCGTCCACTGCTTTTAAGTATGTGGTTTTCATAAATCCGGTCTTGATCGGGAAGTGCTGCTTCAGATCTTTGACCTCTACGAGATATTCGCTGCTCATGCGTTCGCACCTCCTGCCTGTTCTTCCATCATTTTCTTTATATTCATCCAGCAGGCTGCCTGATGCGTCTCGCTGACTGCTACTTCCTCCGGCTTCTGATCCAGACAGATCTTCATCGCCTTGTCACAGCGGCTGCAGAATGCACAGCCCTTCGGCATGTTCAGAAGGTTGATCGGCGTACCGCTGATCGGAATCAGACGCTCCTTGCTGTTGTTTACGTTCGGAATAGAACGCAGCAGCCCTTTCGTGTACTCATGTCTTGCATCGTAGAAAATATCATCGGCCGTACCGCGCTCGCAGATGCTTCCGCCGTACATAACCACAATCTTGTCGCACATGTCTGCGATAACACCAAGGTCATGCGTAACCATGATGATCGCCATGCCGAGACGCTTCTGCAGATCCTGCATCAGCTCCAGGATCTGTGCCTGGATCGTCACGTCAAGCGCGGTCGTCGGCTCATCCGCGATCAGGATATCCGGTTCACAGGCCAGTGCCATCGCTATCATAACACGCTGACGCATACCACCGGAAAGCTCATGCGGATACTGATTGATACGCTTTGCCGGCTCATTGACACCGACCAGCTCCAGCATCTCGATCGCTCTTGCTTTCACTTCGGATTTCGATTTATTCGTGTGAAGGCGAATCGCTTCCATGATCTGACTTCCGACTGTAAAAACCGGATTCAGACTCGTCATCGGGTCCTGGAAAATGATACTGCAGCATTTTCCGCGGAAACCCGCCATCTTTTTATTGTCATACGTCGCAAGATCTTCGCCGCGGTACAGTACCTGTCCGCCTGTGATTCGTCCGGTGTCTGCCAGAATCCGCATGATGGAGTAAGCCGTCACACTCTTTCCGGATCCGGACTCACCGACGATTCCCATGATCTCGCCCGGCTTCAGCGTAAAGGATACGCCGTTTACCGCTTTTACTTCACCGGAATCTGTGAAAAATGAGGTATGAAGATCTTTCACTTCCAGCAGATATTCACTTGTATTCGTACTCATCTTCCTTACCTCCTAAGTTTCGGGTCAAATGCGTCGCGCAGTCCGTCGCCAAGCAGGTTGAATGCCAAAACGATCAGACAGATCACAACGGCCGGAAATACCAGTTTGTGCGGGTAGCTCATCATACCGCCGCGTGCCGCGTTTGCCAGAGAGCCAAGTGACGGCATCGGTGCCTGCACACCAAGGCCTGCAAAGCTTAAGAAGCTCTCCGTAAAGATTGCGGACGGCACCTGAAGTGCAGTGGAAATGATGATAACGCTCAGGCAGTTCGGAAGGATATGCTTTTTGATAATCCGTCCCGGCTTCGCACCGATCGAACGTGCCGCGAGAATGTATTCATTTTCCTTGATGGAAAGGATCTGGCCGCGCACAAGACGTGCCATGCCGACCCAGTAAAGAAGTCCGAAAACGATGAACAGTGAGATCATGTTGCTTCCAAGGCGCGCAAGGAACGTGCCCTCGATCACCGGCGTCAGCACTTCTTTCAGCACGACGGACAGCAGAATAACCATCAGCATGTCCGGAAGTGAGTATATGACATCGACGATACGCATCATGATCATATCGACTTTTCCGCCTGCATACCCCGATATACTTCCGTAAATCAGTCCGATCACAAGTACGAGGATTGCCGCGAAAAATCCGATGAACAGCGATACGCGCGTACCGTAAAGAATACGGACAAAATAATCACGGCACTGCTCATCCGTGCCAAGAATATGCGGAAACAGCTTCTCGCCGGAATCGATTGCCTTCTGCTCGTTTTTGGACCACTCAAACGGTCCGAGGTTCTTCGCCGTCTTGTCACGGCGTCCGTTTACGGAAATCATCTCCTCATAGCCGTACGGAACAATCATCGGGCCAACAACCGCGGCTGCGATGATAAGAATCAGTACGATGATACTTCCCACCGCCAGCGGATTTTTCAGAAGCTTGCGCATACCGTCCTTAAAAAAGGTCGTCGACTCGCTCATGACCTCCTGCTGCGCTTTTTCCTCATCGGTTGCCGGTGCAAACTTCGCGAGATCGATTTGCATGCTCAGAGGATTCTTCTTTGGAAATTCAGTGTCTTTTGTATTTTCTGTATTTGCCATTTCATCCCCTCCTATTCAAATGTGATTCTCGGATCTACCAGCTTGTAAACGATATCGCTGAGCAGGTTCATGATAACCATCAGCGTCGCAAGGAAAATGGTGGTTCCCATAATCATCGGGTAGTCTCTCGTCGTGATACCAGTGATGAATTTAGCTCCGAGTCCGCCGATCGTAAAGATGTTCTCAACGACCAGACTTCCGGTCAGGATAGAGGCCAGCATCGGTCCTACGTACGTGATAACCGGAATCAGTGCGTTACGCAGCGCATGTTTGAAAATAACAAAGATCTGCGGCACACCCTTTGCTCTTGCCGTGCGCACGTAATCCTGTCCGAGCGCGTCAAGCATGCTCGTCTTTGTCAGGCGGGTGATGTACGCCATCGGATAGAAGGAAAGCGCAATAATCGGAAGCACATAATTCTGGTTCTGTGTGCTCCAGACCGGAATCCACTGCAGCTGAATACAGAATACCAGCAGCAAAAGTGATGCCAGCACGAAGCTCGGAACTGCCGCTGCCAGCGTGGAAAAGAACACGATCACACGATCCGGCCACTTGTTTCTCATCAAAGCAGCGGTACTTCCCAGGATCACGCCGGCGATCAGTGCAACCAGTGCTGCCATGCCGCCAAGCTTTGCAGAAATCTTGAAAGAATCAAAAATGGTGGTTCCGATGTCACGGCCTGTTTTCAGTGACACACCAAAATCGCCGTGCAGCAGATTTCCGAGATACAGCACGAACTGTTCTCCTACCGGTTTGTCCAGATTGTAGCGCTCCATCAGCACTGCTTTTACATCAGGGCTGAGCGCTTTTTCTCCCTCGAACGGTCCTCCAGGGATCGCGTTCATGGAAAAAAACGTAATCGCACAGACAATAAATACGGTTACGATGGCTAATAAAACTCGTTTTACTATGTATTTAGCCAAATTCCATCACACTCCTTATCTCTTTTTTGTATTGTCTACAGATGTCTGTACTGTGAAGACATATGTTATTAACTATAGCCTTTTCCACAGTTTTTGTCAACCGAAAAACGCGTTTTTGCGCTGTATAATCGAGTCCTGGCAGAAACTGCATTATGAAAAAAGGCACTGAACGGATTGGCAATCCAGACACAGATAACCGACCACAGGGTGTTCGTCAGATGCGCCGTCCACATTTCCATAACGTAACCGATCACAGAAATCTGCGTCGGAAGCATCAGACCGATCATGACAATTGCTGCACCTTCCTCTGAGAAGTACGTATATTTCAGGTAAGCCCATGCAGCCTCCTTGTTCAGGCTGTCCTTGTAAATGCTGACTGTTGTACCTCCCTGATTGAAGGAGCCTTCCGTCAGAAGTGCAATCGCCCAGTTTCCGTCATCATCCGGAGCGTTCGGTTTGATAACAGCTGACGGCGTGATGGGCATGCCGCCGCGTGAATGGAAAAAGAGAAACCGGATCGTCTGATCTGGTTTCTCTCGCTCTCTTCTTTATAATACTGTCAAAACGATTATTCACAATTCACTTTCTCTTTCCTGCATTTCCCACTTAAAAGCTACTCTAGCTTGGCAGCTCCGTCAAGATCTCTAATTTAAACCCTTCCCAGCGCTCTGCGGACACGTTCCACTCGCGCAGGTCCGTCACAATTTTGTGGTAAAATGCCTGTCCGCCGCGCACGATATCGTACGTTCTTGCATCGCCACGCGCTTCCAGATGACGGCCGAAGCTGCAGTTTTCCACATCCTCCGGTCCGTAGTCATCCACATCGCCGTCCGGCCAGAAAATGTACAGCCGCGGGATCTGACCTGCGCGTTCCTTTCGGATGCCAAGCTGCTCAAGAAATTTTTTTCCCACTTCCTCATAGCACGTAAAAACGTGTGCATACCGCCATACCGTTCTTGTAAAATCTGATACACGGAACTGACCAAGCCAGTCCTCGTCCATCATACCGTCCTCCATCCGCTTCGATACAATCAGTACAAGCGGAAACATGCACGCCGGGTCTTTCAGTGCCTGCTGAATCCCGGCAAACTGCTCTTCCTTCAAAATGCGGCGGCGGTTGACACACTCGATCCCGTTCACAATCCCAATGCTGTCCACGATTGTCTTGTAATAACCCGGATAGCTGAAAAAGATCATGCCCGCATCCTGTACCATGTGCTCACGCTCCGGCTCCGCGTAACCGTTACAGACCTTCAGCAGCACCCGCTCCATTGCATCGACCTCCAGACTTGCCTCCGAATACCAGATCCTGCCTCCGACTTCCATATCCATATGACGCACATGCATGTGCATTCTGCGGTTTTCCCGGTCATAATTGACTGCCACATGGTACGCAAGGATATCTGCATGATACGTACACGTCTCAGCCGGCATATTTTTAAACAGTCCGCCGTATTTTCCGACAACCCACTGATAAATAGAATCCGCAGACTGCTCAAAGATCACATCCGGTGATGGATTCTTTATGTCTTTCATGCGGCTGCCATCTACCTGCGTACACATCTGAAAAACGGTATGACGTGTCAACGGCTGCATCTCATAATGTCTCGACTCGCCAAGGCTTTCCTCCCGGCCGTCATTGTAAACATCACGCTTTTTGAAAATCGCGGTCAGCCTCGCATCGTGAAACTGGCTGTCATTAAGCAATGCAATGATCGTGTTGACATTGATCGGAATCTTTCGGCTGCGCCGCAGCAGCTGATCCACCAGCGTCTGCTTGCTTGTTTTATAAATGCGCTTCGCCAGATTCTCAACCTGCTGCTCGACATCTTCATTTAATACCTGCTCCACCTCCGGATACAACACTCCTTCACCGAGCTTTAATCGGAAATGGCTCTTAATCATGTCGCTCCATCTGCCGGATTTGTAAAGGGAATGGCCAAGATCCTCAAACAGCGTCACCATCGATTTGTCGCACAGCTCCAACGTAGCCAGGATACTGTTGAAATAGCGTGAGAACCCATTGTAATTTTTCCAGAGTTCTTCTCCCTTGTAGCGCATATCATGTTCAATCTCATGCCAGCCTTCGAAAAACATCGTTTTGATTTGGATTTCAAACGTATCATCGATGGACATTTCCCATGTTTCCGGAGAAATCTCAGACCGCAGATACTCTGGAAGACGACACACACCATTTAACTTCGTTGGCTTAAATTCCTCATCACTGATCTCAGATGTTGACCAGTCAATCAGATCAAACGTATTTTCCATGATCTTTTTGCAGATCTCCACGTCATCGTCAAAATACAGATTAACCCTCACACCAATCAGATCCTGAAGCTTTCGGTTTTCCTCTCCATAGTCCTTCATCTCAAACTTATGTGCCATCGAAGAGGCCGTTTTAATGCGGGAAAACACGCGGTAATACAGTCCGCACTGCTCCAGACGGTCGCTGATAATCCGCTTCAGGTCCTGCTCCACAATCGCCGGAACGCGAACCCGCGCGGCAAGCTCCTCTTTCGTATAAATTACTCTTTTTTCTTCATTCAATCTATTACACCACCAAT
>JAQXVT010000079.1 GCA_029225065.1 Lachnospiraceae bacterium | reverse complement strand
CATGGCATAAATCCTCCTTGGTTTGTTGGTTTTTCGTCAATTCCATTATACCAAACGGAACAGATTTATGCCTTTTTTATTGGCTGAAATATTGAATTTTCAAGGTTCAACACACCGTACCGGTGTGGGAAGTTTTAGTTTCTTATTTGTATGTTTGGTGTATTTGGAAAATTATTTTTATTTGGGGTAAAGGCAGCATGGAGCATCGGTAAATTTTTTCTGACAATCGTATTTTTACCGGTGATTCTGATCGGAATGGTGGTCGGAGGACTGCTTTATCTGGCAATCCCGATCCTGGTTGTAGTTGCGATTATCGGACTGGTAGTATCGAAGTAAAGAAATGCCGTAAAAATGAATTGTGAATGTCGGCTTTATCAAAAACAGTAAGAGCGGATGTAAAATAGCCGCTTTATTAAACCCGGAGGCAGGAATTAGCTATGAAAACGGAGTAAAAACATCCGGTTTAATCCCTGCTTCCTTTTTTTTGCCCTGGATGTCCGATTTATCAAAAGACTGTCTTCATTTCTTCCAGACACAAAATTGACAAATCCATGCACTGCGCGGTATACTGAAATGTAAAAATGTCGAAACAAAATGGCAGGAAACAAAGGAATGAAGATAGAGAATATAATGGAGGCATTGACAAAAGATGCCTTATATACGTATGAATTTGATGTGACAACGGGTGTTGTGGAGCAGGAAATTATCGGAAAGGACTGCTTTAATTATACGCAGGCGCTGGGACTGAAAGCGCCGTGTTTTTTTGATGAGATGGTGAAGCGGTCATTCGAAAACGCGCTTAAGTGCCGTTATACCGCGGACTCTTATATCAGAGAGCTGTCAAGCAAGTCGCTGCTGCATGCATTTTCGTGCGGAAAACGGAGGCTTGAGGCGAATCTGTATCGGGCAGACAGCGATGAGTATGTGCGGCTGACGTATTTTCTGGCGCAGGAGGATTCGCACGTAAAAGCGTATGTAATCTGCGAGGATATCACGGCTCTGGAAAAGGGAAGGGGAAGCTTAGTTGATCTGGACAACCAGAATCTGAAGCTGGAGCGCGACGCTCTGACGCAGGAGAAACGCGATCTCACGGAAGAACGCGATACGCTGACGCAGCAGAAAAAGGATCTCACGGAAGAACGTGATACGCTGACGCAGGAGAAACGCGATCTGACCGCGGCAAAAAATGTTCTGACAGAAGAAAATATTGAACTGACACGGGCGTCGGATGCGGTGCATGCAATGCTGAAGGCAGGTTCGTATGTCTGCACGTACGATTTAAGCGGCGATCAGATGGTTGGAATCAGGTATTCCGGAGCGCTGCGAAAACCTCATTTCTTGCAAGGATGTCGCACGATATCCGCACGCCGATGAATGGAATCCTTGGGCTGATCAATGACGTTCTGCAGCTGAGCAAGCTGGAGGACCCCGAGGTCACTCTTTCGTATGAGGCATTTGATGCGAAGCAGATGGCGGAGGACGTCCTTACGATTGTAAAAATGCGTGCAACCGAGTATGGAATTACGGTAGAATATGATGCCAGTGAGCAGCGTTTTACCTGTCCGTACGTCTGGGGAAGTCCGCTTCACGTGCGCCAGATTTTTATTAATGTCTTCAGCAATTCGATCAAATATAATAAAAAAGGCGGGAAGATTTCAAGTAAAACCCTGTGCCGGAAAACGGCGGAAGATCAGGTCATATACCATGTTGAGATCGAAGACACCGGAATCGGAATGAGTGAGGAGTTTCTGAACCATCTGTTTGAGCCGTTTGCGATTGCGCAGAAAGAAGACGTTGTAAATCCGGATGCCGAAGAAACGCAGGGGAATATCTCAGGTGTCCGCGTTCTTCTGGTGGAGGACAACGATCTGAATATGGAAATCGCGGAGACCTTCCTGAAGGATGCCGGAGCCGAGGTGACAAAGGCGTTCAACGGACAGCAGGCGGTTTATCTTTTTGATAAGAGCGAGCCGGATCAGTTTGATGTGATTTTGATGGACGTTATGATGCCGGTCATGAACGGCTATGAGGCGACCAGAAACATCCGTGCCCTGAATCGACCGGATGCAAAGACGATTCCGATCATTGCGATGACAGCGAATGCGTTCGTGGAGGATATCCAGGAGTCAAAGGATGCAGGAATGAACGAGCATATATCGAAACCGCTCGATATCACGAAGGTAATCTCATTAATTGGAAAATATTGGCATAAATAGGAAAACAAGGAAAGGAAGCTCAAGATAAAAAACTGAGCTTCCTTTTTGCACGGGGAAAATATTTCATGTTTACAATGAAAAATGGTTATTCTTTATGATTGTCTGTTTGATGCATTTTCTCATGTTCCTGTCGGATTTCCTCATACAGCTGATAAAACGTCCAGCTGCAGTTCTGCTCGGTTACGATTGCTTTCAGGGCGATGCGTATGTTTGCTTTTCGAAGTGCGAAGAGCAGAGCGTCGAGGCGCTGCTCAGAAAACTGGTGGAGGACGAGAACTTCCTCTGGAATGGGCACAGCGGCAGAGGTTTTAGGTGTATCAGCAACGGAATCTGTGCCGGACAGTGTATCTGCATTGGTTTTATTTTCCGGCAGCGTGTCGGGTGTAGCATCCACCTTCTCCTCGAAGCCTGGAACTCCGGCGAGCATTCCGACGGTTTGGTTCATCTGCTGCGGGGAAATGTTGCGGATTCGGATGCCCATACGGACAAGGATTCCCTTTAAGGTGCGGCTCTGTTTTGTGGGCTGCGGAGTGTAGTATAAAATGGTTTCTTTCATAATGAATTTCTCCTTTAATAAATTATACAATGTTATGCTTATGCGGCGGAAATTAATTGAGTAAGGTAAATTCCTTGCGGGGTGTGAGGAGCAAGGAAAACAGAAAGCTCAGCATAGGTCAGAGGTGGTACAGGAACTCTGGCAGGTTTTAATAAATCAGCATCCCCAGCCCTGCCGAAATCAGTATCATCAGAATCGGCGAGGGCTTTTTCTTCCATATTTTCACGGACAGCCCGTGCAGAAGCAGCAGACAGGCAAACAATCCGATGCCGTGCACATCCGGGGTGATTTCTTCAGAAAGGGAAGAAAAACCGAGCAGTGTACTGCCTGCCATCGTCAGTGCGGTGGCGAGAATCATTGCCACAACGCAGGGACGGATGCCTGATAAAAAAGCCTGTATGCCTGAGTATTTTAAAAAGCTGCGGATCAAAGCCGCGATTATTAAAATGATTACAAAGGACGGCAGGACAACGCCGAGCGTAGCAGCGGCCGCACCGGCAAGACCGGCCTGTGAAGAGCCGATAAAGGTTGCCATGTTGACCGCAAGCGGTCCGGGCGTGGACTCGGACACTGCGATAAAATTCAGAAAGTCTGATTCGGAAAGCCATCCATATTGCAGGACCTTTTCACGGATCAGTGAGATCATGCCGTAGCCGCCGCCAAATGAGACAGTGCCGATCTCAAGAAAAGTAAGAAAAAGAAAAAGCAGTTTTTCCATTGGATTTCTCCTGATATTAAAGAGAGTGGCTATTATCTGAGAAAAATGGCTATTTGCCTGAATTGGATCAAAGTGGATTGAGAATATCTGCTTTGAATCCTCAGATAAGTTTGTGTTGATTATTTTCTCTGTAAAATCCGCTGCACGAGAAAACCACCGATGCCGACGCATCCACAGATCAGTACATAAAAAATCGAAGAAAAATTCACCGAGAGCACCGTGCACACCACCATCGAGCAGATGACCGCGATGAGAATCACGCAGTTGAACACCGTGCGCTTCAGGCTTTTCAGCATGCGAATTCCGGCTGAGAAGATCAGATAGATCACACACACCTGAATACCGCGGAACGCTTTACTGACGAGCGTGAACGTCAGAAACTGATCGAAGAAAAGCGATATGAGATAAATGATCACAAAGGACGGAAGGCAGACCGCAGCCGTTGATACGAATGCCCCGGAGACTCCGCCGAGCTTGTAACCAAGGTAGGTGGCACTGTTCACGGCCACAGGGCCGGGCGTGGACTCGGCGATTGCCGCCATATCGAGAAATTCTTCCTGATTCATCCAGTGACGGCGCGTGATAAATTCATTTTCCAGAAGCGCGATCATCGCATAGCCGCCGCCGAACGTGAACGCGCCGATCTTCAGAAACGTAAGGAAAAGACAACATAATTTTTTCATAAAAGATCCTTCTGCATTTTAATGTATGAAGTGATATTTTGGGCTTATTCGAATAAATGGATCAGTTTCCTTTGAAGTATACCACATTCTCAGATATGTGTATAAAAAATATTTACAGGATAAAGATTTTTGACTTGATCAGAAAAATAAGCAAAAAACATCTGTTTGCAGCAGACCTGCGGTTCGTTGACACACCGCCGGGATACCGATATAATGGAAAAAACGGACAATCGATGTGAGATAAAATAAAATTTTGAGCCAGAGTGTGTTTGAAAAATCATTCCAGCAATCTAACAGGCTCATAAGGAATCCTCCCGCAAGCGGGTTCCGCCTTATGAGATACTTTGCGGTATATTTTGCATTCATTCGGTTGACGTAGCCCGCTACGCCGCCCTCACTTAGACGAAATCTCCCACAAATTGTGACGCACATCTTGCAGAAAACATTTTTCAAACACGCTCTAGGCGAAATGTTTTGATGAAGAGAAAACGATATTTGTGAAATTAACCGGGGCAAACAGTGAAACAGAGTATGGATGAGTATGCTTGATCGGCTGAATACAAATCGTTACAGAAGGGATTAATTTATGAATACACAGGAAAACGATAAAATACAAAAGCACATCTGCACCGCACTACTGGCCCACGTCGACGCCGGAAAAACGACGCTTGCGGAGGCGATTCTTTATCTGACCGGCGGAATACGAAAGCTGGGGCGTGTGGATCATCAGGATGCGTTTCTTGACAATTTTGCGATGGAGCGCTCACGCGGCATCACGATTTTTTCCAAGCAGGCGGAGGTAGTGCTTGGGGATATGGAAATGACACTGGTGGACACGCCTGGACATGTAGATTTTTCGGCGGAGATGGAGCGGACGCTGCAGATATTAGACTACGCCGTGCTGCTCATAAGCGGAGCGGATGGTGTGCAGAGCCACGTGGAGACACTGTGGCGGCTGCTGAAAAAATACGAAATTCCGACGTTTCTTTTTATCAACAAGATGGATCAGCCGGGGACCCACCGGGCACGGCTGCTTGAGGAGCTGCAGAAAAAGCTGGACGAGCACTGTGTTGATTTTTCGGCGGCGGACGATCCACTTTCAGATCCGGAGACGGCGGAGGCGCTCGCGCTTTGCGATGAAACACTGTTGGAGCGTTATCTGGAGGATGGCAGGATCGAACGGGAGGACGCAGCGCGCCTGATCGCGCAGCGAAAGGTGTTCCCCTGCTATTTTGGCTCGGCGCTTAAGCTTCAGGGGGTGCAGGAGCTGCTGGATGCCTTGCGTGTATACAGCGTGCAGAAAAGTTATCCGGAGGGATTTGCGGCGCGGGTCTACAAGATTTCGCGTGACGAGCAGGGCAATCGTCTGACGCATATGAAGATCACAGGTGGCAGCCTGAAGGTGAAGGCAGTGCTGCGCGGCGGTGACGGAGAGGATGTGTGGGAAGAGAAGGTCAATCAGATTCGAATCTGTTCCGGTGGAAATTTTCAGGCAGTAAGTGAAGTACAGGCCGGTATGGTATGCGCCGTAACCGGACTGAATCATACGAAGGCGGGTGAAGGGCTTGGTGAGGAACGCGGCGTGTATCTTCCGGTGCTGGAGCCGGTGCTTTCGTATCAGATTCGGATTCCGGAGGACTGCGATGTACACCAGACATACCGGAAGCTCTTGCAGCTTGAGGAGGAAGAGCCGGAGCTGCATATCACGTGGAATGAGCAGCTCGGAGAAATCTATGCGCAGCTGATGGGAGAAGTGCAGACAGAGGTGTTAAAGCATATGATTTTTGAGCGGTTTGGCATTGTGGTCGAGTTTGGCGCAGGCAATATCGTCTACAAGGAGACGATCGCAGAGCCGGTAATCGGAATCGGTCATTTTGAACCGCTGCGCCATTACGCGGAGGTACACCTTCTGATGGAACCGGGTGAGCCGGGCAGTGGTCTGCAGTTTGAGACAGCGTGCAGTGAGGATGTGCTGGACCGCAACTGGCAGAGACTGATTCTGACCCATCTGGCGGAAAAGCAGCACGTCGGCGTGCTGACCGGATCGGAAATCACCGATATGAAGATCACGCTGATTGCAGGGCGGGCGCATCAGAAGCACACCGAGGGCGGAGATTTCCGTCAGGCGACGTACCGTGCGTTGCGTCAGGGCCTGCGAAGCGCGAAAAATGTCCTGCTGGAGCCGGTCTATGAGTTTCGGCTGGAGCTTCCGCTGGCCTGTGCGGGCCGCGCGATGACGGATATCCAGAAAATGTACGGAAGCTTTTCACCGATGGAAATCGAGGGAGAGACAGCCGTCCTGACCGGAACGGCTCCGGTCGTGACGATGCGGGGATACCAGACAGAACTGATTTCCTACACAAAGGGAAAAGGGCGGATGACATGCAGCGTCAGCAGTTATCAGACGTGCCACAATGCGGAGGAAGTGATCGAAGCGCGCGGCTACGATCCCGAGGGTGACCTGGATAATCCGACCGGATCTGTTTTCTGTACCCATGGAGCAGGTTTTGTGGTTGACTGGGATCTGGTGCCGGAGTACGCGCATCTGGATACGAGCGGAGTGCTCAGGGAGAAAAGGGATGCTGATCATCAGAGAATGGTCGGAAATGGATATGAAGATGGCAATGGATCGTTTCGGAACGGAGCCGAAAAAACGGAAACTGTGACAGGAGGATTCCGGCTTTCTGCTCAGGTAGCGAGTAATGCTGAAATGGATGGCTCCGGTTTGAGAGGAACAGGCGGTGTTCGTAAGACGTCCCCTCGCACCGACGTCCCGGCCGGGCCGACAAGCCGCTACGACCGTTCGAACCTGACGATCACAAACGACGAGCTGGAAGAAATTTTTACCCGTACCTACGGGCCGATCAAACGGGAAAAAAGCGGCTGGAAAAAGAGCCGCCGCGTCGATTACAGTGAATCGGCTTCGGGATCACCTGCGAAAAAGCAGGAGGTGCGCGACGAATATCTTCTGGTTGACGGCTACAACATCATTTTTTCCTGGGAGGAATTAAACGAGCTGGCAAAAGTCAATGTGGAATCTGCGCGCACAAAGCTGATGGACATTCTGAGCAACTATCAGGGTTACAAAAAAATGAACCTCATCCTCGTCTTTGACGCATACCGCGTGGAGGGCGGACAGGGAAGCGTGCAGAAATATCACAATATTTATGTGGTCTACACGAAGGAAGCGGAGACAGCGGACCAGTACATCGAGAAAACGGTCCATGCAATCGGAAGAAAATACAATGTCACGGTTGCGACCTCCGATGCACTGGAGCAGGTCATCATTTTAGGCCAGGGCGGCAGAAGAATGTCGGCGCATGACCTGGAAGAGGAGATCGCGGCGATGCGCAGAGAAATCCGGGAGCAGTATACGGAAAAGAGGGCAGAAGGGAAAAATTATCTGTTTGACCATCTGGATAAAGAGATGAGCGGTCTGATGGAGGACGTGCGGCTGGGAAAGAAGACCTTATAGGGACTTGTCTGATTCACTTCAGATGTGAAGGCTCCTTTGTTAGATAATGTGCACAGGTTTTGGAAAAATGAGTGGCGTCGTTTAGGAAAGAATGCTATAATGGTTTTACGTGAACGCAGAAAAGGCACGTGAAGTTGATAGGAGGATCAGAACATGGGAGTAGAAGCAACAAAAAATACGATCGAGAGCGGCAAGGCCGTACTTGGTATCGAGTTTGGTTCCACACGAATCAAAGCGGTACTGGTGGATGAGAAGAATGCACCGATCGCTTCAGGAAGCCACGAGTGGGAAAATCAGCTGGTAGACGGAATCTGGACGTACAGCCTGGATGCAATCTGGAACGGACTGCAGGACTGCTACCGTGATATGACAGAAGATGTAAAGGCAAAATATGGAGTGGAAGTAACCTCTCTGGCAGGCATCGGTTTCAGCGCCATGATGCACGGCTACATGCCGTTCAATGCAGCAGGTGAGCTGATGGTGCCGTTCCGTACCTGGAGAAATACAATCACAGAGCAGGCATCCGAGGAGCTGACCGAGCTGTTCCAGTTCCACATTCCGCAGAGATGGACGATCGCACATCTGTATCAGGCGATCTTAAACGGCGAGGAGCACGTAAAGGACATCGCATTCGTATCGACACTGGCAGAGTACATTCACTGGCAGCTGACCGGTGAGAAGGTGGCAGGCGTCGGCGAGGCATCCGGTATGTTCCCGATCGATACTGCGACAAAAGATTACAACGCAGAGATGGTAAAGAAATTTGATGAGCTGGTAGCACCGAAGGGATTTGGCTGGAAGCTTTCCGAGATCTTCCCGAAGGTACTGGTAGCAGGCGAAAATGCAGGAACACTGACTGCAGAGGGTGCGAAGAAGCTCGACGTATCCGGCAAGCTGCAGGCAGGCATCCCGGTTTGCCCGCCGGAAGGTGATGCAGGCACCGGTATGGCAGCGACGAACAGCGTGGCAGTACGCACCGGAAACGTATCCGCAGGTACTTCCGTATTTGGTATGATCGTTCTGGAAAAAGACCTGTCCAAGCCGTACGACGCAATCGATATCGTAACGACACCGGCAGGACATCAGGTGGCAATGGTACACTGCAACAACTGTACCTCCGACCTGAACGCATGGGTAAACATTTTCAAAGAGTTTGCAGAAGCATTCGGCGTGGAAGTCGACATGGGCAAGCTGTTCGGCACACTTTACAACAAGGCGCTTGAGGGCGACGCAGACTGTGGCGGACTCCTGGCATACAACTATTTCTCCGGCGAGCACATCACAGGCTTCAACGAGGGCCGTCCGCTCTTCGCGAGAAAACCGGACAGCAAATTTAATCTTGCAAACTTCATGCGCGTCAACCTGTTTACCGCACTCGGTGCACTGAAGGTTGGTTTTGACATCCTCCTGAAGAACGAGGATGTGAAAATCGACAAGATCTACGGCCACGGCGGTCTGTTCAAGACCAAGGGAGTAGGCCAGGGCATCCTGGCAGCAGCACTCAATTCTCCGGTATCCGTTATGGAGACCGCAGGTGAGGGCGGCGCATGGGGCATCGCACTTCTTGCTTCCTACATGGTAAATAAGAAAGACGGCGAGACGCTCGATCAGTTCCTGGCAGATCAGGTATTCGCAGGAAGCGAAGGCCTTGAGATGCAGCCAAAAGCAGAGGATGTGGCAGGATTTGACGCATTTATCGAGCGCTACAAAGAGGGACTGCCGATCGAGAAGGCAGCAGTGGAATCACTGAAATAGTCGTTATTGTTCAGAGCCAGCCTCCAAAATGCTGCGCATATCGTCCGGCTTTGCAGAGCAAATGAAATTTCAAAAATGGCTTTAAAAATGCAAGCATTTTACAGCTATTTTATGAAATCCTGCTTGGCTCTGAACAGTTACAAATAAGTCAAAATAATACCAGGAGCAGGGTGGACTTACGGTTTGCTTTGCGGAAGAGAGAGGGCCTGGCTGGTCAGAAATCGATCAGCGGGCCCTCTTTGTGTGAATGAGGATCGTTAAAGCAGATTCCACCTGGCTGCTTTACGGCAGAATTTTACAGCGCGTTTGCAAAGGGGAGGGCTGTATAGAAGGAATAGCACAAAATCAGCATTGTGTTTTAAGATAAATACCTGTACAATACGAGAGGCAGAGTGCACAGAATGGTGATGCGTTCTGCGGGCAAAGTGGATATTCATAGTCCGCTTCGCTATTCGAATCAAAGCAGATATTCGCAATCCGCTTTGCTGCTTGTAGGATCATAAGTAAGCTTGCCTTGCCTGACTCAGTTAAATAAAGAAAAACAGGAGAAAAACAATGAAATTTTACGTTGCCCCGCTTGAGGGTGTCACTGGATACATTTACCGAAATGCGCTGGAAAAGTATTTCCCGGGGGCGGATCGCTATTTTACGCCGTTTATTGTGCCGAACCAGAAACACCCGCTGGGCAAAAAGGAGCTGCGGGATATCCTGCCGGAAAATAATTATGTGAAAGATCTGGTGCCGCAGATTATGACAAACGATGCCGACCGGTTTCACGAGGCGGTGCAGGAGCTGCAGTCATATGGGTATCAGGAGGTCAATCTGAATCTTGGATGTCCGTCCGGCACGGTCACAGCGCGAAAAAAAGGCGCCGGATTTCTTGCGTATCCGGAGGAATTGGATCAATTTCTGGACCGTATATTTTCGGAAAATGAGGTACGGATTTCACTTAAAACAAGGATTGGTATGAAAGACCCGGAGGAAGGTTTTCGCCTGCTGGAGATCTACAATCAGTATCCGTTATCTGAGTTGATTATTCACCCGCGCACGCGGGAAGAATTCTACAAAGGGGAACCGCATCTTGACATTTATGCACAGCTGGAAAAAGCAAGTCGTGCGCCGGTCTGTTATAATGGAAATCTGCTGACGGCGCGGGATTATGAAGCGTTTCGTGCGGCATATCCGGACACGGAACGGGTGATGCTTGGACGAGGTGTGATTGCGGATACGGGGCTGATTGGGCGGCTGAAAAGCGCTGCAGGTCGCGATCTGGAATCAGAAAAGAAGCTCCTTTACGAGTTTCACGCAGAGATCTTCGCTCAGTACCGTGAAATTTTCGGCGAAGACCGCAATGCCGTGTTCCACATGAAGGAGCTTTGGAGCTACATGCTCCAGAATTTTGAGCACAGCGAGAAGATCGGAAAAAAGATCCGCAAGGCTTCAAAAGTGAGTGAATACCTTTGCGAGGTAGATCGCCTGTTCCGCGAGTGTGACCTGCGGGCGGACGGGCCGGAGACGCGGGGTCTGATTACAATTTAACTGAATCAGGCAGATCTCCTTCAGAGAATATGAATTAATTAACAGGAAAAGCTTTTGGTTGAGGTATGGCAGGTTTGAAAGTATACTGAGAGCAGAAAAACGGAAAGGAGAGATGAGATATGCCGCAGATAATTCAGACTTTACTGATAAAATATTTACAGGAAATACGCAAAATATATGGAACACACCTGAAAAAAGTAATTTTGTATGGTTCCGATGCACGCGGTGATTATAATGACCAGTCAGATGTTGATATTATGTTGTTGGTAGACCTGACTGCTGCAGAGATGGATGCATACGCGGATCAGCTTTCCGAACTGGGCTTTGAGTATAATGTAGATTATGATATTTGGATGATGCCGGTTGTAAAAACAAACAGCATTTTGAAAAATGGGCGGAGGCTTATCCATTTTATGCAAACGTACAGCGGGGCAAATAACAGAGCATACTATAGCATTTTCATACGATAGGCGCAGTTCTTGCAAAAGAAGGAATTGTATTTAAACGTCATAAAGATACATTGAGATATTTTAATAAAAATTTCGTTCAACCGGAAATTTTCCCTCGCGAGTTAGAACGTAAAATTGTAAAGGCAGAAGAAATACGTCATGCAGGTGATTATGACACCTTCTATATTGCATCGAAAGACGTAACAGCACAGAAGATAGAGACGGCAGAAAGACTGCTGAAATTTGCCGAAAATTATTTATTTTCTGACGAAAGTGAAAAAGAATAATCAAGAGAGGACACAACACACAGGAGGACACACCATGAACCTTACAATCCTTGGCACCGGCAACGCTGCCGTGACGAAAATATACAACACCTGCTTTGTCCTGCGGGAGGGCGAAGACTGCTTTTTAGTGGACGGAGGCGGGGGAAATACGATTCTTTCGCGGTTGGAGGAGGCCGACGTTTCCTTAAATGACATCCGCACGATTTTTGTGACACACAAGCACATGGACCATCTTTTCGGAATCCTGTGGGTGATGCGGATGATCTGCCAGAAGATGACAAAAGGAGTGATCACACACGACGTGACACTGTACGCGCACGGCGAACTCATCACTCTTTTGCGCGATCTGACAAAGACGCTGCTTCCGGGAAAGCATGCCAGATTTCTGGATGAGAAGCTGCATCTGATCGAGGTGAAGGACGGAGACAGGAAAGAAATCCTTGGGCATGAAACGACGTTTTTCGATATTCATTCAACAAAAGCAAAACAGTTTGGATTTACAATGCAGCTCGGTGACGGAGAAAAGCTGACCTGCTGCGGTGACGAGCCGTACAACGAGGCGGACGAAGCGTACGTAAAAGACAGCACCTGGCTGCTGCACGAGGCATTCTGCCTTTATTCTCAGGCAGACAAATATCAGCCGTATGAAAAGCACCACTCGACCGTAAAAGACGCCTGCGAGCTTGCAGAGCGACTGCATGTAAAAAATCTGATTCTGTATCACACCGAGGATGACACGATCGCACAGCGGAAGGAGCTGTACGGCCGGGAGGGCAGTGCGGTATATCACGGAAATCTGTTTATTCCGGATGACATGGAGACATTCAAACTGTAAAAGTATACTGAAAATAAATCCCGATTGCCCCTCTGGACAGAAAGAAAACGATGTGTTAAACCGCACTTGTAAAAAAATAACAATATAGAGGCCTGCTTTCAGCTTGTTGTGCTGCGGAGACACAATCTGGAAAAACTGTCCAAAACAAACGGGGAGGTATTGAGATGGACGGCGGCAGTGTACGAAAGGAGAACCGGAAATAGCAAGAATACTGATCAGCCCGTCCAAATACATTCAGGGTGCGGGAGAAATGAAGAAGCTTGGAACTTATGCACAGGCATACGGAAAAAAGGCGCTGATTCTCATCAGTAAGGGCGGCTATAAGCGGATTGGCGCAGAGATTGAGGAGAGCTTTAAGCAGATCATGGCAGTAGCGAAGGCTGCATGCGCTGAGAACGACACACTCTACAATATGCCGTTTGAGGTAACGCCGGAGAGCGTGGCTGCAGCACTGAAGGCAGCTGATGCATACGGAAGATATTACCTCGGCGAGGAATAAAAAACATACACTGCGGCAGATGAAAAAACGGTCATCTGCCGTTTTTTATGGAAAATCGCGGTCAGTGAAATAAAAAGGCTTCGCGCGGAGGATTCTTTTTTATACAAAATGAGACAGAAGAGTTGCAAAACGCCCGATTTTCTGCGTATAATAGGAAAAAGCAACAAAACTTCTACTTTGGCGATGCGATATAAAAGAATATCAGTGCTCTGTCAGGTCAGTCAATTTGGACATTTACAATCCGATTTGCGATTTGGTTAAGAAGAGAATAGGCAGAAAAGCAGAGTATGGCACGCCGCAGCAGCGCAAAAATGAAAGAAAAAACAAAGAGATAAACAGGCGGGACT
Source organism: Lachnospiraceae bacterium (assembly GCA_029225065.1). GTDB lineage: Bacteria > Bacillota > Clostridia > Lachnospirales > Lachnospiraceae > Choladousia. The sequence continues at coordinate 55,110 of JAQXVT010000079.1, read as the reverse complement.
ATGGGGAGAGAAAATCAGGCAACAATCAAAGATGTAGCAAAAAAGGCAGGGGTTTCCGTGGCGTCGGCAGGGCGGGCGCTCGGAAATTATGGAAAAATATCAGATGAGACGAAGCAGAAGGTGCTCGCGGCAGCGGAAGAGCTGCATTATATTCCGAACAAGCTGGCACAGAGCATGCGAAGCCACAGCACAAAGACAATCGCTGTGGTGGTGGCAGATATTCAGAACAACTTTTTTGGCGCAATCGTAGCTGCGATTGAGCAGAAGGCGCGGGAAAAGGGCTATGCAGTTCTGATCTGTAATTCCAATGAGAAGCGGGAACGGGAGCTGGAATGCCTTGAGATGCTGGCCTCCAAACAGGTGGACGGAATCTTGCTTGCATCGACCTTTACCGATCGAAAAGAAATACCGACGAAATACGTGAAGACCGTGTTTGAAAAATTTCCGATTGTGACGTTTGACCGGAAGATCAATGGCTTTCCATTTACGTCCGTTCTCACAGATAATTATGCAATGGCGTATACTGTGACAAAGTATCTGATCGGGCTTGGGCATGATGGGATTGCGACAATTGGCTCAGAGAGAGAAAAAGCGGTTTCAAATACAGTCCGTGAACGAGAAGAGGGCTATCGGGCAGCGCTTCGCGAGGCTGGAATCAGTCATGACGGAATGTGCATCACGGTTGATTGGCAGAAAGCGGCGGAGACAAAGAAAAAGATCGATATTTTGCTGGATTATCATCGGATCACAGCTGTTATTGTGTTTAACAACTCGATTGTCGGGGAATTTTTGAATGTACTGGATGAGAGAAAAATGAGTTTTCCAGAGCAGATATCGGTCGTGACTTGGGATGATGAAGAACACAATATCTACATGAAAATGACATCTGTGCGGCAGCCGTGCAGGAAGATGGGGGAGTTGGCAGTGGCGAGCCTGATCGAGCAGATCGAGTCAGACAATCCACATCAGGAGGAACTGACGATTACCCTGAATCAAACGCTTGTGAAAAGAGCGTCGTGCCGGATTAATAAGACGTACTGAAAGGCAATAAAAGAAAACAGAGAGAACGTTGTCAGCAAATGACAGCGTTCTTTTTTTTGATGCAGATGATGTATCAATCCATAGAATACCTATATTGAATGGTTTTAACAGATGAATGAAAACGTTCGCCCTATTTTTGGAAAATAACATCACTATATAGATGCGTGAATCTAACCAGATCTTTGGCAGAGAAAGTTTTTGTTCAGATTCGACAAAAAAAGACAACATAAAATAGTAAAAAACACGATTATGTAGAAAAATGTTGACATAAAATGAAAGCTGTAGTATTATCCAATTAAAGAAAACGTTCTCACAAAAAAGTGAGAATTATATAAAGAAAATTAAAGGAGGATAATTTCTATGGCACTTGTTTTAGGTATGAACAGCGGTTCTTCATTCGATGGCATTGACGTTGTTCTGTGTGAGATCAACATGGATCCGGACGGATTCCCAACTGCTCCGAAGTTTATTGCAGGAGGTTCCTATGAGTGGCCGGAAGAGGTTGCATCTATCGTACGTGATTCCTTTGTAAACAAGGTAGATATGGTCGGATTGAACAGACTGGATTACCTTTGCGGAGCGGTGTTTGCATCAAAGGCGAGACAGTTTATGGAAGAGAATAATATCAAGTCAGAGGATATTTATGTACTTGGTCTTGATACGCAGACGATTTATCAGGAGCAGCCGGATCATAAAGCGATTGACGAGATGACCGATGAGCAGAAGGACGACTGGGTAGGCAGATGGCTGTCCAAGGCATATCCGGCAGGTCTTCAGATGGGAAATACTTCTGTAATTGCAAACCTGTTAAATATCGATACCGTGACACATTTCCGCGCAGCTGATCATACCTTTGGCGGAAGTGCAGCTCCGCTGATGCCTTATCTTGATTTCATTCTTTTCCGCAAGGAAAATCATCCGGCAATGACGCTGAACATCGGTGGTATCGCAAATCTGCACCTGGCATGCAAGGACAGAAGACAGATGTTCGGCTTCGATACTGGCCCAGGTAACGTAATTTCCAACTATATGACAAAGAAGCTATACGGAAAGGATTACGATAAGGATGGCGAGATCGGCGCAAGCGGAAAAGTAGACGAAGGACTTCTTGACTTCTTCATGCATCATCCGTTCTTTGATCGTCCGGTTCCGAGATCAGGATGGATTGCAGATTACAGTCCGGAATACATTGACAGCGTACTTGCAAAATTCAGCTACCTGCCGAAGGAGGATATCATTGCAACGGCAGACGCATTCACCGGTGCGGCAGTAGCAAGATCGATGATCGACAATATTCCGAAGGAACTGATTGATCAGACCGAATATCTGTATGCAAGTGGCGGAGGAGTCAGGAATCCTACAATTATGCGCGAGATTCAGAAACGGATTCCGCAGAACATCAAGCTGACTACATCCGCAGACATCGGTGTTCCGCCAGCATATAAAGAGGCTGTGAAATTTGCGACACTTGCTTATTCAACAATGCATCATATTCCGGGAAATATTCCGGCAGCCGGTCATGCATCGCAGTATGCAATTCTTGGAAAAATTGCACTTGCACCGAGAAATATTGATAAGAGTCTGATCGACTGATTAAAGGGGAAAAAGCAAAAGATCCCGTACTGCATCATGCAGGAGCGGAACGTAAAATACCAACAACAAAAAATAAGAAAGCGGGGGCTTTACAATGAAAAAAATGATCGTGGCAGCTATGAGCGCAGCACTTGCAGTTAGCATGATTTCAGGAATGGCATATGCAGAGGAAGCAACAGAGGCAGCAACAGAGGCGGCAGCAGAAAATCCGGACGCATATAAAGACGAAGATATGTCTGCATATAAGGTAGACGGTATGTCAATCGGCGTTTCCTTTGGACAGAACGTGCATCCGTTCTTTAAGGCAATGCAGAAAGGTATCGAAGATGCATGTGCGGACTACGGTATCGAGAAGATTTCTATTCAGTCTGCAGACAGCTCTCTTGAGAAGCAGGTAACACAGATTGAGAACCTGACAACAAGCGGCATCACCTCTCTTCTGGTAAATCCGTATGATTCTGAGGGCGTTTCTGTTGCAGTGCAGGATGCAATCGGTGCAGGTGTAAGTGTATTTTCAATGGATATCAGCATTTCCGGTGCAGAACCGACCTATCATGTAGCATCGGACAACAAGAAGATTGGTGAACTGCTTGCGAAAAAATTGGATGAGGAGCTTGGAGGAGAAGGAAAGATGGCGATTCTGATTGATCCGTCTGTATCTTCTCTGAAAGATAGACAGGAAGGCTTTGAGAGCTACATTAAGGACAACACCAATATCGAGATTGTAGCGGAGCAGCTCGGCGCAATCGAGAGAACCGATGCACTGGAAGCAGCAGAGACAGTACTTCAGGCACACTCTGATATTCAGGCATTTGTAGGAATCAATGAGAACTCAGCAATGGGTATTGCAAGTGCGATCCAGTCTGCAGGACTTTCCGATCAGGGAATCATCGTAACAGGCGTTGACTCTACAGAAGATGTTATGAATGGAATCAAGAACGGCTTCCTTGCCTACGGAGTAGCACAGAATCCTTATCAGATGGGCTACATGTCTGTACAGGATGCAATCAAGGTTTACAATGGCGAGGAAGTAGAGCCGGTGATTCAGCTTGACTGTGAGTATATGACAGCAGACAATATCGATTACTACATTGAGCGAGAGGCTGCATACAACGAATAAAAAATTGGTTCATAGAAAAGCAGGATGGAAAGCCCGTTTGGCTATGGAAGACTGCATGACATGCGGCAATCTGGAAATAAGGAAGAGGATGTCATAGAAATTGATGTATTCCGTATCTCTCTATGGAGATACGGAATACAAAAAAGGATAATCAGCGTCACTCTTCTCTGAAATGAGGTAGAAAAAGTGAACAGAACTATTGTTGAGATGGATAATATTGTGAAATCGTTTGCTGGAATTAAAGCGCTGAATGATGTACATCTTGACTTAAGAGAAGGTGAGCTGCATGCTCTTATGGGAGAGAATGGTGCGGGAAAATCCACTCTTATGAAAATTCTGACGGGTGTTTATAGTAAGGACAGCGGTACAATAAAACTGGCAGGCGAGGATGGAAGTCTGAAAGAGGTGGAGATTAAGACACCGCTTCAGGCACAGCATTTAGGTATCAGCATGGTATTCCAGGAATTTAATCTTCTGGATAACATGGACATTGCAGAAAATATTTTTCTTGGAAGAGAACCGATAGACGGCAAACACTGCATTGATAAGAAAAAAATGTATGCAGATGCGAAGCAGTGGTTGAACAAAGTACATCTGGACGTGGATCCGAAATCGAAAGTAAGCGATTTGAGCGTTGGTTTCAAGCAGCTGCTCGAGATTGCGAAGTGCCTTTCCTTCGATGCACGGATTATTATTCTGGATGAACCGACAGCCAGCCTTACCGACAGAGAGTCTGAAACATTATTCTCAATTATTGAGGAATTAAAACGAAATCATATCAGTATCGTATATATTTCTCACAGAATGGAAGAGGTATTTCGGCTGGCAGATCGGATTACGGTATTCCGCGATGGTACGTATATCGACACAGTAGAACGAAAAGATTTTCAAGAGGATCAGATCATCAAAATGATGATTGGACGTGAACTTCAGGAGAATGTGCCAAAGAGAGTTGAAAAGGCTGGCAGCAATGAGGTAGCTCTTGAAGTTCAGAATGTAAAAGTATATAAAAATTCTACTCCGGTAAATCTGAAGCTGTACAGAGGCGAGATCCTTGGCATGTTCGGACTGGTCGGAGCAGGAAGAACGGAACTTAGCAGAGTAATCTTCGGCATTAATCCGATTGGTGATGGCAAGGTACTGGTGGACGGAAAGGAAGTAAAAATTACATGTCCACTGGATGCGATCAAGGCAGGAATCGGGCTTGTTCCGGAGGATCGAAAAGATTTGGGGCTGATTTTGGGAATGAGCGTAAAGGATAATATGCTCCTTCCTAAACTTGGAACATTCAAGAGCCCTGTTCTAAATAAAAAAGATATCAGCAATATCACAGGTACTTATATCCAGGATCTGAGCATTGCACTTGCCAGTGAAGAGGAAGAGGTCAAAAATTTAAGCGGCGGAAATCAGCAGAAGGTTGTTATCGCAAAGTGGATGGCGATGAATCCGAAAGTTCTGATCATGGATGAGCCGACTCGTGGTATTGATATCGGAGCAAAAAGTGAAATTTATGCAATTATGAGAAAGCTGACAGAGGAGGGAATGAGTATCATCATGATCTCATCTGAAATGGCAGAGATTCAAAAGGTCAGCGATCGGGTTATTGTTATGCATGAAGGCAGCGTGACAGGCGAAATGTCTGTCAGCGAGGCGACGCAGGCAACAATCATGAATGCGGCAATCGGTATAGAAAACTAAAGTAATTTTTGAAGAACGAAATGGAGCAAAGAGATGAAAAAGATTAAATTTGATACGTTCCGTCAGATGGTTCTTGTGATTATTTTGATTGTGATGTGCATTGTATGGGCAATTATGTCACCGAACTTCCTGACCATGAACAACCTCATGAACGTAGTAAGACAGGCGTCGTACACCGCAATCGCATCCGTCGGCATGACGATGGTGATCATCATTGGAGAAATTGATCTTTCGGCAGGTTCACTGATCGCGGCGAGCGGTATGATTGCAGCGGCAGTTTACAAGAGCACCGGAAACATTGTGCTGGCATTTGCAGCAGCAATCTTGAGTGGTGTGCTGGTTGGATTATTCAATGGCGTGCTCTGCGCAAAAGGAAAACTGCCGGGCTTTATCGCAACACTGGCCAGTATGACAATTCTTCGTGCACTGGGCTATATTATCACAGGCGGCGATCCAATTTCTGTCATGGATAAAAAATTTACCGCACTTGGTACTGGTTATCTTGGCGTAGTTCCAATTCCGGTTATCATTATGATTATCTGCATTATCATCGGTTCATTTATTATGAATAAGACACGCTTTGGACGTTATGTTTACGCAGTAGGAGGAAATGCAGAAACCAGTAAGTGGTCAGGTTTGAATGTTGACAAGGTCAAGATTCTTGTATACGTATTCATGGGCGTTCTGACTTCTGTAGCAGGTATCATCGTTGCAGCCCGTCTCGGTTCTGGACAGCCGTCCGCAGGACAGAGCTTTGAGATGGACTGTATTACAGCAGCGGTTGTCGGCGGTACCTCCATGGCAGGCGGCAAGGGTAAGATTTCCGGAACGATCGTTGGCGTACTTCTTCTGACGGTTCTGGTAAATGGTATGACACTGATCGATGTAAATTCCTACTGGCAGCAGGTCATCAAGGGTGTAATCATTGTTGTGTCGGTACTGATGGATACAAGAACAAAGAAAGCAAAATAAAGAAAGTTTAAAGGCAGGAAAAAAGAACGGCAGTGGCGGAGAAAGAAAAACCAGTTTCCCCACTGCCGTGAAGCAAGTCACGACCAAAGAATATTAGAGATATCTGCCGTCGTGAAAACACAGACTGTGGATTGGAGGAAACAGAAGTGGAATTTTATGTAGACATCGCAGATCTTGAGAGCGTAAAAAAAGTAGCGGAATATTATCCGATCGACGGGTTCACAACAAATCCAAAAATCCTGACAAAGGAAGCCGGAAAAGTGCAGGAACTGATTCCGCAGTATCGTGAGTTCGTAGAGAAAAATGATGTGAAAGTATTTTTTCAGGTAACAGCAGAAAAGGCAGAGGATATGCTGGCACAGGCGAAGAAGCTGAAATCTTACTACGGCGAGCATCTGGTTGTGAAGCTTCCGGCAGTGAAGGAAGGCTACAAGGCGGTACGGCTTTGCAAGGCAGAGGGAATCTGTGTATGCGTGACGGTTGTTCATTCCATGACACAGGCGCTGCTAGCAGCAAAGGCAGGCGCAGATTTCGTGGCACCGTACATTTCACATATCGACAATATTGGATGTGATGGAGTATCTGCGGTAGAAGAGATGGTGATCGCATTTGAGAATGGCGGTTATCCGTGTAAGGTACTTGGTGCAAGCTTCCGCACGGCAGATCAGATTCGGCGTCTTGCAACGGTAGGATGCCAGGCGGTGACAATCACACCGGAAATGTTTGATCTGCTGATTGCACATGCGTCTACAGATGCTTCCATGGAAGGATTCCGAAAAGCATGGAAAGAGACCTTCGGAGAAAAACAGGTATCGGATTTTATTCCAGAATAGAAATGCTGCCGCTTTGCGTCAGATAAAATTTCAAAAACAATAATAAATGCATACAAAAAATCGTCGGCCCAAAAATAAACCGACGATTTTTTTGTTATAGTAACTGTTCAGAACCAACCTCCAAAATGCGGCACATTTCGTCGGTGTTTATTAGTTCTGATGCTTTGCCAGGAAGTTGTTGATACGATCAGACGGGTTCAGCAGGTCGCTGATGGAACCGTCATGGTTTAAGGTATCGATCACGAGCGCGATGTACTTGCTTAAATCGCAGCTGGTGTAGTACGGCTTCTCAAGAAGCTGCGGCGGCTGATAGATGAGGTTGGTGGTCAGCATGGAGTAGAAGAGACCCTCCTCATAGGCGCGGTCAAAACGCTCGAGGCCGTTTGTGAACAGACCGAAGGTCGCGCAGATGAAGATTCGTTCGGCCTTGCGCTTTTTCAGCTCGCGTGCAACATCGATCATGCTGTCTCCGGAGGAGATCATATCGTCGATGATTACGACGTCCTTACCGCTTAAGTCAGAGCCGAGGAATTCGTGTGCAACGATCGGGTTTGCGCCGTTTACGATGTGCGCGTAGTCACGTCTTTTATAGAACATACCCATATCTACACCGAGAATGTTTGCCATGTAAATTGCACGGCTGGCAGCACCCTCGTCCGGGCTGATAATCATCAGATGCTCCGGGTCACGCTTCAGATCAGGAGCGGCGCGGAACAGACCTTTGATGAACTGGTAGACCGGCTGGATTGTCTCAAAACCGTGGAGCGGAATCGCGTTCTGTACACGCGGGTCATGTGCGTCGAAGGTGATGATATTATCGACACCCATCGATGCAAGCTCCTGCAGTGCCAGTGCACAGTCCAAGGATTCACGGCCGTTGCGCTTGTGCTGACGGCTCTCATAGAGGAACGGCATGATAACGTTGATTCGTCTTGCCTTTCCTCCTACTGCGGCGATGATACGTTTCAGATCCTGGAAGTGATCATCCGGGGACATGTGGTTGGTGTGGCCGAACAGAGAGTAGGTCAGGCTGTAGTTGCAGACGTCAACCAGCAGGTACAGGTCATCTCCGCGGACGGTATCATTGATGATACCCTTTGCCTCGCCTGAACCGAAACGCGGTACGCTGGCATCGATCAGGTAGGAGTCTCTTGCATAGGTGCGAAGCTCCGGTGTGCCGAGATGTTCGTGTTCGCGTTCTTTTCGCCATTTGACGATGTGTGCATCAATTTTTTTGCCGAGTGCTTCGCAGCTGTTCAGTGCGATGATACCAAGCTCTCCGACCGGAATTGTCTCCACATTGCGTTCATAGCCAGATTGGAATTCCATAGTATAATAATCCTCCAAAAGTAGCGGATACAGCGTCTGCCGGGATGTGCCCGAAAGATGCGGTATCTGTGTGTATGGGTGAGTAAGTTGCAAAATTCGCAGTTGCTGCGCTTTCATTCTACCATAAAAAAATGAACGGTCAAGCCCTGCCAGCTGATAATTTTTTCTGAATACGAATATCATCCCCGATCAGCCGCAGCATCGTGTAGGTGCTGGAGATGCGGGAAAAGATCCGCTCGGAGTATGTATCGGCGAAGGTGCCAAGCGAGAGATTCGTTGAAATCAGCGTACTTTTCCGTCTCAGGATCCGCTCGTTTAAGACGAGGAAGAGCTGAGAGGAGACGAAAGAATTGACCAGCTCCGTGCCGAGGTCGTCGATGATCAGAAGGTCGCATTCGAAAATGTGCTGTTCCAGTTCCTGCTGAGAGGCGGAATCCGTGCGTCCAAAGGTACTGTCCGCAAAAAGCTCAAAGAGGCGGAATGCCGAAAAATAGATGACGGAATGAGTGCTCTCAATCAGTTCCTTCGCGATGCAGTGCGAGAGAAACGTTTTTCCAAGACCGGTATCGCCGTAGAGAAAGAGATTCTCAAACTCATGGTCAAAATTCCGGACAAAATCAAGGCTTGCCTTCAGTGCATGTTCGGCGGTCTGTCTTGCGGTCAGTCCGGTGAGGGCATCCGGCACAAGATCCGGGTAGTAGTCGAGCGAGAAGGCGGAAAAGTTTTCGGATTTTAACGTCTCGCGCAGGTTGGACTGCATGTAGAGCAGGTCAATGATGGCCTGACGGAAGCAGTGGCATTTCTCGCTGCCGATGTAGCCGGTGTCGCGACAGTCCGGGCAGCGGTAGACGGGCTCGAGGTAATCGGCCGGAAAACCGGCTGCCTGCAAAAGAGCGGCACGCTTGGCAGATAACTGGTCGATCGTCTGACGAAGCTGGTGGAGGACACTGCTGTTTTCACCAGCGGCGTTTTTTTCGGACGCAGATGAAGCGGCACCTCCGTCCAGCAGCATCCGTCTCGCGCAGGCCGTGCTTGCAGCGGCAATCTGCGCGTCAATCTGCGCAAATTCCGGAATCTTTTCATAGATCTCTGCCTGTCTTCTGGCATGCTCATCGTGATCCCTGGCCTGCTGCCGCTGATAATCGCGCATGATCGTGTCGTATTGTGTGTTGGTCAGTCCCATGGTTACTCCTTATGAATGGTCCAGCAGCTGTTTCTCCAGCTGGCTGTAATCGTACTCACGCTGTGTAAAGTTATTGAAGCGGTTGCCGGAGGACTTTGCAGGCTGTGCGTCTGTTTTTTTCTGTTCTGCGCGGCGCTGCTGTTCCTCCGTGCGGATCTGGTCGAGCCGTTTCACATCATCGAGCGAGGAAACGCCGTTTTTGTTCCACTGGCGCAGAATCTTGTTTGCGTACTCAAAGCTTGGCTGATGGATCTGGCGGATCGTGCGGTTGCAGGCCTCGACGATGATGTCGAGCGTGAAGTCGTATTCATTGAACCAGCGCGACATGATCTCGATCTCCGGTCCGGCCGGACTGCGGCCCTTGATGCCAAAGGTATTCAGAATCGTGAAATAATTTTTGTTGTAAAGATTTGATTCCTGTTTGGCCTGGGTGACCGTAGTGACACCGGATTCTGCCCAGCCAAGCGCGACCTTCCGCATATAATGGCGGCTGAACGAACCCTTTGAAATGCAGTATTCCAGCAGGTAGATGATCAGGTCGGAGGAAAACTTTAAGGTGTCGTAATAGTAGACGAAATCTTCCTGTTCCGCGGAGGTCAGAGGACGCTTCAGATACTGCTCTGCAACAAAAAAGATCTGACGGACGTCCTTCTGACCGGCAAGCGCGGCAATGCGGTCGCGGCTTGGGGCAGAAGAATTTCCGGCAGAAACGCCGGATCCCTGACTGTCTCTGGAGGAGGCTGCGGGAGTGCCGGATAATCTAGCGGAAGAGGTGCCACGCTGGCTGTCACCGGAGGGAGTGCCTAAGCCAGTGACTTCTCCGGTTCGTGCTGCACGGCTGTTTTCCAGTGCGTAATAAGTGGTAACTGAGCCGGAAATTGCAGCCTGTTCAGGACAGCTGCCGGATGCCCGGCTTGTATCTGCCGCGGATGCATCCGAAAAGGAAGTACCTCGCATCTCCGGCTCGTCCGAGGCGGAGGGCAGATCCGAAAATGTGATCGAATGGATCACACCGCCGGGGGCTGCCTTGATGTGGATCAGATCCTGCTTCTCCCAGTAGGAAAGCGCGCGCTGAATGTCCTTGTCCGTGTGCTCCAGCGCGTCGGCGATGGAGGATAAAGACAGGTCGCGCCCGGTGTTGGCGCACCGGAGCAGGTATAAATATACTTTGACAAATTCCCCGTTTGCCTGCGGCATATACTGGTCAATGAACGCATTTTTTACGACCGTGACGCCCTCGGGGGTATCTGTGTAAATTTTCATAGTGGGTTCAACTCTCTTTATATTTAGTAGTCATATCATAACATAACTATTGTAAAAATAGAACAGGCAAAACTTTGGCAGCGCCCACCCATCCCCTTTTTGTGGATAATGTGGACAGTGTGGATAAGTGGTTGACAATAACAGATCGCATCTGCGAAATACCATGAAAAACAGCGAATTATGAGGAATGTTATGTAAATCACGATGTCCACAAAAAAATCCACACGGATGTGCATGAAAAATGTGCATAACCGTGTGGATAGTGTGGATAACTACATGCCAAGCAGGTTTTCGCCTATTTTTACTACGTCTCCGGCTCCCATAGTTATCAACAGGTCTCCGGGGATACAGTGTTCAAGAAGAAAATTTTCAATTTCGTCGAAAGTCGGGAAATAGTAGGCCTCTTTTCCCATTGCTTCCAGTTTTTTGCGGATGTCATCAGAGCTGATGCCGAGCGTGTCGGTCTCTCTTGCCGCATAAATGTCAGCGAGGACGATCTTGTCCGCGTGGGAGAGAGCCTCCACGAACTCATCGAGCAGCGCTTTGGTACGGGTATAGGTATGCGGCTGGAAGACACACCAGAGGTTTTTCGCCGGGATCTTCCGCGCTGCCTGCAGCGTTGCTTTGATCTCGGTAGGATGGTGCGCGTAATCATCGATGATTGTCACACCGCCGATTTCACCCTTTTTCTGGAAGCGGCGGTCGGTGCCGTGGAAGCTGAGCAGTCCTTCTGCCATCACGTCAGCGGCGATGCCGAGCAGATCACCGGCAGCCAGTGCAGAAACTGCATTTGCTACATTGTGCTCGCCCGGAACAGCAAGGGAGAAACGGCCGATCAGCTTGCCGTCCCTGAGCAGATCAAAGCTGCCGCAGCCGATCGAATCATAGGTCACGTTTGCAGCCTGGTAGTCACCGTTTCCGACACCGAAGGTGATGACACGGCAGTTCAGGTCTTTCGTGATGTCGGAGAGGCTTGGGATTTCAGCATTCAGAATCAGGGTGCCATCCTCCGGCAGCCGTTTTGCGAACAGATGGAAGGAGTGGCGGATGTCATCGAGATCCTTGAAAAAGTCGAGGTGGTCTGCATCAATATTCAGGATGATGGCAATCTTGGGATACAGTGAGAGGAAGCTGTTGGTATATTCACAGGCCTCCGTGATGAAGTTTTCGGAGTGACCGATGCGCACGTTTCCACCAATCGAAGGCAGGATGCCGCCGACCGAGATCGTCGGGTCCATGTCTGCGTGCATCAGAATGTGGGAGAGCATGGAGGTTGTCGTTGTCTTTCCGTGTGTACCGGAGACAGCGATCGGCATCTCGTAGTTCGTCATAAGCTCTCCGAGCAGCTCAGCGCGGGTCAGCATTGGGATATTTTTTGCTTTTACAGCTGCAAATTCCGGGTTGTCCGGATGAATGGCTGCTGTATAGACAACGACATCGATGTCGTCCGTGATGTTTGCAGCTGTCTGCGGATAGTGGATCGTGGCGCCGAGGTTGGTCAGCCATCGTGTCAGCTCCGACTGGCGCGCGTCCGAGCCGGATACGGTAAAGCCGCGGCGCAGCAGGACGGCAGCAAGGCCGCTCATGCTGATACCGCCGATTCCGATGAAATGAATATGTACAGGCTGGTCATATTTTATCTGATACATTTGAAGTTCTCCTTTAATAGATTTAACCGAAGCTGCAGGGCAGCCGGTTATGGAATAAATAATGATGTCGGGATTACTGATTTTCGTTCTCATTATACACTTCTGAGGGAAAATTGCCAACCATATTATATAAGTAGAAGAATTACGTGCGCTGGAGTCAAGTGCTCTTCGTGCAGAATGGTAAAAAGAACAGCTCAAATACAAGCGTTTTTCCGTCCTGATGCACAGAAACGGGAAAAGAAAATGGTAAAAATTCACAAAAATATAGGGATTTTAAGAAGATAATCACGCATAAATGATAGCGCTAATTTTCGACAAATTCAGTGAGTTGAGCTATTTATAGTAAAAAGAGACCAAAAGAGAAGAAAAAATTGTAAAAAATGTTCACTATTCACAGGACATGTGATATAATACTTAAAATCGTGATTCGTATTCGGAGGTTAAAACGGTTTGCAAAGAGATGCTTTGCAAAGAGACGCTTTGCCGGTTGACCTGTTCAGGGATCAGAATCACAGTGATTTTGCGGTCGGAGGCTGTGCAGGGGCAGCATGGCTAAGTTAAGTTTTTGTACAACCGGCTGCTTGAGAATGAGTTAAAGAGGTGATTATGTGATAAAGAAAGAAATGATAGCAATGCTTCTGGCAGGGGGCCAGGGAAGCCGGCTTGGCGTTCTGACTTCGAAGGTGGCCAAACCGGCGGTTGCGTTCGGCGGCAAATACCGGATCATCGATTTTCCGCTGAGCAACTGCATCAATTCCGGAATCGATACCGTCGGTGTGCTGACGCAGTATCAGCCGCTTCGCCTGAATACACATATCGGAATCGGCATTCCGTGGGATCTGGATAAAAATGTCGGCGGTGTTACGGTGCTTCCGCCTTATGAGAAGGTAGGAAAGACCGAGTGGTACACCGGTACTGCAAATGCCATTTACCAGAATCTGGCATATATGGAGTCCTTCAATCCGGACTATGTGCTGATTCTCTCCGGTGACCATATCTATAAGATGGATTACGAGGTCATGCTGGATTACCACAAGGCGCACAATGCGGACGTGAGCATCGCCGTGATGCCGGTGCCGCAGGAAGAGGCAAGCCGTTTCGGTATCGTGGTAACGGACGGAAACGGCCGCATCACGGAGTTCCAGGAAAAGCCGGAGCATCCGAAGAGCAACCTCGCGTCAATGGGTATCTACATATTCAGCTGGAAGGCGCTCAAGGAGGCGCTCGTGGCACTTTCCGAGCAGAGCAACTGCGACTTCGGCAAGCATGTCATTCCATACTGTCATGAGAAGGGTGAGCGGCTTGTTGCCTACGAGTACAACGGCTACTGGAAGGACGTCGGAACACTCGGTTCCTACTGGGAAGCAAATATGGAGCTGATCGATATCATTCCGGAGTTTAACCTGTACGAGGAGTTCTGGAAAATTTACACGAAAAATGATATTCTTCCGCCGCAGTATATTTCCGAGGATGCTGTGCTTGACCGTTGTCTGATCGGTGATGGTACGGAGATTTACGGTGAGGTGCACAATTCCATCATCGGCTGTGGTGTTGTGATTGAGGAAGGCGCAGTGGTGCGCGATTCCATCATCATGCAGAATGCGGTGATTCATGCGGGCGCAGTGATCGACAAGGCGATCATTGCCGAGCAGGCAGAGATTGGTGAGCATGCTCAGCTTGGCGTCGGTGAGGAAGTACCGAATAAAGTAAAACCGGCAATCTATTCCTTCGGTCTTACCGTGATCGGTGAGAAGGCGGTTGTACCGCCGGATGTGAAGATCGGAAAAAACACGGCGGTCACAGGCGTGACGGTGCCGGAGGATTATCCGGACGGTCTGCTTGCAGGCGGCGAGATCTTAGATAAGGCAGGTGACGTGGAATGAGAGCGGTAGGTATGATTCTGGCCGGCGGCAACAGCTACCGGATGAAAGAGCTTTCCAACAAGCGCGCGATCGCGGCAATGCCGATCGCAGGAAGCTTTCGAAGCATTGATTTTGCACTGAGCAGCATGTCCAATTCCGGGATTCAGAAAGTGGCAGTGCTGACCCAGTACAATTCCAGATCGTTAAACCAGCACTTGAGTTCCTCGAAGTGGTGGGATTTCGGAAGAAAACAGGGCGGACTGTTCGTATTTCCGCCGATGGTCACCTCGGACAATGACTTCTGGTACCGCGGCACGGCCGATGCGATCCATCAGAACCTGGATTTCCTGAAGCAGTGTCATGAGCCTTACGTGGTGATTGCGTCGGGCGACTGCGTTTACAAGCTGGATTATGCAAAGGTGCTTGAGTACCACATCGCGAAAAAAGCGGATATCACCGTGGTATGTAAAGAAGTTCCGGCGACGGAGGATCTGACAAGATTTGGTATCTTAAAAATGAACAGCGACAACCGGATTGTACAGTTTGATGAGAAGCCGATGGCGGCAGCATCGCATACGATCTCCTGCGGTATTTACGTCATCCGCAGACGTCAGCTGATCGAGCTGATCGAGAAATCGATCGAGGAAGGAAGACATGACTTTGTGAGGGATGTACTCATCCGTTACAAGGATGTCAAGCGTATTTACGGTTATCATCTGGACAGCTACTGGAGCAATATCGCATCGGTGGAGTCCTATTATCAGACAAATATGGATTTCCTGAAGCGGGAAGTGAGGGATTACTTCTTCCGCGAGTATCCGGATGTTCATTCAAAGGTTGATGATAATCCGCCGGCGAAGTACAATCCGGGCTGTGAGGTGAAAAACAGCCTGATTGCAAACGGCACGATTGTAAATGGCTATGTGGAGAATTCTGTAATCTTCAAAAAAGTTTTTGTCGGTGAAAACTGCGTCATAAAGAATTCCATTGTTTTGAATGACGTATATCTTGGGGATAATGTATACCTTGAAAACTGTATCGTGGAGAGCCGCGACACCATCCGCGCAAATTCCCGCTATGTGGGAGAGGATGGCATCCGGATCGTACTGGAATCAAACGAGAGATACGTTTTATGATGGATGTACGATAGAAGTCTTTCCTGCAAAATCAAGCACAAAAAGACTTCCATCGTATATCGGGGGAAAACGGGGGGAGGGATGCGGCGGCCAATGGCTGCCGCGTTCCGGAAAGAGAAAAGATTACTGTAGAAAAAAGAACCACGGGGGACAGATGTATGACAATAACCGACGTTAGAGTTAGGAAAGTTGCGAAGGATGGAAAAATGAAAGCAGTCGTATCCATCACATTGGATGAGGCGTTTGTGGTGCATGATATTAAGGTGATAGAAGGCGAGAAGGGGCTTTTTATTGCGATGCCAAGCCGCAAGACGGCAGACGGCGAGTACCGCGATATCGCGCATCCAATCAATTCCCAGACACGGGAAGTCATTCAGAATACGATTCTGGAGGCGTATGGGAAAGCGGCAAACCTTCCGGAGGGAGAAGACATCACAGGTTAGGCATCATGGAAACTCCGTAATAATAAGAAAATGAAAAAGGCGCTGTACACAAAACTGGTCTTGTGTACAACGCCTTTGCTTTTTACTCGTTCTTTTTTAAGGTATCTAACATAATCTCACGCACATATTTTCCGATAAATTTCTGCTCCTCCTTGGAAAGCTCTTTTGGATAAATCGGCTTTCCATATTCAATTGTAACAGAAGTCGGCGTGATGCGCGGCATGTGATCCTCGAAAATCTCGGATGAATGGTTGATGCAGACCGGGATGATCGGGCAGCCGGTTTTTGTCGCGATCTTGAAG
Source organism: Lachnospiraceae bacterium (assembly GCA_029225065.1). GTDB lineage: Bacteria > Bacillota > Clostridia > Lachnospirales > Lachnospiraceae > Choladousia. The sequence continues at coordinate 38,686 of JAQXVT010000079.1, read as the reverse complement.
GAACCTTCATGGAACGGGAGCAGCTCCAGCTCGGAGCAGCCTCTGCCGCGGGTGCCTTCCGGGAAGATCATGATTGAGATGCCGTTTTTTACATAATCAATCGCGGTGAGAATCGTTTTCAGACCTGCCTTGATATCGGTGCGGTCAAGAAAAAGACAGTAGAGAAATTTCATCCAGCGCGATAAGAATGGAACTTTCAGCATCTCTTTTTTGGCAACGTATCCGGTCAGATCCGGGCAGCGTGCGTAGGTGAGCACAATATCGAAGTAGCTGCGATGGTTGCCGATGTAGAGCACCGGTTGATCCTTTGGAACGTTCTCCTCACCGATCACGGTAAGCTTTACGCCGGAGAGGAAAATTACGATTTTAAATGCCCCCTGGACAATCCGCAGCGAGCTGATATCGCGCGCACGCGGATTGAATTTTCCGATGATCCATTCGATCAGAAAGACCGGAATCGAGAGGAGAAAAAATACGATCAGAAAAACTGCGATCAGAAAAACACGAATCATAAAGCCCTCCGTTTACTGTTTGTCAGACCGTATAATCTTCCGGACCAAGCGGACAGCGGCCAAAGAGCTTTGTTGTCTTTAACAGCCAGTTCTTGCGGTCTGGTGTGAGGTCTTCTTTTACGTAGCGGAATTCCCAGTTGGCAGCGGCTACTCCCGGTGTGTTCATACGCGCATCACTTCCCATCAGGCAGAGATCCTGAATCGGGAAGATCGCATATTTGGCGATAGAAGCCATGCAGAAGCGGATGAAATCAAGGCTGACCATGTTTCCGTCGGTGTTTCCGTAGCGGCGGATGCGGTCACGGATGACCTCCGGCTGCTGTGCGTACCAGCCCATCGTCGTGTCATTGTCATGCGTACCCGTGTAGCAGATGCAGTTCGGGTTCGTGTAGAAATGCGGCACATAATTTTTGTCGTTCATATCGCCGAAGCCGAACTGAAGCACCTTCATGCCAGGGAAGCCGAGGCTGTCGCGCAGCTGCTCTACCTCCGGTGTGATGATGCCGAGATCCTCGGCGAAGATCGGAAGATTGCTGCCGAGCGCTTTTTCGATGGCATGGAAGAGATCCTCACACGGACCCTTGACCCATTTACCGTTGATGGCGGTCTCTTCTTTAGCCGGAACGGACCAGTATGCCTCAAAGCCGCGGAAATGGTCGATCCGCAGGTAGTCAGTCAGTGTCAGCTGGCGGCGGATGCGGTCGATCCACCATTTATAACCGGTCGTTTTGTGGTAATCCCAGTCGTAGAGCGGGTTGCCCCAGAGCTGTCCGGTTTCGCTGAAATAATCTGGCGGTACTCCGGCTACGCTGGTCGGGTAGCCCTTCGTGTCGAGCTGGAACAGCTTTTTGTTTGCCCAGACGTCAGTGCTGTCGAGTGCCACGAAAATCGGGATATCGCCGATGATCTGGATTCCTTTTTCATGCGCATAGTCGCGCAGCGCAATCCACTGCTTCTGGAAAATAAACTGGATGAAGCGATAGTAACCGATCTCTTTTTCCAGCTTTTCCGTGTATGCTTTCTTCGTCTTGTCGGTCGGATTTAAGATGTCTTTTTCCCAGTCGAGCCAGCAGCGGCCTTCATGGTAGTCTTTACATGCCATGAAAAGTGTATAGTCGTCGAGCCAGTAGCTCTCCTCTTTGCAAAACAGCTCGAATTCCTCGAGCATGGTCTTGTCTGGCGTGTGTTTGAAAGATTTCCATGCCTTTTTCAGAAGCTTTGTCTTAAACTCAATCGCCGGGCCGTAATCGACCTTGCGCGGGTCAAAGTTCTGAGGGCCTTCCTCCTCGATGTCCTGTCTGGTCAGCAGATTTGCCTTGATCAGCAGATCCGGGCTGATGATCAGCGGCTGTCCTGCGAATGCGGAAAAGCCCTGATACGGGGAATCGCCGAAGCCAGTCGGTCCAAGCGGCAGCACCTGCCACAGCGTCTGACCGGACTCGGCAAGGAAATCAATGAAATCGTAAGCACCCGGGCCGAGATCGCCGATGCCGTACGGGGATGGGAAGGAGGTCGGATGGACCAGGATGCCCGACATGCGTACCGGCTCTTCTTTTTTGATCTGCTCCGGTTCTGTTTGTGCAAGTTTGGTATTCATAAGGTATCTCCTTTATCAGTAATAGGTCACTTTGCTAATTATAGCTAATTTCCACAAAGAAAACAATAAAAAACTTTGAGAATTTGGTATTTTTTTGGGACGGCGCTAATAATCATAATAGAAAGCACAGGGGCAGGAACATCAATGAAAAAAGGAACGCGCTGGCTTTTGTGTCTGCTGCTTCTTCTTACGCTGTGCGGCTGCGGTACTTCGGAGCCTGTTTCGGGAGAACGGGCAGCTGTGAAATTTACCGTAGTGCCGGCGGCGGAGGTGCCGCAGGAGCTTTTGGAGATTCTGGAAAAAAATAAGGAACGGGAGATACGGATGACGTATCAGGACGGGGAGGAGCTGTATCTGATCCGCGGATACGGGGAGCAGAAAACCGGCGGCTACAGCATTTCAGTCACGGAGTGCAGTGAGGATGAGGAGAACCTGTATTTCCTGACACAGCTGATCGGTCCGGAGCGCGCGGAGGGACTTTCGGAGGAGCCGTCGTATCCGTATCTGGTGGCAAAGACGGAGCGGACGGAAAAAAATGTGGAGATTGACTGAGGAGATGATTCACACCTGAATAATTTGGGGGCGGCGAAACAGCAGTTTCGGACGTTCATTTTGGCAGCAATTGGAGTGCAGGCGGTATGACCTGGAAAGGAGTGTATGGTATGGAGCTTCTGATGAAAAATATTCACATGTGCAGACAGGGAAAACAGGCGGGGCTTCCGGTGACGCTTGAGGAGGATTTTAATGTTCCGGATGTCAAACCGGATGTGGAACAGATCATCCAGAGCAAAGAGCGCATTGTGGTGGAGCAGACGCGCGCGGAGAACGGAAGAGTGGTCACGGCCGGGTTTCTGGAAGTGAGCATCCTGTATATGGATGACACGAAGGACCGGCAGCTTCACCGGCTGGATACGAAGCTGCCGGTCGATGAGCGGATTGCGATGGAGGGACTGGAGCAGGGTGAGGCAGTGCGTCTGTCGTGCACGGCAGAGGATGTGACCGTGGCGCTTATCAATTCCAGAAAGCTTTCGGTGCGAGCGGTGCTGAACTTTGAGGCTTCTGTGGAGGAAATTTATGATATGTCTGCGGCGGCGGACATCCGAAGCGATGTGCTGGTGATGAAGCAGCGCCGGAAGCTGGAGATGATGCAGATCGAGGTGCAGAAAAAGGATATCCTGCGTTTAAAAGAAGAGACGATGATCCCTTCCGGCAAGCCGAATATCCGTGAAATTCTGTGGGAGAATATTCAGCTGCGCAGCTGCCGGGCAGTACAGCGTCAGGAAAAGCTGGCGGTGCAGGGAAAATTGTTTCTGTTTGTCCTGTATCGCGGGGACGATGAGACGGGGAGTATGCAGTGGAACGAGCAGGTACTGCCGTTTGAGGGGGAACTTGAGTGCGGCGGCTGCAGTGAGGAGATGATACCGGATATCGAAGTGTCGCTCGCGCAGGTGGAGCTGCAGGCGCGGGAGGACACGGACGGGGAACTGCGCCTGCTTCATATGGAGGGCGTGCTGGAACTGGAGATCCGTCTTTATCAGAATGAGGAGGCGGACATTCTGGAGGATGTCTATTCGCCGCAGAAAAAACTGATTCCGGCGGTATCGGAGGAATTGTATGAAAGTCTTCTGATGAAAAACGCGTCGAGATGCAAAGCCTCCGGCAAGATCCGCATTCAGGGCACGAAGCCGCGGATTCTGCAGATCTGTCATGCGAGCGGCAGTGTGAAGATCGACAAGACCGAGATTGAAAAGGATGGAATCCGGATCGAAGGGGCGGTGCCGGTGTCGATTCTGTATATTTCGGCGGAGGATTCCATGCCGTTTGCGGTGCTGGACGGTGTGCTGCCGTTTACGCATTTTGCGGAGGTGCCGGGCATCGATGCAGACTGCCGCTTTACGCTTCGGACTGCGCTTGATCAGCTCTCGGCGACAATGGCGGACAGCGAGGAGATCGAGGTGAAATTTACGGCGAATCTCGATCTGCTGGTGATCCGTCCGAAGAAGCAGACGTGTATCTGTGAGATCGAGGAGGAGGATTACGATCCGGAAGAACTGGCCGCGGTGCCGGGCATTACCGGATACATTGTGCAGGAGGGCGATACCCTGTGGAAAATCGCGCGCAGCTACTTCCTGACACCGGCTCAGATCGTGAAAATGAATCAGCTGGAGAGTGAGGAAATTAAAAAGGGAGACCGGCTGATTTTGATGAAAAATATCAGTGGCTGTTCATTGACAGAAGCATAAAATCAGAGTAAAATAGAGTAAATTGTATACAAAGTGCATCGAAGTACAATATAGGAGTACAAACATGAAAGAACTGAAGCTGAAAGCAATGGCAAAAATAAATCTCGGACTGGATGTGCTAAGGAAGAGAGAGGATGGATATCACGATCTGCGGATGATTATGCAGAGTATTTATCTGTATGATCAGATCTGTATCCGGCAGACGCAAAAGCCGGGCATCCGTCTGAGTGTGAACCTTGGCTACCTTCCGACCGGTCCGGAAAATCTTGTTTATAAGGCGGCGGACCTTCTGATGAAGGAGTTTGACATCACGCAGGGAGTGGCAATCGACCTGAAGAAATACATTCCGGTGGCGGCCGGACTTGCGGGCGGCAGCTCAGATGCGGCAGCGGTTCTGATCGGCGTGAACCGGCTGTTTCATCTTGGACTTACCCTGGAAGAACTGCAGGAGCGCGGCGTGAAACTCGGTGCGGATATTCCATATTGTCTGCTGCGCGGCACGGCGCTCGCAGAGGGAATCGGAGAGCAGCTGACCCCGCTTCCGAAAGCGCCGGACTGCACCGTGGTGATCGCAAAGCCGAAGATACACGTGTCGACGGCGTTCGTCTACGGAAACCTGAAAGCAAATGAGCTTTCGTACCATCCGGATATCGACGGACAGGTGGAGGCGATCCGTAACGGCGATTTTTACGCGATGGCCGAAAAAATGGGGAACGTGCTCGAGACCGTCACGATTCCGGCGTATCCGGTGATCGAGGAGATCAAGGACTGCATGAAGAAATGCGGCGCAGTGAATGCGATGATGAGCGGAAGCGGCCCGACTGTGTTCGGACTGTTTGATGACCGGGAAAAGGCGAAGCAGGCGTATATGCGCTTAAGAAGTGGAAGTATCGCGCGGGAAGTGTACCTGACGAAGTTTTTCCATAACAGGAAAGAGCAGGAGTAATAAACAATACAATGAGGCCGTTTGGAGCGCACAGCTTGAAGCGGAAAATATACGGGCGGAGGTATAGGAAGTGGCTGATTTTGAACTGGAGATGAACGAGTATCTGCCGCTGCGCGATGTCGTGTTTCAGACACTGCGCCAGGCAATTTTAAGAGGAGAATTAAAGCCGGGTGAGCGTCTGATGGAGATCCATCTGGCGCAGAAGCTTGGCGTGAGCCGGACACCGGTGCGCGAGGCAATCCGGAAGCTGGAACTGGAGGGCCTGGTGCTGATGATTCCGCGCAAGGGCGCAATCGTGGCGGAAATCACAGTGCAGGATCTGGAGGATGTGCTCGAGGTGCGGATGGCGCTTGAGGAGCTGGCGGTGAAGATCGCGTGCAAGCGCATCACGGAGGAGCAGCTGGAGGAGATCAAGCGGCGCTCCGCAGAATTCTGCAAGACGCTGTACGGAGACGATGTGGCAGCCTGCGCACAGGCAGATATGGCATTTCATGATGCGATCTATGAGGCAACCGGCAACCGCCGCCTCGTGCAGATCCTCAACAACCTGCGCGAGCAGATGTACCGCTACCGCATGGAGTATTTGAAGGACCGGCAGTCCCACAGCCTGCTCGTAAAGGAGCATGAGGAGATTTTGAAGGGGCTGATCGAGCGGGATGCGGACCGTGCACTGCGCGTGACGAACAGCCATATCGAGCGGCAGAGAGATTATATTATTCAGCAGCTGCAGCATAAGTGAAGAGATAGGGAAAGGATATTCCGAAAGGGGTATCTTTCCTTTTTTATGGCAATTTTTCCCAAAAAAAGGCGATATTTGGTAATGCGGACAATCCGGGTGGGAATTATAATAAGTCTATAAACAGCGAAAACGGATTGCAAATGTGCAAACTATTATAAGGGTGACTTTGAGGAGGAACGAATGGACAATATCATTAATCTGAAAAATCCGAGAAAACAGGCAGTGAAGAAGCTTTCGGAAAAATTCTGCGGACGGGACCCTGTCGGCAATGAGATGGCATTTACCAGTTATTACCTGACCGTAAATGGAAAACCATTTTTTGGAATCTCAGGAGAGTGCCATTATTCCAGAGTGCAGGAAAGCCAGTGGGAGGATACTATCCTGAAAATGAAAATGGGTGGCCTGAATATTGTTTCGGCTTATTGCTTCTGGAATCATCATGAGGAAATCGAGGGGAAGTTTCGGTTCGATGGAAATCGAAACGTCCGGAAGTTTATTGAATTATGCAAAAAGCATGGAATGTACGTGATTGTCCGGATCGGGCCGTATGATCACGGTGAAGTGCGAAACGGCGGAATCCCGGACTGGATGTACGGCAAGCCATTTGAGGTGCGAACCTTAAGCGAAGGCTGGTTATCGTATACCAGAAGATTGTATCACCAGTATGCACATCAGTTTGAGGGCCTTTACTTTAAGGATGGAGGTCCGATCATAGGAGCACAGATCGAGAATGAATACATGCATTCCTCTTCTCCGTGGGAAATGACAACGGGAGTTACAAACGAATGGGTTCCTGCCGGAAGCGATGGGGCAGCTTATATGCGGATGCTGAAAAAAATGGCAGAGGAAGAAGGCATCATTACTCCATTTTACACCTGCACCGGCTGGGGCGGCGCAGCCGCGGCATTGGATGAGATGCTTCCGCTCTGGGGCGGATATGCGTTCCAGCCATGGATTTTTTATGATTACAAAGGGGAGCATCCGGCAACGGAGGAATACATTTATCGCGACAATCACAATAATGCGGTTCCGGAAACCTATAATTTCGCTCCGTGCTATGAGCCGGAAAGCCTGCCATACGCCTGCTGCGAAATGGGCGGCGGCATGCAGGTATATTATAATTACCGTTTTCAGCTGGACTATGAAAGCATAGATGCGATGGCAAACATCAAAATGGCGGGAGGGTGCAACTTCCTTGGCTATTATATGTACCGCGGCGGGAGCAATCCGAGGGGAGAGAAAACGCCGTATTTAAATGAGTGCCAGTGTCCGAAGATTTCCTATGATTATCAGGCTCCGATTGGGGAATATGGACAGGTGCGCCCAAGCTATCACCGCCTTCGTGCGCTGCATTCCTTTATCAAAAATTTTCAGGAGCAGCTTTGCGATATGGTGACGGTGCTGCCGGAAAATTCTCAGAAAATAAGGCCGGAGGATACGGAGGCTCTTCGCTATGCTGTCCGCACAGACGGAACATCCGGCTATGTATTTATCAACAACTATCAGGATCACTGTAAATGTCAGGATAAGAAGCATGAGAACCTTACGCTGCAGCTGGAAAACGAAGAGATTCATATGGAAGATCTTTCGATTGCAGCAGGGGAGGAAGTGATTCTTCCGTTTGGCATGGAAATTGGCGGAAGAAGGCTGCTCTATGCAGCCGCGCAGCCGCTGTCGGTCATTCGGGAAAAGGATCGTACCACCTTTTTCTTCTTTATACCGGATGGCATGAGCCCGAAATATGTGTGGGAAAATGAGATTACCGAGGTTCCGTCCGGCGAGATGAGCTTTTTTGCGGTCGGCGAAAACGCGAGAATTGTGACGCTGACAAGAAAGCAGAGCCTGATGTTTTATGAAATCGAAAAAGATGGAACGAAAACGGCAGTGCTTTGCAGCAGTCCTCTGGTGTGGAATGGAACGGATCTGGAAATAGAAAGCCCGTCGGATGGAAGCAATCAGACAACACTTCTGTTTTACCCGGCGCAGGCAGGCGAAAAAATACGGATTGAACAAGAAAAACAGGTTACGTTTTCAAAACTTAAGGAAGGGCTGTTTGAAGGCATTCAGATAGACTGGCAGGAGTCCCTGCAGGAAAAAGAACTTGAGACGACAGAATGCGGATGTGGCAGATTTCAGCTCGAGCTTCCGGAAGAGTACGGGGATTGCAAGGACGCCGTGCTGCGTATCGATTACAACGGCGATGTCGGACATCTGTTTTGTGACGGTGTTTTGATTTCCGACAATTTCTGCAATGGAGCGATCTGGGAGGTGGGGCTTAAGGAAGTACTGGAGCCTGAAATGGGAACGGAAGCGGTGATTTATATCACGCCACGTAAGAAGAATGTGAAAGTGGATGTCTCATCGACCATGGCGGGGAGAGTGGAACAGCTGGAGGAAGCCGTGGCAAAGCTGCGGTCAGTGAAGGTAAAACCGGTGCGGAGCATTCGGGTGAAATATCCTTTTTGATTTTTCGGACATGATCCCAAAAACGTTAATTAGACGGGAAAAACCGCAGCGGAAACGGATTTTTTTATTGGAAAACAGAATGAATGCATAACGGAGGCGAAAAAAGATATAGTAAGAAATAGAATGTGACAAACAGCAAAAGTCACAGAAAACGGGAAAATGGCAGGAGAGGCGGGCTATGAAGAAATCAGTGTTCAGCGAAACGGCAAAAGCTTTCATCTCGGAGAAAATGATTTTAAAAAAGAGGACTTTGCAAGGCGCGTTTCCCTGCCTGTGTGCGAAAAGCCTCCATCAGCATCCGCGGTACGCAGTCTTATACAGCCTGGCTTTTTTGTATGGGATGACCAGTATGGCGGTATTCTGGCGGCTGGCGTGGGAAATTGGGGTGAGGCATCTGAAGGAGGTTGCGCTTGCATTTTCTATATCCTCAATCGTGCATGTGATATGGATTCTGTTTCTGGCAATATTCTGTCTTGCGCTTTCCGTGGTTCTGCTTTGCCTGATGAAGCGCATCAGCACCGCCGTCTGGCTCTGGCTGTTTGGTGAGAGAGAAGAAAAAAGTGATAACCGCCGGTATCTTCCGCTTGCGGCCGGGATCTGTGTCTCGTTTCTTGTGGCGGTTGGATTTCGAGACATCTCTTGTGTGATTGGGTATTATGCGGCGGTGGATTTATGTGTGCTGCCGCTGGCGATGGTGGTCGTGTGGCTTCTTGTAAGATTGGATTTTATTCAGTGAGATAGATTGCCGGCTCTCATTTGGATAAAAACGGAGAGTAAATTTTGCGACAAGGCTTTGGTTCCGTTACTTGACGTGAAGTTGTCAGTCAAAGCAGATCGCGCATAGCCGTCTTGATATTTTCCGATTCTCACACAGTTGTACAAAGAAATCCGCCCCAGCCCTTCTATTTTGTTTCTTCTGCTATTGACAGCCCTTCGGAGGTGTGTGTTATACTACAGTATTGACACGCGCGGGGCTGCCGACGGTACGTATATAATAGAAGACGGCTGGCAGCAGCACAGAATCGCAGATAAGTGAGATGACTGTGTTTACAGGTAAGCAGCGAACGCAGAGGCAATGTTTGCCAGGTTTACCTGCGCCAGATGAAAGGGCCGGTCCGGGATCGCTGCGGAAACGTGTGTCGTATAAAAAAGTGACAAAGTAACGATAAGATGTATTCCCGGAGTTTTTTACAAAAAAGATTCCGGGCGTACATAAGAGAAAAAAAGGTGGATAGCAAATATGAAAAAAGTTCTGGACCTGATCAGTCAGGAAGTGATGAATGCGTTTGAATCCTGCGGGTACGACGCTTCCTATGGAAAGGTCGGCATTTCTAACCGGCCGGATCTGTGCGAATTTCAGTGCAACGGCGCGATGGCCGGTGCGAAAAAATACAAAAAAGCGCCGATCATGATCGCAAACGACGTGGTTGCAAAGCTGCAGGAAAGCCCGCTTTTTGCTGAGGTGGCAGCGGTAAATCCGGGATTTATCAATATCCGGATTTCCGGCGATTACCTCGCAGACTATTTAAAAGAAATGCAGGCGGATGAAAATCTGTCCGTAGAAAAGACAACCAATCCGAAGACGATTGTGATCGATTACGGCGGAGCAAACGTGGCGAAGCCGCTGCACGTCGGACATCTGCGTTCCGCGATCATCGGCGAGAGCATCAAACGGATCGGCCGTTTCGTCGGACATAAGGTGATCGGCGATGTGCATCTTGGAGACTGGGGTCTTCAGATGGGACTGATTATCACGGAGGTAAAGGAGCGCCAGCCGGATCTCGTTTACTTTGATGATACGTATGAGGGAGAGTATCCGGCAGAGGCTCCGTTTACGATCTCTGAGCTGGAGGAAATTTATCCGACCGCAAGCGGAAAATCGAAGGTGGACGAGGAGTTTCGCAAGGCTGCACTGGATGCGACTGCGAAACTGCAAAATGGTGTCCGCGGCTACCGTGCACTGTGGCAGCACATTTTAAATGTCTCGATCGCTGACCTGAAGAAAAACTACGGAAATCTGAACGTAGAGTTTGACCTGTGGAAAAAAGAGTCCGATGCACAGCCGTACATACCGGATATGGTAGAAAAAATGAAAGAAGAAGGCTATGCATACCTGGATCAGGGCGCGCTGATCGTAGATATCGCAGAGGAGACGGACACGAAGGAGGTGCCGCCGTGCATCATCCTCAAATCCGACGGAGCGGCTCTGTATACGACAACCGACCTTGCGACCATCATCGAGCGCCGCAAGCTGTTCGATCCGGACGAGATCGTGTACGTGGTGGACAAGCGTCAGGAGATGCATTTCATCCAGGTATTCCGCTGTGCACGCAAGACCGGCCTTGTAAAAGTGGAGACCGGGCTGAAATTCCTCGGTTTCGGTACGATGAACGGAAAGGACGGAAAGCCGTTTAAGACAAGAGAGGGCGGCGTCATGCGTCTGGAGCACCTGATCGCGGATATCAATGAGGAAATGTTCCATAAGATCACCGAGAATCATGAAGTAGATGAGGCAGAGGCACGCGAGACGGCAAAGCTGGTCGGCCTTTCTGCAATCAAATATGGAGACCTTTCCAACCAGGCATCCAAAGATTACGTGTTCGATCTGGACAAATTTACTTCCTTTGAGGGAAATACCGGTCCGTACATTCTGTACACGATCGTCCGGATTAAGTCGATCCTGAATAAGTACCGTGCAAACGGCGGAACAGTTGAAAAAGGCCATCTTCTTGCACCGGCAGGAGCAAGTGAGAAGGAACTGATGCTGGCGCTGACGAACTTCAGCAGCACGGTAGAGCAGGCATATGAGGAACTTGCACCGCACAAGATCTGCGCATTTATCTATGAACTGGCAAATGATTTCAATCATTTCTATCACGAGACGAAGATTCTCGCGGAAGAAAACGCAGACCGTCAGAGAAGCTACATCGAGCTTCTGGATCTGACGCGCGAGGTTCTCGAGACGAGCATCGATCTGCTCGGATTTTCTGCACCGGAGAGAATGTAAGCCGGGCGGTGAGAATGAGAGTGACGCTGCTGTATCTGAAAATGAATCTGAGGATGGATTCTTTAAAAATGAGAAAATTTTGGACAGCAGCAGAAAACATATAGAAAAAAGGCGCAAAGCGGAGAATTTCTGTTTTGCGCCTGTGTTATAAAGTCCGATTGATATCATATCCGGAAGAATGCAGGGACATGGCGCAGAAAACGAAATTCTGGGACTCGTTTTATAAGATGCGCAGATATCCACCCTGACCTGACGGGGAGAAAGACTGACAGAAAAAGAACGGACTTTGGAGGAGATTTATGAAGTACATAAAACAGTTTGCCATTATCATCACCGTCTCATTTGCAGGCGAGGCGCTTCGGGCTCTGCTTCCGCTGCCGGTTCCGGCAAGTATTTACGGACTGGTCCTGATGCTTCTGGGACTCGTGCTGCATATCATTCCGCTTGATTCGGTAAAGGATACGGCAAAATTTCTGGTGGAAGTAATGCCGCTGATGTTTATTCCGGCTGCCGTAGGGCTGACGGAATCCTGGAACAAGATCAGTCCCATTTTCTGGAAGCTGATCATTGTGACCGCCGTTTCGACGGTACTTGTCATGGCCGTTTCCGGCCGCGTCACGCAGTTTGTGATCAGACATGAGAAAGGCGGCGACAAAAAATGAAAGAAATGATTACAAATTCCGTATTTTTCGGAGTGATGGTGAGCATCCTTGCTTATGAACTGGGAATGCTTCTGAAAAAGAAATTTAAACTGGCCATTTTTAATCCGCTTCTGATCTCCATCGCGGTGGTGATCGTGATTCTGGCCGTTTTCCATATCGATTATCAGAGCTATGCAAACGGAGCAGACCTTTTGAGCTATCTGCTGACTCCGGCAACCGTGTGTCTGGCAGTTCCGCTGTACGAGCAGCTGGAGCTTCTGAAAAACAATGTAAAAGCGATTATGGCGGGCCTGATTTCCGGCGTGCTCACAAGCCTGATCTCGATTCTGGCGCTTGCGGTTGTCTTCGGATTCAGCCATGAGGAGTATGTAACCCTGCTTCCGAAGTCAATCACGACGGCGATCGGCATGGGCGTTTCCGAGGAACTTGGCGGTATTGTGACAATCACCGTTGCGGTCATCATCGTGACCGGTATTCTCGGAAATGTGATCGGCGAGCATGTATTCCGTATTTTCCGCATTGAGGAGCCGATCGCAAAAGGTGTGGCGCTTGGAAGTGCCTCCCATGCAATCGGAACCGCCAAGGCAATGGAGCTTGGCGAGATCGAGGGCGCGATGAGCAGCCTTTCGATTGCGGTGGCAGGACTTTTGACCGTACTTGGAGCGTCGGTGTTTGCGGGGCTGTGGTAAAGATGTACGCCCGGAGTCTTTCCTGCACTTGCTTTTGCGGCCGGTTTTCTGCCAGTCGCACACAAATTTCATCAACGTACACACCGTGTACGCCTCAGAAATTTGTGTACACCTGACAAAAAATCTTCTCACAAAATCAAGCACAAAAAGATTCCGAGAGTACACAAAATGAAAAAGGAGGATCTGGAATGTATCGTGCGATAAATCGCATTTCTGCAATCACATGTGCAGCCGTGTGCCTGTTTTTGCCGTGCGGCGCAGCAGCACATGAGGCAGAAGCAGACAATCAAAAGGGTGTTTTGTCTGAAACGCTTCTTTTAGGAGAAAAAGAATTGGAGACAGAGCAATCACGGATACAAAAAGAAACAGAAAATAAGACCACCGCATCCGGCACATCCGGAAAGGCCGGCGAGACCGAAGAGTGGACACCGGCTGGAAAGCCCCCGGCTTCTCAGATTCTGACTGTAGCGATGGAGTGCGATTTTGCGCCGTACAACTGGGAGCAGAATACCGCAGAAAACGGAGCGGTTCCGATTCATTATGAGGACAGCTATGCATTTGGGTATGACGTGCTGGTGGCACAGAAGATCTGCGAGACGTACGGCTGGCAGCTAGAAATCCTGAAGTTCAACTGGGATGCTCTGGTACCTGCCGTTGTGTCCGGTACGGTGGACTGCGCGATTGCAGGCCAGTCCGTGACCGATGACCGACTTTCCTATGTGGACTTTACACAGCCATATTACCGGGCATCGATTGTAGCGGTGACGAGGGAAGATGGCGATTATGCGGATGCGCAGACATTGTCCGATCTGGCAGGGGCATCCTGTACATCACAGGAGAATACGGTCTGGTATGACGAATGTCTGAACCAGATCGAGGATGCAAAGATCAAGGCGGCGACAGCTGATGTAAAGGCGATGTTTGACGGCCTTGGCAAAGAGGAGTACGACATTGTCGTGACCGATGAGCCGACCGCGCTCGCAGCGTGTGCGGAATATCCGGGTCTGAAGATCCTTGATTTTTCCGGTACGGACGACGATTTTGAGATGGCAGATGAGGAAGTGAACGTTGCCATTTCTGTAAAAAAAGGCAATGCGGAGCTGAAAAATCAGATCAATGCAGTGCTGGCAAAAATGACGGCGCAGGAGCGCACGGAACTGATGAGCCGGGCAATCGAGGCTCAGCCGTATACGGTGAACTGACAGGATCAGGCAGATATCAGGAACAGATATGCGAGGCTTCTGATTATAGTTATAAGATTTGAGTGTGAAGATCTGTTTTGACTGGCGGATGTTCGCAGTGAATGATGAAAGGGAAAGTGACGAAAATGACAGAGATCTTATGGGACGCAGCCCTTGACTGCGTAAAAATTCTGCCGTTTTTGTTTTTATCTTATCTTGCCGTGGAATACACGGAGCACAGGATGAGCCAAAAGACAAAGAACTGGATTTATCGGGCCGGAAAGGCAGGCCCGGTGCTTGGCGGACTGATCGGCATCATCCCCCAGTGCGGATTTTCCGCGGCGGCCGCCGGACTGTTTGCGGGCGGTATCGTGACGCCTGGTACGCTGATCGCCGTATTTCTTTCGACTTCCGATGAGATGCTGCCGATCATGCTTTCAGAGGGACTTCCGGCGATGATGATCGTAAAGGTGCTGGCGGCAAAGGCCGCGACTGGTATCGTGGTCGGACTGCTGGTCGATCTTGTGGCCGAGTATGCCCTTGGCATGAAACGGGAGATCCCGGAGACACAGGAAATGTGTGAGCATGAGCACTGCCACTGCTCGGAGCATGGAATTTTCCGCTCAGCGCTGAACCACACGGCGCAGATCACGGTCTTTCTGTTCGTGATTTCTGTGGTGCTCGGTTTTGGAATGGAATATCTGCAGGAGCGCGGTGTGACGCAGTCATTTCTGGCAGTGCCGGGACTTGAGGAAGCTGCATCGGCGCTTGTGGGCATGATTCCGAACTGCGCTGCATCGGTACTGATCACGCAGCTTTATATCAGCGGCTTTCTCGGAAGTGGCGCACTCTTTTCCGGACTTTTGTGCGGAGCCGGAACGGGACTGCTTGTACTGTTCCGTGAAAACCAGAACCGCAGAGAGAGCCTGATTCTGACAGGCGTGCTTTATGTGAGCGGTGTGTTTGCGGGAATTTTGCTGGGGATGATGCACATACTGTAAGTGTAAGCGGTTATGCTGCATTGATGAAATGCAGAATAAATAACGGATTATATTGGACACGAATAAGCATTTTATCACTTCAGGTGTGCGAAGTGATTGTGAAATAATTACGTTCATGAGCGGAAACAACAGGAGGACAAAAATGGATTATATCGTAAGAGCGACCGCGGCGGATTCTCAGATCCGTGCCTTTGCGGCGACAACAAAAGAAATTGTGGAGCTGGCGAGACAGTACCACAACACCAGCCCGGTGGCGACGGCGGCGCTTGGCAGACTTCTGACGGCAGGCGCAATGATGGGTGCGATGATGAAGGGAGAGAAGGATCTCCTGACACTGCAGGTGAAAGGAAGCGGACCGCTTGGCGGAATTACCGTAACTGCGGATTCTGCGGCGAATGTAAAAGGATACGTCAATAATCCGGAGGTGCTCATTCATGCAAATGAGAAGGGCAAGCTGGATGTCGGCGGCGCAGTCGGTGCCGGTATTCTGAACGTGATCCGGGATATGGGAATGAAGGAGCCGTACGTCGGACAGTGCGAGCTGCAGACCGGCGAGATCGGAGATGATCTGACGTATTATTTTGCAACGTCGGAGCAGGTGCCGTCTTCCGTAGGAGTCGGCGTGCTGATGGATAAGGGAAACACGGTGCGTCAGGCAGGCGGATTTATTATCCAGCTGATGCCGTTCACCTCGGATGAGGTGATTGACCGCCTGGAGGCAAAACTTTCCGAGGTGAAAAGCGTTACGAGCATGCTCGATGACGGTATGACGCCGGAACAGATTCTCGAAGAGCTGCTCGGAGAGTTTGGGCTGGAGATCAATGATACGCTTCCGACGAAATATCACTGCAACTGTTCGCGTGAGCGGATCGAGAAGGCACTGATCAGCATCGGAAAAAAGGATCTGCAGGAGATGATTGATGACGGCGAGCCGATTGAGGTCGGCTGTCAGTTCTGCAATAAGAAGTATCAGGTGACAGTGGACGAGCTGAAGGGACTGCTGAAGAGAAGCAGCAGATAAATATATCTGGAATATATGTTTTACAGAGCAGGAAAACAGCAGATAAGCATAGAAAATGTGATGTATCCGGTTGTGCATGAAACAGGAATAAGAAGCACGCCAGGAGAATAACGGCAGGCGAAAGCGGCGGATAACCTCTGCAGAAAGGAAGAACAATGAAAGATGGATTTATAAAAGTGGCGGCGCTCACACCGAAGATCCGTGTGGCAGACTGTGATTACAATGCGGCGAAGATCTGTTTGATGATCGACGAGGCATGGAAGGAGGGAGCGAAGCTCATGGTATTTCCGGAGCTTTGCATCACCGGTTATACGTGTGCCGATCTCTTCTGGCAGGAGGCGCTTCTTAAGGAGGCAAAGCATGAGCTGTACCATATCATGATGCATTCCAGAGAAAAAGAGGCGCTGATCTTTGTTGGACTTCCCTGGGAAAAGGACGGGAAGCTTTATAACGTTGCGGCAGCGATCTGCAACGGCCGATTGCTCGGACTGGTGCCGAAGCGTTATCTGCCCAACTACAATGAATTTTATGAGCAGCGCCACTTTACGGCAGGATCGCCGGAGGTTGACTGGGTCGAGGTAAACGGCGTGCCGGTTCCGTTTGGCATGAATCAGCTGTTCTGCTGCAAGGAGATGGAAGGACTTACCATAGCAGCCGAGCTGTGTGAGGATCTGTGGACACCAAACCCGCCAAGCGTAAACCATGCGCTTGCAGGCGCGACGGTGATCGTGAACCTTTCTGCGAGTGATGAGGCGACCGGAAAGGGCGAGTACCGCCGGATGCTGGTCTCCTCCCAGTCCGCAAGACTTCTGTGCGGTTACATTTATACGAGCGCCGGGGAGGGCGAGTCGACGCAGGATCTTATTTTTGGCGGCCACAACCTGATTGCGGAAAACGGCCGCGTGCTGGAGGAGTCAAAGCGCTTTGGCCATGAGGCAATCTATTCCGAGCTGGACATTCACCGCCTGATCGCGGAGCGCCGCCGCATGACGACGTTTGAGACGAATACGGAGGGCTATGAAAAGACCGCGTTTCATCTGAGTCCGTGCCGCACAAATCTGACGCGCGTGTTTGATCCGGCTCCGTTCGTTCCGTCCGGAAAGGCAGATCGTGAGAAACGATGCGAAGAGATCCTGATGATGCAGGCCATGGGACTGAAAAAGCGTATGGAGCACACAGGAAGCAAGCACATCGTGGTAGGGATTTCCGGAGGACTTGATTCTACGCTGGCGCTGCTCGTGATGGCAAAGACCTGCGATTTGCTTGACATGGAGCGCAGCGCGATCACGGCAGTGACGATGCCGGGTTTTGGCACAACCGACCGCACGTACCAGAATGCCTGCGAGCTGACCAGAGGACTTGGCGCAGAGCTTCTCGAGGTGGATATTCGTCCGGCGGTCAATCAGCATTTTAAGGACATCGGACACGACAGCAGCATTCATGACGTGACGTACGAGAACAGTCAGGCGCGCGAGCGCACGCAGATCCTGATGGATATGGCGAACAAAAAGGGCGGCCTTCTGATCGGTACCGGTGACATGTCGGAGCTGGCGCTCGGCTGGGCAACCTACAACGGCGATCATATGTCGATGTACGGCGTCAACTGTTCCGTGCCGAAGACACTGGTGCGCCATCTCGTCCGTTACTATGCGGATACGTGCGGCGACGAAAAAATCAGCGCGATTCTCTACGACGTGCTCGACACACCGGTCAGCCCGGAGCTTCTGCCGCCGGAAAACGGAAAGATTTCCCAGAAGACCGAGGATCTCGTAGGCCCGTATGAGCTGCACGATTTCTTCCTGTATTACGTGATGCGTTTCGGCTATGCTCCGTCAAAAATTTACCGCGTAGCCTGCTATGCATTTCGTGGTGTCTACGATCCGGAGACAATCCTCAAATGGCTTACGACATTTTACCGCCGCTTCTTTGCGCAGCAGTTCAAGCGCTCCTGCCTGCCGGACGGCCCGAAGGTCGGAAGCGTGGCAGTCTCCCCGCGCGGCGACCTGCGCATGCCGAGCGACGCGAGCCGAAATGTGTGGATGAATGATCTGGAGAAGCTGCAGGGGACACACACAGAAAACTGATCATTAGAAACAGACAAGGGCAGGAGATACCGCTGAATGAAGCAGTGGCATCTCCTGCTTTTCATTTTACAGAAAATCGTCTGTTGTAAAAAGTTATATAAAGTTATATAATATAGAAAAGTTATATAAAGTTATATAAAAACAGAAAGGATATAAACACTTATATAAGATCAGACAGAAAACGAAAGGAGGAGGCAGCGTGGGGAATCCGTTTACTTTATCGTTTGGCAAAAAACCAGTCCAGTACATTTCACGTCTCGCGCAGACCAATCAGATTCTGACAGCTTTTCAGGAAAAAAATCCGACGAACCAGTTTTTTATGATTACCGGTGTGCGGGGATCGGGAAAGACGGTAATGCTGACAAATATAGCAATGGAAATGCGTGAAAAACCAGACTGGATTGTAATTGAGCTGAATCCGATGCGGGATATTCTGCAGAGCCTTGCAGCTAAAATTTACAGTATTCCGGAGCTGCATGCAAAATTTTTACATGCAAAGCTGGATTTTTCAGCATTTGGTCTGGGTGTTTCAATAGAAAATGCAGCGCCTGTGACAGATATTGAAAATGTACTTGAAATTATGTTAAGTGAGATCAAAAAAATGGGCAAAAAACTGCTCATTACAATCGACGAGGTGACAAATTCCGAGTACATTCGTATTTTTGCGAGTTCATTTCAGATATTCATGCGACTGGAAGCGCCGATCTATCTTCTGATGACTGGATTGTACGAAAATATCTATGAACTGGAGAATCATAAGGAGCTTACATTTCTGTACCGTGCGCCTAAAATTATACTGGAACCCTTGAATCTAACCGCCATTCGAAAACAATATGCGGAAATTTTTTTGCTTGATTTTGAAAAGGCGACAGAAATGAGTCTGTTGACGAAAGGATATCCGTTTGCTTTTCAGGTGCTTGGTTATCTGTACTGGCAGGAACGGGAGAAAAAAACACTGGAGGAGATTCTGCCGGAGTACGATCAGTATCTGGATGAGTACGTATACAGCAAAATCTGGTCCGAACTCTCAGAAACGGACAAGAATGTTTTGAATACACTTGCAAAAGAGGACGGAGCAACGCCCGTAAAAAGTCTGCGGGAAAAACTCGAAATGACCTCCAGCATGTTTTCGGTATATCGCGACCGATTGAAGCGAAAGGGAATCATTGATACAAGAGAGTACGGAAAAATTTCTTTTTCTCTGCCACGGTTTGAAGTGTTTGTGAGAGAGCAGGAGCTGCTGTGGTGAAAACAGAAAAACACCGCAAATTTTGGTGGTTGACAAACGCCTTTAAAATGGTATACTGGTTAAAGATTTCAGAAAGCAAACACGCAGATGAGAAGAGTAAAATGCGGAAGCATCCAGAGAGAGGACAGCAGCTGGAAAGTCCTTATGCGGAACCATTTGAAAACTAACTCGGAGTGACCCCAATCCGGTCCGGTGACCCCGTTATCGTCAAATGAAGTGGTGAGCGTTGATTTTTCAGGCGGCAGAATCTGTATCAGTCGGAAGCGTCATCGCACCTGAAATCAGGGTGGAACCGCGAGTAACTGAATTTACCCGCCCCTGCAGTCTGTAAAAAGGCTGCGGGGGCGGTTTTTGTTTGGCAGATCAGCGCAGATGGCGAAAGAAAATGGTGAATGCTGATTTTTCGCTGTGCGGCCTGAGATATCTGTTAAGACAGAAAGGAGCATCCTTTATGAAAGAAAAACTGAAAGCACTGGCGCTTGCCAGCTGGACACCATCAGAAAAAATTCTGCTGGTGGCTGATGTGTTTCTTGCCGGGATTCTGGTCGGCTGGCTGACCTCACCTCTAAAGGGAGGGATTCGCTGGTTCTGCGACAATACCTTTGGCGGAAAATTTTACGATGTACCGGATGAGTTTTACGATGAGGAAGAAGAGGAGGAATAAATCATGATTATCACATTGAAAGATGGATCAACAAAAGAATACGCACAGCCGATGTCCGTATATGAGATCGCAAAAGATATCAGTGAGGGACTGGCACGCGTGGCAACCGCAGGAGAAGTAGGCGGAGAGGTTGTAGACCTTCGTACTGTTGTCGATAAAGACTGCCATCTGAATATTCTCACCTTTGATGATGAGAAGGGAGCAGGTGCATTCCGCCATACAACATCCCATATCATGGCACAGGCGATCAAGCGTCTGTATCCGAATATTAAACTTGCAATCGGACCGTCCATCGCAGACGGCTTCTACTATGACGTGGACAGCGATACTCCGCTGACCGCAGACGATCTCGAGAAGATCGAAAAAGAAATGAAGAAGATTGTGAAAGAGGATCTTGCGATCACCCGTTTCACAAAGTCAAGAGAGGATGCAATCGCATATTTCAAGGAGAAAAACGAGCCGTACAAGGTGGAGCTGATTGAGGATCTGCCGGAGGACGCAGAGATCAGCTTTTATCAGCAGGGTGAGTTCGTAGACCTGTGTGCAGGCCCGCACCTGATGAGCACGAAGCCGGTCAAGGCATTTAAGCTGACCAGCCTTGCAGGCGCTTACTGGAGAGGCAGCGAGAAGAATAAGATGCTGACCAGAATCTACGGCACTTCCTTTACAAAGAAGGCTGATCTGGAAGCTTACCTTACCAGAATGGAAGAGGCAAAGAAGCGTGATCACAGAAAGCTCGGCAAGCAGCTCGGCCTGTTTATGCTGCGCGATGAGGGACCGGGATTCCCGTTCTTCCTTCCGAACGGTATGATTCTGAAGAATACACTGCTTGATTACTGGAGAGAGATCCACAGAAAAGCAGGCTACGTAGAAATTTCCACACCGATCATGCTGAGCCGCCATCTGTGGGAGACCTCCGGTCACTGGGATCATTATAAAGAGAATATGTACACCACGGTAATCGACGATACCGATTTTGCAATCAAGCCGATGAACTGTCCGGGCGGAATTCTCGTATACCAGTCAGAGCCGCGTTCCTACCGTGACCTGCCGCTTCGTATGGGCGAGCTTGGTCTGGTACACCGCCATGAGAAATCCGGTCAGCTGCACGGCCTGATGAGAGTGCGCTGCTTTACACAGGACGACGCGCACATCTTCATGATGCCGGAGCAGATCCGCGATGAGATCAAAGGCGTTGCAAAGCTGATCGATGAGGTATATCAGCTGTTCGGATTCAAATATCACGTAGAGCTGTCCACCCGTCCGGAGAACTCCATGGGAAGTGATGAGGACTGGGAGATGGCAACCGACGCACTGCGCGGAGCACTCGATGACCTTGGACGCGACTATGTGGTAAACGAAGGCGACGGTGCATTCTACGGACCGAAGATCGACTTCCATCTGGAGGATTCCATCGGACGTACCTGGCAGTGTGGTACCATCCAGCTTGACTTCCAGCTGCCGCAGCGTTTTGAGTGCGAGTACATCGGAGCAGACGGTGAGAAGCATCGTCCGATCATGATCCATCGTGTCGCATTCGGTTCCATCGAGCGATTCATCGGAATCCTGATCGAGCATTTCGCAGGCGCATTCCCGACCTGGCTGTCACCGGAACAGGTACGTGTACTTCCGATTTCTGACAAATATCTGGATTATGCAAACCAGGTAAATGCGAAGCTGAACGATGAGGGCATTCGTTCCAGCGTTGATTCCAGAGCTGAGAAGATTGGCTACAAGATCCGCGATGCACGTCTGATGAAGGTACCGTACATGCTGATCGTAGGTGCAAAAGAAGAGGAGCAGGGCCTTGTATCCGTCCGCAGCCGCTTCGCAGGCGACGAGGGCCAGACTGAGCTTGCATCCTTCCTTGACAGCATCAAAGAAGAGATCCGCACAAGAGCACTGCGCGAGACCGTTGTCGTAGAGGAAGAGAAGAAAGAGAAATAAAAAACGGTTATTTGAAGGTCTGCTTTAGCGAGTAAAAAGAAAAACTCATCCGATTTCTGAAATGAAGAGATCGGATGAGTTTTTTGCATGCGGGATAGTTCCGAATAAAGGCTGTTATGAGCGACATTTTTTCTGACGCTTCTGGCGGTACAGCATGGCGTCGCTGCGCCTTGCGATATCTTTGAAACTAATATCTGTATCAGCTGAATAAAAGGCGTATCCGGAAGAGATGCTGAGTGAATAGGAGTGCTGTTTGTCTGCTTCTTTCAGCAGCTTGTCCAACAACACAATGCTGTCCGGAATTTGATCTTTTTCATTGCTGCGATAGAGATATGCAAATTCATCTCCACCGATCCGAAAACAGTTTTTTTCATTTTGAAAAGCCTGCCGGATACACTGGTAGCACAGCTTCAGCGCCTCATCGCCCTTTTCATGTCCGAAATTATCATTAATTACTTTGAGATTATCAAGATCTAACAGTACAACGCCCGTTGCATGGAGCTCCTCTTTCTTGTTCTCCAGATCTTTGATCCTGTTTTCGTACGCATTTCTGTTTTGGGCTTTCGTAAGAAGATCCATGTTTGCTATTTTTTGCAGGTAGAGCAGCTTTTGTTTCTGAATATAGTGCTCATAATACTGTGAGACCTCAATCCAGATCAGCATAATAATAAAGAGCATAGTCCCGAGCGGGAGCAGGATGGAAGTCTGCTGAAATTTCCGAATGTAATAAGTAAAAAGTTCAGCAATTCCAAAGCACATAATCAGATACATTGGGTATCTGAAATTATCGGCCGCTTCATTTTTTTTACCCCTTGACTCATAATGAATCAGGACTACGGTATAAATGGCATTGACAAGCATAAGAACGTGCGTGAATGGAAGAATCCGGAAGATGTCCACGATTCCTGTGCACTGAAGAAAAACTGCCACGGCCATATTTATCAGATAGAGGGCGGATAAGTATAGGGCACCTTTGTGGTATTTACTTTTGCAGATATCGTATAAAAGAAAATTAAACGGTACCGGGAACAGGTAAAATGTAAAAAAATCTACAAAATATAGTGTCCTTCCGTCCGGAATTAAAAATTGCAGAAAATTGCACTGCTTTAATGACCACAGAGCGATCAGCACAGAAAAAATTCCAAGATTCAGAAAAATCTCTGTCTTTTCCTCTGGCCGGTCTTCCTTTTTCTTTCTGAGGGATGCGAAATATAAGACCAGACTGAGGAGTCCTGCAAACAAAATTTCACAGCTGATGATTACTGTTCCAAGGCTGTTTCCGAGAATTTTCAGAATACAATCCCCTCGTGTGCCGACAAAAAGCCGGACAGGATTTCCATAATAATCCGGATACACAGGAATGATTTTGATCTGGAGGCTTTTTCCGGCACTGTCCATGGGAAGATCCACAATGTGCCAGCAGGATCCGGGTGATTTCATAAACTTCGGCGCATCTTTCTCATTCCCGTACTGATAGATTTTTTCACCATCCAGCCAGATTTCCGCAATGGTATGTGTAGTTTCAAACAGAAGCGATTTTGAGGTCTGGAATTCATCCGGAAGAATGATCGTTTCCGTTTTCACGCCATTTTCTGAAAGCTCAGTTGTTTCAAGTGCAACGGTATTGTCAAAAGATAAATTCTCATGAATGGTACTCCGGTGAAAAATCCAGGTTGAGAATAGAATGGCAAACAAACTGAATGCAATCAGCGAGAGCCATAGTTTTTTTTCTGTGTTCATACTGGTTTCCTTTGTCATAGTTTATTTTTGCGGTTAGACGTATCTTCTTTCCTTATATACAATAACAAAATTTGACATTTGTATCAATAAGGTTTTGCAAATATACTGTATACCGCAGCAGTAAGTAAAAGGGACAGTCGCATCCGCTTCATATAAAAGTGTAATCATTGCAATTACATCTGAAAGCTGATATAATTTCGGAAGATTAGGGTCAAAAATATTTTGTTTTTTAACGGTTAATCCTGATATTGTTTCATGGAAAAGGGGGAGAAAATATGCAGATTTCAAGTAGATTTACAATGGCAATTCATATGTTTGCCTGCGTAGACACATTTTCAGACCAGAAGATGACGAGCGATTTCATGGCGGCCAGTATCGGTACAAATCCGGTTATTGTAAGAAAATTATTGCAGCAGTTAAAAGCAGCAGGATTAATTGAGGTTTCCAGGGGAACCGGTGGTGTAACTATAAGAAGGCCGCTGGAAGAGATCACATTTCTCGATGTATACAGGGCAGTAGAATGTACGCCGGATGAAGAACTGTTCCATTTTCATGAGAAGCCGAATCCGGATTGCCCGGTAGGAAGGAATATTCATCATGTTCTTGATAATCGGTTATTGGAAGTGCAAAAGGCAATGGAAGAGAAGCTTGCCGGGATGACACTGGCGGATGTGAAAAAAGATGTCGCAAAATGGATAGAAAAAGAGGAAAAACAAAAAAAGATGTAACTATTGACATTACAATAAAAACGTGCTAAAGTGCCAACTGATAGATGTAATAATAAATATTACAATGGAAAAATGTGGAGGTACTGTTATACAGAAATAGGTCCGAAACATTGTATTCAGAAAAGAGGTTGGATATGTTCTTTAAGAGAATCAGGAAAGGCCATGTCGACTGGCAGCAGTTCTTGTGCGGAATCCCTGCTGAGGATTATATATTTCAAAAGGATGCGTATGAGGACCAGATAAAAAAATCGGCAGAGCTTATAAAAAATGCAGATGCGATTCTTCTGGGAGCCGGTGCCGGTGCTTCGGCGGCTGCAGGACTTACGTACGGCGGAAAGCGGTTTACGGATCATTTTTCAGAATTTATAGAAAAATATGGAAGCCGGTATATGACGGATATGTATGCGGCCGGCTTTTATCCTTTTCCATCTGAAGAGGCGAAGTGGGGATACTGGTCAAAGCATGCGCTCATAAATCGATTTGATCCACCGGCATTGCCTCTGTATACACAATTATATGATCTGGTTAAGGAGAAAGAGTACTTTGTACTTACTACCAATGTAGATCACCAGTTTTACAAAGCGGGATTTGACTCTGACAGAATATTTGCAACCCAGGGGGACTATGGCAGAATTCAGTGTCAGCGAGGCTGTCATGCAAAGACATATGATGCCGAAGAATTATTTCGAAGGATGGATACTGCAAGAGAGAACTGCCAGATTCCATCCAGGCTTGTCCCAAGCTGTCCGGTGTGTGGTGGAAAAATGGCGATGCATCTTAGATGCGATAACTATTTTGTTGAGGATGAACAGTGGCACGAGGCAGCTGACAGATACGCAGAGTTTCTTGAACACCTGAGAGGAAAGAATGCGGTATTATTAGAGTTAGGCGTGGGATTTAACACCCCGATCATTATCCGCTTTCCGTTTGAAAAGCTAATTCGGGACAATTTATCCTACAGTCTGATTCGTCTGAACAGGAATGAGGCCGTAGTCCCGGAGTGCTTTGGCAAACGTGCTATCGGTATCGGCGGTGATATGGCAGAGGCAATCAGAGATATAAGAGGGCTTGTTTATGACGCAGAGCGAAAGAAGAAACTATTTAATTGACGCGCTTCTGAAAGAGGAAATCAGATTTCGAAAACAGAGGATTCCGATGGAGAAAGAGGGACAGGAAAATCTGCTTCGCTCATTGATGAATGTCAGATTGCCGAAGCCGGTCAGTGCAGAATTTCTGAAAATACAGGATGCATATCTTCAGGAGAGAAACCGGGAACGTGGTATTACAGATGCAGCACAGCTGAAGCCTGCAGCATCTGACTCGCGGCTCTGTATCTGGCAGGGAGATATCACAACGCTAAAATGTGATGCTATCGTCAACGCCTGTAACGCGCAGATGCTGGGGTGTTTTTCCCCGATGCATGCCTGTATTGACAATTTTATTCACACGTATGCCGGAGTAGAGCTTCGTCTTAAAATGAATGAAATTATGACACAGCAGGGGCATGAAGAAGAAACGGGTAAAGCAAAGATTACGTCAGGCTATAATCTTCCGGCCAAATATATTCTTCATACGGTGGGTCCCATCATCCGGTGGGAGGTTACCGAAAGGGATGAAGAGCTGCTGGCGAGCTGTTATAAAGAGTGCTTAAAACTCGCAGCAGATACCGGAGCGGAATCCATTGCATTTTGTTGTCTGTCGACCGGTGTATTTCGATTTCCACAGCAGAGAGCTGCGGAAATTGCAGTCAGAACAGTAAAGCAGTTTATGGAGCAGGATTCCAGAATAAAAAAAGTTATTTTTGATGTATTTCAGGATAAAGATTTGATAATATACCGCAAATTACTGAAATGCGATGACGAAAATTGATTTGTGGATGACATATTCGAAATAAAAAGCAGGTAGGACATAATGCAGACGGACAGTGCTCAGAAAGCCGAATACCTGCAATGGACAGAGCAGCACTCTTGACAGTGGAAGCAGAGCGGTACTATAATAGTTTGCGTTCTAATTATTAGAATTATTACAAATGAGGGAGGAAGTACATGGAACCATTGCATCATTTGCTGATGAGTACGCATCTGCTGTTTCAGAAAGCACTCGTGAGACGCTTACGCGATACCGGACTGACAGTCGGACAACCGAAGGTGCTGGATTATCTGCGCGAACATGATGGCTCGGTGCAGAAAGACATCGCCGCGGCCTGCCATATTGAACCCGGGACGCTGACATCACTGCTTTCCGGTATGGAAAAGGCAGGACTGGTCGAACGCCGCATGGAAAACGGCAATCGTCGCAGCCTGTACGTTTATCTTACCCCGGATGGGCATATGCTGGCGACACAGGTCGCTGTGGAATTTAAGCAGATCGAGCAGGCTGCGTTGAACGGCATTTCGGATTCGGAGGCAGAGCAGCTGCTGTATCTTCTCGCCCGTGTAAAACAAAATATGGAAGAGAAAGAGAGTGAAACAAATTGACAAAGAAAGAAACTGCAAAACGATATCTGTTGCTGGTGGTTGGATTGTTTTTCTCCGCTATTGGCGTTGCATTTACGAAACATGGTGAACTGGGTGTTTCGCCCATCTCATCTGTTGCCAATGTAATGAGCTGCCGGGTGACTGCGCTTACGCTTGGAAACTGGCTGATCATCTGGAACTGTATCCTGATTCTTGGTCAGATTATCATTCTGCGAAAGAAATTTCAGCCGATTCAGTTTCTTCAGATCCCATTATCCTTCCTGTTTGGCTGGTTTACCGATATTGGTATGAAGATTGTCAGCGTAATTCCGTTGCCGCACTATACCGTTCGTCTGCTTATGGTGCTGATCGGTGTGGTTATTCTTGGCTTTGGCGTTGCGTTGTCGGTGATCGGCAATGTTATTATGAATTCGGGTGAAGCATTTGTAAAAGCAATTTCAGATACGACAGGACACGAATTCGGCAATGTGAAGATTGGCTTTGATGTATCATGTGTCATTTTGGCCATTCTTTTGTCGCTGATCTTCTTTGGAGGCAGTATTGTCGGTACGCGCGAGGGCACGATTCTGTCTGCGCTGCTGACCGGCCTGGTCGTTCGCTTTTTCACAAGCCGAATCAAAGCGCCTATTGAGAAAATTCTCTGACCACAGAGACGGATTTTGCAGCTCTCGTCCCCAATGGTTTCAAAGCTGAATGCATAATCCGGGCGTGTTTTGCGCACACTATCTCCTGTAGCAGAGCCGGTCCTAGCGGCCGGTTCGGCAAATCTGAAGTTTCTCTCGAAATTATCGGGAGAGAAAATAAAGGAGGTACGAATATGCCGGGTTTAGTTTGTTCCGCGCAGAGCTGCGTATACAACGATGCAATGTACTGCAGCAGAGGAAGGATTGAGGTAGGCGGCGCAGATGCGCAGGTATGTCAGGATACGTGCTGTGAGAGCTTTCAGGGAAGAAGCGGAGACAGTGCCAAAAATACGATGAAAAGCGGATGCACCTGTACGCAGTCTGATATTCGCTGCGAGGCGACAAACTGCATGCACAATCAGAACTGTGTCTGCCATGCAGAGAAGGTCGATATTGCGGGAGCGGCAGCATGTCGTTGCGACGAGACAGAGTGTGTGACATTTGAAGAAAAGTAAGAAAAAAACGGAAGCCGCCGGACAGGGACTGACTGATTGAGAAAAACCGCATTGCACCGGTGCAGTTTGTGTACGGATACACAAAGGTGTTCTGCAAAAATCAGCTTGTTTTTAACAGCGGCAAACAGAAAAAAAGAAAACGGGATTTCGCGGCAAAAAGAGCTGTGAAATCCCGTTTTTGAGTGGTAAAATAGCAGTACAGATCATTTTACAAAGGGAAAGAGATTATTATTTTGGAAATAAAATTATATCAGATGTGAAATGATTTCCGCCTCTATAGGCGGTGAGTTACGAAAATATATCAGTGGCAGGATTCAGTTTCCCATCTGATGTAGTCTCCGGCAGGATTGCAGAGATGCGCAGGAAAATATGTCATGCGTTGCATGGCGCATATCTCGCAGCAAAAATGCCGAGACATTCCTGAAGGGAGGATAAATGGATGGACAACAAAATTTCGCAGGAAGACCTGCAACAGTTCGAAGCACAGTTTGATGGAAACCGCAGCTATAAAACCGCAATGAACGCGGTGACAAAAAACGGGGTAAATGAATCGGCAATGAATTACCGTGCAGCTGCCTCCCTGCCGCCTTCGTCGGTCCTGGCGTGCCGGTGAAACAACAGAACAGCTGCGCGCGCAGAAGGATGCGATGCTTTCTGAAGTATACCGAATGCTGTGCATCTGCCTTGGCAGGCCACCTAAGATGTTTGACTTTGAGTACCGCGATAAGAATGGTGAATTTCATCGTGACACCAATCTGACACCGCAGGAATTTTATAAAAAATACATAGGAATTCCGTTGAATGAGTACATCAGCGTGATTAATGCACCGACAGAGAATAAGCCTTATTATAGAAGCTATACAGTGCAGTGCCTTGGAAATGTGACCGAGGGACGTCCTGTAAAATACGTCAACCTGCCGATTGACGAGTTGAAAAAAGCAGCCATCCGTCAGCAGCAGGACGAAGAACCGGTCTGGTTTGGCTGTGACTCTGAGCAGAGCACCTGCCGTGAGGGTATGATGGATACCGATTTGTATGACCTGGAGGATTTGTTTGATATGTCATTTCCAATGACTAAGGCAGAGCGCCTCACATATCGGGAAAGCCTGATGGATCACGCTATGGTGCTCCAGGGTGTAAATCTGGATGAAAAAGGAAATCCAAACAGCTGGAGAGTGGAAAACAGCTGGGGAGAAGAAGCTGGAAGAGATGGATTTTACGTTATGAGTGACCGTTGGTTTGATGAATTTACGTACCAAATTGTGGTAAACCGGAAGTATCTTTCCGAAGAAGCACTTGCGGCATATGACAGCGAGCCAATCCTGCTGGAGCCGTGGGATCCGATGGGGTCACTGGCGTAAAAGCCGGATGGAACACTTGAGGTGACAAATGCATCAATTGCGAAAGGGCTGAAGCAAGCGTAAAAAACTGCTAAACTTTATAAAAAAGTAATTGACAAACCCAATTCCATGTAGTAAACTAAATCAGGTTATAAAACAGGAAAGCAGAGTGTCCACTCTCACCCTGGCACAAGGCAATATGGTGACCAGAGGTTCATAGAAGATGACAGATCAGGTTTATTATCTGGATTGCATATCAGAAGATTCAGTTCGATGGATGCAGTTAGCTTGCCGGAAGGCAGTATCAATTCAGAGTTTGTTCCCGGTAGCTTTGTGGAGAGTTCTGATGTGTCAGATGTGATGATTGAAAGTGGATGACTAGGCGTTATCCACTTTTTTAATGTTTCTATTCAGGGTGTTCCACGGCGAGGGTCGGAGGGAGCAGAGTTTTATATCAATGTGTGGAGGTGCAGAACCATTAGCGAATTAATGATTAATGAACAGATCAGGGACCGCGAAGTCCGCTTAATCGGTGAAAACGGAGAGCAGCTTGGTATTATGTCAGCCAGGGATGCGATGAAGCTTGCCAGAGAGGCAGAGCTTGACCTTGTAAAGATTGCCCCGACAGCAAAGCCGCCGGTATGCAAGATCATCGACTACGGAAAATATCGTTACGAGCTGGCCAGAAAAGAGAAAGAAGCAAAGAAAAAGCAGAAAACGATAGAGATCAAGGAAGTCCGGCTGTCACCGAATATTGATGTAAATGACCTGAATACCAAAATCAGCAGTGCACGCAAATTCCTCACCAAGGGAAATAAGGTAAAGATCAGCCTTCGTTTCCGCGGACGTGAGATGGCACATATGCAGGCCAGCCGTCATATTCTTGAGGATTTCGCAAAATCTCTGGAAGATGTGGCTGTGATTGATAAGCCAATCAAGCAGGAAGGCAGAAGCCTCACCCTGTTTTTGATGGAAAAGCGTTCATAACGTTATTCAGATATTCTAAATACAAGGAGGAACTTTAAGATGCCAAAAATGAAAACCAGCAGAGCGGCTGCAAAACGTTTCAAAAAGACAGGAACAGGATTATTAAAGAGAAATAAAGCTTATAAGAGCCATATCTTAACAAAGAAGTCCACCAAGAGAAAGAGAAATCTGAGACAGTCTACGATTACAGACGCTACAAATGCTCAGAACATGAAGAAGATCCTGCCGTATCTGTAAATCGAAGCAGAAGCAGGAGAGTTGGAGACTGGTCGAGACAGTCTGAGGCGGAGATATCTGCCGTACGTGTAAAGACATGGGATTATCTAAGGAGGAAAACAGGACATGGCAAGAATCAAAGGCGGTTTAAACGCTAAGAAAAAACATAACAGAGTATTAAAGCTGGCTAAGGGTTACAGAGGAGCCAGATCCAAACAGTACAGAGTAGCAAAGCAGTCTGTAATGCGTGCACTTACAAGCGCATATGCAGGAAGAAAGCAGAAGAAGCGTCAGTACAGACAGCTGTGGATCGCTCGTATCAACGCAGGCGCTCGTCTGAACGGCCTTTCCTACAGCAAATTTATGTACGGCCTGAAGCTGGCTGGCGTAGAGCTGAACAGAAAAGTTCTGGCAGACATGGCAGTCAACGATGCAGCTGGATTTGCATCTCTGGTAGAGCTTGCAAAGACAAAGCTTGCTTAATTGACCGATTCAAAAGTAAACAGAATTTTACAGACCCTGGACGTGTGTCCGGGGTCTTTTTACGTTCAAAGAAAAAAATAATTCTCTATTTTACATTCTTGATCTTATTTTACAATTTTTTACCGGGACATGATAGCTGTGGGTTTTTGTTTCCTCTATACTGATCTTATCCAAAAGGGATGCAAATTAAGGAGGAAAAAGAATGTTCAAAAAAGTGATGGCGTTCGCTCTGGCAGGAATGATGATGACAGGTGTAATGGGAACGGGTGCAGTAACAGCAGAGGCAGCAAATGATGATGTGATGGAGTTGACGATGTATTTTCCGGTATCAGTCGGAGGCGGACCGGATGCACTGATCGACGCACTCTGCGAGGAGTATCATGAGGAGAATCCGAACGTAAAGGTAACACCGGTTTATGCCGGAAGCTATGCAGATACAAGAACAAAAGTACAGGCAGCGATCAAGGGTGGCAATACACCGGATCTGGCGATCATGTTTTCTATCGATCTGTACTCCCTGTTATCGATGGATGCAATCGCAGATATCGACAGCTTCTGTACAACCGATGCAGATAAGGAATGGCTGAATGGCTTTTATGATGGCTTTATGATGAACAGCCGCGACGGAGAGACGACGTACGGGATTCCGTGGCAGAGAAGCACCATCGTTCTTTATTATAATAAAGATGCGTTTGAGGCAGCAGGACTGGATCCGGAGCAGCCGCCGAAAACGTGGGATGAGCTGAGAGAAGATGCGAAAAAGCTGACTGTTACAGAAAACGGACAGGTGACACAGTACGGAATCCAGATTCCGTCAGATGGATACGCATACTGGATGCTCCAGACCTTCTGTGTCCAGCAGGATGGTTTCAACCTGATGAATGATACCGGTACAGAGACGTACTATGATGACGAGCGTACGGCGAAGGGCCTGGAATTCTGGAAGAGTCTGGCAGATGACGGATCAATGCCGGAGGGGATCGTGGCATGGGCAACCACCCCGTCTGATTTCCTGGAGGGAAAAACGGCAATGATGTATCACACCACAGGTAACCTGACGAATGTCAAGAATAACGCAGATTTCAACTTCGGTGTTGCGATGCTTCCGGCAGATGAGTCCTATGGTTCACCGACCGGCGGCGGTAACTTCTATATTTTCAAGGGTGTATCTGAGGAGCGTCAGCAGGCAGCGTTTGATTTTATCAAGTGGATGACAGATGATGAGCGCGTGGCGCAGTGGAGTATCGATACCGGATATGTGGCAACCCGTCCGTCTGCTTACGATACCGAGCGGATGAAAACGTATGCAGAGGATTTCCCGTACTGCCTGGTGGCGAGAGACCAGCTGGAGTATGGGTACGCCGAACTCTCTACCTACAATCAGGCAGAGGTGCAGAAAGCGATCGATGATGCGATCTCTTATGTCATGACCGGTCAGCAGGATGTGGAAAGCGCACTTGCGACGGCGCAGCAGACCGCGGATGGAATTCTTCAGGCATACCGGTAATGATACCGGCAGAACAGAATTAAGTAGCGAAGCGGACCCCGAATATCCGCTTTGATCATGAGAGAAAAGGGCTGCGAAATGACAGGAAGTCATCCACAGCCCTTTCCTGAAGTAAAAAACAGGGAGGCTATTATGAGCACAGCAGAACAGGCGCTGATCCGTCCGCAGATGAGTGCGGCGGGCAGTACGGTTTCTCTGGAGCATATCAGAGAAAAGGCAAAAAAGAAAAAGTGGAGAACGAGCATCCGGGCGTGGCTTTTGCTGCTTCCGTCGCTTATTTTTCTTGGTATTTTTACGGTTTATCCGATCGTGCAGAGTGCCATTTCCAGTCTGTATAAGGATGATCTGACAACGATCGCCCCCATTTTCTGTGGACTGGACAATTACAAAGGACTGGCGGCGGACCCGGTTTTCTGGGAGTGTATGAGAAATAATCTGCTGATCGCAGTCGTGACGGTGCCTGCGAGCATTGGGCTTGGAGTATTGATGGCCTCTTTTTCCCATTCACTCGGGAAAAAGGGGAAAACGATTACGCGAATCGGATTTATCTATCCGACGTTTATCCCGCTTGTCGCAGCGGCAAATATCTGGATGTTTATTTATACTCCGATTTACGGACTGCTTGGATATATCAACCCAAACTGGCGGCTGCTTGCAAACGGGAAAACGGCAATCTGGGCGATCATCGTCATGCTGATCTGGAAGCAGGCCGGTTATCTGATGCTGTTTTACATTGCAGGGCTGAATGGAATTTCCAGAGAGGTATTTGAAGCGGCAGAACTTGACGGTGCGGACGGCTTTCAGAAATTCCGGCTGGTCACCTGGCCGCTCTTAAAGCCGACGACGATGTACGTTTTTATCATTGCACTGACCAGTGCATTTAAGACTGTGGATCACCTTTACATCATGACAAAAGGCGGCCCTGGAAATGCGACGAACATGCTGCTCTTTTACATTTATCAGACCGGTTTCGATTACTGGAACAATGGAAAGGCATCCGCAATGACGGTGATTCTGGTGGGCGTACTGCTTGTAATTACGGCGGTGAAATTCTTCTATGACGACAGAAAGGCATACTATCATGATTAAAAATGTAAAAATTGGAACGCTCTTTTACCGGACGGTGATGTGGATCCTGCTGGCGCTCTGCATGATTCCGCTTCTGTGGGTCATCCGGACCGCATTTATGCCGACATCAAAGGCACTGGATCTGTTTGCGGTGGCTGTTCCGACACTCGACAACATCCGCCACGTATTTGAAACGGTTCCGTTTCTGCAGTATTATGGCAACACGCTTCTGATCACGGTGCTGGTGCTTGGTGTACAGCTGGTGCTTGTGACGCTGGCCGGATATGCGTTTGCAAGGCTGGATTTTTACGGAAGCCGCGTACTGTTTGTCGTATTTTTGGCGCAGATGATGATTGCACCGGAGGTACTGATCCTGCCAAACTACAGCCTGATGGTAAAACTTGGGTTAAATGATACGAGAATCGGTATCGCACTTCCGTTTTTTGCGTCGGCAATGGGCACACTGATCGTGCGCCAGACGATCAAGACGATCCCGATCGAGCTGGAGGAGGCGGCAAAAGTGGAAGGCGCTTCGTTTCTTCAGGTGCTCTGGCATGTGTATGTGCCGCTTTTAAAACCGGCGTTTGTTTCATTTGGCATGATTTCGGTTTCTTATCAGTGGAACAATTTTCTCTGGCCGCTTGTTATGACGGATTCGGTCGGAAAACGTCCGCTGTCTCTGGGGCTTGCGATGTTTGCGATGTCGTTTGAGACCGGAGCGCAGTGGAGCGACGTGAGCGCCGCGACGTTTCTTGTATGTGCGCCGCTTCTGATCCTGTTTATCGTATTTCAGAAGCAGTTTATCGAGAGCTTTGTGCATTCGGGGATCAAGTAGGAGAGAAGATGAAAAAGAAACTGTATATTATGGATATCGACGGCACACTTGCCGTCGGGACACAGCTGCTTCCGGGCGCGGCGGACCTGATTGCGGAAATCCGCAGACAGGGCGGCCGCTGCTGCTTTTTTACGAATAATTCTTCCAGAGGGACAGCGGAATATCAGGAAAAATTCCGGGCATGGGGGATTGAGACAGAAAAAGAAGAATTTCTGACGGCCGGTACGTATGCGATCCATGAGCTGAAGCAGAAGTTTGGCAGTCAGAAGATTTATGTACAGGGAACCCGGGCATTTCTTGCGGAGTGCAGGAGGGAAGGGCTTGCGGTGACCGAAAGCGATGAGGATGGAATCGCAGCGGTGCTGAGCACATATGATCTTGAACTGACGTATGACAAGGTCCGGACAACGTGTGAGGTACTGGAGAAAAGACGGGTGCCCTGGTATGCGACGAATGCGGATGCGGCCTGCCCCTGCGCATTTGGAATGGTGCCGGACTGTGCGGCAATCTGTGCGATGATTTCACGTGCGGTCGGGCGAAGGCCGGAGTATCTGGGCAAACCGGATGCCGGGATGGCACGGTACGCGCTGGAGCGGTTTGGCTGCAAAAAGGAGGAGGCGCTGGTGATCGGCGACCGGCTGTACACGGATATCGCGTGCGGGGAAAATGCCGGGATCGATACGTGTCTGGTACTGACCGGAGAAGAAAAAGAAGCTTCTGACCGGGCGACGTACTGTGTGGAATCGGTGGCGGAGATTGCGCGAGGGCTCAGAAATATGCAGGATGCGGAAGAAAAAAGCCGATGCGAAGAAATCGAAGGGATGGCAGGAAAGCTGTGGGAGAAAAATCAGAAAGCGTCCGCAGTGAGCGAACGTTGCAGAGAGCAGAAAGCTTCAGAAACTGCCTGCGAAAAATCAGAGCGGCAGGAGGCGCGCTGGTACAAGGGTGATCTCCATATTCATACGACCGCCTCGGACGGTCACAGTACACCGGAAGAGATGAGCCTGCGGGCAGAGCGCCAGGGCCTGGATTACTATGCGGTTACGGATCACAATTACTGGCACAGGAGCTGGCCAAAGTCGTCTGCGCTGGTAATTCCGGGCATGGAGATCACGACGGAAAGCGGCCATATGAATCTGTTCGGGTATGGGCCGTTTCTGCTCAGCCTTAATCATCCCTATCTGTCAAAGTGGCGCTGGAAGATACCGGAGCTTGCGTTTGCGTCGCTTGACTGTCTGGAAATTGAAAATAATCCGACGCTTGCATATGAAGAAGGGCTGGGAGCGGCACAGGCGAACCGGATGGCAGCGCGGCTCTCGGATCTTTTGTGGGCAGATGGATACCGGATCTGCGCGGTCGGAGGAAGCGATGTGCATTTGAAAGAGGAAGAACGATATGGGGAAAGCCCGTATGCGTCAAGGCCGGGGGAACCGGCGACGTGGCTGTATCTGAATACGCGGTCAGCGGGGGAGGTTCAGAAAGCACTGAAATCCTGCCATGCATACGTAACGCGCAGGTGCGGCATTCATTTTTCCTGCAGACTGTATGATGGGGAGAAAAAGGAAATTTCCGGAAACTGGATTTTTGGAGATCAGCTGCCGGAGAATGTCTGCTTTCTCAGGTATCGGCTCCAGATGACAGATGAGATGGGAGCAGAAGAAACAGGCGCTTCATCAGAAAGCGATAAAAAACTGCAGGAAGAGACAGACAATTTTGGACGAAAACGTATTCCAGACAGAACGGCCGGGGATGTTGAAATGGATGCAGATGTGAAACACCGGATTGAACGGGAATATATACCGGATAAAATGGAATACAGAACGGGGAGAAAACGCAGGATCACCGCATATGTGCTCATAAATGGAACCTGGCAATCCCTGCAGAAAAAAGCGCCGCAGGAGCCGGAAAGGACAGAAGAGACAGGAGCATCGCGGCTATGCTTTGAGGGAGAGCTTGTACTTGGAACGGCACCGTATGTGTGGGTCCGCTTCGGTGCGGAGGATGAAAACGGTGACCTCGTCTTTTATGCAAATCCGTTTACCAGAGGAGAGAAGAAAGAACATGAATATCTTGTCTTTGGAGATGTCCAGGAGCGTGCTGTCTCAACCGAATAAAGGAGGAATATGGTGCGAAGCGGGCGATATCATAGGGATGGCCCGCTTACGGGAGAATCCCTTATGATCCCGTAGTTTGTGTAAATGATTTTTCAAACAGGTTCTAAGCCAGATGCCGGGCGGAAGACGATCGGTGTCTGGCATTTTTGATGTCTGGATGGCATTCAGACAGAGTGTCCGGTGCAGAGTTATTCGGGAAAGCAGATTGCGGATGTTCGATTTGCGCAGGCACATGGTTTGAGAGAATGGGAACGTTTGACCGGAGAAAGCTTTGGAATTGGTAAATATATACAGATCGGAGTTGTGAAAAATGTATAAAAATGAAACGATAAAACTGTATATTAAGGAGAATTGCACAAAAACAGTTGACGCTTGGTAATCACTGTGATAATATCACAAGTAATCACAGAAAAAATAATAAAGATAACTTTACAGAGATGAAAAAAAGAAGTATCTCTGATGTGCAAAAAAGACTTTACAAAATCAGACGGATGTCATATAATCTACCTATCTGGTAGGAAAAGTATGAAAACTCCGACCGGGACGCTGAGAAGAAGCTGCGTTCCTAAAACAAAAAAGCGAGGCGGATCCGTGGATCTGCTTTACAGCAACCAGATGAGGAAGAAAACGGAGGACTATGTATGAAAAAGAGAGACAGAGTATTTGCGGCAATTCGGGGAGACGAGGTAGATCACGTACCATGCGGATTTTCCCTTCATTTCCCTCATGAGTGTGCATCCGGTGACGCTGCGGTAGAAGCGCACCTGCGTTTTTTCAAAGAAACGGATACGGATATCATCAAGATCATGAATGAAAATCTTGTTCCGGACGTTGGCGAGATCAGAACGGCAGAAGACTGGAAAAAGATTCCTTCCTACTCAATGAAGGACGGATTCATGCAGAAGCAGATGGAACTCACGGAGAAGATCCTTGAGAAGGCCGACCCGGATGCATTTTCACTTGGCACCCTTCATGGTATCTGTGCATCTTCGATCCATCCGATCGAGGCAAGATACGGATATGAGGGAACAAGAGAGCGGATCTGTGCACATCTAAGAGAGAACAAGGTTCCGGTACTGGATGCGTTTAAGCGTATCACAGAGGGTATGTGCCAGCTGGCAGAGAGCTACAAAAAGCTCGGCCTGGACGGTATTTACTATGCGGCACTCGGCGGAGAGAGACGTTACTTCACTGACGAGGAGTTTGCAGAGGCGATCGAGGGATTTGACAAAGAGATCCTGAAAGCGTCAAAAGAAGCCGGTGCAGTCAATGTACTTCATATCTGTAAGGACGGCCTGAACATGGACCGCTATGAGAGTTATGCGGATCTGGCAGACGTGGTAAACTGGGGCGTTTATGAGACCCACTTCAGCCTGGAGGAGGGCAAGAAGCTCTTCGGCGGAAAGACAGTCATGGGAGGACTGGCAAACCGCAGCGGCGTGATGGTAGACGGTACGGAAGAAGAGCTGCGTGCGGCAGCAAAGAAAGTCATTACCGACTACGGCAAAAAGAAATTTATTCTGGGAGCGGACTGTACGCTTCCGACGGAAATTCCATATTCACGAATCAATGCAGTGGTGCAGGCTGCAAGAGAGATATAAAAATCAAAACCAAGGGAGGACAAGAAGAATGAAAAGAAAAATGATCAGCGGACTGCTGGCGGCAGCAATGACAATGGGACTGTTCGGCGGTGCATTTGCAGCAAAGGCAGAGGAAACGGTATATCCGGCAGGTACGATCACCATCTACGGAACCGGTCAGCCGCAGTACTTAAAAGAGTACATGGATGCATGGGTAGAGCGTCATCAGGATATTGCAGCAGGTGTTACGTTTGATATCGTGCAGACCGAGGGCCATGCGCAGAGCCGTGAGAACATCACGATGACCGCGCTGTCAGGTGCAACGGAGGATCTTCCGGATGCAGTATGGCTTGATCCGGTCAACATCATGGATCTTTCTCAGGCAGATCTGCTGGTAGATGAGAGTGAGTTCCTCGCTCCGTACATCGATCAGCTGGTAGACGGCGCAGCAGATGATGCGACGAT
>JAQXVT010000078.1 GCA_029225065.1 Lachnospiraceae bacterium | reverse complement strand
TGAAGCTAAAAGAAAGTCTTCAGGAACCGTATCTGCTGAAAAAAAGAAAGTATGAAATAACAGATTTCCTGAATTATATGGAACGCTTCGGTATTTATGAAGAACATGTAAAGCGATATCCATCAGAATTAAGCGGAGGAGAACTACAGCGAATGGCGC
Organism: Lachnospiraceae bacterium; assembly: GCA_029225065.1. Classification (GTDB taxonomy): domain Bacteria; phylum Bacillota; class Clostridia; order Lachnospirales; family Lachnospiraceae; genus Choladousia. The sequence continues at coordinate 15,388 of JAQXVT010000078.1, read as the reverse complement.
TTGCCCGTGCTATGCTTATGGAGCCGGAGTGCCTGATCCTGGATGAGCCAACAAGCATGCTTGATATGGTCTCGCAGGCACAGATGATCCGGTTACTGCGTCAGCTGCAAAAGGAGAGCGGAGTGGCTTACTTGTTTATTTCACATGATAGAGAACTGTGCCGAAACTTCTGCGATAAAATATTTCATCTGGAGCATGGAAAATTTTCTGACCGGACCGCATAGCCTTCCCCAAAAACTTTCTCGAATTTTCCACCAGGCCAATGTTGTCGGAACGTCGGGAATGTGTTATAGTAAAGCTATGTGATGCCCCAGCTGCCTTTGTCTGCAGCCCGCGGCATCAAAAAATAATATGGGAAATGGCAGGAGAGGTACAATGTATAACGAAGAGTATAAGCGCTGGATGGCAGCAGACCTTGAAGATGCAGACTTGAAGCCGGAATTATCCAGAATCGAAGGAAATGACGATGAAATAAAGGAGCGTTTTGCGGTAGCGCTGAAGTTTGGTACCGCAGGACTGCGCGGGGTGCTTGGCGCAGGTACGAACCGCATGAATATCTATGTGGTGCGTCAGGCGACACAGGGACTTGCAAACTGGGTGAAGACACAGGGCGGCACACAGACCGTAGCAATCAGCTACGACAGCCGTTTAAAGAGCGATGTATTTGCAAAGACAGCAGCAGGTGTGCTGGCAGCAAACGGCATTCACGTACGGATTTATGATGCGCTGATGCCGGTACCGGCGCTTTCCTTTGCGACCCGTTACTATAACTGCAATGCAGGAATCATGGTGACCGCATCCCACAATCCTGCAAAATACAACGGATACAAGGCATACGGACCGGACGGCTGCCAGATGACTGACGACGCGGCAGCGATCGTATACGATGAGATCCAGAAGACCGATGTGCTGACCGGAGCAAAATATATGTCCTTTGCACAGGGCGTAGAAGAAGGACTGATCCGCTTCGTGCAGGATGACTGCAAGAAAGCACTTTACGAGGCAATCGAGTCCCGTCAGGTAAGACCGGGTCTTTGCAAAACTGCCGGTCTGAAGCTGGTGTACAGCCCGCTGAACGGTTCCGGACTCGTACCGGTAACACAGGTGCTGAAGGATATCGGCATCACTGACATCACAATCGTACCGGATCAGGAGTATCCGAACGGTTACTTCACGACCTGCAGCTATCCGAATCCGGAGATCTTTGCGGCACTGGAGCAGGGACTGAATCTTGCAAAGGAGACAGGTGCAGATCTGATGCTTGCAACTGACCCGGATGCAGACCGTGTCGGCATCGCGATGAAATGCCCGGATGGCTCCTATGAGCTGGTAAGCGGAAATGAAGTAGGTGTACTTCTTCTTGACTACATCTGCGCAGGCCGTATCGAAAAGGGCACGATGCCGGAGAAGGCAGTGGCAGTGAAATCCATCGTATCCACACCGCTCGCAGACGCAGTGGCAGCACATTATGGCGTAGAGCTGCGCAGCGTGCTGACCGGATTCAAGTGGATTGGTGACCAGATTGCACAGCTGGAGGCAGCAGGCGAGGTAGATCGTTTCATTTTCGGATTCGAAGAGAGCTACGGCTACCTGGCAGGTCCGTACGTGCGCGACAAGGACGCAGTCATCGGTTCCATGCTGATCTGCGAGATGGCGGCATACTACCGCAGCATCGGAAGCTCCTTAAAGCAGCGGATGGAAGAGATTTACGCACAGTACGGCCGTTATCTTAACAAGATTGACAGCTTTGAGTTCCCGGGACTGAGCGGAATGGACAAGATGGCAGGCATCATGCAGAATCTGCGTGAGCAGCCGCTGACCGAGATCGCAGGTCACGCAGTCGTATCCGTGACAGATTACAAAAAACCGGAGGAGACCGGACTTCCGGCTGCAAACGTGCTGATCTACAAGCTGGAAAACGGCGCAACGGTAATCGTTCGTCCGTCCGGTACAGAGCCGAAGATCAAGATTTATTACACAACACTTGGAAAGGATCTGGCAGAGGCGCAGGCAGAAAAAGACAAACTGGCTGCAGCGCTGGCGCCGATCATGGCATAAGAGACGATTTCATGGCAAAGTCAGTTCACAGCAGCGAGGCATTTCTGCAAAGAAAAGAACGTTGCCTGTGAAGGGGCGAATCTGTCAGATAGACAGTGGCTGCATGAAACGCAGGAAAAACAGAGAAACTCAACGACGTGTTTCGAAGACGCCCGGAGTTCCTCTGTTTTTCATGTGCAAAAGAATCAGGCTGCCCCCAAAACAGCCTGAATAAAATGTAAGAGGGAAAACAGGGGATATCCCCGGAGAGGAAAAACAAATGAACAACTGGAATGAAGTAATGCTGGTGCCGGAATTTAACGAACAGGGTGTAGCCTGTTACCGTTTGGACGGCGGCAATTATCTGAATGAATACTATATTCTGTCAGAGGCTGAGACAAGAAAACTGCTGAACACACCGGAAGTGGTCGGGTATGAGGTATACAACTGCCTGATCCAGTCGACCTCCCAGATGCTGTATTATTTAAAAGAGCAGGGGAAGGTGACGACTGCAAACATCCTGTCAATTCTGCGAGGTGCGCTGAATTATCCACTGGAGGAGAGCTGCTACCGCGAGCATATCCGTGTGCATGATATCAGCTTTTTATCGAGCGAGCGCGTCTTTGTTGACGAGGAGATCGCCGGACTGGAGATCAAATACAGCAAGCTGACGATGGTGCCGGACAGCACCTTAATGATCGGTGATATCATTGCGAGCGGCGAGACACTGATCCACTGCCTGCGCTACGTGACCGATTTTTACCGGGAGCACGGCGCGAAGCTGCGCAATATCATTATTTTTACGATCGGCGGCACAAAGGGAATCGATATTCTTGAAAATCTGACCTGTGAGATCCGCAAATTCTGGCCGGATTTTGAAGGCTTTATTACAGTTTATTACGAGGGAATTTTCAGTACGTATCAGGACAAGGGAGTATCCGGAATCAATCTGCCGGACGTAGATTTTTACTGGAAGGGCGGTATCGTAGCGCCGGAATTCCGCCGCGAGACACTGTCGATGTACACACCGCTGTTTGAGAAATGTATTATTTACGATGGCGGAGCGAGACGGTATGAGATTCATGAGCATGTAGAAGAGGTGCTGGAGTTCTGGAACGGCATTGCGCAGCGCGCAGATAAGATCGACTTTGAAAAGCTGCTCGAAGAAAAGCTTGGGTATCCGCTTCCGATCAGCTATGAGGACTGGCTGCAGGCAAACCATTACGAAAAGATCCGCCCGGAGGATACCAGATGGCTGTACCGCCAGGAGCAGGGCTACGTGGAGAGCATGAAAGGCACCGACTTAAAGGAACTGGCTGAGCAGAGAATTGCGGAGTTTACCGGTGCGCTGAGAAAGTATATTTTGTAACATATCATAAGGAAGGATCCGCTCGGAGAGCGGGAGGATCCCTTATGATCGAATGCAGTCCAGGACAGCAGTAAACGGAAAAAACAGACACCGTCAACCACACAACGGAAAGAGAGAAAACAATGAGTAAAAATTCAGCAAACACGAAAACGACCGATGTAGATTACGCAGAAACCGCCGTCCCGCAGGAGGGACGCCGCGGCTTTGTCACCATGTTTATGATCATGCTTGGCTTCACATTCTTCTCAGCAAGCATGTGGGCCGGTCAGGAGATGGCAGCCGGTCTTGATTTCTGGGGATTTATAAAGGCGCTGGCGCTCGGCGGCGCAATCCTTGGCGCATATACCGGACTTTTGGGCTACGTGGGCGCAAAAACCGGTATGAGTATGGACTTGCTTGCACGAAAAGCATTCGGTGAGCGTGGATCCTGCCTTTCTTCGGCTATGATCAGCTTTACCCAGATCGGCTGGTTTGGTGTGGGCGTTGCGATGTTCGCGCTTCCGGTATCGAAAGAGCTGCTCGACGGCAGTGATACTGCCATGTGGATTCTGGTCATTCTGGCAGGCGGCTGTATGACCGCTTCCGCCTATTTTGGAATCGAATCCCTGACAGTCATCAGCTATATCGCCGTACCGCTGGTAGGAATCCTTGGCACGGTGGCAATGGTGATGGCAATCAGCCGCGGAGACGGCACGATCATCGATCAGTTCGCAGTATCGAGTGGAAGCCTCACCGTAGTTGGCGGAGCGGGACTGGTCATCGGTTCCTTCGTGTCCGGCGGTACCGCAACTCCGAACTTTACCCGTTTTGCAAAGGACGCAAAGACCGGTACGATCGCAACAGTTGTAGCCTTCTTCCTTGGAAACTCCCTGATGTTTTTCTTCGGAGCGATTGCCTACATCTTTGTCGGCGGAAATGATATCTTTGAGGTTATGGTTCGCCTGGGACTGTTTCAGCTGGCAGTCGTTGTGCTTGGCCTGAATATCTGGACGACAAACGATAATGCCCTTTATTCCGCAGGACTTGGCCTGGCAAACATCTTCCATCAGAAGAAAAAGCCGATGGTGCTCGTATCCGGAATTATCGGAACCTTACTCTCCGTATGGCTTTACAACAATTTTACCGGCTGGCTGAACATTCTGAACTGCACACTTCCGCCAGTCGGCATCATCCTTGTGCTGTCCTATTTTATGAACCAGAGAGAGTACGAAAAAGACGCAGAAGAGGAAAATCCGGTAAGCGTCAACTGGTTCGCAGTCGGCGGCGTGATCCTCGGAGCCGTTACGGCAAACGTACTGCACTGGGGCATTGCATCGATCAACGGAATGGTGGTAGCGGCACTGTGCTATATCATTGGATGCTTTGCACAGAAGGAATAAGACAAAAGCAGGGGCTCAATCTTATAAAAAATTGTATCACTTAGAATTTCGGGATGCTGCCATATGACAGCATCCTGTTTTTGTAGTCCCCGGAAGGGACAAAATGTGAGAATAAATATTGTGAGGGTGAATTATTTATTGTATAATCAGGTCATGAAATAATTCGGAGAAAAAGAATTTGATAAGGCAGAGGAACTGGCGGATTTGCTTGATGAAAAGACGAATGGATATGCGGCAGGAGTTGCGAAAGCAAGAGTATTGATTTCCAGAGGACGAAGGTATGAAAAGAGTAATTAAAGTATGAAAAGAATATCCGTAAATTCTTCTCATATTGAGCACTTTTTTCCAAAAGAACAGTTTCGTGACAGAGATTTGTCCTATGATAATTTGTTTGCCTCCTGTAATGGAGAGGGAACAGATATCATCTCCAGAGAAGCAGAAGAGAGGCAATCGAAGCTTCAGAAGTGTATGATAACGGCGTTTATGTACCCTTTTGTAAAGCAATTGTAGACTGTCTGAAAGAACAATTATAATTATTTATGCTTCTTCATAATCATCAGATACGTCGTTGTCGACGTGACCGCAGCAATCCCATCCGCGATCGGTTCCGCATAAAATGAACTCGTCGCGCCGAACACAAACGGCAGCAGGCAGGCGCAGGAGAAATACAGGGCCTTGCGGAAGAGTGAGAGCGTCAGTGACACCTTCGGCTTTCCAAGTGCTGTGAGTGAGTCCACAAACGTGTACTGAAAGGCCAGCGGAACAATCATCAGCGTGTATGTGCGGATTGCCCAGGAAGAGAGACGGATCTGCTCCGTATCCGAGGTGAAGATGCGCACGAATGCATCCGGCACAATGCGTGAGAGCATAAACATAAATCCGGTAAAACAGATGCATAAGGTAAGCACACACCGTACCGTCTGATGAATTCGATCCGGTCTGGCCGCTCCGTAATTAAAGCTGATCAGCGGCTGACTTCCGCCCGTGATTCCAATCATCGGTGAGGTGATCAGCATCAGAAAGCTCTGTGCGATTGTTGCACAGGTAATCAGCATATCACCCTGCGCACCGCCATGATACTGCAGCGCCGCATTTAACGCGATCAGCAGAATACTGTCCGTGGCGAGAATCAGAAACGGCGAGAAACCAAACGAGACAACACTTTGCATGATAGCTCGCGACGGCTTTCGGATATGCAGCGGAATCGGCATCGATTTTCGGCGCAGAATCAGAAGCACGAAAGCACACGACGCAATCTGTGCAATCACGGTCGCGACCGCTGCGCCTGCGATGCCAAAATCGAGTCCAAACAGAAAAATCGGGTCCAGAATCAGGTTCAGCACCGCGCCGATCAGCGTCGTCGCCATACCGAGCGCCGGAAAGCCCTGCGCAGTGATAAAATAATTCATTCCGGCACCAAGCAGCGCGAAAAAGGTACCGCAGGTGTAGATCGTCAGATACGTATTGGCATACGGAAACGTCTCCGCGCTTGCTCCAAACCACCATAAAAGACGGCTTTTCAGAAGCAGAAAAAGAATAGTGAGCGCCGCCGAAAAGCCCATCAGAAGCGAAAAACAGCTTCCGAGGATCTGCTCCGCCTGTGCCCGGTTTTTCTGCCCGAGCCGCATGGAAAACAGAATCGAGCCGCCGATTCCGATCAAAGTGGCAAAAGAAGACAGGAGCGTGACAATCGGAGCACATACTCCGGCGCCAGCCAGCGCCGTCTGCCCGTCCACCGGCAGGTTTCCGATAAAAATGCGGTCCGCAATGCTGTAAAACACATTCACAAACTGCGCAACCATAAACGGTACCGAAACCCGCAGCACAAGAGCCGGGATTGGATCCCGGCCAAAATCATTCGTATGTTTTTTCTTATGTGACATGATAAAAACCTCCGCTGGATATCATAGCATAGATTTGTTTTTGCTGCAGGAGAAAAATCATTCCAGAACCTGCCGTCCCCCGACATACGTCTCCATCACCTGAATATCTCGAATCCGTTTCGTCTCCACCTCAAAAATATCCTCTGAAAGCACAATAAAATCAGCCAGCATCCCGCCGGCGATCTGTCCTTTTCGATGCTCGGAAAATTCTGTGTAGGCACTGCCGCGCGTATAAAGCGATACCGCCTGCGGGACGGTGAGACACTCGGAAGGATGCCAGCCGCCCTCTGGAAGGTGTGAGAGATCCGTCCGGTTTACGGCACAGTCGATGCCCCAGATCGGATTCATCGTCTCGACCGGAGAATCGGAACCTCCGCCAAGCGGGATTTCCGCCTCGGCCATTGTCCGCCATACATAAGACCAGGCGGAGCGCCCCTCTTTGACACGCGCATCGACGATCGGATAATCCGAAGCCGTAAACGGAGGCTGGATATCTGCGCAAAGCCCGGCTGCTTTGATCCGCGCAAGCAGATCCTCCCCGATGAACTGGCAGTGGACGATGCGGTGGCGGAGTGAGATGCATTCATTTGTTTTACTGTGATGAGCTTCTCCGCCTATGAGGGAACCGACTGAGCCTGCTTCAGCTTTCTGTGCATATTCCACCGCGTTTACCACCTGTTCAATCGCCCTGTCTCCGATCGCATGAAACGCCACCTGCATTCCGCTTCTGTGTGCCAGCTCCACGACTTCATTTAATGATTCCTGCGTATAGACCGCCACACCGGCTGTCTCCGGCGCATCACCGTAAGGCTGCCGCATGTAAGCCGTCCGTGCACCAAGCGAGCCATCCGTCAGAAGCTTGATATTTCCGATGCGGAAAAAATCATCTCCGTCCCCGGTGCGAAGCCCCCGATCAAGAAACGCCTGAAGCTGAGGAATACGCGGCTGCTGGATCTCCTCATAAATGCGAAGCGTGAGTTTTCCTTCGGCCTCCAGCTTGTGATAAGCAGTAAGAACCGCATCGAGATTTGCATTTTCCAGATCATCCGTCTGTACCGAAGCAAGCCCAAAACGGTTTGCATTATGCATCGCGTGGAGCAGTGCTGCTTCGAGCATGGCAGGAGAGGGCTCTGTGATCAGACGGCGCATCCGATCCAGTGCGGCTTCCTTCAAAATACCGTTCAGCTGTCCGGTTTCATCGCGTGCCAGTACGCCGCCGGTGATGACGGTATTCTCGTCATATCCGGCAATACGAAGCGCCACCCGGTTGACTGCACCGACATGGCCGCAGACACGATCCAGAAAAACCGGGCGGTCAGATGAGATTGCTTCCGCAGTCCGGCGGTCCGGCAGCCGTTTGTCCTCAAAAAGATTCTGGTCGAAGCCATATCCGACAATCCAGTCATCCGGGGAGAGGGCAGCAGAGGCAAGATACGCCCGCCCGCGTTCTACGATCTCCTCGCAGGAGCGCACGCCGCGCAGATCCAGCCGGATCTCATTCAGCCCGGTAGCCATCAGATGACAGTGACTGTCATTAAAAGCAGGAAGCACACAGCGCCCAGCCAGATCAACCGTGGTCACAGCGTCAGAACCAGTTTCGGAGCTGATTTCCCGGACCCGCGCAAGGATTTCCGCGTCACTTCCAACAGCAGTGATCGTATCGCCGTCAACCAGTATCGCTTCCGCCATTACAATATCCGAGACATTTTTTAATAACGCAAAAGGAGCGACATCCGACGACTTCGATTGCATTGTATAAATCTTTCCATGAAGAAAAGCAGTGAGAGCCATAAAAATTATCCTCCTGAGTGGTTGCTTAGTCATAGAAATTCTATCAGAAATCTCTGAAAAAGAAAAGCGACCAAAGCAAACAATTTGCTCCGGTCGCCTTTACACGAAACTACTCTATACATAGCTTCCACATTTACCTGATTTTTAATTCCTACAGCGTATCACTTCTCTTGACATATCCAGGATTGCCCGGAGCCGCTACTACTTCCTTTGCCCGGATGATCTTCGCCTGCTTGTCCACCACGTGATTCTCCACATGGACATTTTCACCGATGACACAGCCGCCGAGTACGATACTGTTGCGAATCACAGCGCCCTTCTTGATAACGCAGCCACGGCCAATGATGGAATTCTCAATTGTACCCTCAATCATACAGCCATTGGAGATGATGGAGTTGCGAACCTCTGCCGTGTCATAATAATGCGTCGGACAGGAATCATTCGTACGGGTATAGATCGGCCAGTCTTCATGGAAGAGGTTCTGTGCAGACTTGTAATCGATCAGGGACATATTCGCATCATAGTAGCTCTTGAAGTCTGTGATCGAAGCAAAGAATCCACGATGCGCCACACCACGCACATCCAGCTCGCCACAGGACTCATTGACCATATCCGCCAGCGTAAACATGGAAGAAAGCTCGCGTGCCTTGTACACCAGATCGACGAAAAGCTCCGTCTTCATGACGTATGTATCCATGAAAATATTGCGGTTCTTCGCATTGCCATGATTCGGCTCGATCGAGAGAACGCCCTTCTGCTTGTTGAGGTTGAGCACCTTACAGCTTAAGTATGATTCCTTCGCATTGTCCACTGCGTGATACAGCATCGTGATATCCGCACCCGACTCTACATGCGTCTCAATCAGAGAAGAGTAATCGATGGTGTAGACCATGTAGTCCGGCGCGATGACAACGTACGGATTGTGCTGGCGTCTGACGTATTCCATATTTTCCAGATAAGAAGAAATATCCGTATTGTAAACATCGTTGCGTCCGCGGTTCTCACTGAAGAGAAGATGCAGACGGCCACTCTTGGAGTTGATGTTGTAATGACGGCCGGTGCCGACGTGCTCCACCAGAGAACGTGGCTTGTTGTTGACATAGACCATGATCCGGTCGATATTGCTGTTGCTCATATTCGAAATCGGGAAATCAATCACACGATACCGTCCCAGAAAGGAAAATGCACCGATCGGGCGGTACTCCTGCATACCCTCGACCCACACATCCCGCGCGGAAGAATTTACAATACCAAATGCATCATACATAATTATTCAGCCCCCTTTACACGTTTCGCAACGAGCTCGATATGCTCGCTGTCTGCACTGCCGACTACGGCCTGCTTTCCGATCTGAACATCGTCAGCGACGAGTGCGCGTGTGACAATGGCGCCTTCCTCGACTACAGCGCCAGGCATCAGCACGCTGTCGATGACCTTTGCGCCTGCGCCGACCTTTGCGCCCGTGAAGAGGACAGAATTCTTAACCTCACCCTCAACCACACAGCCCTGCGTGATAAAAGCATTTTTAACAACTGCGTCTGCACTGATGTACTGCGGAAGCGCGGTGACATCCTCCGTGTAGATCTTCCAGGTGCGGTCATTCAGATCCAGCTCGTTGTTCGGACGAAGCAGATCCATGTTTGCCTCCCACAGCGAGTCGATCGTGCCGACATCCTTCCAGTAGCCCTTGAACTGATAAGCATAGAGGCTCTTGCCCTCGCCGAGCATCACCGGAATGATATCCTTACCGAAGTCATGGTGCGAATCCGGATTCTTGATATCGGCGAGCAGCAGCCTGCGAAGCGTCTTCCAGCTGAAAATATAGATGCCCATGGAGGCAAGATTGCTCTTCGGCTCAGCCGGCTTCTCCTCAAACTCATAGATGCGTCCGTCCTCATGCGTGTTCATGATACCGAAACGGCTCGCCTCCTTCATCGGAACCGGGATAACTGCGATCGTAGCGTCTGCCTTATGCTCCTTGTGATAAGCGAGCATTTTGGCGTAATTCATCTTATAAATATGGTCACCGGAAAGAATCAGCAGATAATCCGGTGCAAAAGAATCGATAAAGTCAATATTCTGAGAGATCGCATCTGCGGTCCCACGGTAAACATTCAGCTCTGCGTCCGCTTTCTCACGAGGCGGAAGTACGTAAACACCGCTGTCCTTCGCGTCAAGACCCCAGCGTCTGCCGGCTGATACATAACTGTTCAGAAGTACTGATTCGTACTGGGTCAGAACGCCAACCACATCAATACCGCTGTTTGCACAGTTGCTGAGTGGAAAATCAATGATCCGATACTTGCCGCCGTAGGAGACTGCAGGCTTCGCGACCTTGCTGGTCAGCTCATGAAGACGGCTTCCGCGCCCGCCGGCCAGAATCATTGCTAACATATTGTCCTGTTTCATGGTGTGTCCTCACTTTCCTAATAGAAATCCTTTATAAGAGATATTATACAATGAATGACATAAAAAAGCCAGATTTTTGTGCAAAAAAATCAAGAAAAATAAAAATAAAATAAAGTAAGGCCTGTTTTACGGAAATTTTACTAAGAAAAACGTTGTGCAAAAATACTATTGCGGATAAACGCAGAAAAAAACGGATAGAAAAAAATATGGAAAATTTTGTCATACAATTCCTAAAAAAAACAGGAAAAATTTAAGGTCCAAAAAGCTGAATCACTTGAAAATCAAGTCAAAAGACGGATAAAAATATGTATAAACGTCATACTATATACGAAAATCTGAAAAATACAGGGATAAGCATGCGTATTTTGGGATAAGCGACGGTTGCAAAATAAAGTGGAATCAAGTATAATAATTATCGAATCAGGTCAAAAAAGGTCAGGCAAAATAAAATATATAATGACAGGAGTGAGATGGCAGCAAACTTGAAGCGCGATTTTTAAGCGGGGGTAAATGCCATTTTTTATTGTTCTATCCTGATGATAATAAGGTGTAAAAGGAAAAGTCAGAAATCATTCCGAAGCGGAAATCAGATGCAAAAGCAGATTTGCCTGATATATCATATTATGAAGAAACAGAAAAGAGAAGAGAATGGAAGGAGCAGCAATATATGTGTGGAATTGTAGGTTATACCGGTGATGAACAGGCGGCTCCGATTCTACTGGACGGACTGTCCAAGCTGGAATACCGCGGCTATGATTCCTCCGGACTTGCAGTGCGAGACGGCGAGGAAAAGGTGGAGGTCATCAAGGCGAAAGGAAGACTGAAGGCACTTCGTGAGAAGACAGACGAGGGTGCTTCCGTCAGAGGTACTTGCGGCATTGGCCATACAAGGTGGGCGACACACGGCGAACCATCGGAAAACAATGCACACCCGCATATCAGCGATGACGGCAATATCGTAGCAGTGCACAACGGAATCATCGAGAACTATCAGGAATTGAAGGATAAACTGACCCGCAAGGGATATCACTTCTATTCTGATACCGATACAGAGGTAGCGGTAAAGCTGGTCGATTACTATTACAAAAAATATGAGGGGACACCGGTCGATGCGATCAACCATTCGATGGTCCGTATCCGTGGCTCCTATGCGATGGCCATGATGTTCCGTGACTACCCGGATGAGATATACGTGGCACGTAAGGACAGCCCGATGATCCTCGGTGTGGAAAACGGAGCCTCCTACATCGCGTCGGATGTCCCGGCAATCCTGAAATACACCAGAAACGTCTACTACATCGGCAATCTTGAGATGGCGCGTGTCCGCAAGGGGGAAATCACCTTCTTCAACCTGGACGGTGAAGAGATTCAGAAAGAGAAAAAAGTCATCGAATGGGACGCAGAGGCGGCAGAAAAGGCCGGCTACGAGCATTTCATGATGAAGGAAATCCATGAGCAGCCGCGTGCAATCGAGGATACCTTAAACTCCGTATTAAAAGAGAATGCCTTCGATCTGAGCACCATCGGCCTGACCGATGAGGATATCCGCAGCATCAGTCAGATCTACATCGTAGCCTGCGGATCTGCCTACCACGTCGGCATGGCGGCACAGTACGTGATCGAGGATCTGGTGCGCATTCCGGTGCGCGTGGAGCTGGCGTCTGAGTTTCGCTACCGCCGTCCGCTCCTTGATCCAAACGGATTGGTCATTATTATCAGCCAGTCCGGAGAGACGGCAGACAGCCTGGCGGCATTGCGGGAGGCAAAGGCGCTTGGCGTGAAGACACTTGCAATCGTAAACGTGGTCGGTTCCTCCATCGCAAGAGAAGCAGACAATGTTTTCTACACGCTGGCCGGTCCGGAGATCTCGGTGGCGACGACGAAGGCGTACAGCACGCAGCTGATCGCCGCATACGTACTGGCGATCCAGTTTGCGCTGGTAAAAAATACGATCACGGAGGAGCAGTACAGCGGCTATATCAAGGAGCTGCAGACAATCCCAGACAAGATCCGCAAGATCATCGAGGATAAGGAGCGCCTTCAGTGGTTTGCGGCCAAGCAGGCAAACGCAAAGGATATCTTCTTTGTGGGAAGAGGTATCGACTATGCGATCTGTCTGGAGGGCAGCCTGAAAATGAAGGAAATCAGCTACATCCACTCAGAGGCATATGCGGCAGGCGAGCTCAAGCATGGCACGATCAGTCTGATCGAGGACGGCACACTCGTCATCGGCGTGCTGACGCAGCAGGAGCTCTATGAGAAGACCGTCAGCAACATGGTCGAGTGCAAGAGCCGCGGTGCTTATCTGATGGGCCTGACGACGTACGGTAACTATAATATCGAAGATACAGCGGATTTCGTGACGTACATCCCGCGGACCGATCCGCACTTTGCGACATCCCTGGCTGTGATTCCGCTGCAGCTCATGGGTTACTACGTATCAGTAGCCAAGGGACTGGATGTCGATAAGCCGCGCAACCTTGCCAAGAGTGTGACTGTGGAGTAAAAGAGGAAAATCAGAAATAAGGAAAAAGAGAAAAATGTACAGAAAAGATACAGAGAACTGGTTAAAGCATGCAGATTTTATAGTGCTGGATATGCTTTGTCTGCAAATTGCATACGTTTTGGCGTTTGTGATCCGCGGCTATGGTTTAGATTTATACGAGGTTATTATCTATCGCAATATGGCAATATTTCTTGAACTGGCAGACCTGGTTGTTATATTTGCCTGCGGAACCATGAAGAGCGTGCTGAAAAGAGGATATTACTGTAATTTTGTCGTGACCTTAAAGCATTCGGTTATAGTGGGAGTTCTGGCAGTTCTATATTTATTTTTGCTCCAACAAGGACAAAGCTTTTCAAGATCGGTGATCATTTATACCGTTGTAATCTACCTGTTTCTTACGTATTTGGTAAGAGAACTGTGGAAGCGATGGCTCAGAAAAAAGATGAGGGACGGAGGAGAAAAAAAACTGCTCATTATCACATCTGGAGACAGCGCCGAACGGGTAGTGGCCAGCATGAAGAAGAACAATTATGCAAGATATGCACTTGCCGGTGTGGCCGTGATCGACAGAGACTGGGTTGGAAGAAGCATAGATGGAATTCCGGTCGTTGCCGGGGAAGAAGCCATAGCAAAGTATGTATGCCAGGAATGGATTGATGAAGTATTAATCGTTATTTCGAAAGATCTCCCGTATCCGGCAGAACTGATTGAACAGCTGACGGAAACGGGAGTCACGATCCATCTGAATCTTGCAAAAACCACAAATGTACAGGGAAAGAAGCAGTTTGTAGAAAAGGTGGGAGAGTACACAGTTCTTACGACGAGTATGAACTACGCATCTTCCGGTCAGCTGATGCTGAAACGTCTGATGGATATTGCAGGCGGTTTGGTCGGATGTATTCTCACCGGAATTATCTGTATATTTGTTGGCCCGGCAATTTATATTGCATCACCGGGACCGATTTTCTTTGCCCAGGAACGTGTGGGGAAGAATGGTAAGAAATTCAAAATGTATAAATTCCGTAGTATGTATATGGATGCGGAAGAACGTAAGGCAGAGCTTATGAAAGACAACAAGCTTGGGGATGGAAAGATGTTCAAGCTGGATTTTGATCCTCGCGTTATCGGCAATAAGATTCTTCCGGATGGTACCCATAAAACAGGAATCGGTGACTTTATCCGAAGGACAAGTCTGGATGAGTTTCCGCAGTTTTTCAATGTGTTAAAAGGAGATATGTCAATTATAGGCACTCGGCCACCTCTTATCTCGGAAACGAACCTGTATGAGCTTCATCATCGAGCAAGACTGGCGATTAAGCCGGGAATCACCGGAATGTGGCAGGTGAGCGGACGAAGCGACATTACTGATTTTGAGGAAGTCGTAAGACTGGATAAAGAGTATATCGAGAACTGGAATATCGGAATGGATATAAAGATTCTGTTTAAAACAGTGCTGGTAGTATTTAAGAAGGATGGGTCGATGTAAGAAGATTTTTCTGCTATTATGTTGCTTTTTCTACATAATGAGATTATGATATAAAAGGAACTATATAGGAGCGTATCATCTGCTGCGTCAATTAATGTGCGGCCAACGCAGTTTGCTGAAGTAGGATTGTTGTAAAAGGTCAATAAAAAGCATACGAAATACTGAAAAGGCTACTTCTTTTAAGTATGTAGAGTGCAGAAATGTCTACTCAACAAACAATATTGACGTAGCAACGTCGAAAAGAACCTGTTTTGCACACTATATAGGGCACTGAAATTGGCTGTATTTTACAACTATATGAACTGTAAATGCAAGATATTTATACAAAATGCTGAACTTTTGACCCCTGTGGCACAAAATTGGCACAACTTTTTCAGAAGTTATGAGGAAATGGCGGAAAACAGGAGAAAACAACAAAAATCCATGAGTTTATCATTAACGTCTGAAACTGCTGTTGAGTACACTATCTGACCCGCTAATGACACCTACATCATAACGGTTTGTTGAGTCATGAAAAATAGAGAAAAA
>JAQXVT010000077.1 GCA_029225065.1 Lachnospiraceae bacterium | reverse complement strand
CATACTGATGGGCTTTTTCACCAGAGTGGTATTTACCCACACCTTAAGTGAAGGCTATGTGGGAATCAACGGATTGTTTACGGATATTTTAAACATACTGTCCCTTTCGGAGCTGGGCGTTGGAACGGCGATTACGTATGCGCTGTACGGTCCGATTGCGCGAAAAGACATTCAGAAACAGCAGATTCTGATGCGGATGTTCCGCACGTTTTACCGGATTACGGCTGCGTTTGTGCTGACGGCCGGATTATGCCTGATCCCGTTTCTGGATATCCTGATGAAGGACCGCCCGGATGTGGATCATCTCATCTGGATTTATCTGCTGTATCTGCTGAACTCGGTCGTGTCTTATCTGCTGATTTACAAGAAGACGCTGATCGATGCACACCAGATGAATTACATTACGGTATTGTATCACAACGGATTTCTGGTACTGCAGGATGTGCTTCAGATTGTAATTTTGCTGCTGACCGGCAATTTTATCCTGTTTTTGATGGTGGCGGTGATCTGTACCATTACCGGAAATATCTGCATGTCGGGACGCGCAGACAAAATGTTTCCATATCTGAAAGAACCGTGCAAAGCACAGCTGCCGAAGGAAGAGCGTCAGGATATCGTAAAAAATGTAAAAGCCATGCTGATGCATAAGCTGGGAAATGTAGTCGTAAACAATACGGACAACCTGCTGATCTCCAGCTTTGTAGGGGTAGTGACGGCGGGAATCTATTCCAACTATTTTCTGATTATCGGATCAGTAAGGCAGGTTTTCGACCAGGCAATGCTGGGAGTGGCAGCCAGTGTGGGCAACCTTGGGGCAACGGAAGAAAAAGAGAGGATCGGGCAGGTGTTCAATCAGCTGTTTTTTATCGGCTACTGGATGTTCGGATTTGCGGGCATCTGCCTTTTGGAGCTGCTGAACCCGTTTGTAGAGCTGGCGTTCGGCAAAAAATATCTGTTTCCGAAGGAGATTGTACTGATTCTCTGTGTGAATTTTTTTATCAATGGAATGCGCAGGGCGGTGCTGATTTTCAAGGAATCGATGGGACTGTTCTGGTACGACCGGTACAAAGCAGTGGCAGAGGCCGTTTTGAACCTGGTGATTTCCATTTTGCTGGTCACAAATTTCGGTGTGGCGGGCGTATTTGCCGGAACATTTGCCAGCACGGTTCTGACCTCGGTGTGGGTAGAGCCGTATGTGATTTACAAATACCGCTTACAAAAGCCGGTATCCGGATTTTTCAAAATGTATGCAGGATATCTGATCGTCATGGCAGCCGTATGGGCGGTAACGGAAGGAATCTGCCGCCTGGTATCCGGCGGTCCGTTTCTGCTGATGGTACTGAGAATGGTGATCTGCGCGGCGGTGCCGAATCTGCTGCTGTGGGCGGTTTACCGGAAGACGGAGAAATGTCAGCGGCTGCTGGGATTGCTGAAAAAAATCGCAGGAAAAGTGCTGATGGGAAATAAGGGGTGATGGAAGATGGAAGCTCAGACAAAAAAAGTTTCGATAATCATACCCGTTTATAATGCAGAAAAGTATATACGAAAAACGCTGGACAGCGTACTGGGACAGAGCTTCCGGGACAGGGAAATCCTGCTGGTGAAAAACGGCTGTGAGGATCAAAGCGCAGAAATTCTCAGGGAATATGCAGAGCAGCACGACGAGATAAGGCTGATAAGCTGCGACGAGCGCGGCGCAGGAGCTGCGAGAAATGCAGGAATGGAACAGGCCAAAGGAGAGTATCTTCTGTTTGTGGATGCGGATGATTATCTTCCGGATCCCGGAATTCTGGAGAAATACGTGAAGGCGGCGGAGCAGACAGGAGTGGATCTGGTCGTTGGCAACTATGCAAGGCTCTGGGAAGAGCGGCTGCTTCCGGCAGTGAAGCATCTGGCATTTTCGGTGTACGGTCCATCCTCCGAGGAATTCCGGTTTCAGGGATTTTTTGGGGCAGGTACGCTGTCGTATGTGTGGGGCAGACTTTACCGCAGGTCGTTTCTGATCCAGAATCAGATTACGTTTGTGGATCTGACGTATGCAGAGGACAAGCTGTTCAACATGGAATGCTATATCTGCGGGGCAAGATATCTGTTTCTGGAAGAGGTCGGGTATATTTACCGGAGAAATAAAGAATCCATCTCCTGGCAGTATCATGAAGACGCAACCCAAAACTGGCTGAAAATGGCGCATTTACTGTTGGACTGTCTGGAAAAGAACCATAAATCGGAATATGAAAACATGATCTGGTATACAATATTTTTTGCATCATTTTTTGACAGCAAAATGGAGTATGTACAGCATAAAAAATCTGTTTTTGCGATAAGAAAGGTTCTGAAAGCGTATCATCAGGATGAGCTTGGAAGGGAAGCATTCAAAAAGCTGGCAGACAGGAAGCATGCACTGCCGATCCGGCAGAGGATGTGGCGCACTGCGATTCGTGTATTTTCTTTTGGAATGACCAGGCGGTGGTATATGGCCCTGGCGGCAGGAGTCAAATTTCTGATCGATTCGAGGGTCGATGAGCGTTTTTCCGATACCGGAATCAGAGAAGAACAGTGAAGCTTACTGTTCACTGTTCTCAAATATTTTTATCAGATGGGTTTTCTGGTTGCTTTTTTTAAAGTCGCGCAGGGTCTGCAAAAAAGTGGTGTTTCTTATGGTATAAGTATTTTTCAGAAAGCAGAAAAAGGTAACACCCCAGAGAACCGGCCATAAAATGGGATAACGGCAGGCTTTTGGAAAACGGACCTTCATCTGAATATGCCCTTCCTTCAGGCAGGAGGCAAGATTTACCTTCTGATAGGAGCTGCTGCCGACGAGGGAGGATGCGGTATCGCTTCCCATGTCACCATCCTTCAGAACCTGCTGCACAAACTGTTCGCAGTCAGCGGGACTGTAGTGGATGTCCGGGTCGATCGTGCCGAGCAGTCCCAGATAAATACGGCAGCTTTCCAGAATGATCTCATAAAGGTGAAAAATCCGGGACTCCCGGCACCAGGTATGAATCCGGTCAAAATCTACTTCATCGGCATGGCGCTTCAGATACAGTGTGAAATCACAGAGCAGCCGGATGCCGAATCCACTGTACAGATAGTGCTTCAGCATATGGTGGATCTGATAAAATACGTATTCGGTAGGCGGGAGTACTGTGTAAGGATATCCGTGAATGGTCTGTTCACAGCGGCCGAGACGGTCAGAAGAAAAGACTTCATCCACAATCTCGTTCGCACGGGAATACTGATATAATCCGATGACACGGTAATGGAGTTCCAGAAGAAACGTCCGGCCGGTTTTGAAAAAACGATACTGGTAGGTGACATGGTGGTCGCTGAGTTCGTCCTCCTCGATGTAACCATGGGCTTCCAGAATACGCTTTGCCGCATCGAATTCCTCTTTGCCATTGATGTAGAGATCGAGATCGCCCAGCTTACGGTATTCCGGAACCGGATAGCAGTCGGCAAGGCTCAGTCCCTTCAGCAGATGGCAGGAAATATGCTCCTTTTCCAGCAAAGAAACGGTAGTTCGTGTAAAATGCTCAATCTGATAATAATTGAGCATCATGCTTTTCGTCTGCTGTTTCAGGGAAGCATAACAGTCCATCCCGCGAAAGGAAGGCAGCAAAAAAGGCGCTGTGCGGTGCTCCTGTGAAAGCTCGGCAATCGCATGAGCTTCTTCCGGACGAATGGCGATACCGACGCTGGTATCGGCAGAGGAACAGCAGGTTTGACGAATAAGAGATAAATAAGTAGTGTAAACAGATTCCATAAAAACTCCCGGGTATGAGCAGCAAAGCAGATTGTGGATTTCCGCTTTACACTCTTTTTTGGCTTGGTGAAATATGGGTAAGTATAGCATGAAAAAACAGAAAAATAAAGGATTCTGTTTGGAGCCAAACTTAAAAGCACAGATATTTTACAGCTGCTTTATAAAATTTTGTCTGGTTCTGAACAGTAACAGTTTACCTGACTCTGAGCAGGAACGTAGAAAGAGGTGAAACGGATGAAAAAAGCAGATGGATATATCATAAAAAAACTGGAAAATGAATACGTGATTCTCCCGTATGGAAAAAGAACAGAAGAGGTAAATGAGGTGGTTACCTTAAGCGAGACCGCAGGCTTTATTTATGAGAATGCAGATCAGGCAGAGAGCATTGAACAGCTCGCGCAGCTGGTAGGAAAAGAATATGGGGTGGAAGCGTCAGCTGTGTATGAGGACGTGGCAGAGGTGGTGAAGACACTGCAGGGGAAAGGGATTCTGCTATAGAGCATTTTTTAAACAGGCTCGGGGATGGTTTGGCAGATAAAAGCTGAGTGAGGCAATTGAGGACAATGCAGCAGATGGAAATTCGCATGGTCGGTGATGAAACGAAAGATATCGCATACTATTTATTTTTTCGTAGAAAGGTGCGGAGAAAGGCCGACAGGCGGAAACAAAGCGGGCGCACCGGAAGAAGAACGAGCCACAGGGAAGAAAGAAATCGATAAAATGGCTGACGGACGGAAATTTCCTTTCCGTCACGGACAAAGGCGACCAGCCTTCCGATGATCTGAGACGGACGCAGAGGTCCTTCTACTTCCCACTGATTGTCACCCACCAGATAAAAACCATCGTCTGTGATGCGGCATATTCGGTGAAGCACTAAAATGCCGGAATCCCGGCGGTAGAGAACCACGTCATTTTTTTGACAGGCATCCGCGCAGACGGATTCGATCAATGCTTCGTCCCTCCCCGGCAGAAACATCGGATACATGCTGTAGCCCTGCGGGTGGATGCGGATGATATTGCCGTCTTTTAAGAGCTGTTCCAGATCGATCTGGCTGCCGGAAGAATCTGGATGGTCGGTATTGTGTGAATGAGAATGGTTTTCCATGTATAAGGCTCCTTGTAGAGCATTTCTTTAAATACGCTCTAAAATGTAAAAGATCGATATTTCAAGCAGAGGTATTATAACATTGTGCCCGAAAAAGAACAAGAAAAAACGGGATTTCAAAGGACATTTTTCACCGAATTACTTGACTTTTGGAGGCCTGATGGCTATAGTAAAAACAGAAAAAGAGATGAAAAAAGATGCCCGATGAAGACAGGCATGAGGAGATAAAAAGAATTATGAAAAAATATATTAAACCAGTAATTACAGTAGATGCAGGCATGGCAGAAGGAGTCTATGCAGCCAGCGGAGCAGCACAGGGAAATTTGAATGTAACCTATTATGGAGTCTGGGACAGATGGGGAACTAATGGAGGAAAAGGGCTTGCATTTGCAAACTGGTCTGATATTAATGGAACCATTACCCTTCATATTAATTTTAATGATACCGTAGATGAAATCGAGACAGATGATGCATCTGTACAGAAGTCATGGTCCGGCAGGACAGCGACACTGACATTTGCTAGTACAGCTACTAATCCACTGACTATCGGTATTCATCTGAATCATGGAACCAGTATTGATAATTTAAAGATAACAGGATTTACCTATTCTGTTAAATAATGGGTAAGGAGTGGAAAAATGAAAATATATGAGAAACCGGTAGTTACCGTAGATGCAGGCATGGCAGAAGGAGTCTATGCAGCCAGCGGAGCCGGAAA
>JAQXVT010000076.1 GCA_029225065.1 Lachnospiraceae bacterium | reverse complement strand
CGGCAGATGTATACCAGAAGCGGTTTTGAAGTGCTGATCGATTATAATACGTATGTGTGGATTGCCCAGCTGTTTATTCTGGGACTGGTCGTAGGATATATGAGAGATCAGATCCGGACGATGAAGCTGGAACAGACAGAGCTGGAGGAACACTTAAGCCGTCAGATTGCGGATATCAGGGATATCAACCAGAGCAATGTCAGGGTGAAATCGGTGATGGAACAGCAGCTGGTCGATCACCGGGACAGTATCGGTAAAATCTACAGCATCACTGCTGCACTGGAGCAGAGGATGCCGGATGAAGTTATATTCTATGCGGTAGAGATGCTGGAAAAGCTGATGCAGACACAGGATGTGGCAATTTATAACGTGGTCAACAAAGATTATGCCCGTATTTTTTCGGCCAGCTCGGAAAAAGCCCGGAGCCTGGGCAATTCGATCCGCTATAAAGAGATGACAGAGATCTATGCGGATCTGTCAGAACAGAAAGTATATATCAATAAAACGATGGATGAACATTATCCGCTGATGGTGCGGGCCGTCTACGAAGGCGGCCGGATCCAGATGATGATCATGCTCTGGGGTCTTGGCTGGGAGAAGATGACACTGGGGCAGGCTAACTTCCTGACGGTAGTCAGTTACCTGATCCAGAATGCCGTGCTGCGTTCCCAGAGATATATGCAGGCACTGGAAGAAAAACGGTATGCACAGGGCTCAAGGCTTCTTGAGACGGATGCCTTTGAATCTCTGGTTCAGGCATATATGGATGCGGAGAGAAAGAATCTGGTAGAATGTGTGCTGCTGAAGGTAGACACTGCGCAGGAAAACTATCTTGAGTGTGCGGAGCAGATGGCTCTTCACATGAGGGACAGCGATTATCTGGGACTGATGTCGGACGGAAAAATGTATCTGCTTTTGACCAACACCACAAAAGAAAATGCAGGTGTGGTGCAGCAGCGATTTGAAAAAATTGGCTATCAAACAGAGAATGTGGAGAAGATGGCGGTATGTCACAAAGAATGAGACTGTTTATTCTGATCCTGATCGTAAATCTTTGTATTGTTCTGATTTATCTGATCTGGAATCATATAAGAAGAAAAGAAAAGCTGGGGAGCGTGTGGATGAAGGCTGTGATGATGCTGTTGTGCCCAATCATCGGCCCCATGTTTGTCCTGCTTGCATTCTTTCTCTATAAGCTCTTTTCGCTCGGTGGAGTAGATCTGTCGGATGTTGTGTTCAGCAAAGACCATACAGAAAAATTTCTACATCCGGACGAGGATATGGAAAAAAATATGGTATCGCTGGAGGAGGCACTGGAGGTTTCAGATAAGAAGAGTCTCCGTACTTTAATGATGAATGTGATTCGGGGAGATTATCGGAAATCCCTGGCTTCGATTACACTGGCCTTAAACAGTGAGGACTCAGAGACATCGCATTACGCGGCTTCTATTTTGCAGGATGTGCTGAATGACTTTCGCAGCGGCGTGCAGGAAAAATACCTGCTGTGTCAGGAAGAAAATGAACAGCAGACGGAGAACTGTATCCGGCTGGCAGAATATATGAATCCAATCCTGGAACAGAAGGTCCTCACGGATCTGGAGCAGCGTTCCGTGACAGAAAAAATGCAGGATGTCCTGGAGGTGGCCTGGCAGCAGGATAAAGGAAAGATCAGCAGCACCACCTATGAAGAGATTTGCCTGCGGCTGCTGGAGATCAAAGATTATGAAGACTGTGAGGTATGGTGCGACCGGGCAATGGAGCAGTATCCGAGAGTATTGTCCAGCTATACCTGCAAACTGAAACTGTATTTTTCGTGTGGGGAGAAGGAAAAGTTTTTCCGGGTTATGAAAGAACTGAGGGAGCTTGATATTACGATTGATAATGAAACTCTGGAACTGATTCGAACATTTATGTAAAGCAAAGGAATAGACAGACATGTCAATGACAACATTGGTTATATTACAGTTTATAAAAATATTTGCTGCATATACAGGGATTACAGTGCTTCTTCCGGCAGTCATGTTTCGCAGAATTTTAAAGGGCAGACGACTGTCAGAACAGTTCTTAATGTGTTATACATTTGGAAATTTTTACATTATTAATATTGTATTTGCACTGCAGCTGATGCACATTTCCAATGTGTTTACCCTGTTGCTGCTGACCGTTTTGTTAAGCGTACTGATTGGATGCCGTGTAAACCGCATTTCATTGAGAACGTTGATTCAAAAAAATGGAAAAATTTTCAGAAAACTGCTCCAGGGCACTATGGGAGCAAAAGAAGCGTTCTTCAGAATTGGAAGAAAACTGACTGTATTTTGCAAAAAATCAGGAAAATTCTTCTATAGGGAAGTAGTGTGTGATGTACTGCAGTGGATTCTGTCAGGAGCAGTATTGCTGGCGCTTTTCTGGGTTTATGGAAGACAGCTGGTTCTTACCTATGGCTACAGAGCCTCGGATATACCGGTGCATCTGAACTGGATCAATCAGATGAGCCGTGGGAATCTTTTTGTAAGCGGTGTGTACCCATTTGGGTTTCATTGTATGATTTATTATCTGCATACAGTATTTCAAATAGATACGTACATGATTTTGTGCCTGTTTTATCTTGTACAGGTATTTTTTATTCATACAGTATTCCTGGCAATGCTGAAACTGTTATGCAGATCCAAATATCTGCCGTATGCGGGAACCCTGATTTATATATTGGGAAGCTTCTGGGCAAGACAGACGTATTCGCGATTCTATTCTTCTCTGCCGCAGGAGTTCGGCATGATTTTTGTGATCCCATCTGTTTACTTTCTGATTCGATTTTTTCAGACAGAAAAAGAACAGCTGAAAACAAAAGAGACAAAAATTATTCTCGGCAATTTTGCACTGGCATTTTCGTTAACACTGGCAATCCATTTTTACGGAACAATGATAGCAGGACTCTGCTGCATCGGTATTGCAATAGGATTTTGCACGGAGTTTCTGAAAAAAGAATATTTCAGACGGATTATGCTTACCGGAATTATCAGTGTGTTTCTGGCAGTTTTACCGATGGCAATTGCATTTGCAGGAGGAACGCCGATGCAGGGGTCTCTTGGATGGGGATTGAGTGTAATCAGCGGTGGAAAAAAGACAGAAACAGCAGACCAGGCTAAAACAGGAAGCACATCAGTACAAAACAGAAGTCTGGAAGAGATTGCAGCGCAGCTTCAGGAAAACGGTGCAGACCAGGATGGCAGTACGGCAGATGAGGAAGTGATACAAAACACAACAGAAGCGCCAAAACCATCGATGTCAGAGAAGGTAAAATCTGTACTTGAAAAAATAGCACAGATACCGGAAAAGATAAAAAAGACCTGGCAGATGATGGCACAGCGTATCAGGGATTTTATTATAAATGCTCCGGAAAAATGGCCTTCTTATGGGATACTGGCCGGAATCCTGCTGCTTGTTGTTTTGGGAGTGGTATTTTGTGTGCTGCAAAGCGCCAGTTATGGTAAAATGCTGTTGTCAGCCGGTCTGTGTATGGGGATCCTTACACTGCTGCTTTGCGCAGGCAATCTGGGATTGCCGGTACTGATGGATCCGGCGAGATGCAGTATTTATTACACATATCTGCTGGCAGCAGCATTGACCGTATTGGCGGATGGAATCATTTCTCTGATATTTATGCCGAAAGTGCTGCAGATCTGTCTGAATCCGACCGCATTTATGATAACAGTGGGGCTTACAGCAGGCTGTATAAATCTGGGCTGGGTGAAAGTATCTGATTTTGCATCTGGGTATGTATCGAATGGAGCGCTGACCTGTCTTACGAATATTATCAAAGAAAATGAGGATAAAACATGGACGATCGTATCTGCGAATGATGAAACTCAGATGGGACTGGATCACGGATGGCATTATGAAACGATTACCTTCCTGAGAAAGCAGGAAAAACTGAATAAGGATACCGAGATTATTATTCCGACAAAAAATGTTTATTTCTTTATAGAAAAAATTCCACTGGATTATTCTGTCATGTACGCAGGAAGTGGTCAGTCAATCTCTAAAAAAGGTGCCAGCCAGGCATTACCAAATTCAGGCGGTATCGGTATGTATCAGGGAGAGGGAAGATGGATTTTGATGTCCAGAATGTATTACTGGGCACAGGCTTTTATGGAAAAATATCCGAACGATATGAAAGTTTACTATGAGTCAGAAGATTTCATCTGCTATGTAATGCCTCAGAATATGTACCACCAGTACAATTTCGCAATAGATTATGGATATAACCAGGTCCAGACACAGGAGGATAAAAAGTAAAAGAATGGTTTCCAAAAGAAATTTTTTCAGTATTGCGATTATGATGTTTGTATTATTGTTTCTGTTTCAATTTTCGATGGTTATAAGAGACAGACAGAATTCCTATGATGTAAATGAAAATCTGACAGCGAGAGAGGCAGACGGGAAAAACGCATGGAAAAAGCAACAGATCGATCTGACTTCGAGGATGGAAACGGATAGAAACTATGTCCTTTTTGTGGGAGATGCATCGGGAGAGATGGCACAGTCTGTAGACAGGTGGTGTGATTATGCAAAGTGGAATTTTGCATCGTGTCGCTCGATGGAGGAAGTTCCGGAAAAGTTGGAGAACCTGCCAGGCATGCTGATTCTGGAATCGGAGAAGTATGCTTTGGACAATAATCTGGAAAAGCTGGAAAAGCTGGTCCGGCAAGGTGTCATTATTGTGTTTGGGTGTCTGGAAGATCCGCAAAATATAGAAAATAACGAAGAGTTACAGGATTTTCTGGGAATCTACAAGGTAGTAAGTGAGAGTACAGAGCTGACAGGCGTAAAGCTTTTTGAAGGACTTCTTCTTGGCGGTGAAGTGGTGTATGAAACACCGGCAGAAGAGGATGAAAAGGAACGGCAGGACCTTCAGCTTGAGGTGCCATGGTATCAGGTTGGAAGCGGAACAAAGACATATATGGTTGGGCTTTTAGATCAGGCGAAGCTGAATATAACGGTTGATAATGAAGATCTTCCCACCATTATCTGGCGAAATGGAATTGCAGGCGGAAGTGTGTTTGCGGTAGTTGGAGACTATATGAAGGACAGTACAGCACTTGGCCTGTTGGATGGCATGGTGACGGAAGCATCCGAATACTATTTATATCCGATTGTAAATGCACAGAATCTGTCTATGGTGAATTTTCCGGCATTTGCAGATGAGAACAGTGAGAAAATGATGGAGATGTACAGCCAGCAGATAACAGGAATCGGAAGAGATATCATGTGGTCGTCTCTTGTCTCGATTGTGGAAAAGGGCGGTCTGAAAATGACCTGTTTTATGCAGCCGCAGGCAGATTATCAGGATGAAGCAGATGCAGATGGTAAAGAACTTGTATTCTATCTGAAGCAGATGAAAGAACAGAATGCAGAGGCAGGATTGTCCCTGCAGTATAAAAGGGCAGGCTCCTTAAAAGAAAAACTGGATCAGGATGCAGAATTTTTCCGAAAAGCAGACAGCAGCTACCGATATGGAGCAGCATTTTCAGAAGAAGAAAAACTGGATCAGCTAAAAGACCTGATGAATACGGAACTGCTGAAAAATGTGAATACACTGGTGTGTGAATACACCGAAGAAGAACCCGTCATTTCTTATTATACGAATGAGATAACACTGCAGACAGTGACAAGTGACGGAATGAATTATCACTACAGTGACGACATTCGAATGCGAAGCATTCAGAGTGCTCTGGGCTATACGAATGCCATGCTGAATATGCAGGATATTTTCTGGCCGGAACGAAAGTCGGACAGATGGCAGATCATGCAGAAGCATTTTTCCAGCAACCTGCTCACCTACTGGAAAAATTTTACGGTATTTGACAGTACCACGCTTTCAGAGAGCAATACAAGAACCAGGACATTTCTGAATCTTGACTTTTCTGAAAGCCGGACAGAGGATGAGATTACCCTGCAGACTTCACAGGCGGGAAGCTGGTTTATTCTCAGAACGCATGGTGAGGAGATTGCAGACGTAGAAGGCGGTACGCAGACAGAGATTGAGGAAGGGGCATACCTGATTCAGGCAGCGGATACCACGGTAAAAATCCAGATGAAGACAGCCGGACTTCATTACAGCAAATAAGAGAGGTACAGCATGAAGGTTTGTATTGTAGCAGAAGGATGTTATCCATACGTAGTCGGAGGCGTTTCCGGATGGATCAACAGCATGATCAAATCCTTTCCAAATGTGGAATTTATCCTGCTTGCCATTGTGGCAAACAGATCCCTGCGTGGAAAATTTGTGTATGAACTGCCGGAGAATCTGACGCAGGTTTATGAAGTCTATCTCGAGGACTGTGAGTGGGAGGGCGGAGGAAAAAAGTCAGGCAGAAAAGTGCATCTTTCGCATAAAGAGCGGGATGAACTGCTAAATATGGTACTGAATCGTCAGACAGACTGGGGTGTGATCTTTGACCTCTTCCATAAAAAGAACCTTTCCGTGGACGAGCTGCTGATGGGACCGGATTTCTTTGAAATTGCAAGAGAATGTTACAACCGGAATTTCCAGAATATCAATTTTTCCGATTTCCTGTGGACTCTTCGGTCGATTTACCTGCCGATGTTCTGGACGCTGCGGATGGATGTGCCGAAAGCGGATCTGTATCACTGTGTGGCGACAGGATACGCCGGAATTCTGGGAAGTATGGCAAAACATTTTCATGGAAGCTCTCTGTTGATCTCCGAGCACGGCATCTATACGAGAGAGCGCGAGGAGGAGCTGATCAAGGCAACCTGGGTAAAAGGAATCTATAAGAACATCTGGATCGAGCAGTTCCGGAAGATGTCGCTGCTTGCCTACCATACAGCGGATGTGGTGACCTGCTTGTTTGACCATGCGAAGGAACTTCAGATCGAACTGGGCTGTCCGGAGGAAAAGATCCGCGTGACGCCAAATGGCATTTCGGTCGAATCACTTGCCAGTCTTCCTGGGAAGAATGAGGAGGAAAAGCAGTATATCAATGCCGGAGCCGTCCTGCGTGTGACACCGATCAAGGATGTCAAGACCATGATACAGGCGTTTGACTTCGCCAAGAAGCAGGTCAAAAACCTGAAACTCTGGATTATGGGGCCGACCGATGAGGATGAGAAATACGCAAAAGAATGCTTTGATCTGGTGGAGACTTTAGGCGTAAAGGATGTGGTATTTACCGGGCGGGTCAATATCAAAGATTATCTGGGAAAGATGGATTTTACGCTGCTTACGAGTATCAGTGAGGGTCAGCCGCTGACGATTCTGGAGAGCTACGCGGCACACAAACCGGTCATTGCGACCGATGTGGGAAACTGCCGCGAACTGATCTACGGCAGTAAGGATGATTTTGGCGAAGCCGGAATCCTGACGCATATCATGAATATCGAAGAAATCGCCAATGCGATGGTGCGGATGGCGGTCTACGAAAATGACAGAGTGCGTATGGGGGAAGCCGGATACCAGAGAGTCAATGCATTTTACAGGATCGAGCAGATGAAGGCGGTCTATCAGGAAATCTATCAGGGATTTGCGAAGAAGCATGGAATCCCGTGGACGGAGGAACCATTTCGGATTTAATAACAGACAAAGAGGAAAAGAACCTTAAATGGCAGGTGGAGAGAAACTATGGCTGGAATAGGTGTAAAACTTACCAATATCTATAAGAAAAATACGCTGACGACCGATATCATCGGAATGGGATACAGTATGGCGGTCACCATTGCCCCGATGCTCGTCGTGATCGGTGCACTGATTATTATGGAATATTATCTGGATTTTTCTTCGGTGGATTATCTCACAAGAGAACTGTTTTCCTGCACCGTGTTATATATTTTCATTTTTTCGCTGCTGACGGCATCGCCGTTCAACTCGGTGTTGTCCAAATATATGTCGGATATCATTTATGAGGAGCGATATGAGGATATCCTGCCGTGCTATTATGTGGGGATGTTCCTGAATATTTTCCTGAGCGCGCTTGTGGGGATTCCTTTTTGTGTCCATGAATATCTGGTTGGCGGTGTCGATATTTTGTATGTTTTCACCGGGTACAGCGGCTATATGGCGCTGGTTCTGGTGTTCTATTCGATGCTGTATCTTTCCATCTGCAAAGACTATAAAAAGATTTCGTTTTTCTTTGCAGTGGGAATGACGGTGACGGTTCTGCTGTCCTTCCTGCTCGTAAAACGGTTTCACTGGAGCATTACGTATGGCATGTTGTTTTCGCTGACGGTCGGTTTCTGGCTGATCGCCTGCCTGGAGATGGGGCTGGTGAGAAGCTATTTTAAGGAAAACAGCGGA
>JAQXVT010000075.1 GCA_029225065.1 Lachnospiraceae bacterium | reverse complement strand
AGACCGTCGCAAGAATCATGGAAAACGCTGCCAGCTTCCAAGGAATCGATATCTCAGAAGAGTACCGCCGCGTCTATGCCGATGCCGAATATATTGCGCCTCTGATCGGATACACCGGTCAGATCTCTGCCGAGGAGCTTGAATCCCTCAGTGAGGCGGATGATTCCTACGATGCGACAGATATCGTCGGAAAGACCGGTCTGGAGAGCGTTCTTGAGACGACCCTGCAGGGCGATAAAGGCTCCGAGGTACTGTATGTCGACAATGTCGGTCGTACCCTTGAGGTGGAATCCCGCGTCGAGCCGCAGGCAGGCAGTGATGTCTATCTGACCATCGATCTCGATCTGCAAAAAGCCGCCTATCAGATTCTCGAACAATACATTGCCGGCATCGTCTGGTCAAAGATCATCGATGCGGAGGAATTCGACGCAGATGCCGTCGAATCAGCCGACCAGCTTCTGATTCCGGTATACGATGTCTACTATGCACTTTTCGAGAACAATGTTCTTGACGTTGGACACTTAAAAGCCGATGATGCCACAGAAAATGAGAAGGCCGTTTACAACGCCTTTTTAATCAAGGCATCTGAAATTTTTGCGACATTGAAGGATCAGCTTCTGACGAACGATCCGATTCCGTATAAGGATCTGGAAGAGCAGTACCAGATCTACGAGTCTTACATCGTCAATGACATGCTGATGAGCGATACCGGTATCCTCAATGAGGATGCGATCGACAAATCCGATCCGGTCTACGAACAGTGGACGGAGGAGGAGTCTATCAGTCTGAAAGAATTTCTGACGTATGCAATTTCTCAGAACTGGATCGATGTCACAAAGATTACGGACAGCTCTGAATATATGGATACCGAAGAAGTGTTCACCGTGCTTTCGGATTATATTGCCAATTACCTTTACGATGACAATAACTTCTGTAAGCAGGTATACCGCTACATGCTCAAGGAAAAGCGACTGAACGGTGAAAATATCTGTATGCTTCTTTTTGATCAGGGTGTTCTTGAGATGGATACCGATACGTACAACGGACTGGCTGCCGGTTCCATCGACGACTGTGAGTTTATCCGTCAGAAGATTTACAACCTTGAGATCCGCCCGTCCCAGCTTGCGCTGGCTCCGTGTTCCGGTTCTCTCGTACTCACTGACCCAAATTCAGGAGAAACGCTTGCATGCGTGACCTATCCGGGGTATGATAATAACAGGCTTGCGAACGAGATGGATTCCGATTACTTTACGAAGCTGAACATGGATAAATCCTCCCCGTTCTACAGCAGAGCAACACAGGAGGCAATCGCACCGGGTTCCACCTTCAAGATTGTCACCGCTACTGCCGGCTATATGGAGGGTGTCATCAACATCGGCGAAGGAATCAACTGTACCGGAAAATTCAATACACCGCCGTTTGATGAACAGCCGATCAACTGCTGGAATATTTACGGACACGGCGTCGAAACACTTCAGACCGCAATCCGTGATTCCTGCAACTACTTCTTCAACAGCGTTGCTTACCGGCTCAGCCTGGTAAACGGCGAATACGTCGACTCGGTCGGTATCGAAAAACTGACAAAATACGCCTCCATGTACGGGCTGGATGCAAAATCCGGTCTGGAAGTACCAGAGACTATGCCAAGCATCTCGACAGAGGACGCTGCACGTTCCGCAATGGGACAGTCCACCCACCTCTTTACGACTGCCGGGCTTGCAAGATACGTCAGCACAATCGCCAACAGCGGTACCTGCTATGATCTGACGCTCGTAAAATACATTACGGATTCCTCCGGAAGCGTTCTGGAGGAGAACAAAGCTACCGTCCACAATACGCTGGATCTTCCGCAGGAGCTCTGGGATACGATCCATGCCGGCATGCGCGGCGTGGTGCAGAACCATTCCGCCTTCAGCGCGGAGGTCGCACCGGCCTTCAACGGAAACACCGGACTGGCAGTTGCCGGAAAGACCGGTACCGCCCAGCAGAGCAAGGATAAGCCGAATCACGGTCTGTTCATCGGCTACGCGCCGTATGACGATCCGGAAATCGCACTTGCCGTCCGTATCACAAATGGTTACAGCTCTGCGAACGCAGCGCTCGTCGCACGCGATGTTATTTCCTATTATTATAAGCTTCAGGATAAATCCGAGCTGATCACGGGACATGCTTCGCAGCCATCAGAGAGCGGCACTGCATTTGCGGATTAACGCCTGGAATACACAGACAGCATCCGAAGCGGAATGTTGTTGTCCGCTTCGGGATTTACCTGATGTGATTTACCGCATCAAAGAAAAAGACACAAGGGGAATTTCAGAAAAGAGGGAGATTTCATGGGGCGCAGTACCGTCATTATCAAGAGTAATCCTTACGGACTGATTCTGAACCTGGACCCCGAAGTGCCGTTCGATGAACTGCGTCAGGCAGTTGCAGAAAAATTCCGTATGTCTGCCGCATTTTTTAAAAACGCACGACTGGCACTCACCTTCCGGGGCAGAGCACTTTCAAAAGACGAAGAAAACACACTCGTAGATGAAATCGTACAGAATTCCAAAATACAGGTCATCTGCATCATAGATGAAGATAAGGAATCACAGGAGTTCTACCGCAAGGCGCTGGAACAGTCCCTCCAGAAGAAAAAAGAAGAGGATGACGGCCATTTCTACCGGGGAACGCTCCGTTCCGGGCAGGTGCTTGAGACAGAGACAAGCATCGTGATTCTCGGCGATGTGAATCCAGGTGCTCAAGTCGTCTCCAAAGGAAACATCGTGATTCTTGGATGCTGTATGGGAACTATCTATGCCGGAGCTGCAGGCGATTCCACCTGCTTTGCGGCGGCTCTTACCATGAAACCCATGCAGGTCCGTATTGCGGATAAACTGGCCCGCAGCGCGATCACCAAAAGAAAAGACACCGGAGAATATCCGGTTGACCCGATGATCATCTTTATCAAGGACGATCATCTTCAGTTCAAGCCGATTACCAGCGCAACGCTGTGTGAATATCTGGTATAGGTCAGACTTTTTAGGATTGGAGGATCCGCACATGAGTAAAGTAATTGTGATCACATCCGGAAAAGGCGGTGTCGGAAAGACAACTTCCACTGCAAACATCGGCGCCGGACTTGCACGAATGAATAAAAAAGTGGTTCTGGTGGATACCGACATCGGACTTCGCAATCTCGATGTTGTCATGGGATTGGAAAACCGCATTATTTACAATCTGGTCGATGTCATTGAGGGAAACTGCCGGATCCGGCAGGCGCTCATCCGCGACAAGCATTATCCCGGTCTCTACCTGCTTCCGTCCGCACAGACGCGCGATAAAAGCGCAGTCAGTCCCGAGCAGATGATCAAGCTCGTCGACGGATTGAAACCATTGTTCGACTACATTCTGCTCGACTGCCCCGCAGGCATTGAGCAGGGCTTCCGCAACGCGATTGCAGCGGCAGATCAGGCTGTCGTCGTTACGACGCCGGAGGTTTCCGCGATCCGCGATGCAGACCGCATCATCGGACTGCTCGAGGCGGACGGCATCAAAAAGATCGACCTCATCTTAAACCGTATCCGTATCGACATGGTGCGAAGAGGAGAGATGATGTCCACAGAAGACGTGCTCGATATCCTTGCCGTCAACCTTCTCGGTGCAGTACCGGATGAAGAGAGCGTTGTGATTGCCGCCAACCACGGCGAATCGCTGATCGGCAGCAACACGCTTGCCGGACAGGCATTTCTCAATATTGCCCGCCGGTTAGACGGCGAGACCGTGCCGCTTCTGGATCTGCAGACATCCACATCCCTGTTCCAGAAGATTGCATCCGTGTTCAGAGGCAGAGAGAGTCACTGATTCAAAAGCAGCAGGAGGACAGCATGAATTCTCGCAGATATGCGTCATTTCTGACATCAGGAGAAATCGCCAAAAACCGGGCAGTCTTAACGGTCGCCTCCGACCGTCTGAATGCTTCCCCGGAAGAGCTGCAACAGATGAAAAAGGAAATCGCAGACATTCTCACCCGGTATCTGAATCTGAACGATGCTTTTGAAATACGGGTGGACCTGATTCAAAAGAGAAATCAAGGAGTACAAGATGTTAAGACAATACAAATTAAGTGACTATCGGTTTCGGCTGATTCTGTGGGTGATTGCACTGTCCATACTTGGCATTCTGATTATCGGAAGTGCAAATTCGGTCTATCAGACAAGACAGATTCTCGGTCTCGTCCTTGGCCTTGCCGCTATGGTCTTTGTTTCATTAATGGACTATACCTGGGTTCTGAACTTTTACTGGATTCTTTACCTGATTGGCACCGCACTGCTTGTCGCCGTGCTTTATCTCGGAATAAATGTAAACGGCGCGACCCGCTGGATCGTCATCGCCGGACTGCAGTTCCAGCCGTCTGACATCGTAAAAATCCTGCTGATTCTGTTTTTTGCAAAGTTCTTCGAAAACCACGAGGAAACGATCAGCAAACCACAGATGATTCTGTTATCGCTTGTACTGATTGGCGTCCAGCTTTTTCTGATCTACAAAGAGCCAGACCTTTCCACCACGATCGCCGTAGCCGCTGTATTCTGCGTGATGCTCTTCATGGCCGGACTGAGCTATAAGATCGTGATCGGTGTGCTGCTCGTGTGCATCCCGGTCGGTGTCATCGGCATGAGCATCCTGCTTCAGCCGGACAATGCATCCGATAACTATCAGCTGAAACGAATCTACGCATGGCTGCGGCCGGATGAATATCCGCAGGATTCCATGCAGCAGCAGAACTCCATCATTGCGATCGGCTCCGGCCAGCTCTACGGCAAGGGACTGAATAACGACGAAGTCACTTCCGTCAAAAACGGAAACTTTATCGCAGAGGCGCAGACTGACTTTATCTTCGCCGTGGCAGGAGAGGAGACCGGTTTTGTCGGCTGCTGTGTGCTGGTTGTCCTGGAATTTCTGATTGCACTGGAATGTCTGCTCGTCGGAAGGAGGTCCAAACAGCTGTCCGGAACACTGATCTGCTGCGGCATGGCCGCCCAGATCTTCTTCCAGACCTTCATCAATATTTCCGTAGCAACCGGTCTGATGCCGAACACAGGTATCACGCTTCCGTTCGTCAGCTACGGTCTGACCTCACTGGTCAGCTTCTGCATCGGCATTGGTTTTGTTCTCAATGTCGGACTGCAGACCCGCAGGTATTAGATTGGTTATTTTATATTTCAATTATGGGAGGTACGAGAAATGAATGTCGCTTTTATTGCTCATGATGCAAAGAAAAAACTGATGCAGAACCTCTGCATTGCCTACCGCAGCATTCTTGCGCGGCACGAACTGTACGCTACCGGAACGACCGGGCGTCTGATTGAAGAGGCCACCAACTTAAATATTCACAAGTTTCTTGCCGGACATATCGGCGGCGAAGAGCAGCTCGGAGCCATGATCGAGCAGAATCAGATCGACCTCATGATCTTTTTCCGCGATCCTTTAAATCCGCGCCACAACGAACCGGATATCAATAAGGCGATCCGGCTTTGTGACATCCACAACGTTCCGCTTGCGACCAACATTGCATCCGCAGAAATGCTTTTAAAATCACTGGAAAGAGGAGATCTTGAGTGGCGTGAAATGTACAGATAAAACAGAAAAAGCAGCCAGATCGTCAAAGCCGGACGGGTATACCGCCCGCGAATGGGCGCGCATCCAGACACAGGAGACAGCAGAAAAGAAAAAACAGCTTCATCTGCTGCTTATCACTGTTTTGCTCGCGGCGCTGACCGCACTGATGGTCTTTCTTGTTTATTATTTTGTCATCCGTTCTCATGATTATACACTTTTTTATCCCTATGAAAACGGAGACCCCGTCTTCAGTTCCGGCAGCAGTCTCCCTTCCGGAGACACTGCCAGTGCGTTTGCAGAAAACCTGTGTGTGACATCCGGCGACACGAACATCACCGCCGCCGCGCTCGGCGCACAGTCTGCCGGTGTCTTTGACTTAAATGACCGCCAGGTCGTTTATGCAAAGGATATCTTTACCAGCCGTTCTCCGGCCAGTATCACAAAGGTAATGACCGCACTCGTCACGCTTAAATACGGCAATCTCGATGATCTCGTGACGGTTACGAGTACCGCTGCCGATATTGAATACGGTTCCTCCGTCTGTGATATCAAGGAAGGGGACACTTTGTCTCTGCGTCAGCTGCTCTACGGAATGATGATCGCCTCCGGAAATGATGCTGCCATGATGATTGCGGAGCACGTCGGTGGTTCCGTTGACAATTTCGTCGCGATGATGAACGAGGAGGCCGCAGCACTCGGTGCCGTGGATACCCACTTCATGAACCCGCACGGACTGACAAACGAAGAGCACTATACCTCCGTATACGATATTTACCTGATTTTCCAGGAAGCGCTCAAATACGACACCTTCCAGGATATCATCAGCCGTAAAAATTACTATGCGGAGTATACAAGAGCGGACGGTTCTTCCGCGGCGATGACCTGGGAATCGACCAATCACTATTTCACAAATGAAGCGCAG
Source organism: Lachnospiraceae bacterium (assembly GCA_029225065.1). Taxonomy (GTDB): domain Bacteria; phylum Bacillota; class Clostridia; order Lachnospirales; family Lachnospiraceae; genus Choladousia. The sequence continues at coordinate 19,334 of JAQXVT010000075.1, read as the reverse complement.
GCACCGGACAACGTGATCGTATGCGGCGGCAAGACCGGTACCACGGACGATGCAGGTGCCTGCCTTGCCCTTCTGGCAAAGGACCGTTATGGCAATCCGTACATCTCCATCATCCTGCATTCCGAGTCAAAGGATACGCTTTATACGGAGATGAACCAGCTTCTTTCCCTGATCGAAGAATCCTGATTGCCAAAATTAATAATTGATGTAGTGAAAAATCAATCATTCTGTGTAAATAGACGAAAAATTTTGATTTAGGTGTTGTAATTTATGTGTAAATAGACTATAATTACACCAAGAATATTTTATCCGCTACCAAAGGAGGAGATTACCATGATACAGTTAATCGTAGGCGCAAAAGGAAAAGGAAAAACAAAAATCTTACTGGACAAGGTAAATACAGAAATCAAGAATGCTCACGGCAGCATCGTTTATCTTGACAAGAGCACAAAGCACATGTATGAACTCAACAACAAGATCCGTCTGATCGACGTATCCGGATTTGGCTTGGCATCCAGCGGCGAGTTCATCGGTTTTCTTTATGGCATCCTTTCTCAGGATCATGACCTTGAGCAGATGTACCTTGACAGCTTCCTTAAGATTTCCCTTCTGGATGAGACAACCGTAAATGATCAGCTTCGCAGACTGAATGAAATCAGCGAAAAATTTAACATTACATTCGTTGTCAGCATCTCAGTCGACGGAAATGCAATCGCCGAAGATTTGAAACAGTATGTAATTGCGGACTTATAAAATACATAATCGAATTTCTGACAGGCCCTGCCATGGCGACGGGCCTGTCTTTTTTGTTTTATTCAGGCATTTTCCGATCCAAAATCCATCACGCGCCCGTACAGGCTCAGCAGATACAAGCCGGAAATGCCGACGAGTGTATAAATAATTCTCGACAGCCATGTCATATTTCCAAAAATCAGATTGACAAGATCAAGCTTAAATATCCCGATCAGTCCCCAGTTGACTGCGCCAATGATTACCAGTGTGAGTGCAGTATAATCCAGTCCCTTACTCAATGTAATTCCTCCTTTTTGTTTCTGAGTTACTCACAGTATAACCAGAAAAAAGACTTTTATTCTGGTTTTTATTCAAAACAGAGGTTGTATCACATGGCGTAACATGGTAGAATGAAAAACAGGCTTATCATATCCTTTATTAAAGGAGGTTTCCTGATTTGTTCAAGAAAAATAAAAAGATCACAAAGTACAGAAGATATTCCTTTTTTAATATCGGTACGCTGCTGTTCGGCATCGTATTTCTGTACATGATCATCTGTCTGTTCCTTTATTTCACAGACACTCATATTACTTCCTATGAAGTACAGCGCGGATCGATCACAGGCAACTACCGTTTTCACGCCCTGTCGCTTCGCACAGAAACAATTGTAAATGCCACGCAGTCCGGCGGTGTTCGCTATTATGTGCGCGAAGGTTCCAAAACTTCAGCCGGAAGTACTGTCTGCTCAATCAACGAGTCCGGTTCCACAGATCCGATTGCCTACACTGATTTTTCCATGACAGCGGATGACGAAGATCGCATGCAGGATATGTTTTCCAGTTTTACCATGAATTTTACAGACAATGCGTTTCAGAATGTCTATGAACTGAAGTCCAACGTTCAGACCGCGATCTCTGAGATTCTGCAGGACTCCACTGACGCGCCGACGTACGTGCGCAACCAGTGCACCGCACCGGAATCCGGCTTCGTCATCTACAATATTGACGGCTATGAATCGCTCACCGATTCCGATATCAATTCGGCAATGTTTGACCGAAGCAGCTACCACGTGCAGAATCTTCGCAGTTCCTCTGTTTCCGCCGGCAATCCGCTGTTCAAACTGATTACGAAGGAAGACTGGGCGCTTTATTTTCCAATTAACGACAAGCTGCGCACAGAACTGGCTGATGCCACGACGCTGCGTTTTCGTTTTCTCAAAGACAACGTGACCTTTTCCGCTCCGTTTACAATCATTCAAAACGGCACGGAATCGTTTGGAAAGATCACCTTAAGCAACTCTCTGGTGCGTTATGCAACTGACCGTTTTCTGGAGATCGAGCTTGTCATGAACAAAAAGACCGGTCTTAAGATTCCGACCTCCGCAATCGTACAGCGCGAATTTTACCGGATTCCGGAGGATTATGTCACGAAAAACGAGGATACCGACACGGAAATCACATTGAAAGTCGAACATTTTGAGGACAACGGTTCCTCCACAACCAAATATGTGACGGCAAATGTCTACAGCCACAGCGACGGCTATTACCTCGTCGACCGGAATCTGCTCATGGAAGGCGATTCTATTTTGATGGAAAATTCCAGCAACCGCATCCAGCTGCAGGAAAAGGACGTTGAGGTACTGCACGGCGTTTACAATATCAACAAGGGATACGCCGTATTCCGTGAAATCACCGTCATCGATGAGAACGAAGAGTACTGCATTGTCTCAAGCAACAACATTTACAGTCTTGCCGCTTATGACTATATTGTAATGAATGCAGATGAAGTGACCGAAGACCAGATCGTTTACTGATGCATTCTGTCATTCGAAAGGAGTTCAGAATATGATAAAAGAAAATCTTGCTGAAGTAGAAGCACGTATCACCAGAGCCTGTGAGCGCTCCGGGCGTGATCGCTCGGAAGTAACTCTGATCTCTGTGAGCAAAACAAAACCGGTAGAAATGCTTCAGGAGGCATACGACGCGGGAAGCCGTGATTTCGGTGAAAACAAGCCGCAGGAAATCAAGGAAAAGTATCCGCAGCTTCCCGAAGATATCCGCTGGCACATGATCGGACATCTCCAACGCAATAAAATCAAATATATCATCGACAAGGTCTGCATGATCCATTCCGTCGATTCTCTGCGCCTTGCAGAGGCGATCGACGAGGAGGCAAAAAAGCATGATCTCGTGATGCCGGTGCTGATTGAGGTCAACGTGGCGGAAGAGGAGTCCAAGTTCGGTGTCCGTCTGGACGAAGCCGAATCTCTTATCAGACAGATCAGTGAATTGTCAAACATTCAGGTGCAGGGGCTGATGACGATTGCTCCATTTACAGAAAATGCGGAAGATAACAGAATTTATTTTCGCAAATTAAGAAATTTATATGTTGACATCAAAGACAAAAACATCGATAATGTGAATATGTGTAATCTGAGCATGGGAATGACCGGTGATTACGAAGTCGCCGTCGAAGAGGGGGCGACTATGGTACGAGTCGGCACCGGCATTTTCGGCGCAAGATCATACAGCCAGGTATAAAGTCAGATTGGAGATAACAGAATGGGTGTTATAGATAGATTTTTAAACGCAATGAAATTAAATGACGAAGAAAGCTTCGGTGAAGACGATTATCTGGATGAGGATTACGAAGAAGAAGAGCAGGAAGTACAGCCGAAAAAGCACATCCTGAAAAAACTGGAAGAAGAGGAAGACGAGGAAGAATTTATACCGCAGGCTTCCGTAGCTTCTTCCGAGCGCACGTCGTCCGCAACCCGGACCGCAGCAAAGCCAAAAGTGGTCCGTACCAATCCTTCCTCCAAAATTTCCCCGATGCGCCAGAGAAAAACCGGTGCTGAGAAAAGCGGAGAGATGGAGGTCTGCGTGATCAAGCCGCGGAGTATGGAAGACGCAAGAGAGATCACAGAGACACTGCTTCAGGACTGCACCGTTGTGCTGAATCTGGAGGGACTTGACATCGATCTTTCTCAGCGTGTCATCGATTATTCCTCCGGATCCTGCTATGCGGTCGGCGGCAACCTTCAGCGTGTCAGCAGCTATATTTTCATCATTACACCTGCTGGCGTCAGCATCTCCGGTGATTTCCAGGAGCTTTTAAACGGTGCAGTGGATATCCCGGCAGCCGGTGCAAAATTCCAGTAGGAATTATCAGGTATTACTATGAATAAAGAAGAAGAACTGCTTGCCAAGCGGATTCAGGATCTCGCGAAGATTGCCGATCTTAAGTGCATGACAACTTTCAGCGACTTCCTGAATTTAAATGAACAGAATATTCTGCATCAGACACTTCAGAAGTTTCCGTGGATTCACTGCGAGACCTCTGGTGGCTATGAAGGAGCGGAGCGTCAGATTGCTGCATTTGTGCCTGATGCTCTTTCTTATCTTATGGAGGATGTATCCTCCGATTCCGGCTTTTCGCCTTTTTCCTGGCCGATTTCCTGTATCCGGATTGAGCCGCTCAACCTCAAATTTGCAGAGCCGCTCAGTCACCGGGATATTCTCGGTGCGCTGATGCACCTGGGGATCGAGCGCTCCAAAATGGGCGATATTGCTGTCTGTGAAAATCAGTTTTATCTGTTTTGCCATGAGAGTATGGCTTCCCTGATCTGCAGTGAACTGACCAGAATCCGCCATACCTCTGTGCGATGCATTACCACAAGTGCGGATGATTTTGTCTATACGCCAAAGACGAAGGAGATGACCGGAAGCGTCGCTTCGATTCGGTTGGATGCCCTGATGGCCGTCGCCTTTCAGTCTTCCCGCAGCAGCCTGCTTTCCCTGATTTCGGACGGAAAAGTCTTTGTCAACGGAAAGCTGATTACCACAAATGCTTATACGCCAAAGGATGGTGACCTGATTTCGGCACGCGGAGAGGGAAAGTTTCGTTTTGTATCCGCCTCCGGGCAGACCAAAAAGGGACGCTGTCTCGTTAAAATTGAAAAATATATTTAAAGGAGCTTCCACAAATGGGAAAATCACAGGAAACGAAAACAATTACAGTAAAAACTCCTGGTCAGGAGCCTTACGATATCTGCCTGAAACATTCTTTTTCTGATCTTGCCAATGAGCTGAAAAAGCTCGGCTGTGAAGGCCGACGCATCTGTATCGTGACAGAATCCAACGTAGCTCCGCTTTATCTGGCAGCCGTAAAAGAACAGGTGCAGAAATGCTGTAAGGCCGCGGAAACTTATGTGTTCGAGGCAGGAGAGCAGAGCAAAACGCTTGCCACGGTTCAGGACATCTACAAGGTGCTGATTCATGCCGGATTTGACCGCAAGGACTATCTGATCGCACTCGGCGGAGGCGTGACCGGAGATCTGACCGGATACGCGGCAGCCACCTATCTGCGCGGAATCCGCTTTATCCAGATTCCGACAACACTGCTTGCCCAGATCGACAGCAGCATCGGCGGAAAGACCGGCGTTGATTTTGACCAGTACAAAAATATGGTCGGTGCGTTCCACCAGCCATCCCTTGTCTATATCAATCTCTCCGTGCTCAAAACACTCTCCGAGGATCAGTTTGCCAGCGGCATGGGCGAACTGCTCAAGTACGGGCTCAGCTTTGATGCTGATTTTTATGAGTGGGCAATCGAACACATGGAGGAGATTGAAGAGCGCGAGCCGTCTGCGATGTCCTACATGGTCGCAAAATGCTGCGAGTTGAAGCGCTACATCGTAGAAAAGGATCCGACCGAAAAAGGAGACCGTGCACTCTTGAATTTCGGCCATACGATCGGCCATGCCATCGAAAAGCTGAAAAATTTCACACTTTCCCACGGCGCATGCGTGGCACTCGGTACGGTAGCTGCTGCCTATATCTCCTGGCAGCGCGGCATGCTCGATGAAGATGAATTTTATGAGATCCGCGACATGAACGTTGGCTTCGGCCTTCCAATTTCCTTTGACAGCATCAGCGCGGAGGACATCGTTTCTGTCACAAAGAGTGACAAAAAAATGGATGCCGGAAAGATCCGTTTCATTCTCTTAAAGAAGCTCGGAAAAGCTTACATCGCCACGGATGTCACCGATCAGGAGATGCTTGAAGCCGTAAAAATGCTGAAAGCAGACTGAAATGGAGTCGGACATGAATGAAAAAAAGAAAAACGGGAATTTTATTGCAGCAGGCTTTTTCCTGCTGCTTCTCCTGACTGCGGCAGATCAGCTGAGTAAATATCTGGCTGCCTCTGCGCTTAAAGGAACTTCCGGGATCTCCGTGATTCCGCACGTGTTTGAACTTTTTTATCTGGAAAACCGCGGTGCCGCGTTTGGAATTTTTGCCAACCGCCAGTGGTTTTTTATCATGATTGCGCTTGTCATTCTTGCAGTGGCGATCTATATCTACGTTCTGCTTCCGCAGGATCAGCATTATCATCCGCTACGCCTCTGTGCGCTTTTGATCGCCGCAGGCGCCGTCGGTAACATGATCGACCGGATTGTTCATCATTATGTGATCGATTTTTTCTATTTTTCTCTGATCGATTTTCCTGTGTTCAATGTGGCTGACTGCTACGTCGTGATCGGGGCAGTGCTGCTGATTCTGCTGCTCTTTACGAAGTATCGATCCGACCATTTTGAATTTCTTGATCCGCGCAAGGACTGACACTGCAGCAGAGCCTTGATTTCGGTTTGCGCTAATAGTAATTAATGCGGATCTTCGCAATCCGCCTCGCTACTCGTAGAATCATAAGAAATCTTTCCACTTATGATATTTTCATAACCATCATTCACAATTGTAAGCATATGGAAAAAATCAATCCTTCTATTCAAAATAATCCCGTTCCGGAACAAACAGAGCCGTGTGCTGTTTCTTATGAATCGGAATCTGCAGACGATGAGAGTACCGTAACCGGTCCTGCAGCTGCATTTTACGAATTTAAGATTTCAGAAGACGGAACTTTCGGTATACGACTGGATAAGTACCTTTCAGACCAGCTTCCGGATCTCACCAGATCCCGTCTCCAGCGCCTGATCAAAGATGGCGCTGTGCTCATAAACGGTGCCTCTGCAAAAGTCAGCACGAAGCTCTCTGCAGGAGACAAAATATTTTTGACAATGCCGGAACCGGAAGAGTTTTCTGCAAAACCGGAAAATATTCCGCTCGATATCCTCTATGAGGACGACGATCTGCTCATTGTGAACAAACCAAAGGGAATGGTAGTACATCCGGCTGCCGGTCACTACACCGGCACGCTGGTTAATGCTGTGCTCTATCACTGCCAGGGTTCGCTTTCCGGCATCAACGGCGTATTACGACCGGGAATCGTGCACCGCATCGACCGCGACACGACCGGCTCCCTGATTATCTGTAAAAATGACAAAGCGCACCAGTGTATTGCCGACCAGCTCAAAGTACACTCGATCACCAGAAAATACCGTGCGATTGTACACGGCCGTCTGACAGAAGATGGTGTGATCCATACCACAATCGGGCGCCACCCGCAAAACCGCAAGGAGATGGCGGTCAATGTGCCAAACGGAAAGGATGCTGTCACGCATTACCACATCCTTGAAACGTTCGATAAATTTACGTACATCGAATGTCAGCTCGAAACGGGACGCACGCATCAGATTCGCGTCCATATGAAGAGCATCGGTCATCCAATTCTTGGTGACTCCGTCTACGGACCTGCAAAATGTCCGTTTCCAGGTCTGGAAGGACAGACTCTGCACGCTATGACGATCGGATTTCTGCATCCAACCACCGGAAAATACATGGAATTTAATGCTCCGCTTCCGGAGTACTTTGAGCAACTGCTGAAAAAGCTGCGCGGATAACCTGCGCAGCTTTTTCAGTTCTGATTTTTCTTATCCATCGCTTATTATTTTGGCAGACTCCTATGATAATCCGCATGCCTTTTGGTATGCTATTGCCTTATTTTCTTCCTTTGCCTGAATACTTTGATCGATCCGTCGGAATCCGCTCCTTCCAGTCTGGAAGATCCCCGTTTAAAATAGCGGTAAACATCCGCTCAAGTGCGCCCGGATGCTCCTGATTTAAAGAAGCAATCAGATTTTTTGCATACTGGCGGTTCGTATAACCATCCACCGGACACGGATTTTCCACAACCGGAAGCTCATAACGATATCGAAATCCTTTTACCTCAGGTTCAGTCACATAAATCATCGGCCGAATCAGCGTCAACCCGGTGCGTTCCAGATGCGTGACAGGAGAGAAGGTATGAATTCTCCCCTCCAGAATCAATGACATCAGAAATGTCTCCACAACGTCATTTTTATGATGTGCATACGCAATCTTATTGCACCCAAGCTCGATCGCCTTCTGATTGAACGCACCCTTTCGAAGCCTTGCGCACAGCGAGCACGGATGCTCCTCATGCAGCTCGTCGAACAGAATTTTTGCAATTTCCGTATCAACAACTGTATAGGGCACCTCCAGCTTTTCGCACAAGGCGCGCACACCGCTTAAATCAAAATTCTCATAGCCAAGGCTGACCGTAAGTGCCTCGACTGTAAATCGTTTCGGATAAAATTTTTTCAGTTCCCCAAGCGCGTAAAGCAGCGTCAGACTGTCTTTTCCGCCTGAGATGCCAAGCGCAATCCGATCGCCCTCCTCAATCATCGAAAATTCATCGATCGCCTTGCGCGTCAGGCTCAATAATCGTTGCAGTTTCATTTTTTCCTCCCACCTTCCCTTTTCTGAGCATGCTCACACATATTGTTACTGTTAAGAGCCAACTATTTGCAATCAATCGCATGAATTCAGCCTATACTTGCCCTTCCGCGCAAAATATGCTAGAATCTACGATGATTCCGCCGGATTCGATCATCGTCAAAGTGAATCGATTTCACCCGTTTTTCTGAAGCGCAGCGGCAGCAAATATAACAGTTTTTATCTCATAAAAAGAAAGGAATTCCACTATGAAATTTGTAATACAGCGTGTCACCCATGCCTCCGTTGAGGTAGATGAACAAATCGTAGGAAAGATTGGAAAAGGATACCTTGTCCTGATCGGAGTCGGGGCAAATGACACAAAAGCAGACGCAGACAAACTGATCCGTAAAATGATTGGCCTTCGCATTTTTTCCGACGAGAATGATAAAATCAACCTCTCCTTAAAAGATGTAGATGGCTCCCTGCTCCTCGTATCCCAGTTCACCCTCTATGCAAACTGCATCAAAGGAAACCGGCCATCTTTTACTGAGGCAGGAAATCCAGCCCTGGCAGAAGAGTTGTACGAATACATCATCGAGCAGTGCCGGAAACAGATCCCGATCGTAGAAACCGGTGTCTTCGGCGCCCACATGCAGGTATCCATGTGCAACAGCGGCCCATTTACCATCATTCTTGAGAGCGATAAACTCCACTGAGTCCATGTACATTGAAATCTGCACCACACCACATTCCAGAAAGGATCCAAGGAGGGCATTCAAACGATTTCCCTCCGTCATTCGAACCGGAAAAAATATGTACCGTATCCAGGCAGAAGACCGAAAGCTGCGGAAAATCCGCCGGATCTGCCGACGCAGGAAATACGAGCTGAAGCGCACTTACCCGGAAAACTGGGGGCGCAGCAGCAGCTATCGCCGGGATTTTTTTGCTGCTTATCCGCGGCCGCTCGGCGGCTATCGCTGCCGTTACTGTCACCGACGCATTTCCGATCAGAAGCTCACCGTCGATCACATTTACCCCGTCTACATGACAAAGACCGGAAACAATTTGGGGATGCGGCTGATCGGCATCGACAACGTAAACGACGTCCGCAACCTGGCTCCGGCCTGCCGCAAATGTAACATCAAAAAGGGACGAAAGGCAGGCATCTGGATCGTAAAAGCGATCGTTGGAAAATACGAAATCTACTGGATAATCCGCCGCCTGCTCCAGATGGCACTTCTTGCGCTTGGCTTATATCTTGCTGTGAGGTGCCATCTGCCGGAGCTGATTCACTCTCTGGCTGTATCTCTTCTTTCGCTGTATTAAGTATCTTCTTTATGAATGCAATCAATGCAGCAAAGCATCCGTCATTCTGCTGCATCACCGTCTCAGAATTTCAGCGACCACTCCTGGCAGTTCCAGACCTTTGTCACGACATCCTGATAGAATTCCGGTTCGTGGCAGATCAGCAGGATACTGCCTTTGTATTCCTGCAGTGCCCGCTTCAGCTCCGCCTTGGCATCCACATCGAGGTGGTTCGTTGGCTCGTCCAGAAGCAGGATATTTGTCTCGGTATTGATGATCTTGCACAGTCTTACCTTCGCCTGCTCGCCGCCGCTTAAGACACGCACCTGGCTCTCAATGTGCTGTGTGGTCAGACCGCATTTTGCAAGTGCAGAGCGTACCTCATACTGCGTCCACGACGGAAACAGCTTCCAGATTTCCTCGATGCAGGTTGTCGTATTTTTTTGATCGGATTCCTGCTCGAAATAACCGATCTCCTGATAGTCTCCGCGCGTCACAGTTCCGGAGAACGGCGGCACCAGACCGAGAATACTCTTTAAGAGCGTTGTCTTTCCGATTCCGTTTGCTCCGACCAGCGCAATCTTTTCGCCTCGTTCCATTCCAATATTTAAAGGCCGGGAGAGCGGTTCATCGTATCCAATCACAAGATCCTTCGTCTCAAAGATAACCTTTCCGGAGGTTCTTGCCGTGCGGAAATGAAATTCCGGCTTTGGCTTCTCCTTTGCAAGCTCGATCACATCCATCTTATCCAGTTTTTTCTGTCTTGCCATTGCCATGTTGCGCGTCGCCACACGCGCTTTGTTGCGCGCCACAAAATCCTTCAGCTCGCTGATTTCCTGCTGCTGGCGGTTGTATGCGGCCTCCAGCTGCGATTTTTTCATCGCATAGACCTCCTGAAAATGGTCATAATCACCAGGGTAACGATCGAGAGACCGGTTCTCCATGTGGTAGATCAGATTTACGACGCTGTTCAGAAACGGAATATCATGGGAGATTAAAATAAACGCATTTTCATAATCGTTCAGGTAACGTTTCAGCCACTCAATATGTCCCTCATCCAGATAGTTTGTCGGCTCGTCGAGCAGCAGAATATCCGGTTTTTCCAGCAGAAGCTTTGCCATCAGGACTTTCGTTCGCTGGCCGCCGGAAAGCTCTGACACATCGCGGTCAAGCCCGATATCTGTAAGCCCGAGCGCACGGCCGACCTCCTCCACCTTTGTATCGATCAGATAGAAGTCATGATGCTCTAAAAGCTCCTGAATTGTCGCCGTTTCCTCCAGAAGACGTGTCATCTCATCACCATCTGCTTCCGCCATCTGCTCAAACATCTGGTTCATGGATGTTTCCAGATCAAACAAAAAGGCAAACGCCGACTGCAGGACATCGCGGATCGTCATACCCGGCTCCAGCACCGTATGCTGATCGAGATAGCCGACGCGGACATTTTTTGCCCATTCCACGGTTCCCTCATCCGGCATCAGTTTGCCGGTGATGATGTTCATGAATGTCGACTTTCCTTCGCCGTTTGCACCGATCAGTCCGATGTGCTCCCCTTTTAAGAGACGAAAGGAGACGTTTTCAAAGATCGCGCGGTCGCCAAATCCATGGCTTAAATTTTTTACATTTAATATCATATTTTTCCTCGTTTCTGTTATTTTACACTTAATATTCCTGCGTCCTTGACATGCGCATGAAAAAATTTTACTATTAACTTACTTTTACCGTTATGACTTCTCCAGGAGGTACTTTACTTATGAAAATCGCTGTTTACAGCATGCGTTCCGATGAACGCCCTTATTTTGAACAGATTAAAACACAGTTTCCGGTCACACTGGCCGAGACCACAAAGGAGCCGTCCACAGAAGACCGGGAATTTCTCAGCGGCTGCGATGGTGTCTCAATTCTCGGACAGACCGCAATCAGCGGTGATCTGCTCGATATGTGGAAAGAGTGCGGCATTCAATATCTCTCCACGCGCACAATCGGTTATAACCACATCGATGTCGCCTACGCAAATAAAATTGGCATCCGTGTCTGTAATGCCAGCTATGCGCCAAACGGTGTAGCTGATTTCACGGTCATGCTCATGCTGATGTGCCTGCGCAATTATAAGCAGGCGCTGTGGCGCGGTCAAGTCAATGATTATTCTCTGTTCGGTCTGATTGGACGCGAGATGCGCAGCCTCACCGTTGGCGTGATCGGTACCGGAAGAATCGGTCAGGCCGTCCTGCGCAACCTGACGGGCTTTGGCTGCCGTCTGCTCGCCTACAATGCCCACCAGCGTCCGGAGGTTCGCGAGATCGCAGAGTATGTCACCTTAGACGAACTGTACCGCCAGTGCGATATCATCACGATCCACATGCCGCTTGTCGAATCTACCAGACACTTTATTAACAGTGAGAGCATCCGAAAGATGAAAAAGGGCGTTATCCTGATTAACTGTGCCAGAGGTCCGCTCGCCGACCTCGATGCACTGATCGATGGAATCGAGTCCGAAAAAATCGGAGCTCTCGGTCTTGACGTTGTAGAAGGAGAGGAAGGCATTACCCACGTAGACCACAGGATTGACATCATATCCAATCAGAAGATGGCCTACCTGCGTCAGTTCCGCAACGTCGTCATGACCCAGCATATGGCATTCTATACTGAAGAGGCTGTCGAGAGCATGGTACGAAGCGGAATCCTCGGTATTCTCGAAATGTCGCGCTCGGAAAAGGGGAGCACGGAGTTGTAATTTAGCGCTGATCCAGAAAGCCTGATATCTTTCGTGCCGGACGCACGCTCGTAAGGCATCCTCCCACTGATGCGGGCCCCTCCATTGTGAGATTCCTCCTTACGAGAATACAACCTGCACCAGCACCATATACAGAAGCGTCCCGCCCAGAATACTGAGCAGCGTATTGTGTTTCCATTTATGAACCAGCACGACAGCTGCGATCGCCAGAAACTCCGGCAGACCATGCGGCGCTTTTATAATGGAGACCGACTTCAGGCAGTATACCACCAGCATTCCCATCACCGCGGACGGCAGCACGCTGCTTAAGTAACGGATGAGCGGCGGCGTTTCCTTTCCTGCCGGAAAAAGCAGGAAAGGGAGCGCCCGCAGCACGGCCGTCACAACGCCGCAGACCATAACCAGCAAAAAGCTGTGCAGTTCCATACTCATCTCGTTTCTCCGCCTTTCTCTTTGTTTTGATCTGCCGAAGATGTTTCCTTTCGCAAATCATTTCTTCCCAAAAATAACAGAAGAATGACAATCAATACCATCGTCGGGATCAGAAAACGCTCCGGTCCAAACAGCAGCAGGCAGGCAACAGCCGACAACACGCCAATCCATGCCGGACGATGATTTTTCGTGTTTTCCCATTGCTCCGTGAAAATCACAACGAACAACGCCGTCATCGCAAAATCGATTCCGGCCGTATTGATTGTGAGCGCCGAACCGATCAGCGCTCCGGTCACACTTCCGATCACCCAGTATATCTGGTCAAACAGCGATACAAGAAAATCGTAGTCTCGCTCATTTGTCCCTTCCGGTGCCCCCTGGCATAAAAGCGCATACGTCTCATCCGTCAGTGCAAAAATCAGATACGGTTTTTCCCTTCCTTTCTTCTGATACCGCGTCAGCATCGAGATCCCGTAAATGAAATGGCGTGCATTTACCAGCAGTGTCATCAGTGCCGCAGAGACGAGCGATGCGCCGCCCGAGAGCAGATTTACTGCAACAAACTGCATCGAGCCCGCGTAAATGACCACGCTCATTAAAAGCGCCCACCAGAACGAATAGCCCTTATCCGCCAGCAGGATGCCAAACGCCGCACCAAGCACCAGATAACCCGCCATGACCGGAACAGAGGCAAGAAACGCGATCCGAATGTCGCTTTTCCCCAGAAGCAGTTTCGTCTTTTCTTTTTGTCCTTTTGTAATCATTGCATTCCTTCCTTTTCTTTCTGTGCTTCAACTGTTTAAAGCATGTTTGAAAAATGGTGCAGAAACACAGTTAAAATTCAGTCTATCTTTTCCCAGTTTATTTGTCAAGACAGGAAATACAGATGCAAACGTGCATTCGAAAAATCCTTTCTTCAGGCAGCAAAACACATTGCAAAATGATTTCTCAAATACGCTCTGAAGCGCTCCTTCTTTATTGCTCCTCGCAATTGAAGCATGGGGCTTGCCTGATTCGGTTAAAGTATGATAGAATAAGGCATCCAAACAAAAGTTCGCATTGGTGTTTTTACCGTGCGAAAAACAAATATCAAAAAATCAGGAAAGGCTGCCATGAACGAATACACTGCAAACACAGGCCCTGAAACGGCTTTATTTACAAATACCATCACCGATCCATATGGTCTTGTATCTGATGATTCCTACATGGAAGATTACATGCAGGATCTTTTAAACAGCCTGAACCCGGCACAGCTGAACGCCGTCACCTCTACAGAGGGCTTTGTCCGCGTCATTGCAGGCGCAGGCTCCGGTAAGACACGCGCACTGACCGCCCGTTTCGCCTATCTCGTCAACGAGCTGGGCATCCTGCCCGGAAACATTCTCTGCGTCACCTTTACCAACAAATCCGCAAACGAAATGCAGCGCCGCATCCACCGCCTTACCGGAGATAACGACACCGGATATATCAATACCTTCCATGGCTTCTGCGTCTCAATCCTGCAGGAGGACAGCCACGCCGTTTCTTACCCAAAGAGCTTTCTCGTGCTCGACAACTCCGATATCGACGACATGCTGAAAATCATCTATGAGGAACGCGGTCTGACCCTGCGTGATATGACATTCGGAAAAGCCCGCGATATGATCGAGATGTACAAGCTCGTCAAACATTCCGCCTACTACCTGGAAATGATCCAGATGCCGCTCGATGCACTGCGTGACAAATATCTCCAGGCCACCGAGGTATCTGACATCATTTTTTATGGTTATCTCTATCAGGAAAAGAAGTGCTTCGGCCTTGATTACAACGATCTGATCAAATTTTCCCTCTATATTTTTGAGCAGAATGAAGAAATCCGGCTGAAATGGCAGAAACGCCTGGAATACGTCATGATCGACGAGTTTCAGGATATCGACGCGCTGCAGTATCAGCTGATGCATGTGCTGATCGGCTACCATCAGAATCTGTTCATCGTCGGTGACCCGGACCAGACCATCTACACGTGGCGCGGCGCGAATGTCCGCTACTTGCTCGATTTCGATCAGGCCTTTCCAAAGGTAAAGACCATTCTGATGATGCAGAATTACCGCTCCGCGCCGCAGATTCTCGCCGCAGCCAATTCACTCATCAGCAAAAATACGCTGCGCATCAAAAAGGAGCTGACCGCTGTGCGCCCCTCCGGTGGTCCGGTTCTGTGCCACCACGCCAGAACGACAGAAGCGGAAGCGGACTGGATTACAGCACAGATGGAGGCCTTACATGAAGAAGGAATGCCGTGGAAAGATATGACTGTCCTTTACCGCGCGCATTATCTGACCAGGTCTGTAGAAGAGCAGCTCCTGAAAAAGGAGATCCCTTATACAATCTACAGCGGTGTCTCCTTTTTCGGTCGGATGGAAATTAAGGACGCGCTCTGTTACCTGCGCATGATTGCGTATCAAGATGACCTTTCCTTTCTGCGTATCGCCAATGTGCCGAAGCGCAACCTCGGCGAACGCCGCCGGAAATTTCTGCAGGAGATGGCTGCAGCCCAAAACCTTTCCTTATATGAAGCGCTGAAGCAAAATCTGGAGCATGAGATTTTCCGCAATACCGGTGCTGCGGAATTTGTCTCCCTGATCGAACGATTTTCTGCCGGCTATCAGAATCGTCCCGTTTCCGAAGTACTGAGCGCCGTTCTCGATGAGAGCGGATATGAATGCATGCTGCGCACCGAGGGCAGTCAGGAACGCCTCGACAACCTCGCGGAGCTGAAGCAGTCCGTTCATGAGTATGAAATCTCCTGCGGCGAGGAACTGACACTGGAAAACTACCTGGCGCATGCTGCACTCTTTACCACCAGCGACGCATCCGGCACCGGCGATAAGGTAAAGCTCATGACCGTTCATACGGCGAAGGGACTCGAATTTCCCTGTGTCTTTTTATGCGGCATGAACGAAGGCATTTTTCCATCCCGGAAAACCAGGACCATTCAGGGGATGGAAGAAGAGCGCCGCCTCTGTTTTGTTGCCCTGACGCGTGCGAAAGACCGCCTGTATCTCTCCGATGCAGAGGGTCGCAATTTTGACGGCTCACCGCGGTATCCGTCCCGCTTTCTGATGGACATCGATCCGGCGCTTCTTACCTTCACCGAGCATCCATCCAATCAGCTGCTCGCAGACGCCAGATCCTACATTGCCCTAAACAGCCGTTTTCTTCAGTCGGATGCGTCAGCAGCACATTTTGCTCCCGGCACGCGCGTGCGCCACGGTATCTTTGGGGACGGCACGGTCGAATCCACTGAAGAAGATTCCATGGCATACCTCATCCGTTTTGATGAACTGGAGACTCCGCGGCGCATTTCTTTCCGTGCAAAGCTGAAAAAAATCTGAGGTGTGTGCTGCACTTATCCTTCTGCCAGACAGGCAGCTGACCTGTGGATTCTCTGTACTCTCTTTTGTACATGGCACAAGGTATTTTTTCCGTTTTTCTGTACCCCTTTTTGTGCATGGAAAAAGGCATTATACTGCCTCTTTGTACTTTCTTTCAAACATCCGCATTGTTGATAAAAAAATGCAATCCATCCCTTGTGCGGCGCTTTTTATTCTGTTATAGTGTCGATGAATTAGGGCGGACTAATTTATGAACTGACTGGCAGATATGCAGGAACGAACAACACAGATATTACCATCCGTTTTCATTGCCTGCAATCGCAGCCTGTCATAGCGCATACAGCTGCGTTCCGACAAAATACCGTACTTGCGGAGCACGCGGTATTTGCCGCCGCGCAGTGACGACATACAACACAGAAAGGAAGAGATCCCATGAAAAAGACTTTGAGCAGTGGAATGGTTTTTCCGGAAGACTCTGGAAAGAGGGCGTAGACGTCCGTGATTTTATTCAGAACAACTACACTCCGTATGACGGAGATGATTCCTTCCTGGAGGGACCGACCGAGGCAACAGACAAACTCTGGGGCAAGCTTCAGGAGCTTCAGTAGGAAGAGAGAGCAAAAGGCGGCGTACTGGATATGGAGACAGACGTTGTTACCTCCATCACAGCATATGGCCCGGCTTACATCGATGAAAGCCTCAAGGATCTTGAGCAGGTAGTTGGTCTTCAGACAGACAAACCACTCAAACGTGCTTTCATGCCGTACGGCGGTATCAAGATGGCAGAGAAATCCTGTGAAATGTACGGATACAAACCGAATCCGCTTCTGCATGAGATCTTTACAAAGTATCACAAGACACACAATCAGGGAGTATTTGATATCTACACACCGGAGATGATCAAGGCCCGCCACAACAAGATCCTGACCGGTCTGCCGGATACGTATGGACGCGGACGAATCGTCGGCGACTACCGCCGTGTTGCTCTGTATGGTATCGATTACCTGATTCAGGCTAAGCAGGACGATTTCGCAGCAACCAACCGTCAGGGCATGCGCCGCGGTGACTTCCAGCTGCGTGAAGAGATCGCAGAGCAGATCCGCGCATTAAAACAGATGAAAGAGATGGCACAGGCATACGGCTATGATATTTCTCAGCCGGCAAAGAACGCAAAAGAGGCTGTCCAGTGGCTGTACTTCGGATATCTCGCCGCAATCAAGACGCAGAACGGCGCAGCAATGAGCGTTGGACGTATTTCCACCTTCCTCGACATCTATATTGAGCGCGACCTGGAAAACGGCACTCTGACCGAGAAAGAGGCACAGGAGCTGATTGACCATATGGTTATGAAGTTCCGTATGGTAAAATTTGCAAGAATCGAATCCTACAACCAGCTGTTCTCCGGCGATCCGGTATGGGCAACGCTTGAGGTTGCAGGTATGGGTATGGACGGACGTTCCCAGGTAACAAAGAATGATTACCGTTTCCTGCATACCCTTGAGAACATGGGACCGTCTCCGGAGCCGAACCTCACCGTTTTGTACTCCTCCAGACTTCCGAAAAACTTCAAGGACTATGCCGCTCACATTTCCGTTACGACAAGCTCTATTCAGTACGAGAACGACGATGTAATGCGTCCGGTATGGGGCGATGATTACTCCATCTGCTGCTGCGTATCCGCAACCGAGACCGGAAAAGAGATCCAGTTCTTCGGCGCACGTGCAAACCTTGCAAAGTGCCTGCTGTACGCAATCAACGGCGGTGTAGATGAGAAGACCGGCGACCAGGTCGCACCGAAATATCAGCCGATCACCTCTGAGTACCTTGATTACGACGAAGTAATTGAAAAATATGATGTAATGCTTGACTGGCTGGCTCATCTGTATGTAGGTACCCTGAACATGATCCATTACATGCATGACAAATACTATTATGAGGCAGCTGAGATGGCCCTGATCGACACCAACGTAAGACGTACATTTGCAACCGGTATCGCAGGTTTCTCACACGTCGTAGATTCTTTAAGCGCAATCAAATATGCAAAGGTAAAGGTTATCCGTGATGAGAACGGAATTGCAAAGGATTTCGAGGTAGAGGGCGACTTCCCGCGTTACGGCAACGACGATGACCGTGCGGATGATCTGGCAGTTACTCTGCTGCGCACCTTCCTGAAGAAGTTGAAATACTGCCATACCTACCGCGATTCCGAGCCGACAACCTCGATTCTGACCATTACCTCAAACGTTGTTTATGGCAAGGCAACCGGCTCCCTTCCGGATGGAAGAAAAGCAGGTGAGCCGCTTTCTCCGGGCGCAAACCCGAGCTACGGCGCAGAGAAGAACGGACTGCTTGCATCTCTGAACTCCGTCGCAAAGCTTCCGTATGAGGATGCACTTGACGGAATCTCCAATACACAGACGATCAACCCGGATGCACTCGGTCACAGCGACGAAGAGCGTACCGAGAATCTGGTTCGCGTACTGGATGGCTACTTCACACAGGGTGCACATCACCTCAATGTGAACGTATTCGGCACAGAGAAGCTGATCGACGCGATGAATCATCCGGAGAAAGAAGAGTACGCAAACTTCACGATCCGTGTATCCGGATATGCAGTAAAATTCATCGACCTGACAAAAGAGCAGCAGCTTGACGTAATCGCAAGAACCTGCCATAAAGCACTGTAATAATCTCATAAGGAGGCCCCACGTCAGTGGGAGGATTCCTTATGGGCAGCACGCCGCAGGTAAGAGGAGCCTTTATGGACCTGCAAAAATGCAGAGGAACCCGGTCTGTAGGGTTCCTCTGCATTTCATATCTAACTAATGGAATATCTGCTTGGACTTTCCACAATCAGAAAGGAGGCTTATCATGCCCTCACAAACAACACCTTCTGTCTGTTCCACTGCGCCAGTCGGTTACGTCCATTCCCTCGAGAGCTTCGGTTCCGTCGACGGCCCCGGCGTCCGCTTCGTGATCTTCTTACAGGGCTGCCATATGCGCTGCCGCTACTGCCATAACCCCGACACCTGGAAGCTCCCCGCCGCGGGCGGCGAAGCTTCGTCCAAGTGCAATTACACACAGACGACGGCGTCCGCGCTGATTGCCCAAGCGCTGCGCTACCAA
>JAQXVT010000074.1 GCA_029225065.1 Lachnospiraceae bacterium | reverse complement strand
GACTAGTTCTAACCCAATTTCCATTGGATTAGAAACAATATATGAACTTGTTGGAGAGAATATAAAAGCAGGATTTAGTATAACCTGTAGAACTTGAGTAAAAAGTAAGCGATGAATAACACCCCGGATTCTATATCTGCTTAAACTGTGCCATAATTAATGCATGGAGTGGCAAGTCTTCTGTATCCGAGCCTCATAAGCCCTGTCTAGGACCTTGCGTCCTCATCGTTAGTTAACCATCCGTACCGCTGCAGGAACTCCAACTTTTGGTCATCACTATCGTAGCGTTCCTCAGTTCGTTTCCCGGGGATGCGTTCGTTTTCTTTTCCATTGAAGAAGCGCGTTGACTCGCCTTCACGGTAGGAAACGGGAACCCCGTCCTTGATATACTTTCCGCAGTAGACATCCTTGTAGCCGTGGTAAACGCGTTCATCGCCTACCATTCCGTCCAGGATTCTGTCTGCCAGCTTCTTGAGTAAGCTTTTTTCTTCATTTTGAAGGAGACACTGGATGAGAATAATGTTCAGATGGAGGATGCCTCTGCCCAGGGCGAAAAGTTCGCATTGCTGTTTGAGTTCGATGGCGATGTGAAGAAGAATTTCAAACAAATAATAATGACATTGTGTTGACATCAGCCGAAAATTTGCATATACTATGTTTGAATGGAGGTGTTCAGAATGGCAACAACAAATTTGAATATCAGGATAGAAAAGACCATCAAAGACCAGGCAGAGGAGATTTTCAATGAACTCGGTCTGAATATGACCACTGCTGTCAATATGTTCCTGAGAACCGCTATCCGCGAACATGGTATTCCTTTTGAACTGAAATTGGATGTACCGAATGATACAACAGCAGCGGCCATTGCAGAAGGCAGAAAGCTGATGGATGATCCTTCTGCACCCAGATACTCCAGTATGGATGCACTGAAGGCGGCACTTGAAGTATGAAATATGATGTGCAGTTTACCACTCAGTTTAAGAAGGATCTAAAGCTTGCAAAAAAGCAAAACAAAAACCTTGATAAGCTGTTTGAGGTAATCGAAATTCTGGCCAGTGGCGGTACGCTGGATGTAAAATACAGAGATCACGATCTGACAGGCAACTACAAAGGAACTCGGGAGTGTCATGTAGAGCCGGACTGGCTGCTTATTTATGAGATTCGCGGGGATGTACTGGTTTTGATGCTGTATCGGCTTGGAACGCATTCTGAGTTATTTAAGAAGTGAGGGCAAATCGGTATTTGTAAAAATTTTATCTGTTTTGGATAGAATTATTAAATAAACAAATGAAGGGAAAAAAGTATGCCGTACAATTGCAAGGGAGATTTATACAAAATAGAAATTGTAAAAAAATTACAAGACATGGGATTTAATGTTAAAAGCGTAAACGCTCTTAATAAGATTATGGAAAAAATGGGGCTTTTAGTTCATTATGGTAATGGTTGGGGGACCACTGACAAAGGGGCTAAGTTCTCGATGTGGCATAAAGGAGTATTGAATTCTGATGCATGGCATCCTGAACTTGTCGATGAGATTATTAAGTATTTGAAGAACGAATAACATTTATTAAGCTAACTTCTACTTTATCATCTCAATAGAATAAGAATCGTTTAGCATCGCTCGGAGCAATCCGGACGGTGCTTTTCTTATGCTCGGCAGAAATGCGGGGCAATTTTTATGTCCATTTCCAAGAGAGGAGGAATGTGCTATGGCCGCAAGCCGAATTAAGGGTATCACCGTTGAGATTGGCGGCGATACCACAAAACTCCAGACCGCCCTGCAGGGAGTTAATAAGGAAATCAAAAGCACACAGAGTCAGCTGAAGGATGTGGAAAAACTTCTGAAGCTGGACCCTGGCAATACGGAGCTGCTGGCACAGAAACAGCAGCTCCTTTCTTCTGCGGTAAAGGAAACCAAGGAGAAACTGGAGACCTTAAAGACTGCTGCGGAACAGGCAAACACAGCACTCGCCAATGGGGACATTTCCCAGGCACAGTATCTGCACTTCTCTGTGCCGGACATAGGTCCGCTTACAGAGTATGAAAGCTGGATGCCCGACTTCATGAAGGGACTGGCAGAAGGCATTGAAAAGAGCCGCAGTATGGTGGAGAAAGCAATCGGCCATGTTTCTTCTGACCTGGTGCTGAACCCGGAAATAGGCAGTCTCAAATCCGGTGTATTCGGCGGCGGTTCCGGCGGCGATGGCAGCGTTACCGTAAATGTGCCTCTGTTCCTGGACGGCAAGCAGATCACCTCTGCGACCAGTACCATTCAGACACAGCGCAATATCAGCTATCGCAGAAGCCTGGGGGTGGTGTAAATGAAGCAGCTTGTGATTCGGGATTCG
Source organism: Lachnospiraceae bacterium (assembly GCA_029225065.1). Lineage (GTDB taxonomy): Bacteria > Bacillota > Clostridia > Lachnospirales > Lachnospiraceae > Choladousia. The sequence continues at coordinate 5,599 of JAQXVT010000074.1, read as the reverse complement.
AATGAGAATGTCATTGCAAAAGTCAGCAAGGTGCTGTTCTGCAGTACGGAAGATACCCTCGCCAACGCCAATACGCTGTCATTCACCACCCTGCTGGAAGGTGGACTGGAACGGATGCGTGAGGAAATGCGTTATACGGTGGAGTTTGAAAACGATCTGTACGACATCGTTTCCTTCAAAAAGAGCATGAGCGGAAATCTCTGCTTCATTGAAATTTCCTGCGAACACGTCTCCTACCGTCTGAATGACAAAAAGCTGGAGATGTATTCCAAGACCGGAACAGTCAAGGATGTTCTGGCAGGGCTTCTGGAAGGTACCGGTTTTAATCCGAGTTCAGAAGAACTTCCCCGTGAGGTTACCTATTCCAGCCAGACCTCCGGGACGGTCAGAGCGGTGCTGCTGGACTTTGCTGGTAGCTTCGGCTATGAGGTGGTTTTCCACAGGTACACGGTATCTTTGGTTCCCCATCGGGGTGAGGCAAAGGACACCAAGATACTGAATGGAAATGTCCTGGAAATCAACAAAAGCATCAATGTCAATGATGGGACCGTTTCTTACACTTTGCGGGTAAAACCGAAATGCCCCATTGACGTGGGGGATGAAGTCCACCTGGTATATGAGCGGCTGGGTGCATCAATGACCATGTCCGTGTCCTGGGCATTAAGAGAGTTCTCTACATTGATTTTAAAGCAAGATTCATTGCGGGCACTGACTATTGCGCGGAGGATTATCCGATGAATGGCAACGAGTCGAATCACTACGCAACCGCCGATTTTGATGAGCCTCTGACTGCCTACATGGAATACAGCTATGATCAAGATACCGATTGGAAGTCGATGCTGGACAATGGCGAAAACTTGCTGTGGTATTATGACAAAACGCTGGATCTGGCATATAACAGTTCTGCAGCTGATCTACTTCCGAAAAGAACGCAGCTGATACTGGTAGACAGGCAGACAAAGCAGTATTACACTTACACGATAACAGGAGAGGAAGAGGTGCATAGCTTTAACCTTTCTGTTATGAAAAAACCGGATGGTCAAACTGGATTTGCCCCCGTGTATATTTGCGACCTGCTTGGGTTGAAGGCTGAGCCTGTGGCAAACCCTCAAGTTAGCGAGACCTATTATGTTGTGGAAGAGGACGTTGCCAAAGCCACCGTTCGGGTTGGAACAACCTATTATCGGAAGGCTGTTGATTCAGACGAAGATGTCGATAAATACAGCATAACAGTCACAAATGCTTCAGTAGCTCACAGTGAAGGCTACTATCTGACGATTCAGGTTCCGAAGACCGAGAACAGGAACATTGTGAACAACTGTCTGAACTATGCATCATTTTCACGCAAACCAGGAACCCTGCCTGCTGTCATCAAATCAAGTGCAGCCAGCTCCGGTTCCAACTATGTAGTCTATAAAGGTGTGGAGCAGACATTTACAGTTTCTACAACTCGTGTCCACAATGGGAGCGAAGTAACAGATACGGTTATGGAAAATGGTGATAGCATAAAGATAACGCTTAGTAGTAAGCTGCAACTGACAGAAGAAGGAAAACAGCAGTTTGCTAATCTTGGTCCTGCCGAAGTCCATCACCAGTTTGATATTAGCCTGAAAAAATATTTGAAAAACATTGGCAACATTGATATCATCGGTACGGAAGAGGTGAAGTATACCTACACATTATCTGGAAATGGACTGAATCAATCGGAAACTGGTTCAATCTCGAATGCCGCAGCACAGGATACGCTGACACTTCACTATGGCAGCAGTGAGTTGAAAAGGGCATTAGAAAAGGCAACAACCGATGCTACAGCGATTACAGTTACTGCGGTAATCACCCTTACCTATGCTGGGGCGGATCATTTTCCGGTAAGGAATACAGCAGATAACAGTGATAGCAGTGGTATCGCAGTTGTGGGTGTATCCCGAATTGCCAATACGGAAAGCCAGCTGCCGATTACGGGAAACAAAGAATCAAAGGAAGATGGAAAACGATATTACATTACCAATCCATCCAAGGCCATTTTGACATATAATGCGATTGATGAGACGAACATTGGTGATACAACACAGCAGCTTGGAGTTAATCCGTTGGATTCTGCGAATAATCAATCCGATACCATTTATACAAGAGCAGATTATGATTATTCCAATGTAGATGCAGCTGTTTTGAAAACGGCTGTGAAGATTCGCTATCGTATGGAACTATTCCAGAAAAATGAGACCGGAATATATGATGAGTCATCTCCGCTTGTTATTGGAGATTATCTCTGGAATACAAAGAAAGGTGGCTCCGATCTGCTTTTAATAAATTCCGGCCCAAATGCATACCAGTGGGAAGATATGTTTACATCAAACGATGCAAAGCACCAGTCTGCAAAGTTTAGCTTTGCTCCACTTACAGGCGATGAATTTGAAAAGAAAAATCACTCCTATGCAAATTATCGGGTTCGACTGACTGCTGTATTACTTGATAAGGATGGAAAGGAGCTGGATGGTACGAAAGCCTCAGATTATATTATTTACACGAATGCACGTATCTATCAGGAACTTCTGAATGAATTGCAAAATACAGAATCTGAGAATGGGCAGTAGTGGAAATGGAACAGAAATGAGGTGAAACAGGATGGATAGAAAAAAAAGAAATGAGGAGCTGACTCCTGAAGAGTATCGTCAGAAAGCAGAGGAGGAGATACAGAATTTAAAAAAACAGTGGAAAACGTTTTTTAGAACAGGAATTATTATAGTAGCGGCAGTCATTGCAATTATCATCGCCGGTATTGCGTGGTTTGTCAGCAACAATAGAGTGACCAGTACTGGAGCGACAATCCAGTCGGCTGGCAGCGAGTTTGAACTCGCTGCCGAAACAGATCAAACAAGTACAGGTGCATATGATGATTGGTTGGATGTATCTGCTGGTTCTGCGGTAGAGGTAGGAGGTAAGAACTTTTTGTCTACCGACGGAAGTCATACCTCCATTAGCTGGGCGATCACGCCAGACAGCAATATGAAAAACAATACAGACCGTGGAATCGAACCGGGTTCCGGGGGAAGTATTACGTTTTATATTATTTCCCATAAGGATGGTCCACTGAGTGTGACGCTGGATCTGGCACTTACTGGATATAAAGAGAGTGGGGCACAATCAACAACGTTAACTCAAATAGATCAACCAATACAGCAGCTGCTTGAGGGGCATCTGTTACTGTTTGCAGGATACCATACGGAGTCAAATTCTTATAGTGGCTGGATATCCGAAGATGCAGATCAGTGGACGATGGATCTTGGAACGATTCCTGATGGCCCAAAGATTTCCTTGTCCAGAGAGAAGAACGGAAAATTAACCTGGTCAGCAGAGAACGCCGCAAAGAATACTGCTTATCCGGTGAAGATTTACTGGATCTGTCCGGAAATGCTGGAATCTTATCTGAGAAAGGCGGATGGCTACACAGGAAGCAGACCACTGCTGTTTCCGGACGACCCCGGCACCACCGATGATAATTTTTTGTCGGCTTTACCAAAAAACTTATTCAGTACAATGAGTAGTTCTGATGGCGCATCCAACCGATATTTCTACTGGGAGGATGATGATAGGGATGCTTTTAAAGAAGTGGTTACAAAAGAGAACCTTTCCAATATGCGAAAGAATTTCAATCCCGTTATCTATGGAAGCATTGCCGCGTATTACAATGGAGCAGACCAGCATCTGGGAGAAGAGGTTCGTTATGTAAAGCTGAAGGTGGATGCACAGTAAAAAGCTTTGAGGCGGAGACACATATCCGCCAGACAGAAAAGGAGGCATGGTCATATGAACCAGCCAATGGAAAGACAGCAGGACGGCATGAAAGAAAGTGTGGGCAGTGGTCGACGCAAAAAAAACGGGCAGTGCTTGCTGTGGTAATTGCGCTGCTTGCTCTTTTGGCAGTGCCGGTTTTGGCATGGCTGTACATGCAAAGAAGTATTGAAACAATCACGAAGATCAATATGCCGTATGCATTGCGTATTGGTGCCGGGGATACGCAGGATATTAAGCAGCTGGAACTCAGCAATATCGATGTTTCAGGCGGGGAAGGAAAAGATGTTGTATTTTGTGTATACAGCAGTGAGGCGGGGAAAAATTATCACCTGCAGCTGGCGCATACTACGAATATTGGATTTAAGTATCAGATCTATAAGGCTGCAATGGCTGATGGTGAAGGAACTGATGAATCAATCCGTTATCTCGGAAAGCAGTATACAAAAAGAGAAGCGTTAAAAGGTAAATATTTAAACCAAAATGAAGATGGTTACGCCACAAATACTTACCATGAAAAAACATATGGGAAATATGGGGCGGAGAATGTTCAAAAATCCGCCGAGCCACTTTACTGGAGAACAACCAATGAGGAAATCCTTCCGAAAACAGAAGATAGTACAGGGTATTATGTAAATTATTACATTTTACATATCTCATGGGATAGTACAGTCCAGAACAACAAGGAAACGGACATGATCTATCTCATGGCCGGATCGGTGGCATCGTAACAGAAAGAACTAAGGGAACGGGATTCCGTTCCCTTAGTTCTTGTAAAAAAAAGAAAAAGATGTTATCATCATCAGGACTAGGAAAGTTTTAGGAGATGAATGAGAGTGAAAAGAAAGTCAGTGCTTCGAATGGGAGCAGTTTTACTATCTGCTGGTTTTATGATGGGAACCGTAAGTGAAAAGGCAGGCAAGGGTGTGCGTGCTGAGGAGGCACCGGTGATCGAAGGCCGGGAGGGAGCTTTGGACATTGTGCCGGATAATACAGAGGGAGTGCTGGACGAGCAGGATATACTGGAAATGCCGTCAGAGGGTGCAGATCCGGATTCGGATATGGCAGAGGCACCGGAGCTTTCAGGTGCGATAGAAATTGTAGGGGAAGCGGAAATCATGCAGGAGGCGCCGACTGAGATCAGGCTTCCGCAGAAAAGTGTATTTATTCCGGCATCGGAGTTTGTGCCGGTTCAGGATCGGGAAGATGTACTTTTTCTGAATTCTTACAGTGGCTTGTATCTGATTCATATTAAAGGGGATGCAAAAGCGGACTGTACAATTTCTTTTAATCAGCAGCTGAAAGAATCGGATGTGGTGCTGTATTCGTTTGATTCAGAAAAGAATGCGGCAGCAGATTCAAATCCGGTTCAGGACGTAATGAGCTTTAATGAAAAAAATACGGCTGTTTCTATGAAGCTGGATGACACCACGGATTATATTCTTGTGATTTCTCATGAGGAGAATTATAAAAAGCTTGGCTATACCGCAAAGCTTACAGGCGAACAGCCGCAGGATGGGGAAATGCCGGTAAGCCTGGAAGCTGTGACCGAGGTGGCAGCTGAAACGCAGACGGAGTCCGAGAGCGAAGCAGCGGTGGAGATCGAAAGTGAAGTCATGACGGAGTCCGAGAGCGAAACGGAGTCGGAAAGTGAAGCCATGACGGAGTCCGAGAGTGAAACGGAGCCGGAAAGTGAAGCCATGACGGAGTCCGAGAGCGAAACGGAGCCGGAAAGTGAAGCCGTGACGGAGTCCGAGAGCGAAACGGAGCCGGAAAGTGAAGCCGTGACGGAGTCCGAGAGCGAAAC
>JAQXVT010000073.1 GCA_029225065.1 Lachnospiraceae bacterium | reverse complement strand
TCTCAAATCCTAGTTAATACCTTTACCGTTTCTTCTTCTTACAATCAGCTTGTCAGAAGCTTTCTTGCTCTTTCTGGTCTTCAGGCCAAGAGCCGGCTTGCCCCACGGTGTGCACGGGCCCGGACGTCCGATACCAGCCTTGCCTTCTCCACCACCATGCGGATGGTCGTTCGGGTTCATAACAGAACCGCGGACAGTCGGGCGGATACCCATGTGACGTTTTCTACCTGCTTTACCGATATTAACAAGGTTGTGCTCTGCGTTTCCTACGATACCGATGGTAGCGCGGCAATTCAGAGGAACCATTCTCATCTCGCCTGACGGAAGTCTCAGTGTTGCATATTTGCCTTCCTTAGCCATTACCTGTGCGCCGTTTCCTGCGGAACGAACCATCTGTCCGCCGTGGCCTGCGTACAGCTCAATATTGTGAACCATAGTACCAACCGGGATCTCAGAAAGCGGCAGGCAGTTTCCTACGTGTACCTCAGCCTGCGGTCCGTTCATGATCTTCATGCCGTCCTTCAGGCCCTGCGGTGCAAGGATGTAAGCCTTCTCGCCGTCTGCGTAGCAGATCAGTGCAATGTTTGCTGTTCTGTTCGGATCGTACTCGATACCGATTACAGTTGCCGGAATACCATCTTTATTTCTCTTGAAATCGATGATTCTGTATTTCTGTCTGGATCCGCCACCGTGATGTCTTACTGTGATCTTACCCTGGTTGTTACGACCAGCATTTTTCTTTTTGGAAACCAGAAGTGACTTTTCCGGAGTTTTCTTTGTGATTTCAGAATTGTCCAGGTTGGTCATATGTCTTCTGGAAGGTGTATATGGGTTGTATGTCTTAATTCCCATGATGTTCTCCTTTCATACCATGACATCTCATTTTCATGAAGCGTCATGCGATATTATTGTCCTGCTTCTCAGCAGATAAAGGTCCGGGCTGCTTTTTACAGTCCCTCGAAAATCTCGATATCCTTGCTGTCCTCTGTCAGAGCAACGATTGCTTTCTTGGTCTTGGCAGTCTTGCCGGTAACCATTCCGCGTCTCTTATTCTTTCCGTCAAGGTTCATCGTGTTTACGGATTTCACCTTTGTGCCGGCGAACATTTTCTCAACAGCCTCTTTGATCTGGCTCTTGGTTGCGTCTGTGTGAACCAGGAATGTGTACTTCTTGTCAGCCATAGCGTTCATGCTCTTCTCAGTAACAACCGGCTTCAGGATGACATCATAATACTTAATATCTGCCATTATGCATACACCTCCTCGATGTTCTCTACAGCAGCCTTGGTAACTACTACTGTATCATACTTCAGAATGTCGAATACGCTCAGTGTGCTTGTAAGAACTGTTCTTACGTCTGCAATGTTTCTTGCAGAGAGAAGCACGTTCTGATCATTATCTTTCAGAACGATGAGAGCTTTCTTTACGTTCAGTGCGTTCAGAACACCCTGCATCTTCTTTGTCTTGATCTCGTCGAATTTCAGCTCGTCTACAACTACCAGTTTGCTCTCCTGAACTCTGGATGTCAGTGCGGACTTAAGAGCTGCTCTCTTCTCTTTCTTGTTCATCTTTACCGTGTAGTCTCTCGGTACCGGAGCAAATACTACTCCACCGCCGGTCCACTGCGGAGCTCTCGTTGAACCCTGTCTTGCATGACCGGTTCCTTTCTGTCTCCACGGCTTTCTTCCGCCTCCGGAAACTTCAGAACGGGTCTTTGCCTTCTGTGTTCCCTGGCGCTTGTTTGCAAGCTGGCTTACTGCTGCAAGATGTACCAGATGCTCGTTGATCTCTACACCGAACACTGCATCATTCAGCTCCATCGTGCCAACTTCTTTGCCTTCCATATTATAAATAGCTACGTTTGCCATGTGTGTCTTCCTCCTTTCCTGAATTCAGGCTTATTTACCGGATTTCACTGTTGATTTAACTGTTACCAGTGCTTTCTTCGGTCCCGGAACAGCGCCTTTTACTAAAATAAGGTTGTTCTCTGCGTCTACGCGGACTACCTCAAGATTCTGAACTGTAATCTGCTTAGCGCCCATGTGTCCTGCCATCTTCTTGCCCTTGAATACCTTGCTCGGGTCAGAACAAGCACCGTTGGAACCTGCGTGACGATGATACTTGGAACCGTGTGCCATCGGTCCTCTGGACTGGCCGTGTCTCTTGATTGCGCCCTGGAAGCCTTTTCCTTTGGAAATTGCAGTAGCGTCTACCTTGTCTCCAGCTGCAAATACATCAGCCTTGATCTCCTGCTTTACTTCATAGTTCTCAGCGTCATCCAGCTTCAGCTCTCTGACGTATCTCTTGTAGGAGATGCCTGCCTTGTCAAATGCACCCTTCTGCGGCTTAGCTACAAGCTTCTCACGCTTGTCAACAAAACCAACCTGTACTGCACTGTAACCGTCGTTCTCAACTGTCTTAACCTGTGTTACTACGCACGGGCCAGCCTGAAGAACAGTTACCGGAGTAAGTACTCCGTCGTCGTTGAAGATCTGAGTCATTCCGACTTTTGTTGCTAAAATCGCTTTCTTCATTCTTTTACCTCCTGTTTTTCTACAGCGGATCACCTGACGGCGATCATCCTAGTTGACAGGGAATGATATAAGTGGAACTTGGCGTTACTTCTATATCAACCTGATAGGATTTGCTTCTTAATTAATGATGATGCTTATTTCTGCTTCATTTTGATGTCGATGTGGACACCAGCCGGCATTTCCAGTCTGGACAGTGCATCAACTGTCTTCTGGGTCGGAGCCGTAATATCAATCAGTCTCTTGTGAGTTCTCTGCTCGAACTGCTCTCTGGAGTCTTTGTACTTGTGTACTGCTCTCAGAATTGTAACAACCTCTTTCTTTGTCGGGAGCGGAACCGGTCCACTCACCTGAGATCCGTTTTTCTTTACAGTTTCGATAATTTTCTTAGCAGATGCGTCTACTAACTGATGATCATACGCCTTTAATGTAATTCTCATTACCTGACTTGCCATAAAAAAAGTCGCCTCCTTTTCGCACTCTTTTCAGTACGACAAGCGGTGACTGTACACACTTCCGTGTGTGTCCTCAGACATTCACACGGTTTTCCACTTTGGATGGAAGTTTTCTGTTATCGGTACAGTGACTTGTCGCCAGTTTCATAACTTGACATTCGCTCCACGGAAAACCTGCAGATCCTGCAGCAACCTCACGCTTCTACGCTATCATGTCACAACGTTTGCATTATACCGAAAAGCTCCTGCAATTGCAAGAGCTTTCCGCATAAAAAATTGCATTTTATTTGATACAATCCATTTCTTGTTTTATGCCAGGCTTTCTCACAGGAGTCCCGGTATGAAGTAAGTTTCGTCTGCCGGTTTTACTCGGCTTCCGTCCACTCGATCAGCAGGCTCTCGTACTCCTTCGGAATCTCCATCAGGGTCAGGCCGCAATTGTTCCATACGCTTCCCGCATGAACGCTTCCATTATAAGAGCAGCGATATTTGCGGTCCGGAGCAAGTCCGGTCACCGGCACATGCAGCGGCAGCGGATTGCCCTGTGCATCCGTCTTTACGACACCGCTCACGGCTTTGCTCTTGTCCTTTGCCACGAACTCCCATACCATCAGCTCGCCTTCCTTCGGAGCTGTCAGACGGTAGTAGTCGCCCTCATGTGTCAGATCATAAAAACGGTCAAACTGAGCAAGCTGCTCCTTTACCATCGCCTTCTCCTCATCGGTCACAAGATTAAGATCCAGCTCGTAGCCGAATGTACCTGCCATTGCCACATTGCCTCTCGTCGCAAACGGAGTGACACGGCCGGTCTGATGGTTCGGCACTGCCGATACGTGTGCGCCCATCGTGCTCGTCGGATAGAAGAACGAGGTGCCGTACTGGATATCGAGACGGTTGATCGCATCGGTGTTATCGCTGCACCAGATCTGCGGCGCATAATAGAGCATGCCCGCATCGAACCGTCCGCCGCCGCCGCTGCAGCCCTCAAGCAGAAGCTGCGGGAAACGCTTCAGAAGACGCTCTGCCAGATCGTAAACGCCAAGCACGAAGCGGTGCGGGATCTCGCCCATCCGCTCTGCCGGAAGCTTACTGCTGTAGAAATCGCAGACACTGCGGTTCATATCCCACTTCACGTAATCCACAGAAGCCTTCTCCAGGACATCGCTGATCTGGTTGTACAGATAATCAACGACCTCTTTCCGGCTCATATCGAGTACCAGCTGATATCTCGCTCGGTTCGGCTGACGGCCCGGAATCTGCAGTGCCCAGTCCGGATGTGCCCGGTACAGATCACTGTCCTCAGAAATCATCTCCGGCTCAAACCAGAGACCGAACTTCATGCCCATCGCATGGATTTCACCGGACAGCTCTGCCAGCGTACCCTCCAGCTTCTTTTCATTGACGAACCAGTCGCCAAGTCCACTGTAGTCGTCGTCTCTCTTTCCGAACCAGCCATCATCCAGCACAAGCATCTCGATACCGAGTTCTTTTGCCTGGCGTGCGATCTTCAGGATCTTTTCCTTATTAAATGCAAAGTAGGTAGCTTCCCAGTTATTGATCAGTGCCGGACGCTTTGCGTGCTTCCACGGTCCGCGGCAGATGTGCTCACGAATCAGATCATGGTACTGGTGCGACAGCGCCGTAAAGCCCTCGGATGAAAAGCTCAGGATCACCTGCGGTGCAAAAAATGTCTCGCCGCCCTCCAGCACGAAACGGAACTGATCCGGCTGAATTCCCATCTGTACTCTCGTCTGATTTCTCTGGTCACGCTGCGCTCTTGCGGTAAAATTTCCGCTGTATGCAAAGCACAGACCATAGCAGTCTCCGCTTCGCTCTGTCGTCTCCGGCGGGCAAATAATCACACCCGGATTATACTGATGGCTTGAAGTACCTCTTCTGCTTCCGATTTCTACTTTCGCCCCTTTTACCGGCACACGCTCCAGATTCCGCTCCATCACATGACGGCCGTAGAAGTAAATCATATCGTATGTTCCGAACATAAAGTCCAGATTGCAGGACAGCAGCTGATCGAGCACAACCTTTTTCGTACCGCAGTTGCAGACGCAGGCGCTGCGTGTAATGACATTTTCATCCTCCATCACGCCGTAATACAGCTTTACTTTAATGTCTGAGCTTACCTCACGCATCGTGATAATCAGTGTCTCGCCTGTCTCCTGCTCTGTATCGTATACTGCCGGAAGTCCAGGAATCTCATAGGAACCCTTTACGACCTCGTATCCCTCATACCGGAAATCAGCCGCGCAGCTTCCGTCCTCATGGTACAGCCGAATCATTTCCTCTCTGAAATCGCCGACGCCGCTGGAAGGAAGCTCCTGCGGCAGACAGTCCAGAGAATATGTGCGGTCCTTTCCCGCTTCCACCGGATTTCCGGAAAATCCGACGTCACTTTTATAAATCAGATATTCGAGATTTTCTGCCTCAATCTTTTTTCCATAATACAGATGTAAAAGCACACCATACGCGTCGACCGCCATCTGATACGTACTTGATTTCGTCTGCAGCGTAAAGGTACGCTGATCGGAACTGATTTGAATCGCCATAAACCTAAACCTCCGTATATTTCATAATATCCAGCAGAGCCTTTTCTTTTTTCCCCGCCTGCTTCCAGTCAAACAATTCATATCACAGTTCATTGCTTTGTCAGCCACGAACCAGAACCGTTTCGTCTGTCCATTCAACGCATATTTGACTGTGTTTATTAACATACCTTATATTTCTTCCGATTACAATACCAAAAAACATTTTTCTTGATTCCAAACAGCTTATCGCTTATACTGATGTTGCTTCCTGCCCGACCATACAGTACAGTATCGCAGGCAAGCACAAATCCGTTTCTATTATAATTATAATAAGGAAGAAAGGTTGATTATATCATATGTGGACAGCAGATAAATGGAAAGATTATGAAGTGATCGATACCTCCTGCGGCGAAAAGCTGGAGCGCTGGGGAGACTATCTTCTGGTACGCCCTGACCCGCAGGTCATCTGGGATACACCAAAAAATGACCGCGGATGGAAGCATCCGAACGGCCATTACCACCGCAGCAAAAAGGGCGGCGGAGAATGGGAATTCTTCGATCTGCCTGAGCAGTGGAGCATTCATTACCGCGAGCTGACGTTTCATTTAAAACCGTTCAGCTTCAAGCACACCGGACTTTTCCCGGAACAGGCGACGAACTGGGACTGGTTCTCTGAAAAGATTAAATCGGCAGGACGCCCAATCCGCGTACTGAACCTCTTCGCCTACACGGGCGGTGCCACACTCGCAGCCGCAGCGGCAGGCGCAAAGGTCACCCATGTCGATGCCTCCAAGGGCATGGTCGGCTGGGCGAAGGAAAATGCGGCGGCTTCCGGACTTGGTGACGCCCCAATCCGCTGGCTCGTCGACGACTGCACGAAGTTTGTCGAGCGCGAGCTGCGCCGCGGCAACCGCTACGATGCGATCATCATGGACCCGCCATCTTACGGCCGCGGACCGAAGGGTGAGATCTGGAAGATCGAGGAATCGATCCATCCGTTCATCAAGCTCTGTGCCGGACTGCTCAGCGACGAGCCGCTGTTTTTCCTCGTGAACTCCTACACGACGGGACTGGCCCCGGCTGTGCTGACCTACATGATCGCAACGGAGCTGAAGCGCTTCGGAGGCCATGTGGAGTCACAGGAAATCGGACTGCCGGTGACAAAGAGCGGGCTTGTGCTGCCGTGCGGGGCGTCGGGCCGATGGGAAATATAAACCGTCAGGGATGCCTCTCACTACTTTTTGATTACAGGATTGCTCCGCAATCTTCCGCCAGTTCGCAATCCGCCAGTTCGCAATCCGCTTCGCTTCTTGCTCATTGGCGGGCGGGATCCACGTCGAATACTCCACTACAAGCAGCGGAGTATTCGACCCTCGCGGCAGTCGCCAAATATCCATGCTAGCATGGCTACTTGGCTCGTTGCTCGCGTGAATAAAAAGACCACCTCATGCAAGCATGATCGGTGGTCTTTTTACTTGTCTCCCTGTAATCAAAATTGTGAATACACAAACTTCGGTGCGGTGGAAAGATTCGCGGTCATAAAGTAGAGGAACAGGATCAGCATCAGGACGTAAAAGCCCAGTGTCTGTAATGCAAACTGCAGCTTCGGGTGCTCATCAAGTTTCTTTATAAAATTCGTAAAAGCTTTCATCTACCATCACCCATCCTTTCTTTCCGAGATGTACGCGGTCCTCGAAGAAGTATTTTGTGTACTCCTGATCGGAGAAATCGGCGACTTTTGCGCCGTATTCTTCTGCGACGCTGCGGATCTTCTCGTAGTATTTTTCTCTGGCTTCTTTCGGGAAGCCGGTGTAATCGTAATAATAGCCGTTGACCGGGATGATCACCAGCATCGGCTCGATTCCAAGATCCTGACAGGTCTGCAGGAAGCATCGAAGATCATCGAACTCCGGACCGTTCTGATAGCCATTGTAGGCATCGCTGTTGATGCCCTTCTTTTTCTCCAAATGCGGCTCCAGACGTTTGTATGCCTTTTCATCGATATAGAACGGATTCTGGTTCTGTTCTTCTCCCTCTGCTTCAGCTTCCTGTAAAAGAGCTTCCCAGTCCGGCTCTCCGTCATTTCCTGAAGCAGCCTCTTCTTTTTGCTCTGCCTCGCGCAGCTTTTTGGAGTTGCCAAGCAGCATCGTCTCAAACAGTTCCTTCTCATTCAAAAACGCAGACCAGGTCTCCTCCCGGAGCGTCTCGATCGGGTCGGCGTCCTTTTTCCACAGTACATCGTCATACATCGTTACACGCTGCTGTGTCTTTTCATCCACAGAAAGCAAGGTCTGTGTGCGGTCCGAAATATACTGCTTTACCTCATCGCTTAAGTTTTCGTTTGCCATAGCCGCCGCATAATGCGCCTCTGAGAAACGCGACGCATAGGCCTGATCGACAACACCCGTCTTGCGGAACCACTGCGGTGAGAGAATCAATGCCGCTTTCTTCACGGTCATCCCCTCCGCGATCGAAGCTAACGTCGTCGCATGGCTGAGGCTCTGATAGTAACCGGCTCCGATCAGCATCGGGTGAAAATCGCTGCCCGCAAAGACCTGCGCCGGATGATATGCCGTATCCGTCCCGTGCATAAATTCTGACGAACCAAATACCGGATATCCATTTTCATCGATATTATTTACCAGCGCCGTGCGGAGCTTTCCTTTATCCTCACTCGGCAGTGTTCCGAGCGCAGCACTGTCCATTGAGGCTTCCCGTGTGATGTAGAAATGACATCCCACAACCGTCACAGCGAACAGCAGCAGCGCCAGAAAAAATGCTTTCATTCGTTTCACGCTGTTATCTCCTTGCCTCTACGAGCGCCAGGATCTTTTCCGGTGTATCAATGTCCGCTCTCTCCACCTCAGACGGAGAAATCACGACTCCGCACTGATCCTCCAGCTCCACCAGAAACTCTGCAAATCCAAGGGAATCCATCAGACCGGACTCGAACAGCTCCGTCTGTAGCTCCTCCTTCACTACGTCATCCTCACAAATCTCTGCCAGTAAATCCAGTACTTCGTTTTCCATAGTTTTCTATTCCTTTCTTTTCATATCTATGATCGTTTTTTCGATTTTCTTTCTTTTTTAACCGATAAGCTGCGAAGCAGCTACTCGGTTATGAAATATCATAAGGAAGGACCCGCTTGCGGGAGGATCCCTTATGATTCTGCAAGTAGCGAAGCGGATTGCGAATATCCGCTTTGACTTTTCCGTGCAACCTTGCAAGAAGCTTACCTGCCTCGGTTAATTTTTCTGGAAGATATATAATCACAACTTGCTGCAGATTCTCTCTGTATACTTATTTTTCTGTCACACTCTCGCACAGGCAAAGCCTTACCATCCAAACAATGCCATCAGTTTTCCAGAGAAGAGGAAAAATCCAAACATCACAAGCTGCATCGTGATCGCCCAGGACAGAATCTGATACCACGTTTTATTTTTATTTCGCTTGTAAAAGGAAGACTTTTTCTGATATGTCTCGGTCGCGGCAAGCAGCAGACCGTGATACAGGCCATATAAAATGTACGACGGTGTGATGCCGTGCCACAGGCCCATGATTCCCATATCGACAAAAAATCCCGCGCAGGCTCTTTGAAGACGGCTCGAAAACCACTTTTTCTTTGAGCTGTACATGACGAATCTTGTAAAAATGAAATCACGGAACCAGTGTGACAGCGTAATGTGCCAGCGATCCCAGAACTCGCGGATGTCGCGGCTGATAAATGGCATGTTGAAATTGTCCGGTGTCTCGATTCCGAGCACGTACGAGCTTCCGACCGCCATCAGCGAATATCCCGCAAAATCAAAAAACAGATACATGCCGTAGGCGTATGCATATCCTATCCAGTGATACCACGCGGTCCCGGTCTCCAGATAGCCCATGATCTTGTAGGCACCTGCCGCAAGCACCATCTTGTAGACCGCACCGAGCAGCAGCTTCCAGATTCCTTTTCCGCACAGCTCCATATAATCTGCTCTTGGCAGCACGCGGTTCCAGTCTGCGAGGAATCTTCTGCTCCGGTCAATCGGTCCGGAACTGAAGCTCGGGAAAAACGCCAGAAACGCCGTAATCTCCACGAGCGATACTTCTTTGATTACGCCGTCATAAATCTCCACAATCATCTGTACCACACGGAACGTCAGATAAGAGATTCCAACAAATCCGAAAATGCTTAGATGAAACAGCGGCGTAACCTTGCACAGCACAAGCGGCACAAGTGAGAGCAGCACCGCCGCATGGTAGATCCCTGCTTTTCGTCCGTTTTTTGTGCGAATCTTAAAATATCCGAGAATTAAAAAGCTCGACCAGGCGTAAAACAGTGCGAGATATAAAATCCCCATCGGATCTCCCGCAAATACAAATGCCACAAACAGAAGCGACACCAGCAGGCTGTACCATTTCAGCGGCTTCTCCAGCGCTCCGATCACCATTGCGATCAGAAGCACAATCACCAGACAGGCAAAAAAAGAAAGTCCCTCGTAGTAACTCATCTTCTGCCTCCAGTTTTCTCTTCCAGCTCTGCTTTGAGACGTTTCCGGTCGGCCTTTCCATTATTCGTCATCGGCATCTGCTCAAGAAATGCAAATTTCTTCGGAACCATATATTCCGGCACATAGGTCAGCAGCTCGCGTTTCAGGCGCGCGGTCTCTTCCCTCTCATTTTCCGGAATCGGTTTCTCGACCACATAGGCCGTCAGGCTCTTCACCTTGCCGTCGCGCTCATTCGGAAGCACAACGACGTGCTCAATTCCCGGCAGGCGGCGGATGTTATTCTCGATATCCTCCAGCTCAATCCGGTAGCCGTGCAGCTTGACCTGAAGATCGATTCTGCCGCAGTAAAACAGCATGCCGTTTTCCAGATAGCCCTTATCGCCGGTGTGGTAGCCCCTCACACCGTTTTCCGTGAAAAAGGCTTTCCGCGTCAGCTCCTCCTGGCAGAAATAGCCGGTGCTCACGGTATCTCCGAGAATAATAATCTCGCCCTTTTCGCCATCCGACAACACTGTTCCGCTTTCGTCCCGGATTTCAATCACCGTACCCGGTTTTGCAGTTCCGACAGGCAGCGGATTCACCGTCTCCGCCAGTTCTTTCGTCACCGTCACATCCGTGACCGCAACGGTGGACTCCGTCGGTCCATATGTATTAATCACAGCAGCCTTCGGAAAACGCTCCATCAGCTTCAGCGCTGTTCGGTTGCCAAGCGTCTCCCCGCAGAACAGAAATGCACGCAGCTGCGGCAGCATCTTCTCATCAAACGATTTTTCTGACAGACATACCTCCGCAAATGACGGCGTTGATACCCACACAAACGTCTCCGACTGCGCCAGCGACTCCATCAGCTTTTTGTAATCGGACTGAACCGACTTTTCGAGGCAGTGCAGTGTACCGCCGCTCACAAGCGAGGTATAGAGATCCATGACCGACAGATCAAAGGAAAACGGTGCCTGGTTCAGGAATACCTTTCCCTCTTTTTCCTCCGGCGCTGTGCCAAGTCCCACCGACCAGTCCAGGTAGTGCGACAGGCAGTCTGCCGAAATCTGCACGCCCTTCGGAGTGCCGGTACTTCCGGATGTAAAGATGATATACCAGGTATCATCTCCGGTCACATAGTCGGCTTCAGAAGGTGTGCTGCCGTCTTTCGTCTTTCGTTCTGATTCTGCTGATATATGACTCTCCACCGGCGTTTTCAGAATAGAACTTCCGTTTTCCATTTCCGCCATTTCTTTGCCGGTATCATTGTCTGATGCTGTATCGTTCTTTGTACCAGCCGTTTCTGTGCTTTCCTCACAAACAGCACCCACCAGCGTCCGGATCTCCTCCAGTGTCAGCACACGTTTCGTGCCGGCATCCACCTGCATCGCTTCCGTTGTCAGCACCGGGCCATCCGGAAGTGCCTGCAGAATCATCGCGGTTCTCGCATCCGGCACGGAGATATCGATCGGACAGTAGCCGTGTCCCGACTTCACGCAGGCCAGAAAGCAGACCAGCATCCACGGATTCTTATGGCCATACACTGCAAGCGGCTGTTTTTTCTCCCCTGCATGTTCCTTCAGCCACGCTGCAAGTACATCGGAATATTCCCACAGCTCCCGGTAGGTCAGTGCTTCCGTTCCACATCTTACGGCCGCACGCTCCGGTACGTTCTGGGCATATCCCCGTATTTTTTGTAAAATATTCAATTGATCACCTGTTCCTTTCCCCCATTTTTTCCGCTAACCACCATACCACATAGTGATTGATAATTCAACGATATTTCAAAAAGCTTAAGATTTTTCTAAAAAAGGGACCGCGGATGCACCGCAATCCCTTCTCTGGAGTTCGTTTTCTGCTGACAATCTTTCCCCGCAAAAGCACTGCCTTTCGCCTTGTGTCACAAAACTTTATTCTTCCGTTTTGGCCTGTGACTCAGCTTTCACCGCTTCCTCTTCGGCTGTGTCCGCCTCCGATACGTTTTCTTCCTCAGCCACTGATCCGCCAAGTGAAATCACGGACGGCGTATCTTCCGCCTTCGCCTCAGCCACTTCATCTGCAGATGCGGCGTTCACAGTCTTCTCCTCTGCTGCTTCGTCTGCAGATGCGGCGTTCACAGCTTTCTCTTCCGTTGTTTCATTTTCGGATGCTGTATCTGCAGCCGATTCTGCTGCCTCACCTTCATCTGCTGTATTCGCAGCCGATTCCACAGCTGCTTTCGGTTCAGCCGCTTCGCTCACCGGTTCCGAGCCTGCTGTCAACTCTTTCCTCGTCTCTGGAGCATTCTCTGCCACGCGCTCATTGATCCGGCCTACCGTCTCCTTTGACACATCGGCGGTACCTTCGACCTCATGGAAGATCTCCATGAACTCTTTTCCGGTGATCGTCTCTTTCTCAATCAGAAATGCTGCGATCTTATCGAGTGTCGTGCGATGCTCGGTCAGAAGCCGCTTTGCTTCCTCGTAGGAATCCTTCAGGATCTGCATAACCTCCTGATCGATCTCCGCTTCCGTCACATCCGAACAGTTCATCACCGGACGGTTGTCCAGATACTGGCTTGCCTGTACCTCCAGTCCGATCAGACCGAATTTTTTCGACATACCGTACTGTGTCACCATCGCTCTGGCAACTCTCGTCGCCTTTTCGATATCGTTTGATGCACCGGTCGTTACCGTATCAAATACGATTTCTTCCGCTGCACGGCCACCAAGAAACTCGACCAGCATCGCGCGGATTTCTTTTTCTGTATTGAGGTATTTTTCCTCCTCCGGCACATTCATGACGTAACCGAGTGCACCCATCGTACGCGGCACGATCGTGATCTTCTGCACCGGCTCGGAATCCTTCTGCAGCGCACTGACGAGCGCATGTCCAACCTCATGATAAGAAACAATCTTCCGCTCTTCCTTGCTCAGGATGCGGTCTTTCTTTTCTTTTCCGACGAGTACAATTTCAACCGCCTCAAACAGATCCGCCTGAGAAACAGCTTTTCTGCCATTCTTTACTGCAAGGATTGCCGCCTCGTTGATCATGTTCGCAAGATCTGATCCGACTGCTCCGGACGTAGCCAGCGCGATCGCATCGAGGTCAACCGTCTCGTCCATGTTGACATTCTTCGCATGCACCTTCAGGACATCCACACGGCCCTTAAGATCCGGCTTGTCAACGATAACCCGGCGGTCAAAACGGCCCGGACGAAGCAGCGCCTGATCGAGCACCTCCGGCCGGTTGGTCGCTGCCAGTACCAGCAGTCCGCCCGACGTATCAAAACCGTCCATCTCCGCAAGCAGCTGGTTTAACGTCTGCTCGCGCTCATCATTTCCGCCGCCGTACCGGCTGTCACGGCTCTTTCCGATCGCATCGATCTCATCGATGAAGATGATACACGGTGCGTTTTTCTTTGCCTCCTCAAACAGATCTCGGACACGCGATGCGCCGACACCGACGAACATCTCCACGAAATCCGAACCGGAAATTGAGAAGAACGGACACTTCGCCTCACCGGCAACTGCCTTTGCAAGCAACGTTTTTCCAGTACCAGGAGGGCCGACAAGAAGCGCTCCCTTCGGCAGCTTTGCACCGATCGTCGTATATTTTCCAGGATTTTCCAGGAAGTCTACCACCTCCTGCAGCGATTCCTTCGCCTCATCCTGCCCGGCCACATCCTTGAATGTGACTCCTGTTTCCTTCTGAATGTAAACCTTTGCGCGGCTCTTGCCGACACCCATGATACCACCGCCGCTTCCGCCGCCCATGCGCTTCATCACGAAGCCCATCAGAATCCAGATCGCGACAATCGGTACGATAAAGTAAATCACAAGATCCAGAATCAGATTCGTTGTACCATTATCGATCTTTTCCTTAAAGGTAACGCCTGCTTTGTTCAGCCGCTCCACCAGGAACAGGTCGCCCGGGTTGCCCGTATAATACGTCACGGAACCCTGACCGCTCAAGTTCAGTAACTCGTTTCCTTTCAGTTCAATCTCAATTCTTGAACTTCCGATCGTTACACTCTTGATATATCCCTCATCCAGCCAGTTCAGAAACTTATCGTAGGAAATCTCTGTCGAAGATGAACTGCGGAACATACCGGAAAACATCGTGACCCCAAGAATCACGACCAGCGCGATCGCCAGAATTGCCATAAACGGTACTTTATTTCCATTCGGCATTTTGCCTCCGCCTGGCCGGTTATCTCTTTGCTGATTATTATCCATGCTCGCCCTCCTCATTTGCTCTGCATTCTGTCGGCTTTGCCACCCAGAAATCGATTCACGCCGAATGGCGTTTTATTATAAGGAAACAATTCCTTTTTTCTGCCAGATTGCAGTCCTTTCTATTATAAATATACAGAATCTATAAATCAATACCGGAAAACGAAATGTTTCTAAAATTTCTGTGAAGATACCGGAACCGCATCTTTTTTTATCTGCCTGTCATACGTGTAAATTCCGTTGATCTCCTCCTCGATATCACTCACCTGCGTGTAAATTGCACCAGAAAGCCCTTCCTTTTCCAGGATCTTTATCTCCTCCTGCATTTTCAAAAAGCGTTCCTGAAATTCTGCCCGCGACGACAGTTTTCCATATCCATAACTCTGCTCCTTCCAGATGTGCCCTGGAATCTTTAAGGTCAGGCCGCCGTACTCCGAGATCATAAAAGCACGCCCTTTTGGAGCTTCTTTCCATTTCTTTGGCACCTGAAGCTTAAAAAAGTAATTGTGCTCGCTGCGGTAATCCCCTCCTTCAAAATCAAACCAGCCGCTCGCCGCATCCACCGGCCGGCTTCCATCCAGCTTCTTTACGAGCGCCGTCATCTCTTTCGTATCGAACTGCCCCCAACCCTCATTGAAAATCACCCAGCCTGCCAGACTTGGAACATTGAAAAGCTGCCGCACCGTCTGCACACAGTCCTGCTTCCACGCTTCACAGCCCGCCCGGTCTTTTCGGCCGCATGCGATTTCGCTGTATCCTTTTTTCGTCTGAAACGAATGCAGCAGCGTCGGCAGGTAACAGATACGATTCATATCGTATGTTTCGCCGCCGTTTACCATATCCTGCCAGACGAGCATGCCAAGGCGGTCACAGTGGTAATACCAGCGCATCGGCTCCAGCTTGCAATGCTTGCGCAGCAGACGGAATCCGCAGTCCTTCATCCGCTTTACATCGCTTGCGAGCGCTTCATCCGTCGGAGCCGTGTACAGTCCCTCCGGCCAGTAGCCCTGATCGAGCACTCCGTTTAAAAAATATGGCCGATGGTTCAGACAGAAGCGAGGAAAACCGTTCTCATCCGCTTCTATCGAAAATGTCCGCATCGCGAAATAGCTTTTCACTCGGTCTTCTCCGGCACGGATTTCCAGATCGTATAAAAATGGATGCTCCGGACTCCAGAGCTTTGCATCTTTGATTGCGATTGCTGCATCATAGTCTGTCCAGGCAGAACTCACGCGCGATGGGATGCCAAATGCCTGTATTTTCACAGCTGCATTTTCTTCTGATGATACTGTAATGAAAATCTGCTCCGGCATATGATTACGAGTTATACTTTCACTATCCACATAAACGTTCTCTTGGGCGCGGTCATTATTTTTTGTCGCTTTACAATCTGATTTTATTTTTTCATTCAGACATTTCGTATCCTCTTTTGTTCTGCTTTTCTGTATCCCATTTTTATCTCTTTCTGCCTTCTTACAATTTCCGTTCTTTGTCTGAAGTCCCTTTGTGCCCTTTTCTGTATCCAACAGTTCGACACTTTGCTTTTGCGAGCTTACCCGCACTCGAATCCTTACCACACCCTCATCCGCCTGCGGCATTATCTTGATCCACTCCAAGCTTTGCCGCGGCACCCACTCCATCCAAACCGTCTGCCAGATTCCACTCTGTGCCGTGTAAAACATTCCGCCTGGCTGCAGCTTCTGCTTGCCGCGCGCCTCCGCCCCGGTATCACTTTCATCCGTGCAGATGACCTGCAGTTCATTTGCGCCGGGCTGCACAAATTCCGTCGCTTCTACCGTAAAAGCCAGATAACCTCCGCGATGACGGCTCACGAGATGACCGTTCCAGTACACCCTGCACTTCTGGTCGACTGCTCCGAACTGCAGCAGAAGGCGATCCTTTTTCGCAAAATGCATCTGGTATTCCTCCGCCGAAATTTCCACGTTTCTTCGATACCACAGCTCCTCGCCTGGCTGCAGCTGACGGCCGACGCCGGAAAGGGCGCTTTCCGGGGAAAACGGAACGAGAATCTTTCCCCGGAAAATTGTTGTTCCACAGTCGTCATTCTGTCTGTTCTGGAATTTTTCTTCGCCATCCCAAGAGAGTGCTCTCTTCGGCTGATCCAATTTTTCGTCGTCATGTTCTTTCCCACAGGTACGATTTTCCATCTCTCTCCCCGGCACAATCCAGCACTCCCACCATCCATTTAAGATCGTGTAATCCTCCCTCCGCATCTGCGGTCTCGGATACTCCGGAAGCGGCACATAATTCGGATCTTCGCACTCCTTCTTTACCTCTTCGCCCCATTTCGTCCACAGCTGTGTCGGTTTTTCCTGCTTTTTTCCTGGCTGCAGTGTGCCGAGCATTTCTTTTATCTTCATTTTCTTATCCTCCATCCTCGTTTAAAACTCTAATTTCATAATACCACACATGAAGGCTATACAAAAGAAGGGGAGCCAGCCTTAATACTGATTCCCCTTCTTTCTTAACCGAATTGCAAATCGCCTCTCTCCTCAGTCTTCTCTTACAGCCCCGCAAACACCTTTGTGCCCTTCGTTTTCATCCACCGATACAAAACAGCCGTGAGCACCGCCGTCACCGCACACGCCAGCATCAGATACAGTTCCACGCACATCCTGCTGTGCAGCAGATAGCCGCCGCCAAATAAAAGCAGTATATATCCCCAACCGTCGAAAATCGCAAGTGTAGTCGGAAGCGACTGCCTGATCGGAGCGATCTCACTTGTCCAGGTCAGATTCGGGAATTTCAGGTTTAAAAACAGATCAAAAAAGGCAGTAAATGCTACGTACAAAAGCGGCAGAAGTACCACCATACTCCCAAGCCAGAGACCCGGACGGAATGCAATCAGGATGCACACACTGCAAAACAGTGCCGGAATCTCCGTCATCAACAGCTGAAGCGTCACCTTTGCCAACAGCACCTGCCCAGGCAGCACCGGGAGTGACTGTGCAATCCACAGATTTTTTCCCTCCAGAGAGACAGAGGCTGCCGCACTGTCATTCATCGAGCAGACAAGGCAGATACAGCCTGCCGCGGCAGCTGTAAGCAGGCCGCCTTCCTCCATGAAAGCACCGAGCGCCAGCTGTATCCAGTCCGCTTTTACCAACAGAAAAATTCCCATTGCCACAAGAAAGACGGAACCGAGTCCGCAGTTCAGCATGTAGTTGGGACTTGCGGTAAACCGCCCCATCTCTTTTCCAAGCAGTGCCTGAAACATGCCTTTTTCTTTTACCCTGCGCTCTTTGTATTTTGTCCGCACCGTCTCCCTCTCCAACACGCCCCACAAGGTAAAGCAGGTTGGCCGCTTTCTTTATTTTTTCCCCATACAGAAGCGCATTCGCAACCACTTCTCCAAGCACGGTCTGTGCCTTGAAGTAGAAAAAATAATAAGCGGCAATTCCGAGCAGGGAAATGGCAACCGTCACAAAGCTCTTGTGCTTTAATTTCAGGCTGATCTTTGCCACGACCCAGCCAAGCACACACGACAGTACCAGCACGAAATCTGATAGTGGTATCTTATGCTAAAATCCAGTGTTTGCCAATCCGCAAAAAGTCCCCCGGTTTTTCCACCGGAGGACTCCTCTTTTTCTGCTTTCGTTTTCTTTACGCCAGCTGTGCCAGTCTTGCCTTTACCTGGTCCATCATCTGCGTGTATTTTTCGAGTTTTGCTTTCTCTTCGTCGATCTTTGCCTGCGGTGCTTTGCTGATGAATTTCTCATTGCCAAGCATTCCGTTGACGCGGGCAAGCTCTTTTGTCAGGCGCTGCTCTTCTTTTTTGAGGCGCTCGATCTCCTTGTCGATGTCGACCAGCTCCGCGAATGGCATGTAAATCACTGCCTCCGGGATGACTGCGGATACCGCATCCTCTCCGATACCAGTCTTGTCTGCCTGTACGTGAACACTGCTTGCGTAGCCAAGTGTTGCAAAGAAGACTTTTCCGGTCTCAAAGATCTCGCGGACTTCCGGATTCTCGGAAACGACGAATACCTGTGCCTTCTTGCTTGGCGGTACGTTCATGCCGGTACGCACGTTACGGATCGCACGAACTGCTTCCTTGATCGTCTCTACTTCTTTTTCTTCTTTTGCGAAGTTCCATGCATCCTGATACTCCGGCCATGCTGAAATCATGATGGACTCCTCTTCCGGATGCAGGGTGCAGAAGATTTCTTCTGTGATAAACGGCATGTACGGATGCAGCAGCTTAAGCGCGTTCGTCAGAACCGTCTTCAGGGTCCACAGCGCAGCTGCCTTTGTCGTGTCGGTCTCGCTGTACAGACGCGGCTTCACCATCTCGATGTACCAGTCGCAGAACTCCTCCCAGATGAAATCGTATACCTTCTGAACAGCGATTCCAAGCTCGTACTTGTCGAGGTTCTCGGTCACCTCTTTTGCCAGGGTATTGACCTTGGAGAGAATCCATTTATCTGCTCCGGTCAGTGCATCGAGGTCGATCTGCTCCGGCACTTCCGCCTTCTCCAGATTCATCATGATGAAACGGGATGCATTCCATACCTTGTTTGCGAAGTTTCTGGACGCCTCCACGCGCTCCATATAGAAACGCATGTCATTGCCCGGTGCATTTCCGGTCATCAGAGTCAGACGCAGCGCATCGGCACCGTACTGGTCGATGATCTCCAGCGGATCGATTCCGTTGCCGAGTGATTTGCTCATCTTGCGGCCCTGGGAATCGCGCACCAGTCCGTGAATCAGCACATGATGGAACGGCACCTCACCGGTCTGCTCCAGTGCGGAGAATACCATACGGATTACCCAGAAGAAAATGATATCGTAACCGGTTACGAGTACGTCGGTCGGATAGAAATATTCCAGTTCCGGTGTCTTGTCCGGCCATCCGAGTGTCGAGAACGGCCACAGTGCAGAGCTGAACCAGGTATCCAGTGTATCCTCATCCTGTGTGAAATGCGTGCCGCCGCACTTCGGGCAGATCTTCGGCATCTCTCTTGCCACTACGGTCTCACCGCAGTCATCGCAGTAATAAGCCGGAATCCGGTGTCCCCACCACAGCTGTCTGGAAATACACCAGTCGCGGATATTTTCCAGCCAGTGCAGGTATGTCTTGCCGAAACGCTCCGGCACGAACTGCAGGTCGCCTTTTTTCAGTGCCTCAATCGCCGGCTTTGCCATCTCTTCCATCTTGACAAACCACTGCGGCTTGATCATCGGCTCTACCGTCGTCTTACAGCGGTCGTGTGTGCCGACATTGTGCTGATGCGGTACGACTTTTACGAGAAGTCCGAGGTCATCCAGATCCTTTACCATGGCCTTTCTTGCCTCGTAGCGATCCATACCTGCGTATTTTCCGCCGAGCTCGTTGATCGTCGCATCATCGTTCATGATGTTGATCTCCGGCAGGTTGTGGCGCTTTCCTACCTCAAAGTCATTCGGGTCGTGTGCCGGTGTGATCTTCACACAGCCTGTTCCGAACTCTTTGTCTACGTATGCGTCCGCAATGACCGGAATCTCACGGTCGGTAAGCGGCAGCTTCAGCATTTTTCCGATCAGATCTTTGTAACGCTCATCCTCCGGGTTGACTGCCACTGCTGTATCACCAAGCAGCGTCTCCGGACGTGTCGTCGCAATCTCCACGTATTTTCCCTCTTCGCCGACGATCGGGTAATTGATGTGCCAGAAGAATCCGTCCTGATCCACATGCTCTACCTCGGCATCAGAAATGGAAGTCTGGCAGACCGGACACCAGTTGATGATACGGGAGCCCTTGTAAATATAGCCTTTTTCATAGAGGCGGATAAATACCTCCTGTACTGCCTTCGAGCAGCCCTCATCCATCGTGAAACGCTCTCTGTCCCAGTCAGCAGATGCACCGAGCTTTTTCAGCTGGTTGATGATCTTTCCGCCGTACTCTTCCTTCCATGCCCATGCATGCTTTAAAAACTCCTCGCGGCCGATCTCATCCTTGTCGATGCCCTGATCCTTTAATTTTGCCGTTACCTTGACCTCTGTCGCGATCGCCGCGTGGTCGGTACCCGGCTGCCACAGAGCCTCGTAGCCCTGCATTCTCTTAAATCGGATCAGGATATCCTGCATCGTCTCGTCCAGCGCATGCCCCATATGCAGCTGTCCGGTTACGTTTGGCGGCGGGATAACGATGGTAAACGGTTTTTTGTCTGGATTTACTTCTGCGTGGAAGTATTTTTTATCCAGCCATTTCTGATACAGTCTGTCCTCCAGGCCCTTCGGGTCGTAGGTCTTGGCTAATTCTTTGCTCATAATCTCCTCCTTGTTTGTCTTGGCTCCCTATCGTCCTTTTCAGCCTTAGCCTTCGGAAAGCAAGCTTTCCTCCTCCTGCGGCTGAAAACTCCGACGTTCATTAAACCCGCAGTGTGCGCCCTCGATTTCGCCTCCGGCGAATCTCGGTCGCGGGCTTCGCCCTATCGTCCTTTTCAGCCTTAGCCTTCGGAAAGCAAGCTTTCCTCCTCCTGCGGCTGAAAACTCCGACACTGCTCATTGCCAACGCGTAAAAAACGCCCTCTGCACGAATGTGCAAAGGGCGAATGTCTCGCGGTACCACCTTTTCTTGCAAAGCTACTGCTTCACATCTCTTGCTTCTGTAACGGGAAGTCCCGGAACTGCCTACACACTCTCTCGCATCGCTTGGATGCACCTTCTCTTCGCTTCAGCAATCCAGTTCGAAAGCTACCTTCTGCTCCTGCTCTCCTGGATGACCTTTCAGCCGGTGAATCATCCTCTCTGATGGTGCCTGGGGCGTACTCCTCTTTCTCATCACTTTTCTCATACCTGCTATCTTAGCGGAGGTGCCGGGGTTTGTCAAGGACTGATTAAGCATTTTTTCTGTTCAGAGCCCACCTCCAAAATGCTGCGCATTTCACCTGGCTTTGAACAGTACGTCATTTTACATCTGCTTTTGTGCTCGCAGCATGGCTTCCACGCGATGCAGAAGTACTCGACGATCCAACATCAGACGGATACGTCTCGTTGTAGATCGTGTTGACCTTCTTAACCGTTCCGTTCACAATATCAAATACATGCCAGCAGGTGCCGTAACGTCCGGTCGGTACATAGTACACTGCAATCTGTGTATTTCCGCGGTACAGCGCCACGCGGGCACTTGAATATGACAGTGCCGTCGAATCGTTCGAGTATCGATTGGTGTAATCATGCACATAATACCGATAGGTGCCGCTTACCGTGTTTTTCAGGTTGATTGTAACGGTCTCCGGACCGTAGCTGTATCGGTCATCTATATCCAGATTTGCTACCAGTGCTCCGCTATTGTAGGCATTTTTATTGTACCAGTAAATATGGAAACGGCTTCCAGATCCAAGCGGTCCCGTCAGATGTGCATCCAGATCATACGGCAGGTATCCCCATGAGAGAACCGCGCGATACTGTGTACTCTGCAGTTTCTTCGTGATTGATACTTCAGTGTACGTATTTGAGGAACAGGAAACGTTGATATATGCAGTCGTATAACCGGATTTGCTTGCCTGCAGCGTATACTTTCCTGCTGCAACGCGCATCGTAAATTTTCCGTCTGAACTGCTCCGCGCCGATGCATAGACGGCTCCGCTGCGGTTGTTATAGCCGGACCGAAGTGTAAGGCTTACACCAGAAATAGTATCTCCGTCCGCTGCGTCTGTCACCATACCGGACAGCGTATAACGCGGTCTGCTCTTCACTGTGACCTTGCATCTTGCGATCTTACTTCCTGCGTGAAGCGTGATATAGGCAACTCCAGGCTTCTTCGCCGTTACCTTTCCGCCCGACACGCTGACCGTTGCGATGGTCGAATTATTACTCGTCCACCAGAACGGATCCTTCGCCGCTGATGGATACCGTGTGCCTTTCAGCTGATACGTTCCGCCGGTATACAGCGTAATGGAGGTCGGGGCAACTTTCACAGATTTCAGCTTCGGTGCGACAATGACTTTGATTGTTCTTGTCTTGCCGGCATACACTGCTTTTACCGTCGTTTGTCCGTAGCGTTTTCCCGTCACAAGCCCATAATTTGTCACGCTCGCTATAGAAGCATTCGTCGACGTCCATTTTGCTCTCACTGCTGTGGTGGTTCCCACGCACATCGCAAGTGAGATATGCTCGCCCTTGTCAATCATCACCGCCATCTGCGGAGTTGCTGCACTTGCCTTGACTGCGCCAAATGGAAGCATCAGCATAATTGCCAACAGCCAGAGCACATGTTTCACTTTTCTCTCCATCGTAATTCCTCCTTCTGCCTGCTGCCGTTCGCATTCAGACGTATCCCCGCCCGTTTTTGAACGATTTTTTTTAACACTGTCAGTATAGCATATACTATGAAAATTTTGTTCTCTTTTTTCAAAATTTTTCCAGTTTTTTAACCGAATAGCTGCAAAATAGCTATTCGGTTATGAAATATCATAAGGAAGGACCCGCTTGCGGGAGCATCCCTTATGATCCTGCAAGCAGCAAAGCGGATTGCGAATATCCGCTTTGATTCGAGTCAGGCAAAGAAGCGGTTCAGATTGGGAGGTATTTGTTTTCAGCGCTGTTCATAGGCAATCAGCCTCTGTGCCTGCTCCAGCGAGTCCACGCATCCAGCCGCCGTCATCGCAGCCATTGCAGCTCCATAGGCCGCCTCCTCGCGGTGGCACGGAATCTGAAGTTCCATACCAAACAGTTTTTCAAATATTTTCTGCAGATACGGATTGCTGCGGATGGCGTTTCCGCTGCCGATCAGATACTCCGGTGCGCCTGCTCCATCCTTTCGCATTTCCTGATAAAACGTATCCAGCTCTTCTGCCATTCCATGCAGCACGCCAAATGTAAATTCTTCCGGCGTAAAATTCTCCTCGCCAAGTCCGCTGATTCCGCCTCTTCGCTCCGGATTCATCCGCGTGCCGCAGAACCGCGTATTGATCTTCAGATCACCGTCTTCCAGTCCCCGATTTTTCAGAAGCGCATTCATCTGCTCATAAAGCTGGTTTTCCGGTGCTTTGCCAGTCATCAGTTCTACCGTTCTCGCAAAAAACTGCTCCAGAAGTGCATAAGCTCTTCCCCCGCACAAACCGGCTCCGACCATCAAAAACAGATCACCGCACACCGGGCGAAGCTCGATTCCTGCCAGCTGCAGCTTTCTCTGCAGTTCTTTTCGCATTTTTGCTTCCGGAAGTGACAGACACATCGAAACCTGACTGCTCGTTCCGATATTAATCAGAAGGCTTTTTTCCATGCTGCGCAGTGCCCCGATCACGCTTGCCTGATTGTCTCCAACCGCGGCCGCCACCGGTATTTCATCCACCGTAGTCCCGACCAGTGCAAAATCCTCTGTACATTCCGGAAGGACTGATGCATCGATTCCGGCCCGTTTCAATGCCGCCGCATCGAAATGCATCGACTCCACATCAAAACAGCCAAAGCTTGCTACGTCGCTCGCCGTCATCAGCGGCTTCTTACGCCCCGTCAGCTTCATCGCGATGTAATCATGAATCGTACAGAATGTCGCTGCCTGCTCCGGAATTAGATTATTTTTCAGGTTATAGTAATGAGTCGTCAGGCCAAAACCGGTCGCCATCGGATAACCTGTCAGGGCCGAAAGCTGCTGTGCATACGTCTGAGAATTGAATTTTTCTGTCTTCGCTTCTGCTGCTGCAATATCGCGGCTCATCGCGGCTTCAGGCGCCTGATCCACCGTATTCCTGCCGGAATCTGTCCCTTTTGCTTTATCCGCATCTGTGACAGGCCGGTTTCCACGCTCATCCTCCCACGTATACAGCGGACTGACCGCGTTTCCGTCCGTATCCACATACACCATGCCGTGCATCTGTCCGGTCAGGCCGATCGCCGCAATCTCGCCCTCTGCAAGAAAGTCCTGATAAATTGCCTGCACCAGCTGCCAGATCCGCGCCGGATCCTGCAGTCTCTCATAGGGTTCTCCTTTTATCCAGGAATCATTTTTTCTCGTCTGTGTTTTTACGGTCCTGCCGCTTTCCAGGTCGATCAGGATGCCGCAGACCGTCGTTGTTCCAATGTCAAATCCTGCTGCTCTCATATTTCCCCTTTCTGTCATCTTGTTAAAATACCTTCCGCCTGCTGCCAAAGCAGCAAACGGAAGGTATTCATTTTCTATCGGTATGCCATCCAATCTTCTTTCCAAGCTTCTATTGCTTCAGACATATTTTGAAGACTACGCCTCTACATGGATCGCGCCTGCCGCACGGATCTGCATCGGATATACGTTTGATGTTCCGACAAAACGTGCGATATACTCCACATACTCTTTTGTGTGCGCCTTCGGAATAATGCTCATGATCACGCCTGCGAAGCCGCCACCATGTACTCTGCAGCAGCCGTCACCAATCTTCTTCAGATAATGACTCGTCAGTGCAAGTGCAAGCGGAATCTGCTGCTCTTTGTAGTCTCCGATCGGGTAGCAGTTCTGCAGGAACTCAAAGGAAGAGCGGCCGGACTCATCAAGAATCTGCAGCAGTTTCTTTCCGTCGTTTGCCTGTACTGCCTGCGCTGCTGCTTCCACTCTCGCATTTTCCTCAAAATAATGGATGGCACGCAGGATCGCGCGGTCGTTTCCAACTGCCTTCTGTACTTCTGCGTAATGCTCCAGCAGCTGCTCATAGCTACACTCTGCCAGCCATTTTCCGCCAAGCGCTTTTGCAACTGCCTTCATCTCCTCCGGAATCTCACTGTATACGCGGCTGAGGTCTGCATGGCCCTTTCCGGTGTTGACAATTACAAGGTCGTATCCGAAACGTGCGAAATCAAAGTCTACCTTCTCGTATTTTACGTCGTCGGAGAAATCCAGCTGGATCGGTCCGCCGACTGCACATGCCATCTGATCCATCAGTCCGGATGCCTTGTCCCAGAAATGATTTTCTGCGTACTGACCGATCTTCGCATAGTCTGCGCAGGTCATTTTTCCGTCATTGAAGAAATAATTCATCATCGAGCAGATCAGCATCTCAAAGGAAGCGGAGGAACTGATGCCTGCCGCGCTGATTACCTTCGTTGAAAGATATGCGTTAAATCCGCTTACCTGGAAGCCCTTTTTCTTTGCCGCTTCCGCCATACCTGCCACGAGTGAGACAGTACCGCAGTTTTTCGGTGCTTTCTCTAAAGCTGCTGTGTTGACAATTACTTTTTTGTCGTAGCCCTCGCTGACAATCACAATTGTGTCCGTGCCGTTCGGATATGCCGCTCCGATTGTATCAAGATCGATGCTCGCCGCAAGAATTTTTCCGCCGTTGTGGTCGGTGTGGTTGCCGACGATCTCAGTACGTCCCGGTGAAGAAAAGAATTCCATTTTATCGTCATGGTAAAGCTCCTGATAGTGCTTTGCCAGTGATTCGTAACGTGCCTTCCCCTCTTCTGCTGCATCCCCATACAGCGCTTTTAATACGGTAATCTCCGGTATTTTCATAGTCGCCTCTCCTTCTCGGTTTTATTTTCATTACTGCTGCGAGCTCGCAGCAGCAACACTTTTTCAATCACTTTCTATTATAATGGTTTTCGCCGTAACCGCAAGCAGAATATGCAGATATCGCATATCCTGCATGAGGCAAGGCGGATATTCCTGTCTGCTTTTTCCTGAAGTCTGTGTTTTCTGAAGCGTAATTCAATAATGCTCTGGTATTTTATTTTTTTCTTCCTGTGCTGAGCTGCTCATACGTCACGCCGTACTTTTCCGCGATATCCCGCGCATATGAAAGTCCATGCGGCACCGCCACCCGCACCCGATAGGAGCGCTGTCCGTCCTCGGTCTCCGCCACCAGGCTCGCAGCCAGGCTGTCTCCGTCACCCTCCGCATTCAGTTCGTCCAGTTTTCTGGCCAGCTTGTGCATATGCGTGTTGTAGATCGTCCGTGCACCGAGATCGCGCAGTGCCCGCACCGCATCGTAGGCAATGAAAAAGCCTTCCTCAAACGAAGTCGTAGAAAAGGATTCATTGAGCAAAAACAGTGCCGCCTGATCCGCCGCAAGAAAAATATCCCGAAAACGTTTTGACTCCTCCCCGAGGCGTCCAAGGTCCATCGTCTTATTTTCATCTGCTGGAAAATGAGTGAAAATATTGCTGGCCGGACTGAATACAAAAGACTCGGCAGGCACATAAATGCCACCCTGTGCCAGTAAAAATGCAATGCCGACCGCCTGTGTGATCGTCGTCTTGCCGCCGCGGTTGGCTCCAGTCAGAATATAAATCCGGTGCTCCCGGTCAAACACAAGATTGTTTGCGACGATTTCCGACGGCGCATGCTTCGTCAGCTTCAGATTGTACAGCCCTTCTGCCTTCATCATCCGTTTTTCGGTCGTCTGGACCTCCGGCTTGCACAGGGTATACCCGGCACTGCGCAGTTTTTCCACATATTCCGCCCAGCGGATGTAGTAAACCAGCTCCGGAATGCGCGCGGCAATTACCTGCGTGCTGACGGACACATGGCGGGAAAGAATCTGTTTCAGCTTTCGCACGGTCGCGGAGAGCATTGCCGTGGCTGCCCGGTCCAGCGAATGCATGACATCATCGCTGCGGCTGTCCGGCGGCGGTGCCACAATTCCAGCCATTGCCGCCCGTCCGCGCATCATCGTATCCGCCGCCTGCTCCAGTGCCGGAGAGCCCGCTTCGCTCGTTCCTGTGCGAAATGTATACTTCTTTTTCCATGTCGTATCCGGTGAAAGCTCGTCCTGCCGGTTCAGAAAATCACAGAAATTCGCCAGAATGCCCGACTTCGTAAAATAACGGCTGTTGATCGATACGATACCGATTCCGTTCGGCTCAAAACGGTCGTTCAGATTGACGCCGAGCGTGACACTTTTGATTTCCGACGCGCCCACCTTCAGCTGCGCGATATCCTGCTTCAGCGCCTCAAATCCATTATCCTCATACAGTGTTTTCACGTATTCCTTCAGCGCCAGCAGGCCCTCCGAATGAATCTCCTTCTCATTCAGACAGCGGTAGATCCCCTCCACACACTCGATGTACTCTTTCATCTCGTCGAGCCGGTGAATCAGTTCCCAAATTCCCGATGCGTCGGACTCCTTCGTGAAGCTTCCGTAGGTTCTCAAAAAATCCACGCGGTCCAGCAGCGCGTGCAGTTCTTCGCGCAGCGCCGGATATCGCAAAATATCCTCAAAAATATCGCAGCGGTACTTTATGACCTGAGGATCACCGGAAATCCGCATCATTGTGCGCCGGATCAGATTGCGTTCCGGCTCCATTTTCGTCAACTCCGCACAGATCTGTTCCAGCGAGAGATCGTGCGCCGTCTCCTCCGGAAGTATCTGATACTTCGGACCGATGCCGGATGGATGAAGAAGACTTATTTCCTCGTATCTAGCACTCGCGCTGTGCGCAGCAGTTGTATTATCCGTTGTATTTTGTTCTGTCAGCAAAGTGTGTTCCCTTCTTTCTTTTTCGAAATGTGTATCCTCTTCTCATTCTTCCTGGGCCGTTTTTCTCTGTCTTCCCGCCGTCCGTTCCACCAGATCACAGATCTGCGCGGCCGCAAACGGGTTGACGTACTCTTTCTGCTTTTCCTTCATCTCTTCCGCCTTTGTGGCGTTCTCCAGCTCTTCCAGTGCCGGAAGCAGCGCCCTGCTGGAATTTCCGACCGCCTCGCTCATCCCGATGCTCGAAAAATACCGCATGTTTTTCGTCTCACAGCCCGGAATCGGTGAAATATGAATCAGCGGCACCTGCGCAGCTGCCGCCTCCGTGGAGGAAAGGCCGCCCGGCTTCGATAAAAACACATCGCAGACCTTCATGTATTCTGCCATCCGATCTGTTGTCTGCAGCAGCAGGATCTGAGCATGCTCACCAAAACGCTCCTGCATTCTGGCATACAGCTTCTGATTGCTTCCGCAGATCACGATCAGCGATGTATCCGCGTGTGCGGCAAGATAGACCTCCAGTGACTCCACCATGCGGCAGATTCTTCCGGCTCCCATACTTCCGCCGGACAAAAGAAGGTATCTCCGATCCGGTGCAAGCTGCAGTTCCTCCAGCAGTTCTTCCCGGCTCTTTTGTTCTCCAAATGCGTGACGCACCGGAATTCCAGCCGGTACAAGCCGTTCCTTTTTAATTCCACGCGCCTCAAAATCCGCTTCCAGCCTCTGCGACGGAATTACATAATAATCGCAGTCGATTTCCTCGGTAAACGGAATGCACGTGTAATCCGTCGCCACAAAAACGGTCTCCGGCACCTTGATTCCCTGATTTTTCATGTACGTCAGAATCTCTCCCGGAAACAGGTGCGTCGTAATGATCGCGTCGTACGTATGCCGCTCAAGATATTCCTGCATGAGCGTACACATCCGGCCATTGACCCAGTAAACCGGAGAACGCCACGGCAGCCGCCGGTACGCCTCTCCCAGACGGTAGGCCACGCCAAACAAAGAAGGCGCGCGCTGCACCAGATGAATGTATGTATCGCCCACTTTCCGGTCAAGATTGCGGTGCGCCAGCTCATACGGATCCAAAAGCACCGCCTGATGGCCACGGCGCTCCAGCTCCTCCAGGATTGCTTTGGCGGCTGTGTTGTGCCCGCCGCCGGTACTGCATGACATGACGAGAATTTTCATATTTTCCCCCTCTCACTGCTGCCACAGAATTCGCACCTGCATCGCCTCTTTCTCTTCCGTGCTGCGGCACAGATGGCAGACTACCATTGCCGTGATCAGAAGAAAACCGATGCGGATATTTCTGTCATCGATCCGAAAATGCTGAAAATGCATCAAAATTCCAGTATTGATATACGTCCACAGCGTCCGGTAATAATGCGGCGTCACCCGCACAATTCCGGAGAAAAAGAGAAAGGAAAATGCGAGCAGAAGCGCCGGACGCAATCCAAATCTGCCAAAAAGGCCGAGCAGCGTCCCGAACGAAACCGCGATTCCTTTTCCGCCCTGAAAAGCTTCCGCCGCGCGGTGCCGCAAAAGCTGCAATACATAGAGCAGTGGGAAAATATGTCCCGCGACCGGCGCGGCCACTACAAAGGCCAGAGCAATGCCCGGCCGCCCGGTTAAATGCAGTAAATAAAAATACACCGGCACAAATCCCTTCAACAGGTCTCCTGCCAGTGTAAGTACGCCGCACCAGAAACCGCCCTGCATAAATGCATTGGCGGTTCCCGGATTTTTATCTTTTGTCTGTTTTGTAATGTCCCGGTGCGCGATCAGCTCTCCGAAGATCCGCGCGTACAGAATGCTTCCCGAAAGATATCCGAACAGAATATACCACACGTCTCTCATCTTTTTCTCCCCCTGATGCTCTTTTTCACTAACCCCATCTTATTCGAAAAAGAACCTTCTGTC
Organism: Lachnospiraceae bacterium; assembly: GCA_029225065.1. GTDB lineage: Bacteria > Bacillota > Clostridia > Lachnospirales > Lachnospiraceae > Choladousia. Next base: position 62,254 of record JAQXVT010000073.1, on the reverse strand, counting down.
AATCTTGCACAGGAAGAATCATCTGTTTTACTCGCTCACCCCGGCCACGCCGCTGACCGGCAGTGAAAACAGAAACGTCTTCGCCAGGTCTGCCCCAGCGCCTCCTCAAGTTTTTCAAGCAGGTTCGTCCGGTAAAATTTCAGCAAATCCTCGTTCCCCTTTCTTTTTCCATAATAAAACTGACATTCGCAAACCGCTTTCCTTTCTTTATTTCCCGTCAAGCGCAGAAAAGGCAGGATACCCGCTTCGATATCCTGCCTCTTTCCTCTGTGTTCACCTTTTCAGCTAAATCTTCGCGTTTCCGCTTTCGCCGCATTGATCCGGCTATTTGCCCCACATCGGCACATTTATTTTCGTATTTTATGCCTCCTGCAAAAATGCACAGTATCCGCGGTACGCCTCGTAGACATCCGTCTTGCTCGTTACCTCCTGCGGTGCGTGCATGTTCAGCACTGCCACGCCGCTGTCGATAACCTCCATGCCATAAAGTGCCGTGATATATGCGATCGTTCCGCCGCCGCCCACATCGATCTTGCCAAGCTCTGCGGTCTGGAATGCAACGCCGTGCTTATCCATCATCTCACGGATTGCCGCGATGTACTCTGCATTCGCGTCGTTGCTGCTGCCCTTTCCTCTGGAACCGGTGTATTTATTGAATACGAGTCCGTGTCCAAAGTATGCGCTGTTGCGCTTCTCAAAGCAGGATGCAAAGAGCGGATCGTACGCGGCGCTTACGTCGGAAGAGAGCATGCGGCTGCGGCTTAAGCATCTTCTCAGCTTCAGCTCGCTGTAATCTCCCGCGCACTCCATCAGCTCTGCGACGGTATTCTCAAAGAAATGAGAGCGCATACCGGTCGCTCCGACGCTTCCGATCTCTTCCTTGTCCACCAGCAGGCAGCAGGTTGTGCGCTCCTGCACCGGCACATCCAGCTGTGCCTCCAGGGAAGTATACGCGCACACGCGGTCATCCTGGCCGTAAGCCATGATCATGCTGCGATCCAGTCCGCAGTCGCGTGCCTTTGCAGCCGGCACGATCTCAAGCTCTGCGGAGAGGAAATCCTCCTCCTCCATGCCGTACTGTTCTTTCAGGATTGCGAGAATGTTTGCCTTTACCGCATCCTTCTGTGTCTTTCCAGTCTCATCTTTTTCTGAAATCGGGCGGCTGCCTACCAGGATATCGAGATTCTCTCCCTCGATCACAACCTTTGCCTTCTTCTCCATCTGCTCAGCAGCCAGATGAATCAGCAGGTCAGAGATGAATACAACCGGATCATCCTCTTTCTCACCGATCGAAATTTCAACCACGCTGCCGTCTTTCTTTGCCACAACACCGTGGATGGCAAGCGGAATCGTCACCCACTGATATTTCTTGACGCCGCCGTAATAATGCGTATCCAGGTAAGCCAGCTCCGTGTCCTCATACATCGGATTCTGCTTCAGGTCAAGGCGCGGGGAATCGATGTGCGCGCCAAGAATGCGCATACCATTTTCCAGCGGCTGCTTTCCGATCTGGAACAGCACCAGCATCTTCTTCATGCCGCAGGCGTAAACCTTATCGCCCGGCTCAAGCTTTTTGCCTGCTTCCTGCACTTCCTCCAGGCTCACATAGCCAGCTGCACGTGCAAGGCGAATGGCTTCCGCCGCACACTCACGCTCTGTTTTTCCTGCGTCCAGAAATTTTCTATAGCGTCCTGCCAGGGCTTCCAGCTCTGCTTTCTGCTCCTCGCTGTAGGACAGCCATGCATTTTCTTTCATATCTGTTCCTCCTTCAGGCGGTTTCCGCCTTCTGATTTAGTTCTCTTATAAATTTTATTGTGTACGGCACGCAGATCGCAAACGAAATCACATCCGCAAGAGGCTGCGCCACCTCGACTCCGGTCAGGCCGATGAAACGCGGCAAGATCACGATCAGCGGCAGAAATGCATACCCCTGACGTCCGATCGACAGAAAGGTCGCAAGACCGGTGCGCCCGATCGTCTGAAAGGTCATATTGCAGCAGATGTTCAGCGGCAGAAACGGCATGGACAGACACTGGAACCGAAGGCTCGCCGTGCCGATTTTCACCACATCCGGATCACTGCTGATAAAGAAACGAATCAGCTGCGGCGCTGCCAGATAGCCAAGCACCGCAAATACCGTCATAAACACCGCCGCCGAGCAGACCATAAACGAAAACGCTTCCTTTACTCTGCCGTATTTTTTTGCACCGTAATTGTAGCCGGCCACCGGCTGATAGCCCTGTCCAAACCCGATCAGCACAGAAAAGATCAGCATGAAAACCTTCGTCACAATCGCCATTGCGGACACTGCCGCATCGCCGTAACCAGCCGCCATCTTATTTAATGCGATCGATGCCACGCTTGCAAGTCCCTGCCGGAAAAATGAAGGAAGGCCGGACTGCACAATCTCTACGTACATTCTTGCATTTCGCGCAGCATTTCTGATTCCAAGCTTCGCGATCGTACGGCCGCTGACAAACATGTACAGCAAAATGCCGAAGCTCACAAGCTGACTGATCCCGGTCGCGATTGCCGCTCCGGCAATTCCAAGATTCAGTCCGAAAATAAAAAGCGGGTCCAGAAAGATGTTTAAAATTCCGCCAAATGCAATGCCAAACATTGCAAATCTGGCTTTTCCCTCCGAGCAAAGCATCTTATTCATCGTAAACGACGCAATCAGAAACGGCGCCGCGTACAGAATGTACTGCGCATATTCCCGTGCATACGGCCGGATCGTCTCCGTCGCGCCCAAAAGGCCGACGAGCGGGTCCAGAAAGATCCGTCCAAACACCGCCACAAGCAGACCGAGCGCAAACGCAAAATAAAACGCACTGGCCGCCACCTGGGATGCCGTCTGATCCTTTTTCTGGCCGAGCAGGCGTGACATCCAGCTGCCTGCACCCATCCCCGTCATAAAACCGATACTCTGAATCAGCGCCATGAGAGACATCACAATGCCGACCGCACCCGATGCACTCGTACCAAGCCGCGATACAAAATACGTATCCGCTGTGTTGTAGACTGCGGTGACAATCATACTGATGATGGTCGGCACCGCAAGTGAGAGGATCAGTCTTCCGACCGGATCCTCTGTCATCTTTTTATATTGTACTTCGTTTTTATCCATCTTTTCCATAAAATCAGCAGATCTCTGCGCCGGACGGCATCTTCTTCTCCGGAACCATCAAAGCAAGCTCTCCGTTCTCATCCTCTGCACAAAGCAGCATTCCCTCAGAAAGGACACCTGCCAGTTTCGCCGGTTTGAGGTTTACCAGTACCATTACCTTCTTGCCGACCATCTCCTCCGGGCTGTAGTGTGCTTTGATTCCGGAAACGATCTGCTTTACCTGACTTCCGATCTTTACCTGAGAGCAGAGCAGCTTCTTGGATTTCTTCACTGCCTCGCAGGCAATGATCTCGCCGACCTGGAACTGCATTTTTCCGAAGTCGTCAAATGTGATCTCTTCCTTCGGCTCGATGTCGATCACCGGCTCTGCGTCCTCTTTTTTCTCCTCTTCCGCCGGTTCTCCTGCTGCAGCCTTCTGTGCTGCCTGGAACTTCTCAGCGTACTCAAGCACCTCTTTGAGATCTTTTCTTGCAAAGAGGATTTCCGGCTGCTCCGTTACCTTTGTGCCGGACTCATAAAGACCGAACTGGTTCATCTCCTCAAGCGTACGCTTCTTTGCATTTAACTGTGCAAGGATCTTCTCCGAGGTCTCCGGCATAAATGCTTCCAGAAGAGAGGCTCCGATCGCGATGCTCTCGGTCAGGTTATAAAGCACCGTTGCCAGACGGTCTTTCTTTGCCTCGTCCTTTGCCAGAGCCCACGGCATCGTCTCGTCGATGTATTTGTTGCAGCGCTTGAACAGCGTAAAGATCTCTGTGATCGCATCTGCCACGCGCAGCTCATTCATCTTCGCGGTCGCTTTGCCCGGTACAGAAAGTGCAACAGCCTTCAGTTCTTCATCAACCGGCTCTGTCACTCCTGCATTTGTGACTACTCCGCCGAAATATTTGTTTGTCATGGAGATTGTACGGTTTACCAGATTACCAAGCGTGTTTGCAAGATCAGAATTCAGACGCTCGACCATCAGCTCCCAGGAGATTACACCATCATTTTCAAACGGCATCTCATGCAGTACAAAGTAGCGGACAGCATCCACACCGAATACCTCTACCAGGTCGTCTGCATACAGCACGTTTCCTTTGGATTTACTCATCTTGCCGTCACCCTGCAGCAGCCACGGATGGCCGAATACCTGCTTCGGCAGCGGCAGATCGAGAGACATCAGGAATATCGGCCAGTAAATCGTATGGAAACGGATGATATCCTTTCCGATCAGATGCAGGTCTGCCGGCCAGTTCTTCTTAAACAGATCGCTGCTGTCGCCGTCGCAGTCATAACCGATTCCGGTGATATAGTTGGTCAGCGCATCCAGCCATACATAAACAACGTGACGGTCATCAAAGTCAACCGGGATACCCCATTTAAAGGAGGTACGGGATACGCAAAGATCCTGCAGACCAGGAAGCAGGAAGTTGTTCATCATCTCATTCTTGCGGGATACCGGCTGAATGAATTCCGGGTGCGTATTGATATGCTCGATCAGACGGTCTGCATATTTGCTCATTCTGAAGAAGTACGCTTCCTCTTTTGCCGGTTTTACCTCGCGTCCACAGTCCGGGCACTTGCCGTCCACCAGCTGAGACTCTGTCCAAAAGGACTCACATGGTGTACAGTACATCCCCTCATAAGAGCCTTTGTAGATATCTCCCTTTTCATACATTTTTTTGAAAATTTTCTGCACCTGACGCTCATGATCCTCGTCCGTCGTACGGATAAATTTGTCATAGGACGTATTCATCAGATCCCAGATGCGCTTGATCTCGCCTGCCACGTTGTCTACGTGCTGCTTCGGCGTGATGCCTGCGGCCTCGGCCTTCAGCTCGATCTTCTGGCCGTGCTCGTCGGTACCGGTCTGGAAAAATACGTCGTAGCCCTGCATTCTTCTGTAGCGGGCGATGCTGTCTGCCAGCACGATCTCATACGTGTTGCCGATGTGCGGCTTGCCGGACGCATAGGCGATCGCGGTTGTCATATAATACTTTGGTTTACACTGATTGCACATTTTGTTTTCCTCCAATCTATGGTCGTTGCTTGCTTGATTCGAGACAAAGCGGACATTCGCAACCCGCTTCGCTGCTTGGATTCGGTTAAAAAAACCGCCTGTCTTCTTTTTATAATATAGAAGACGGACGGACCGTGGTACCACTTCTTTTCATCTGCCTCTTGCGATGCAGACCTCTGCGGGTGCTTTGGGAGCTCTCCCTCTTACCCTTCCGCTGTAACAGGCGGTCCTGTCGTACCCTAACCCTCCGGCTCAGATACGCCCCTCAAAAGCCATCTTCCCTATCCTTCTGTGTCTTCCCTCTCACCAAACAGGAATTCTCTGTAGCATTTCCAGATGGGTACTCTCTTTTTCACTGAGTTTGCGTTTTTTCCGGCTTCCGGCTGTTATCAAAGATGCCAATAGCCAGTTATTCACTATCTTCTAAGGTAGCACAAGCACCATTTTCTGTCAACCCGTTTCGCGCTTTCTTCTCAAACTATTGCCCATGCAAAGCTATCTTACAAAACACTGCTTATTGCTCCGCGCTGCTTTACAGTGGGCCTGCCGCACTCCGTTCATTTACGCACCAGTAGTTCTATCACCTCATGCGCCCACATAAACTAGAGCAAGATGCCCTTCGGAGTCTGCCATGTCCCGTTCCTTTCCTTATTTTAACTTTCGAAAACGATTCCTGCTCTTTCTGATCGCCCTGCTTGTGGTCGGATGCAGTGTGCTGCATTTTCTCGGATTCCCGCTCACACAGAAGAAACGTTTTTCTGATTTCACCAAAGAAGTCTTCTGCTCCGAGCTTGGCGGAAACACCTTAAACCTGCATTACACCGTCGCAAATCCGGAAAATTATGGCATTCAGCAGGAGGAGGTCTCGCTTGGCAGCTCCGATCTGCAAAGCCGGATGCTCGCTCTTTCCGCCTGCGAAAATTATCAGACAGCGCTGCGAGCGTTTGACCGAAATGAATTGTCTGCTTCGCAGCAGCTGACCTACGACATTTTTCTTGATTATCTCGATACGGAGCTTACTGCTTCTGACCTTGTGCTGTACGATGAGCCCCTTGGCGCCTCCCTTGGTATTCAGGCGCAGCTGCCAATCCTGCTCGCCGAATATCCCCTGCGCACAAAGGGCGATATCGAGGACTATCTTGCACTGCTCACTCAGCTTCCCAACTATTTTTCTTCGGTCATCGATTTTGAGCAGCACAAATCCACCGCCGGTCTTTTTATGAGCCGTGCAAGTGCCACGGCGGTCATCAGACAGTGCAGCGACTTTATCAAAGACCCGGAAAACAATTATCTGATCTCCGTTTTTGAAGATAAAATTGACCGCTTTACAAACCTGACTGCAGATGAAAAAATCGCCTACTGCGACCGCTGCAAAAAATCCGTGCTCACCTACGTCATCCCCGCCTACCAGAATCTGATCGACGCGCTCCGTTCGCTGATCGGCACCGGAAAAAATGAACTTGGTCTTTCGTATCTCCCCAAAGGAAAAGAATATTATGAGTATCTTGTACATAAAACAACCGGCGATAAACGGCCGATCGAGAAGATTGAGGAAGCAATCAAGCAGCAGATGACGGCGGATTTCACGGCGGCGCAGGAACTGATTGGGGTGGTGGATTCAACTATCGACGAGGCTGAGACGTGGGCAGGTGAGTCTGAACCGGTCACTGATGAAATGGAGACATCTTCGAATGAAACTGCTTCAGAAGCCGGTGAAACGCAAAAAACAGCAAACGAAAGCGACGCAGCAAAAGAAAGCAGACTTTCTGCACAGCCAGATATCAACAATGAATGGATTGCCTCGCTGTTTCTTCCTTCATCCAGCGTCTCAAGGCTTGCACCTGTTTCTTTCTCTCCGCGTATTTCGTCAACTCTTGAATTACCTGTATCTTCCTCTTTAGATGACGACCCGGTGAGCATGCTCAAGGATCTCCGCCAGAAAATCACACAGGATTTCCCGGATTCTCCTGCGGTTTCCTGCGCGGTCCGTCAGGTGCATGCCTCTTTGCAGGAATATTTAAGTCCGGCCTTTTACCTGACGCCCGCGATCGACAGCTACCTCGACAACGTGATCTACATCAATCCTGCCGAGCATTATCAGGGACTTGAGCTGTATACAACACTGGCGCACGAGGGATATCCCGGCCATCTCTATCAGAGCGTTTATTTTCAGTCGCTCTCCCCGGACCCGCTGCGCAATATTCTCGGCACCGGCGGCTACACGGAAGGATGGGCCACCTACGTGGAAATGTATTCCTACGGCCTCTGGAGTCAGGATACCAAAACAGCCGCCATTGCCCAGAAAAACCGCGCTTTCACGCTTGGCCTTGCGTCCCTGCTTGACATCGGAATCCATTACAGGGGCTACTCCCTCGAGGATGTCTCCGCCTTTCTGACACAGCTTGGATTCCGTGAGGATTCCGCGCGCGCCCTTTACCAGAACATCCTGCAGTCGCCTGGCAATTATCTGCAGTATTATGTCGGCTGGCTGAATTTCCAGTCTCTGCGCGAAAAGGCGAAAATGGAGATGGGAGATGCGTTTACGCTGAAAGCGTTTCATGAGGCGGTACTGAAAGTCGGGCCCGCGCCGTTTAACATTCTGGAAAAATATGTGATGGAGGAACTGGATGCATAAACAGACAAAACGTTTCCGCTGACTGAAAAACTATCTGTACTGGAAAAATAAAAGAGAGATTCTTTCTGCTTTGAGATATGAAAATGTCCTTAGAGGGGGCGGGCAGCGTCCCTATGAACGCTGCCCAAAAAGTGTGTGTGATATTTATTTCTAATCACAGCGATGCTGCAATTGGAAACCGAAGTGAATGATATATAAACAAAAAAAGACGTCTACACCTTTCGGTATAGACGCCTTCGTCATTTGCTTTATTTATGCACATAAACTACCACTGTTTCCTGTATTTGTCAAGCTTTTTTTATGCGCGGTCTCGCATGGGTCTTGCCTGACTCGAATCAAAGCGGATATTCGCAATTTGCTTCGCTGCCTGGCTTGGTTAAATCTCCTCCAGCTTCTTCGAGCACGTCACTGCAATCGCGCCCGGTCCGATGTGGCAGGATACGCTTAAGGACAGCGGATTTACAATAATCTCATCATGTCCCGGAAATGCTTCGCGCACCTCCTGCTCCCACTGATTGACCTCCGTCATATCCGTACCGGAATACGCAATCATGATATCCATGCCTGTCGCCTGCTCGTCACTTCCAAAGCGCTCCACACAATCTTTTCGGATGGCTTCGATCATCGCACTCTTCGCAGCCTTCAGTGTCCGGCTCTTCGCATACGCATCCAGCCGCTCACCCTGAATCTGAAGCACCGGCTTTAAACGAAGCAAAGTACCAAGTGCAGCCGCAGCCGGTGTGATGCGTCCGCCTTTCTTCAGATAATATAAGGTAGACAGTGTGATATAAATACTGGAGGTCATCGCTGTCTCCTCCAAATACGCCTTGATCTTTTCTGCACTCCATCCAGCCTGTGCCAAAGCCTCTGCATCCAGCGCCGCCTGACGCTGTGTCACGGAAATCCGCTTATTATCAACCACCTGCACGCGTCCGTCGTAATCCTGCGCCAGCATCTGTGCGGTCTGGCAGGAGCTGCTCAGTCCGCTTGACATTGGGATATGTACCACCGCGTCATATGTTTTCAGAAGCTTATCCCAAAGCCCGGTCACATCCGGCATCGCCGGCATCGAGGTTGAAATCTCCGCTTTCTCGCTTAAATGCTGATAGAATTCCTCCTGTGACAGAGTCAGATCCTCATAATACAGTTTTCCATTAATATAAAACGGCATCGGAATAACGTGAATTCCAAGCTCTCCGGCCTGCGCCTGTGTAATACCGCTGTTGCTGTCTGTTACAATCGCTACTCTTCCCATGATTCCTCCGGTTTGTTCAGTTTTTTTGTTCAGTTAATATGTTTAACTATATCACAGATCACGGCAGACCGCAATCTCCGATTTTGGGTCATCTGGAGTTCATTTGAAAATGATATCCGCTTTGATGGTTGCAATTCCCCTCTTTTAAGGCTATACTAAATGATATTCGGCATTATGCCGCAAAGCAGATCCTGCCAGTTGCAAGAATATTTTTTATATACTCTACCTGACAAAACAGACTTCGCGATTTGCGGCCGTATGCAAAAGAAAAGAGAAAGGAATCCCCGTTTATGGAACTTCTTGAAACACTGCTTCATTCTTTCGTAAATCTGGCCATGCTTCTATTTGAATACATCGGTGTCGGCGTCATCACCTACGCCGGTATTCAGGGCCTTGTCAACTACGTGCGAAAAGCACCGGATACGCGCCTCGTCCTTGCCCAGGGCCTTGCAATGGGACTGGAATTCAAGCTTGGAAGCGAGATTCTCCGTACCGTTGTCGTCCGCAGCTTAAGCGAGATCGCGATTGTCGGCAGCATCATTGCACTGCGCGCCGTCCTCACCATCCTGATTCACTGGGAGATCAAAAATGAAGTAAACGAAAAGCAGATGCCGGGAGCGGCGCAGGCGGCAGCGGCGGAGGATACGGATGCAGCTGCGATACCGTCGACACCCAAAAACGATTCTGAGAATGTTGTTCCTGTGGAAAACACTGATACAGACGCTTCGACCGATGAGGCTAAAGCTTCCAACAGTTCAGACAATGCAGAAACAAATACTTCGGTTAAATCTTCCGATACTGCAAATGATATCTCAGACTCTTCAGATGACGAAACATCAAAAAATTCTGGCACTACAGGCACAGACAATGATCCAAAATCCTCTACAGATACGGTTGCCAAAGATCCTCAGTAATCTTTCAGCGGCTATATTGTGGGAAACTTCATCCGGAATAAGCTGATGCATCCTGAAATTATCCACAATTTGCATCCGGAATTCAGAAGTAATCCACAGCTTTCCACCAGATAACCACTTACAGGAACGTAAACATTCTCAATCCACTCCGTTATTTGTAAAACTTCGGCCTCCTTGCTCAGAGCGTATTTATAAATGCTCTGACGCAGGAGGCTGTTTTGACCGGGTCTGGCAAGTTCCTTCCATTGCGAATATTTGCTTTGATCCGGGCAACGCCGTCTATAACGGTCTAAAACCAGGGAGGCCCCATGTACCACGATCTCACCCGCGGGAACATCTCCCGCTCCCTTATTTTATTTGCACTGCCGATGATGGCGGGAAATTTGCTCCAACAGTGCTACAATATCGCCGACACGCTCATCGTCGGGCGCGTGCTCGGCAGCAACGCACTGGCTGCCGTCGGCTCCGCTTACACGTTAATGACATTTCTGACCTCGATTTTTCTCGGGCTCTCGATGGGAAGCAGCGCACTTTTTTCAATCTATCAGGGAAAACAGGATACAAAATCTCTGCAGTCATCGATCGTGCACGCCTTTTTCCTGATCGGCGGCGTGACCATTCTTTTAAATCTTACGGTCTATCTGTTTCTTGATCCGATCCTGTATTTCCTGCGTGTACCGGAAAACGTCTGGGATGGTATGCGCGCTTACCTGCTCATCATCTTCGCAGGACTCATTGCCTCCTCCCTCTACAACTTCTTTTCCTGCCTGCTGCGCGCGCTTGGAAATTCATCCACTCCGCTTGTCTTTCTGGCCATCTCCGCAGTTCTGAATATCGCACTCGATCTGCTGTTTGTGGCTGTACTTCCATGGGGCATCCGCGGAGCCGCGTTCGCGACCGTCTTCTCTCAGTACGTCTCCGGCATCGGCATCACGATTTATGTGCTGCGCCGCTGCCCGCAGCTGCTTCCGTCCAGAAAAGAAGTCCTGTCCGGCCACTTTTTTGACCGCTCGATCTTCCGCGAGATCGTAAATCTCTCCTCCCTGACCTGTCTGCAGCAGTCCGTCATGAACTTCGGCATTCTCATGGTACAGGGACTGGTCAACAGCTTCGGAGCCACCGTGATGGCGGCATTCGCGGCTGCCGTCAAGATCGACACCCTCGCGTATCTGCCTGTGCAGGACTTTGGCAACGCCTATTCCACCTTCGTCGCACAAAATTATGGAGCGGAAAATCCGGAACGGATCCACAAGGGCACGCGTCAGGCGTTTCTGCTCTCCGGCGTTTTCTGTCTTATCATTTCCGCTGCGGTCGTCTGCTTCGCGGCTCCTCTGATGCAGATTTTTGTCAGTGCAAAAGAGACTGCCGTCATCGCATCCGGTGTGCACTATCTTCGCATTGAGGGTGCGTTTTACATTGGAATCGGTTTTCTGTTTCTGCTCTACGGTTATTACCGGGCAGTCAAAAAGGCATTTATGTCGGTCGTGCTCACCGTCATTTCGCTCGGCACCCGGGTTGTACTCGCCTATCTGCTCTCTGCTTTTATCGGAGAGACCGGCATCTGGCTCGCGATTCCGATCGGATGGGTACTCGCAGATGCAACCGGGCTTTTGTATATGAGACATATTCGCAAACTCAGCTGACAGGTTCTGTTCCTGCCGGCATTTAAAACGCACGTAAAAATATCCCGCGCAGCACAATGCGTTCTATAGTGCAAGAAAGCCCTTTGAATCACGGCCGCCCTTCTTTTTGATTTCGGCCAGAAGCTTTTTGATTTCGGCCAGAAGCTTTTCGTAATTACCTGCAACTCCGGTAACCGGCTCCTTGCAGAAGCGTTTCAAAATCCTGAACGCCTACTGCGATTGTCTGCTGCATGGTATCCCCTCTTTTTGCTTCTTTATGTCCGATAAACTCTGGTTACTGTTCAGCGCCAGACTCATTGTTTACCTGATTCTGACGCTGATCTCATGTCTTATAGGTATACCTTAGTCTTCGTATTTTTCACTCTCTTTCTTTCACAATGTCCCTAAAAAATCCGTTATTCCTGCAGCTTCTCATCCTGCTGACCGAAAAAACTTGTTGTCAAAGGAAGACACCTGGCTGCCCAAGTGTCTTCCTTCTGCTCTGACCGGATTTCCGCATCACTCATTTTTACGGATCTTCCTTCGTAAAAATGTAATTCCGTATCTCACTGATTCCGGTTCTGACTTCATCCAGCACACTGAATCTTTCGGTCAGCTGCATCCGGCAAGAAGTTTTCCGACATGATGTTTTGGAAAAAATCTCTGAACACAGTCAATTAAGTTGTCCTCATCGAAATGGATAAGTGTCCGTCAGAAGATTTGTATAATTCCAGCAATGCATATCCCACTCCGGCCAGCCCATTCATGAAGCCCGGATTCCGGGATTCGTATATCAGTTCCTTTCCGTATTCCGGCATGTGAAGCAGAAAGTCAGACAGAAGTGTTTCATAAGCTCTTACGTAAGTCTGATTGCGCTTCCCATTCTTCAAAAAGTATCGATTCATAATGAGCAGATTGCCTGCTGCGCCATGACAAAGACAGATATGGCCGGCTGGATTTTGTGTAAATAAGGCGGCTGCCGCAAGCCTGATGTCTTTCTCCGTCCGCACCCCTGCCTCCTCCAGCTTCATTCTCGCAAGAAGGATTCCAGGTGCTCCGTGGCACCATGTGTTCATCACTCTGATTTCTCCGGGCTCGCGCAGGTCAAGCCAGTTCCCGTATTTCTTCGAATACAGGAAATTTTCATATGACAGTATCTGCCGGATCTTTTCTTCGTATGTTTTCTCTCCCGTAATACGCAGCAGCTCTGCATATGCCATCAGTATTCCGCTGCTTCCATGTGCCATACCGGCAAGCGGAGGCGCATCACAGGTCTTCCAGCCAACACCTTTGACCATGCGCTGGGATTGCGCCCATATCTCCTTTTCATATCGTTTGGCCAGTTCGATATATCGTTTATTGTTGATGTATTCATATAATTTTAATGCAAGCAGAAGCAGGCCTGCTCTTCCACTCATATAATCATCCGAAGGAACACACAGATTTTCCACTTTCTGAAACTGCTTTTCTGCATATCGAAGATAGTCCATTTCTCCGGTAATCTCATAAAGCATGAGATAAGCCGCAGCAATCGAACTGTCCCCCTCCAGCATTCCGTTTTTTCTGTTCCTGTTCTCCGGACTTTTCTCCGTGTCTGTATATGCGAACAGCCTTCTCTTTCCCTTTTCCAGAAGCGCAGCTGATGCAGCGTCCGCAAACTGCTTCTGATAGGCCGCAAGAAAGACCACAATGCCGGAAAGCCCATCGTACAACTGCATCCCGACAGAAACCGTGTTCCATTTTTCTGCCTTCGTAAACTGAAGTCCGATCCAACCGACCTCCTCTCCCGTACAAAAAGCAGTTTCACAGAACCACGCAAAAATTTCGTTCAGCCTTTTTCGCATCAATGTACGCTGTTCCTCTTTTGACAACATCTGATCACCGGAATAAAATGGGATCCTTTGCTCCCCTTGCAGAAGTCCAAGCGACAGCCGGATCAGATTCTGCTGAATGCGCAGATCCTGTTCTCCAAACTCCTGTATTTTCTGCTTCCAGGCATCGTAAAGAGAGCGCGGAAAGTAATTCGGATATTCCTTTCCATCGCCGTCATAAAGAGACGTGCCTTTTCCATCTGCCTCAAAGTATGGGATATCAAACCGAAACAGCGCTTCTGCCTCGTATGTATGTATTCTTGTACGTTTCTCGAAAAAGTTCTCCATTTCTTTTCGAATCGATGCATCTGCAAGATAAGTACGGTACGATGACGTAAAGCCAGCGCAAATCTCTTCCTGATAATCCAGTGGCTGCATCACGTTCCCCCTGCAGGTTACGACACAGCCGGAAAAGGTGAGTTCCATCGGCTCATGCTCGATATACATTTCCGAAGTGCCCTGTTTTTTGATGACCGGCATCCGAAACGGTGTCCGCACGCTCCCTCCTGTGCCAAGTGCACTCACAATCCCACCGTCCCCGCCCCAGATCAGTTCCGGAAGAATTCCCGTTTTCAGCACAGATAAATTGATATAATTCGATATTTGTTGATCAGCCGTCTTATCTTCTGCCATCCCGGTATAACCCGGAAACGTCTCAAAATCCAGCAAAACCGGATATTCCCCGCACGCGATAAAGTTCTCTCCGTGCAGATCTGACGCTGATAACGCATACGCCAGAAAAAGATGGATCCCCATTCGTAGGAAATAGTGCTTCACCTGCTCTTCATTTTCACATTCCTGCTTTTTAGCTTCACCCTCCCAGCCGTAATCACCGCAGTCAATATACGACACTTTTCCGGTGTAAATCGAATCTTCGCGATCCGTCTCATGGCCACGGTCTCCTTGTGTTCCGTTTTCAAGCCCGGCTCTTTTGCAAAGCAGATCATAGAGCTTTTGATAGCAGATTGCTTTTTTCAAACTGTGTGGCTTATAGTAGACACTGATTCCGTTGTCCAGTAATATCTTTGAGACACTGCGCCCATGGTTGTGCCGGTCTCCGATATTCAAATCGATTTTTTTGAATGTTTTAAATTCTTTTCCATGGCAAATGCTTTGAACGATTGCATCATGATCTTTCGCCAATCGCGTCGTCATCTCCTGATAAAAAGCGTGCTCTTCTTCCTCCACTGCCTGGCACAGTCGGCAGGCCTCCGGGTATTTTCTGAAAAATTCCTGCTGATACTCAGGGCTTTCCAGGTAATGGTGAACGAAGTAGTTGTATTCTTCCTCCGGCGTGCTTCCGCAAAGAAGTCCAAGCTTTTTCAGAATCTGGAGCTCGGAGATTATGGGGCGGATGGCGATAATATTTTTCTCTAAACCTGTTCTATTTTCTTTTTTACAACTCATATTCTTTTTAATTTATCTAACAACATATAACTGTCATATAGGGACCACCAAAAATAGAAGAAGCTTTCACTGTAATATCCTCTCTTCTTTCAGTTAATTTTTCTGCCTCTTCCAATTCCAGTATAATTTCATCCTTCATTTCATTTTTCCCTGTCTTCATTAAAATATACTCCTTAATAAACAACAACAACCCATGCAGCAATGCCTCATCTAAAATCACTCTCCATTCCCACACCACCTCCTTGTGCCTTGGAAATGCCTGCGAAAAGATCCAGATACCAAGTGCTGTCTCCAGAAAGAATCCGATGGTATTCAACACCAGAATTTCTTTTTCCATCCGGATATCCATGATGTAAATGTCATACTGCTCCTCTTTGATTCCCCGGATCATCCAGTCCGGATCTTCAAATGACTCCACCCTGCAAAGAAGTCCCTTTTTCGAAAATATTCTTCTGTGATCTGCACTTCCTCTGCTAAATCCACTCTGTTGTCATCCACGATTGCTATATTTATCATCTGTAACTCCTCCCCCCCGAAAGGCGGCGATTGTATTTGCCGTCTTTCTTCTGCGTTTTTCCGGCAAAACGGTCAGCCAGAATGTGCATACCAGCTGCGCAAAATGTGCTCTGTTATCAGCAAACCATTTCTGTTATTCTGCCTGATTGTCTCATGTCGCTTTGCGGCATACAGTAAAAAAGACATTCGCAATCCGCTTTCAAAAAACCGTCTTTTTATTTTCGATTCACCGTCATGCATTTCCTACACTATACCATATTTTTCATTAAAGTGGAGAATGTGTCTGAAAAAAATGAGTTTCTGTACGTTTTTTTTAATTCAAAACATACGTTCGTATCCTGATAAATCCATTTTACAGCAAATTCGAATTGCTTATATACAAAAAACTTCCGCGGACCTCTCTCGTTTCCGGTCCGCGGAAGTTTCTTCTCTTTATATCACTCGGTTTTTTCATCTTTCTGTAAATACCCGCTTTGCTTTTTGTCAGTGTTTTTCGTTCTCACTTTCACATCCGGTTGCGGTACCCGTTCGCAGACATGCCCGTTATCTTTTTAAACACTCTCGAAAAATGCCCCACATCGACGAACCCGACCTGCTCGGCAATGTCACCGATGCGAAGGGATGGATCAGTCAGAAGTTTTTTGGCTTCTGTGATACGAATCGTGTTCAGATGCTCGGAAAAGCTCTGTCCGGTGTGGCGGTTCAGGAGCTTGCTCAGGTGCCATTGACTGACGTAGGTGTGGTCGGCCACTTCGGTGAGCGTCAGCTTTTTCGTGTAGTTTTCCTGCATGTAACCGAGCGCCTTTTTGACGACGAAGCTGCCGGCGGTGTCTTCTTCCGGTTTTCTGATCTGCGAATCATCAACAGCTGCTGCATGCTTATTTCCGGCATCTTCTATGTCAGCGCTACTCTGTACGTTCTGGAGATTCGTTCTATCCTTGAAACCTGCTGTTTCTTTTTTGATATCCGCTTTTCTTTCTCTGCGTTCTTTTTCTTCCTGATCTTCACCCGTAATCCCCTGCCTCTTTAAATGCGCAGTCATCGCACTCACCGCTTCCTCGAGTTCTTCCATGTTTGAGGGCTTGAGCAGAAAGCGGCGCACACCGAGCCGGATCGCTTCCTGTGCCAGTGCAAAATCACGGTAGCCGGTGAGGATCGTCAGTTCCGTATCCTCAAACTCGGATTTCATCGCGGCTGCCATCGCAAGGCCATCCATTTTTGGCATATAAATGTCGGATATGATGATGTGCGGCTGCAGCTGGCGAATCAGCTCCAGTCCCTCGAGTCCATCCTCGGCTGTTCCGACGACCTCGCAGCCGTATTTTTCCCATGGGAGCATTTTTGAAAGTCCCTTCACGATAATCGGCTCATCGTCGATGATAATGACACGGTACATGACGCACCTCCTTTCTGCTCAGCTTCTGCTTCTTCTGCTCTATCTTATCACACTGCTTCGTTGCTGTCATCTTTTCCTGCACTAAACATCAAGTTCACAGTCGCCATATAAAATGGAGATTCAAAATCCTTTTGCAGCCTCACCTGGTAATCTGCTTATGAACGCAGTTGACTTTATCCTTTCACCGCGCCCGCTGTCAGTCCCTTAATGATATACTTCTGCAGACATGCATACACCACGATAACCGGAATAATGACGATCGTCACGGCTGCTGCCATCAGTCCGTAGTTTGTGCCCTCCATCGCAGTCAGCTCCTTGAGCAGTCTGGTGATTGCCCACTGGGTCTGGATGCGCAGGAAGAAGGTCTGGGTGAAAAGGTCGTTATAGCTCCACAGGAATGAGAAGATCGCTACGGTCGCGAACGACGGTTTTGCAAGCGGGACGACAATCTTTGTGAAGATCTGAAGTGCGCTGCAGCCCTCCATGAAAGCTGCCTCCTCCAGTTCGAGCGGCAGGCTGCGGATGTAACCGGTCAGCACCAGGATTGCAAACGAGAGGTTGCCCGCGATCTGCGGCAGTGCGCAGGAAAGCAGTGACAGCCAGCGGCTGCTGCTGTTTACGATTCCCCAGGATGCTTCCATACGGAACACCGGGACGATCGTGGAGAAAGCCGGGAACATCATACTTGCCACAACGATCGACATCAGCACTTTTTTCAGCCGGAACTGATAGCGCACCAGTGCAAAAGACGCAAGTCCTGCAAACACCATGACGAAGATCGTTACGCTGCCGGACAAGACCATACTGTTGACGTATGCACCAAGAATCGGCACGCGGTCAAACGCTCTCTTATAGTTTGCCAGTGTGAAAAGTTCGCCGAATGGCAGCGCAAATGAGTTTGCTATAATCTCATTTTTTACTTTGAATGAATTGATCATAACCCAGATCAGCGGATAGATCGTCGTCATTGCCCAGAAGATCAGGATCAGGTAAACCGGGACCATCCACGCGTTTGATGCTTTCTTTTTTCCCATCGACTCTCACCTCCGTCAATAATCCTTTTCTTTGAAGATACCGTTTACGATCTGTGCCGAAATGATGCCAAGTACGACGATCAGCACTGCCAGCGCACAGCCATAGTCGGTATTTCTCGTCTCGATCGAGTGGTAATACATGTAGGTGCTCGTCAGCCATGTCCGGTTCTGCGGCATTCCCTTCGGGAACATGATCCACGGCAGATCGAATACTTTCAGTGCACCGGTCACAGCCAGGGTCACGCAGGTGCACAGTACGTTGTGGAGAAGCGGAAGCGTGATGTAGCGGATGCGCTGAAACCGTCCTGCTCCGTCGATCGATGCCACTTCGTAGAGATCTGCGGAAATGTTATTCAGTCCGGTCACGATGATGACGAAATAGAATCCGACATACTGCCAGATGACCGGAATCAGCATCGTCACGAGTGCATGCTTTTCATTTTTCCAGTCGATCAGTCCTCCGCTGTAACCAAACAGAGACATCAGCTGATTGACCATGCCCTTGTCCCGCAGGAAGATCAGATTGAACAGAAGTCCGAGTGCGGTCGCGGAAATGACAATCGGAAAAAAGTAAACTACGCGGAAAAATTTTGCGCCGACGCGGATCTGATCCACGAGAATTGCCAGCACGAGTGCCATGCCCACCTCAAATATGAGCGTGCTTCCCATGAGAATCAGCGTATTTTTCAGTGCTACCCAGACGTTTTTGTCGTGCAGCATCTCCACGTAATTCGAATACCATGGATTCAGCCAGCCTTTTCCTGGGGCGGCCAGTCCCGCGATGTTCTGAAAGCTGTTCAGGATGTTCATCACAAACGGATAGTGCAGGAACACTGCCATAAATGCAAATGCCGGCACGAGAAACAGCAGCAGCGGTTTTTTATTTTTGTAGATCATGAAATTCCCTCCTTTACACACCCCGGTGTGCTTACGCCAAACGAATGAGCAGAAACGATATTTCAGAATAATACGTGCAATGACACTCTTTTGGACGCAAAGAGGATGCGGGCAGGCATTTTGTCCGCATCCTCTGATTTCACAGTGCAGGTCTGCCCTCTGTGCAATCCTTTTAATTATGGATTCTTTTCTGGCTGCGTATCTCTGAGTGATCGCTGCCGCATCTCTTCCTTACTGTGCGTGGTAAGCCTCAAGTCCCTCTGCCACTGCGTCTGCTGCTGCGACTTCTCCGGTCACGATCTGCGGCATGCCGTCAAATGTGGAAACTCTGCACTCGCCGTTGAAGATATCCTGTACAGCTCCGGTTAAGGAGGTAACGCCTGCCATCATGGACATTGCCTTTGTCTGCAGGGAATTGAAATCTGCCTCATTTGTCTCCGGCGCACTCTTTAATGCAGATGCGGTGTGCTGTGCAAATTTTGCTACCATCTCGTCGCTGGTCATATACTCTACGAAGTCAACTGCCGCGTCGCGCTTTGCGTCGTCTTCCCATGCTGCTGTGCTGATGTAGTATCCCATGGATAGTCCGCCGATCAGGTCAGTCGCCTTGCGGCCGCCCTTACCCGGTACGTACGTAACCGTAAATTTGTCGAGTTTTTCGGTATCCAGTGTGGAAGCGTCTTCCGGATCGGACTGGCATGCGCCTGCGATTCCGCCTACCTTCCAGGAACCGTCAATCAAAAATGCTGCCTTGCTCTCGGTGAACATTGCAAACGTCTCATCGTCCGTTGCGGATAAGGTGTTCTCCGGGAAATAACCTTTTTCGTACAGGTCCTTGATGTCCTCCATACCTGCTGCCCAGCCTTTTCCGATCTCATCGTCTGCAGTCTCCGGAATGGTCAGATGATTCTCCGGACTGCCGTTGTTGAAGATCGCGTACTCCCACCAGTAATGCGGGATGTTTCCGAGTGCTGCGGCGATCGGTGTATAGCCTGCGTCGCTGATCTTCTGGCAGTCCTCCAGGAACTGATCCCATGTATAATCTGCGCCCGGAACTGCCACGCCCGCTGCATCGAGCACTTCGGTATTGCAGAACATTGCTTCCCAGTAGCCGTTTACCGGAACTGCGTATTTCACGCCGTCTGCGATCGACGGTGTAATCAGGTCGTCATTCATGTTGGATGCATACTCCGGATATTTCTCACGGATCGTATCGATTGAAACAACCTTGCCCGCCTCGATGAAGGAGTTTGCATCTGCTCCGTTGAAGAAGAACAGCACATCCGGATCTGCTCCGGTCTGGAAATCCATCTCAACACGTGCCTTGAAAGTCTCATCGGATGTTGCGGAGGCATCGTTTACGGTGTTTCCGGTGGATTCTTCCCACGCTGCCACCGCATTCTTGAAATTCATTGCGTTTCCGTCCTCACCTGCGAAGGTGGTTGTCACGTTCAGATCAACTCCGTCTGCGAATGCCGGAACGGCACCTGCCATTGAACACACCATTGCTCCTGCCATTACGATTGCCAGCTGTTTTTTCATATTTTGTTACCTCCCTTGGTTTTATTCCCGGCGCCTCTCGCCGAATTCGCTCTCTTTTTTATGTCTCTATTATGCGCTCCTTTTTGTATTTTCTGAATAACCAGAACTGGTATTTCTTGCTTTATTTTGTTTGGATTCACTTCTTATATGCCAGTTTTATTCAGTGCCATCGTCAGTTTTGCTATTACTGTTCCGTCCGGTTCCTCTGTAATCGTCAATCCGCACGGTTCACCGCACAGAATGCGCAGGCGCTGGTTGACGTTTGCGATTCCGAGATTTCCGGACGGCTCTTTGCCTGTATTGTAATTCGGGTCGAGCAGTCTTGTGATGCGTGCACGGTCCTCCTCGCTCATGCCGCCTCTGTTTGTCGTCATCAGATAAAGGTACGTTTCATCCTTCGATGCGATAATGCGCACGGTTCCCGACCCATTCGGCACAACGCCGTGTTCGATCGCATTTTCAATCACCGGCTGGAGACAGAGACGCGGCACATAGTAGTCCAGCAGCTCCTCCGGAATTTCTTTTTCTACTGTCAGCCGTTTGCCGAGCCGCTCCTTCATAATGTAGAGATAGGAATCGACGTACGTCATCTCCTCGCTTAAATACACCTGCGGATGCTTTTTTCGGTCGAGTGCGGCATCGAGCATCGTCGAGAGTGCTCCGATCATCTTTGACACCTTTTCGTTGTCGCCCAGTCTCGCCTCCCAGTTGATGATCTCCAGCGTATTGTTCATGAAATGCGGATTGATGTGCGACTGCAGCGCCATGATCCGAGCCTCGCGCAGTGCTATCTCCTCCTCGTAAATCCGGTCAAACTGCTGCTTCAGATTTTCTGACATATGATTAAATGCTTCTGCCAGATAGGAAAATTCTGCATTTTCCATCGCCTCTGTGATCTGATAACCGAGTTCTCCTCCTTCGATTCTGGCTGATGCTTCGCACAAAACAAAGATCGGATGTGTCACCTGACGCCGGAACACAGCAAACATCAGGAAGAGAATCGGAATCAGTCCACCCAGCATTGCCAGAAGCACATGCGGATAGCCATAAAACGGATACTGCGTGACTTCCTTTTCAAATAACAGCGAGGTCTTAAGTGTATAGTTATCGCCGCGCATCTCATTTTTCAAATACAGCCTTCCGTCCTGCCATTCGCAGACATTCGCCTCATCCTGCGCTTCACTCCATTTTGTCAGCTGATCGTCTGCCTTCAGGTCCAGTTCTTCCTCTCCGAGCAGCACGCGCACTCCCGCAACCATCTGGTATTCCTTCAGGCTTTGAAAACAGTACGCAGGATTCAGACAGAAAACGAGCGTCCCCTGCGTCTGATACCGGCTGTCAATCAGGTTTCTGATCAGGTACAGACGATTGCCGCATTTTAAAAACCGAATGCCTGTACCAAGTGTCTCCGCACACTTTTCTGCCTCTGCATGATCTTCTTCCTGATACGTGCGGATCTGCTGATAACTGCCGTTTGCGTGCTCATTGTATACACTGTAAAAGGAATCCGGTGTTTCTGCCGTCCCAAACCAGAGTATGGCACCTGCAATCGCATTATTTTTCAAATACTTTGCCGCAAGATAATCCTTATATTGTCTTCCGGCTTTCAGCTTGTCCGTCACGCCCATCTGATAGTCATTCCAGACGGACAGCAGCTCTCCATCGTAGGAAGCCTGGCGCGACGCACTGATCACCCCGTTCAAGCGCTCGATGCAGATCTGATTGCTGAATTCGAGCTGCTCCTGAAAATTTTCTGCCGCCATGTCTCCGTGATGCCCTGCCACATAGACACCGAGAATCCCGATCATCAGCGCGACCGGGATCAGCCAGCAGATCAGGAGAAGACCGATAATCCGCCAGCGAAGGGAAAGGCGGGGAGCCGGGCGGGATTGTACGGCTGCATCTTCCGCCCGGCCTTTATGCGGTGAAGCCGTACCCTTTTTATTTTGGTTCCTTTCGCTGCTTTGCATTTGCCTGTTTTCTGACTTTTTCGAGTGGTAATCTGGCATTTTGGTGAGCCTCCGTACTTTCTGATTTTATGTATCTGCGAGTTTTGGGCTTTGAATCCTTTTCATCTTTCATCTGGAAAACGTTCAACTATAAAATAGAAGGAAAATCTGATTAAAGTTTAACATATTTTTCTGAAAATTTCTGCATTGTAACCATCCTTTTTCCTGATTACCCGCACATCCATCCGCCCAGCACGACGCTCGCCCCAATCCCGCATACGGTCGCAAATAGTGCACCCGGAAGCGTATGCCGTGTCTTCCGAACATTTACACTCAGAAAATAAACACTCATTGTGTAAAAAATTGTCTCCGTGCTCGACATCATCAGCGAAGCAATCACTCCGATGCGCGAGTCCGGCCCATATTTTTGGTAGACGTCCAGCAGCAATCCGGTCGCAGCGCTCGACGAAAATAATCTCAAAATCGCCATCGGAAACAGACAGGCCGGAAAGGGGCTGTCTCCCGCTGCCTGTTCCAGCAGATGTGCGATCAGATCCAGAAATCCGGATGCCCGCAGCACACCGGTCGCCATCATCAGTCCGATCATCGTCGGAATGAGGTGTAATACGGTTTTCATCCCTGCTTCCGCACCGGTCACAAAACTGTCGTAGACAGGAACTTTTTTCCACATGCCAAAGGCGATGATAGAGACAATGAGCAGCGGAAGGATTAATTTTGATAAATTCAGAAATAACTGCATCCTGTTTCGCGATCTCTCTGTCTTTTCTTTTTATCTTATGCATACATGTCTCTTCCAATGTCAAATTTTTCCCTGTTCAGAGCAGCACTGTAACGAGGACATTCGCAACCTGCGTTCAAAATGCTACGCATTTTACGCTTATTTTATGAAATTTTGCCTGGCTCTGAACAGTAACAAAAAAACACCTCCGCTTCCCGCTTTGATGCGTTTTTGCGAAGGTGTTTCTTCCCATTATAATAAGTGTTTATAATCTATCTTTTCTATTTTCTGCGTTTCTTTTTCTTTGATGTGAACACCAGTCCAAGAATTACAAGCGCAGATACCGCAAGCACTGCCACATACGGAAGTACCGGTGTCTCATCACCTGTTGCAACATCACTTCCGGTACCGCTTCCGCCGTAGCCGCCGCTTCCATTTGAGGAAATGCCGCTTCCTCCGTCGTCACCGTCGATGTTGTTGTCATCCTTATTCTCAATGTTGTTCCAGTCCTCATCGCTTGTCGTACCGTAAACCGCATTCAGCAATATCGTCTGTACTTCTGTACGATCCTGGCTGAAGGACGCCGTTGCGTTTACTACACGGATATCGTAACCAAACTCTTTACTGCTCTTGGCGATTTTTCCGTTTTTGTCGACCTCAGCAATATAAATCTTTGCGTCTGATGATGAACCGAGATTTAAGGTCAGCTTCAGGGTCAGCTCACTCTTGCCATTCATCTGCATCGGAATCGGATTTGCATACAGCTGCGTGAACTCCGAATCCTTAAACAGTCCTGCGTAGAATGTCTCGTTGACTGCGTACTGTGAGTTTCCTTTATATACCTTCTTGGTCAGGTACAGGGTTACCTTTGAGACTTTTGTCTTATTGGTGATTGTCACGCTTGCATCCTCCCCCTTTTTCACTGCCAGCTCCGGCTGATCAATGGTTGGTATATAGCCGAACTCAGAATTTTCTGTCATCCGCTGTCCCTGTTCATTGACCTCTGCAATGTAGTAGGTCAGATCATCCGTGCCCGGAAGCAGGATTCTTCTGCGCTCCGATGCCTCCGAAGCATTGTTCAGCGTAATCGGAATAATGGTCGGCGTATCACTGTAATCCTGTGTGCGGTAAATTCCTGCATAAAAGGTCTTCGATGCCGCTTCTGCCTCACCGGCGGAATTCTGCAGCTTCTTAGTGATTGTCAGCGTCGCCGTATAACGATATCCTCTCGGAAGCTCAGAATATACATTCTGGATCTCCGCTGTATTCGTTCCTGTCACCTGAATCTTTCCTGCATCCGTATACTTTATAGTGCATTTCCTATCACTTTTGACCACAGTTCCGTACTGATCCGTCTCTGCCAGATAGTAGGTACCGCTTTCCAACTTGCCAAATGAGGTCGTTCCGGTCAGACCGCTGACTTTAATCTCTTTGACATCGCTCACCTTTTCGGTCCGCTTTGCATCTGCATAGAGCGCAGCATAGAATGTATAACAGCCTTCCTGTGCATACGTTCCGGAAGACAGATCCTGCGCATATACCTGATGATCGCCGCTGTACACGGTCTTCATAACAGTCAGTGTATGGCTGCCTTTTGTCTTCTGGTTCGTCAGAACAACCTCTACCGTTTTTCCTTCCTGCGCAGTGAACGTCTCATCAGCTGTATTTTGATATCCGTCCGGTGCAGTCAGCTCGGTCAGGACATAGTTTGTACCGTTTTCCAGCTGATTTTCCAGTACCAGCTCTTCACCGGTTGACTCAAAGACTGCTTTCTGATCGATCGGCACGACCTCTCCCGTCTTCTGATTTTTCAGGACAAGCTTTGCGCCTGGAAGAAGTTTTTTACTTCCATCTTCCACTCTGATCTTCACAATCGAGTTGTTCAGCTGGTTCTGTATCGTGCCCACGGTCTCCTTGCCGCAAATCACAGTAAACTTACCATCTGCATGCTTTGGATAGGTGATTGCATACACAAAGTCTTCATTATCCGAAGTAATAACGTTTCCATCCTTGTCGGTCTCTGCGATCCAGATTGGTACGCCGCTTTCTGTCATGCTTACTTTTACGGTAGTCTTTACAGAGGATGCATCCTTTAACTCAAATTTTACCGGCTCTTCCAGAAGCGCTTCTTCATGCTCTGCGTCCGCATAAAGCATGGCGTAAAAGTCTTCCGTTACTTTTTTCGCTTTTCCGTCGTAATTTTTTACCTGCTTTGTGAGCGTAATGGCTGCCTCATAACTGAAATCATCGGACGGGTATTCGGTATACTGATACTCCAGTGCTACTTCTGTTTTTGATGAATCCGTTTTCTCGGTCTGTGTTTCTTCTGTCTGCGATGTCTCGGTCTTTTTCACCTTCAGAACAGTATAGTTCTGATTTTCTTTCGGTGTCTCGCCGCTTTGTACCATCTGGAAAGAAGCATCGCTCACCGGCTCACCAAACTCATCCGTCGGTGCAAGATAATACGTACCAACCGCTATGCCGGAAAGTTCTGTACTTTCTGTTTTCTTTTCACCTTCTGAATAGGTCAGCATAATGACATCGCTGACTTTTTTCTTCAGTGCTTTGTCCTGGAACAGTGCCGCATAGTAATAATTTTCAAACTCAGAGGTCAGCACTGTCTCATCAAACATACTGATTGCTGTAAATTCCAGTGTCTCTGTATTGGATGATGTCTTTGCATTCGTTACAACCAGTTCGACCGGGGTCGCTGTATCGGATGCGATCGTAAATTTCTTATCAGCTGCCGGCTGGTATCCATCCGGTGCGGTGATCTCCGAAAGCAGATACGTGCCTGCTTCCAGACCGCTTAAGCTGACTTCCTCGCCGTTAAAACTGATATAGTATTTCGGATATCCTTCCTCGTCCCGAATAATCTGGCCATCCTCATTTTTCAGAACAAACGCTGCACCGGAAAGCAGCTCTCCGTCACTTTTTCCATCTGCTTTCTGTCCCGTCAGCCGCAGCTTCACCTGTACCTTTTCTGTTTTTGCCAGATCGATCGAAAGAACGCTGTCCTTCCAGGTATACCAGCTTTCGTTTTCTGCAAAAACAGGCACTCCATCTGCATCAATGTAGAAATAAATGCGGGACGGAAGCATATATGCTTCTTCTCCATTTGAAACAGCAGGCGTCTTTGTTACTTCGAGATAGTAAGAACCGCTGTAATGGAATTTTGCAGATACTTCCGTTGCTTTCTTCCAGTTAAGCGTTGCCACCTCAGCGTTTTTCCGGAAAACAAGCGCACCTTCTTTATCATAAATCGAATCCGCCGCGCGGACGACTGCCTCGCCTCCTGCAAGTGCCTGCTCTGCTTCGTCTTCGGCATCCGTCAGCTTAATTTTCAGCTCCGTACCCTCTTCTGAATTCCACGATGAGATGATTCTCGTACTGAAGAAAGAATACGTTGAAACAAGATTCGCATCAATTGCGATCATATCGTTTTCTTCAGTCTCAGCTGCGGTTTCTGTTTCGCTATCAGCTGTCGTCTCGGATACGGTTTCCGACTCACTCTCAGCTGCAGACTCGGATGCAATTTCTGTCTCGCTTCCGGCTGTTGTTTCAGCTACGGTTTCCGGCTCGCTCTCGGCTGTCGTCTCCGATACGGTTTCTGACTCGTTCTCGGCTGCCGATTCAGATGCGGTTTCTGTTTCGCTCTCGACCGTCGTCTCAAATGTGGTCTCCGGCTCGCTGCTGGTTTCGTCTGTGCTTTCTGTCTCTGATTTTTTTGCACCTTCTATCAGAACAATCCGCTTCAGATCGGAAACGCCATCTGCCACCGTAATCTGATCCGCATAAACAGCACCGGCCAGATTTGACTTCACCTCAACGTCGCCCTCCGGTGCTAAAAACGTACCCTGCAGAAGTTCCGTGCCGGTCAGTGTCACCGTGCCTTCAAACGGAGCAAAATTCTCGCCGTCCAGCCATGCAAAGTTGTAAAGGATATCACCCGGCTGTGTTTCCTCGGTATAGCGGACCGTCTGGTCTGCATTTACCATCGTATAACCTGAAAAATCAATCTTCTGATCTTTCTGATCTGCAATTACATTGACAACCACATACTGGTTTGTCACATCAATTGTCTCGCTTTGGAAAGCGTCCTTAAGCTGTTTTGTGTCAAGCTTTCCGTCCTTATCCGCATATACGTTGATTACACGTACTTTTGAAGTAGATTTTCCGTCTGCCAGCTTTTCTGAGAGATTTTCCAGTCCGAAAAGTGCTGCACGGCCCTTATCACCGTCTGCAATCTGCTCTTCTTTTGCAAGGGAAGAGGCTCCCTTTACCTCCTGCGCTGCAAAAAGATACGGAAACGCACCCTGCAGTCCCTGTCTCAAGGTTGAAAGCTCGATCTTATCACCATCGTTGACACGCTCGGAACGCTCTGTCTGCCGCTCCGTCTCTGTGATCTTCTCAGTCTCTGTTTCCGTTTCCTGCTGCGTTTCAGTTTCTGTCTGCGCCTGCGTCTCGGTTTCCGTCGGGGCCTGCGTCTCTGTTTCCGTTGGTGCCTGCGTCTCATTTTCCGTCGAGGCCTGCGTTTCTGGCTCTGTCGGGGCCTGAGTCTCCGGCACCTGCGTTTCCGGCTCTGTTGAGGCCTGAGTCTCCGGCGCCTGCGTTTCTGACTCTGTTGGGGCCTGAGTCTCTGGGGCCTGTGTTTCTGGCGCTTGCGTCTCTGCCGCCTGGGTTTCTGGTGCTTGCGTCTCCGGTGCCTGCGTTTCTGACACCTGCGTCTCCGCCTGTGCCTGTGCTTCCGGCGCCTGCGTCTCCGATGCCTGCGTTTCAGCCTGTGCCTGTGCTTCCGGCGCCTGTGTCTCTGCCGCCTGCGTTTGCACCTCTGATCCTTCCTGCTCCTCTGCGATACCTGTCACCGCACACTGCTGAAACAGCATCGCTGCGGACAGAAAAGAGGCCGCTATTCTTTTAAATCCCTTGTTCATCAAATCCTCCCCTTTCTGATGTTCCGAACAATTTTGGAATGTGTTTCTTCCTATTATAAAGTCTTATATATAGTTTCGTTTCGAGTCACATGAAATTTCGGAGTCTGACTCGGAACGTTCGCCTGCAGGAGCAGCTATGTGATTGCTCCCACTCTGCCTCACAGTATAATACAATCTGCGCCCCGCGTAAACCCTCAACATTCTTAAAAACTTTTTAAGGACGTGAAAAAGGCAGGCGCCCCGACACCTGCCTCTCATTTTTTTCTCTTATTTTGTACCAAAGATACGGTCGCCTGCGTCTCCGAGTCCCGGAACGATGTAGCCGTGATCGTTGAGGTGATCATCGAGCGCACCTACATAGATGTCTACATCCGGATGTGCTTTTTTCATTGCTTCAAGTCCTTCCGGAGCTGCGATGATGCACATGAAGCGGATGTTCTTTACGCCCTTATCCTTGAGCATCTGGATGGCTGCGATGGAGGAACCGCCGGTTGCCAACATCGGGTCTACGACGAATACTTCTCTCTCGTTGGAATCTGCCGGAAGCTTGCAGTAGTACTCAACCGGCTTTAAGGTCTCCGGGTCACGGTACAGACCGATGTGGCCTACCTTTGCTGCCGGGATCATTGCCAGCATACCGTCTACCATACCAAGACCTGCACGCAGAATCGGAACTACGGCCAGCTTCTTTCCGCTGAGCTCTTTAACTGTCGTCTTGCAGATCGGAGTCTCAATCTCTACGTCCTGAAGCTTCAGATCTCTCGTCGCCTCGTAGCACATGTACATTGCGATCTCACCGATCAGGGCACGGAAATCTCTGGAGCCGGTTTCTTTTCTTCGGATCAGTCCGATCTTGTGCTGAATCAGCGGGTGGTCCATAATCATTACTTTCTGCATTTTCTTGTCCTCTCTTTGTACAATGAAATTTTATAAGTATTTTACTTCTTTTTAAAGGATTATCTCTCCTGCCAGCCATAAAATCATCCCCTGCTTATATTATTGACAGGGAAAGCTGTGGAAGTACATGACTCGTTTATCCTTCAGAGTCAGTCTTCATCGATCATGCGGATTCGGCGTGCATGACGCTCTGCACCGGAAAACGGTGTATCCAGAAACGTATCCACAATCTTAAGCGCAAGTCCCGGTCCTACCACGCGTGCACCCATCGCAAGAATGTTCGCGTCGTTGTGCTGCCTCGTCGCCTCCGCGCTGAAGCAATCTCCGCAGAGTGCTGCCCGGATGCCCTTGTAACGGTTTGCGGTGATCGAAATGCCGATGCCTGTGCCGCAAATCAGAATGCCGCGGTCGCATCTTCCCTCCAGGATTTCTTTTACAACCTTTTTTGAATAAACAGGATAATCCACTGCATCCTCAGAGTACGTACCACAATCGACATACTCAAGTCCTCTCTCATCCAGATGTTTTTTTACTTCCTGCATCAGACCGTAACCGGCCTGGTCACATCCCAGTGCTAACATAGTAATTCCTCCTCATTGAGCTGCACTACCAGCTTTGAAATCAAGGTCTCCAGTTCGGTAAAACACTGCCCGTAATCTGCCAGCGAACCGCCGTACGGATTGAAAATTTCCTGCGATACTCCCACAAATGTATTCAGTACCTGCATCGCATCTGCAAATTCGTCGCCGAATTCTGTGCGTACCTTCTGCTTTACCTCCTCGCTCACCGCCAGAAGCAGGGTGCGTTCCCCCGCGTCCTCTTTTACCAGCGGATCACTCATATGATCTTTCATCGTCAGTCCATTGCTGACCAGAATCGCCTCTGCTTTTGGATTGATCGGCTCCGGAAAAAGAACCACCACGCCCTTTGACGTGATCTCAAGCTCCTCCAGCAGATACTTGCTCTGCATGATTGCCTCTGCCATCGGTCCGACAGAGGTATCGCTGCTGCTTACAAAAATCAGCCTGTCGTATCGTTTCACTGCCTCTGCTCCCTGCTTTCCTCATACTTTAATGATCTGGTGTCCTGCCGCTTTAATCAGGCGGTTCATAATCGCCTGTCCGATCTTCGGTGTCTCAAAGGATTCTGAGTAGATCACGGAGATATCCGATTCATCAAAGTCGCGCAGAATGCTGTACAGATGCCGCGCGATCGTAATTTCTTCTTTTCGGGAACCGATCGAGCGAACGTCGCCCTCCTTATAATATAGAAGAGACTCATCCGTTCCGATCACGCCCGCCTTTTTTCCTGCCGCAAGATTTTCTCTGACGAGCTCATTGATCTTTTCACGAACCCGTGCCGCTTCGCCCTCCACAATAATCAGGTCTGCCTTCGGCGCATAATGGCGGTATTTCATGCCCGGTGCTTTCGGATGCACATTGGAATCCGGTGAAATCAGCCCGCGGTCCATTTCCACCTCATCGAGCACCTGCCCCAGCATTTCCTGATTGATGTAGCCCGGCCGCAGAATCGTCGGCTTGCCCTCGGTCAGATCCACAATCGTCGACTCCAGTCCGATATCAACGCTGCCGCCGTCGATAATCATCTCGATCTTTCCGCTTAAATCCTGCGCCACATGTGCCGCACAGGTCGGACTTGGCCGTCCGGATGTATTGGCGCTTGGTGCCGCCACATAGCCGCCTCCCGCACGAATCAGTGCGCGCGCCACCTCATTGCTCGGCATCCGGATCGCCACGGTATTCAGTCCTCCGGTCGTCGCCAGCGGCACCGCATCTGATTTTTTCAGAATCATCGTCAGCGGTCCCGGCCAGAATGCATCCGCCAGCTTTTTCGCTTCGGGCGGAACCTCAGAAACAATCTTATAAATTGCATCCCAGTCCGCAATGTGCACGATCAGTGGATTATCCGACGGTCTTCCCTTGGCCGCGTAGATTTTGGCTGAAGCCTGCGCATCAAGCGCATTTCCGCCGAGTCCGTATACTGTCTCAGTCGGAAAGGCTACCAGCCCGCCTTCTTTCAATATATCGCCAGCCCGCCGGATCTGTACCTCATCGATTCCGTCGTGCATGACTGCCATTATTGTCTGCATAATAAGTTCCTGCCTTTCCAATTGAACCTAGTATACCACCTCAGAGCGTTTTTTGAAACTGTTTTCTGCATTTTTACCAAATAATGTTGGTTTCCGGCGGCTTCGTGTGCTACAATGTATAGAAATAATTCGAAAAGAGGTATCAGAATATGAGTGAAGAAATCAAAGAGGAATTAAAAGAAGCCGAAGCTGCTGCTCCGGAAAAGGAAGAAACCATGGCGGATTATGAGGCAGAGATCGCCGCTTCTATGAAGCCGATCCACGAGGGTGACATCATGACCGGTACTGTTATCGGTATTTCCGAGACAGAAGTCACTCTGGACTTTGGCTCCTTCACCGACGGAATCATCCGTCTTGAGGATGCAAGTGATGACCCGAACTTCACGTTCCGTGATGTGGAAATGGGACAGACGATCTCTGCAACCGTCATCCGCAGAGATGACGGCAGAGGCCACATTCTCCTCTCAATGAAAGAGGCGGCCGCAGTCCTTGGCTGGGAGCGTCTGACACAGCTTCTCAAGGATCAGTCCAACATCAAAGTAAAGATCAGTGAAGCGGTAAAGAGCGGTGTCGTTGCCTATGTCGAGGGTATTCGTGGATTTATTCCGGCTTCCAAGCTTTCTCTTGGATACGTTGAAAATCCGGAAGAATGGGTTGGAAAAGAAATCGAGGTACGCGTCATCACCGCAGATCCGGACGATCAGAAGCTTGTGCTCTCCGCAAAAGAAATCCTGCGTGAGAAGGAAGCAGAAGAACGCAAACAGCGCGTTTCCAATGTCGAGGTCGGCCTTGTCACTGAGGGAACCGTAGAATCTCTGATGCCGTACGGCGCATTTGTTGATCTTGGAAATGGCCTGAGCGGACTCGTTCACATCTCACAGATCTGTGACAAGCGCATCAAGCATCCGGGTGCTGTCCTCAAGGAAGGCCAGCAGGTAAAGGTAAAGATCATCGCAGTCAAGGACGGAAAGATCAGCCTGAGCATGAAAGCGCTCGAGGATGTCGCTGCCGTCGAGATCGAGGAAGAGACGTATGAGATGCCGGAGACAGAGGAAGCTACGACCTCTCTCGGATCGCTGTTTAAAAATATCAAGCTGTCCTGATACAACATATCCCTTCTTATGCTTCCGGCAATGGATGCAGGGAGCCTTGCTTGAATTGGTTAAAAAAGAAGTCTGTTTTCTGCACACTGCAAAACAGACTTCTTTCCTTTTGTACTATTTTCAATTCACAGGCCGCATTTTCCGCTTACCGCAGTGCGTCCTTCATTTCCTTCACATACGCCGCTACATACGGCACGCAGTCTTTTCCGTACTGCCCGCAGAGCTTCACGATTGCGGAACCGACAATCGCCCCGTCGGACTGATCTGCCATTTTTTTCGCCTGTTCCGGTGTCGAAATACCAAATCCGACCGCACACGGAATGTCTTTTTCTGCCTTCACCAGCTTTACCATCGCTCCGATGTCCGTTGTGATGGCGGAGCGCATTCCGGTCACCCCAAGCGAGGACACACAGTAAACAAAGCCCTCTGCCTCTTTTGCAATGCGCGCAATCCGCTCATGTGAGGTCGGCGCGATCAATGAAATCAGATCGAGTCCATATGCGCGGCATACTGAATCAAATTCTTCTTTTTCCTCAAACGGCACATCCGGCAGAATCAATCCGTCCATGCCAAGCTCCGCTGCCTTTTTCACAAAACGCTCTGTTCCGTAGGAAAATACAACGTTTGCATACGTCATAAATACCATCGGAATCGCCGTCTTTTTGCGGATTTTTTTCACCATATCAAAAATCTTGTCCGTTGTCACACCGCCGGAAAGCGCGCGGACATTTGCCGCCTGGATCACCGGTCCCTCCGCCGTCGGATCGGAAAACGGAATGCCGAGCTCGATCAAGTCTGCGCCAGCCTCTTCCAGCGCATATACCAGCTGCTCAGTCACCTCAAGCGACGGATCGCCGCAGGTAATAAACGGAATAAATGCTTTGCCGTGTGCAAATGCCTCTGTAATTCTCTTATTCATGAAGATCCTCCCCTCTGTACCGTGCGATTGCCGCGCAGTCCTTGTCACCGCGTCCGGAAATCGTGATTACCACGCACTGATCCTTTCGCATCTGCGGAACGATCTTTCTCGCGTACGCAACAGCGTGTGCACTCTCGATCGCCGGAATGATGCCCTCGATCCGGGACAGATACTCAAATGCTTCCACCGCTTCCTCATCCGTCACCGGCACGTATTCTGCGCGGCCGATATCATACAGATGTGCGTGCTCCGGTCCGATGCCCGGATAATCGAGACCGGCTGAGATCGAATAAACCGGTGCGATCTGTCCGTACTCATCCTGGCAGAAGTAAGATTTCATGCCATGGAAAATGCCAAGCTTTCCGGTCGCAATCGTCGCCGCCGTCTCTGCGGTGTTGATTCCGCGTCCTGCCGCCTCGCAGCCAATCAGCCGCACGTCCGCATCCTCAATAAAATGGTAAAACGTACCGATTGCATTGGAACCGCCGCCGACACAGGCCAGCACTGCATCCGGAAGTTTTCCCTCTTTTTCCAGCATCTGCTCTTTGATTTCCTTTGAGATTACTGCCTGGAAATCGCGGACGATCGTCGGAAACGGGTGCGGCCCCATCACCGAGCCTAGCACGTAATGCGTATCTGCGATTCGGTTCGTCCACTCGCGCATCGTCTCGGAAACGGCATCCTTTAAGGTAGCCGTACCGGAAGTGACCGCATGAACCTTTGCGCCGAGCAGCCGCATACGGTAAACATTCAGTGCCTGGCGCTTTGTATCCTCCTCACCCATGAATACCTCGCACTCCATTCCCATCAGCGCTGCCGCTGTCGCCGTCGCCACACCGTGCTGACCTGCACCGGTCTCCGCGATGACACGCGTCTTGCCCATTTTCTTTGCAAGCAATACCTGTCCGAGCACATTGTTGATCTTATGTGCCCCAGTGTGGTTGAGATCCTCTCTCTTTAAATAAACCTTTGCGCCGCCGAGATCCTCAGTCATATGCGCCGCATAATACAGCCGTGACGGTCGTCCTGCGTACTCGTTCAGCAGCTCTGTCAGCTCCCGGTTGAACTCCGGATCATCTTTATAGTGATTGTAGGCTTCTTCCAGCTCGATCACTGCGTTCATCAGTGTTTCCGGAATGTACTGGCCTCCATGAATACCAAATCTTCCTTTTGACATGTCGTGACTCCTCTCCTGGTTTCTGAAATAATGTAGATTCTTTTTTGTATGCTAATCGTTTTTTACCGTTTTACTTTCCAGTGCGACCACGCCGCGGATCTGCCTACCCCGGTTCACCTGCTGTCGTTCGCACGATCTGCACCGCCTCCCGCATTTTCTGCGGATCTTTATATCCATCCGTCTCAAGTGCGCTGCTTAAATCCACCGCCCACGGCTTTACCCTTCTGATCGCTTCTGCGAGGTTCCCACTTCCAAGCCCTCCGGCAAGGAAAAATGGACGCTCTACAGTACCGGCGAGTGACCAGTCAAACGTCCGGCCGCTGCCGCCGCTGCCCTGGTCAAGCAAAATCAGGTCTGCGCTGCTTTTTGCTGCGCGAAGCACATCCTCCTTTGTTCGGATTGAAAATGCCTGAATCAGCTGTGCTTTTGCCTTTATCCTTTTCCGCAGACTGCTGATGTACGCCTCGTCCTCCTGCCCGTGCAGCTGCGCTGCGCCAATCACGCCGCGGTTTAGCAGATCCGCCGCCAGATCAACCGGAGCGTTTACGAATACACCAACCGGAACAATTCCCGGAGCAAGCGCAGCACTTAACTGCTCTGCCTTCGCAGCACTTACATTTCTGCGGCTTTTGGGCACTTCAATCACAAAGCCGCAGAAATCCGGATGGATTTCATTCACGGCCGCGATGTCTTCCATTCTCGACATCCCGCATAATTTTATTTTTACCATTTTTATCCTTTGCCATCCCGTAACCTTTTCATGTTTGCGAATCTCTGTTTTTGCGCACAGCATCCTTTTTCTCTCTGGATTCGTCTTACATCCATTGTGTTTCTGCTTATTTACTTTGCAAGTGCTCCCCCGTTCAGCTCCTCCAGCATCCTTCTTTTATCCGGGCTTCGCATCAATGTCTCACCGATCAGCACCGCATCAACGTGATTTTCATATAACCGTTTGATATCCTGCGATGTTTTGATGCCGCTCTCAGATACAAAAATCGTGTCCGCCGGGGCCAGCTCCCGCAGACGGATGCTGTTTTTCACATCCACCTCAAACGTCCGCAGATCGCGGTTGTTGACACCGATGATCTTTGCCCCGCTCCTCAGTGCACGCTGCACCTCCGCCTCGTCGTGCGCCTCCACCAGCGCGTCCATTCCGAGTGACTCCGCGTACTGCCGGTAATCCTTCAGCTGCGCATCATCGAGAATCGCACAGATCAGAAGAACTGCGGATGCTCCAAGGCAGCGCGCCTGTGCGATCATATACGGATCTACCGTAAAATCCTTGCGCAGCACAGGAATCGCCACCTCATCAGTGATCGCTTCCAAATACCGGTCTGATCCAAGAAACCAGTATGGCTCGGTCAGACAGGAAATTGCGGAAGCTCCGGCTTCTTCGTACTCTTTTGCGATTGCAGTGTACGGAAAATCCGGTGCGATGAGGCCTTTTGACGGAGATGCCTTTTTCACCTCACAGATGTAAGACATGCCCGGTTTTTGCAGTGCCTCCAGAAATGTCCGCGCCGGGCGCTTCCTTTCTTTGCTTTGCTCAAGCGCCTCCCGCTCCTTTATTTTTTCCTGCAGTTCTTCCGGTGGAACCTGCTGCTTCTCCTGTGCGATCCGCTCCCCCGTTTTTGCTGCGATTTCTTCCAGAATATTCATTTCCTGCTCCTCTTGTTCCGTCTTTGTCTGTGCATTGATTGAATTTTTTCGTTTTATTCGCTCACCTGATTCATAAGTTCTTTTCATTTGATGCCTTACCGGAACTTTTTTATCTTACTCCCCGGCATCTGATTTATAAAGCTTTTTGTATTCTTACTCCTCTGTATTTGACTCGCGGATAAATTCCTCCAGCTTCTGCTTCGCTGCTCCCTCATCCAGCAGCTGCTCGGCCTTTCGTACGCCTGCCTCGAGCGTCTCGGCCTTTCCTGCGATGTAAAGCGCCGCACCTGCATTTAAGCAAACAGCCTGCCGCCTTGCTCCCCGCTCTTTTCCATTTATAATATCAAGCGTAATCTGTGCGTTTTCTGCCGGAAGGCCACCCTGCAGTTCTTCTTTTTTGCATCTTGTATAGCCAAACTGTTCCGGTGTGATCTCATAGGTCGTAAAGCTTCCATCTTTGATCTCACATACGGTCGTCGGCGCACTCATCGAAATTTCATCGAGACTGTCCTGTCCGTAAACAACCATACCGCGCACCACGCCGAGATTTGTCATTACCTGTGCCAGCGGCTCTACGAGTGATGCGTCATAAACGCCCATCAGCTCCATATTTGCACCGGCCGGATTGCTGAGCGGCCCAAGGATATTAAATACGGTGCGGATACCGAGTTCCTTGCGCACCGGAGCCACAAACCGCATCGCCGCGTGATACTTCTGT
The DNA here is from genome assembly GCA_029225065.1 of Lachnospiraceae bacterium. Lineage (GTDB taxonomy): Bacteria > Bacillota > Clostridia > Lachnospirales > Lachnospiraceae > Choladousia. The sequence continues at coordinate 25,831 of JAQXVT010000073.1, read as the reverse complement.
GCAAACAGGAAGCAGATACCGATCTTTTCCAGAAGCTCTTTGCTCTTCTCCGGTGAGATCTTGATCTTTACGCCGAGTGCCTCAAGCACATCCGCTGCTCCGCATTTGGAGGAAGCTGCCCGGTTGCCATGTTTTGCCACCGGCACGCCGCCCGCGGCAATCACGAGCGAGGAGGTTGTCGATATATTGAAGGAATTCGATCCATCTCCTCCTGTTCCGACGATTTCCAGAACATCCATCTCATGCAGCAGTCGTACGCCGTGCGCGCGCATTCCTGCTGCCGATGCTGTGATCTCATCAATCGTCTCTCCCTTCATCGCCAGTGCCGTCAGGTAAGAGGCCATCTGTACCGGTGTTGCCTCGCCGCTCATAATCTCATTCATCACTGCTTCTGCTTCTGTGTACGTAAGATCCTGCTTTTTTGCAAGTTTGATAATCGCTTCTTTAATCATGTCCGGGTCCTCCTTCTCTTTTATCCATTCTGTCCTTACTATCTCTGCCTTTAATTTATCAATCTATATTTACAACCGGAAAGGTGAAATCCTATACGATTTCCTTCTGTGAATTTTCATGCTTCTCCTCGCACCACCTGCATAAAATTCTCAACCATTTTCCGTCCATCCGGCGTCATGACTGATTCGGGATGGAACTGCACACCAAACACCGGAAATTCCTGATGTTCCACCGCCATGACCTCGCCGTCCTCTGACTCGGCGGTGACAAGCAGCTCTTTTGGAAGTGTATCGCGCACAGCTGCAAGTGAATGATACCTTGCCGCCGGAAATGTCTCCGGTAATCCCTTAAACAATCGATTTTCTGCACACTGGCGGATCTCCTTCTGCTTGCCGTGCATCAGGTTCTTTGCGTATGAAACGGTACCGCCAAATGCTTCACAGATTGCCTGATGTCCAAGGCAGACACCAAGGATCGGAAGCTTTCCCGCAAAATGCCGGATAGCCGGGATACAGATTCCCGCATCCTCCGGCTTTCCAGGTCCCGGAGAGAGAATCAGCGCTTCCGGCTGCATCGCCTCGATCTCCTCCAGCATACAGTCATCGTTTCGGATTACTTTGATCTCCGGCTCCACAGAGCCAATCAGCTGATACAGATTGTAAGAAAAACTGTCATAGTTATCGATCAGTAAAATCATTCCAGTCCCTCCTCTGCCTGTTCAATTGCCACCCGCACGGCTTTTGCCTTGTTGCAGCACTCCTCAAATTCTTTTTCCGGCACACTGTCCGCCACAATTCCTGCTCCAGAGCGGATGCAGATCTCTCCGTTTTTCTTATAGACCAGCCGGATTGCAATGCACGTATCCAGGTTGCCTGCAAAATCCAGATATCCGATCGCTCCGCCGTAAATACCGCGCTTGCTCTGCTCCAGCTCCTCGATGATCTGGCACGCCCGGAATTTCGGCGCTCCGGAGAGCGTTCCCGCCGGAAGAATCGCATCCACCGCATCGACAGCGTCTTTATCCTCCCGGATCAGTCCTGTCACGGTCGATCCGATGTGCATTACATGGGAAAAACGCTCGATCTCCATATATTTTTCTACGTGTACACTGCCGATCCGGCTGATCTTTCCGATGTCGTTTCGTCCCAGATCGACCAGCATGTTGTGCTCTGCGCGCTCTTTTTCATCGGCCAGAAGCTCCTCCTCCAGTGCCTCATCCTCACCGGAATCTTTTCCTCTTGGTCTCGTACCGGCAAGCGGAAACGTGCTCAGCTTTCCGTTGTCCAGCTTGGCCAGTGTCTCCGGTGAAGCTCCCGCAAGTTCGATGTCGTCACTCGAGAAATAAAACATGTACGGAGAAGGATTCGTCGCCCGCAGCGCCCGGTACGTATCAAACAGACTGCCCTGCGCTTTTGCACGCATCGGATTGGAAAGCACAACCTGGAAAATATCGCCCTCGTGAATATAATGCTTTGCCTTTTCCACCATCGCGCTGTAGCGCTCCTTTGGAAACTGCGGCTTAATTTCCGACTCTAATTTCAGTTTTTTAAACTGCTTCGGCTCGCCCTCACGGATCAGCTTTGCCATCTGATCAAGACGGATTTCTGCCTCTTCGTATGCTTTTTTCAGATCTCCGTCTGTCATCACGCCGGTGATCAGCAGCACCTTCTGTCTGTAATGATCAAATGCGATGACCGAGTCAAACAGCATCAGGTCCATGTCGCGGAAATCCTGCTGCTCATGGTCCTCCAGCTTCAGTTTCGGCTCGCTGTATTTGATATAATCGTAGGAAAAATATCCAACCAGACCGCCCGTAAACGGAGGCATTTTCTCCAGCATCGGACTCTTGTATGCTTTCAGGATTTCCCGGAGCGTGCCGGCCGGATGTGCCACCTGGCGGTGCTCCACCTCTTCCAGCCCGTCCGGACCGTTTTTACTGATTTTTACCAGACCGTCCGTGCACGTAATCTCCATTGTCGGATCGTATCCAAGGAATGTGTAGCGCCCCCAGACCTCGGTCTGGCTCGCACTTTCCAGCATATAGCAATGTCTGCTGGCCTGTCGTAATTTTCTCATGACCTCGACCGGTGTGTACCGGTCCGCGTACAGCTCCTTGCAGACCGGTATGCGCCGGTAGACGCCGCACGCTGCAAGCTGTGTAAGTTCTTCAAATGATGGATACATGTGATTTCCTCCCCTGGGTTTTCTTTAGATGGGCGTTCCGCCCATCCAAAACTGTTAATACAGCCCGGAACAAATAAATTTGCCCCGTTCTGTCTTCACAGTTTTCTGCTGTTCGAAACTGGTAATACAAATGCAAAAAGCCCGTCCTCGACAGAATTTTGGTTCTGTCAAGGACGAGCTCAAATTTTCTTTTCACCCGCGGTGCCACCTTGCTTCACGGAACGACCCGTGCTCTTTACGGAATACCTGTATATTCCAGACAACTGACGTATGCCCTACGTCGCAGAATACTCAGCTTTTGCCTTTGACTGCGCCCTCTGCGGTCCATTTGGCAGATTGCTTTTCGATCCGGCTCTCAGCCTCCCGGACTCTCTGTGCGCGCATCCCTGTCTTTATCTCCGCTTCATCGGTTTAATGGATTAAATTTTTTATAAAATTACCACAATATTTTGCTATTGTCAACCATCTTTTTTCAATTTTTTTTACTTTCTTTCATTAACCCTTTCTCTTCGCCTTCCAATTTCTTCTGTTTTCCAAAACACCTGCCTGAAATATCCTGCCAGACGGTTACATTTTTCTGTTTCTGCGGTATAATATGTTACTGTTCAGAGCCAGGCAAAATTTCATTAAACATGCGTAAAATGCTTGCATTTTTAATTACACTTTTAAAATTTTGCCTGGCGGATACGCCACACCGACGAAATGCGAAGCATTTTGGAGGTGGGTTCTGAACAGTAACTATAATATTTCCAATCAGCCAGTGAAACGAATCACAAATTTATATCAGGAGGATTTTTATGAAATACGATTTTACGACGGTCATGGACCGTCACGAAAAAGATGCGATCGCAGTTGACGCGATCGGAACCGGCGGATTTGCACCGGGTGCACCGAAGGAAGGCTTTGACGTGATCCCGATGTGGGTGGCAGACATGAATTTTCCGACTGCTTCATCGATCCCGGAGGAGATAGCCGCACGGCTGCAGCACCCGGCATTTGGCTATTTTTCCCTCACGGACGAATATTTTGACTCCATCATCCGCTGGCAGAAGGAACGCAACGGCATCGACTTTCTGACCAAAGAATGCATCGGCTATGAGAACGGCGTGCTCGGCGGCGTGCTTTCTGCCCTGAAGGTCTGCGCACAGCCTGGTGACGCAGTGCTGCTGCACAGCCCGACCTATATCGGTTTTACCGGAAGCCTGACAAACAATGGCTACCAGATCATTCACAGTCCGCTCTATCTCGATGAAAACAACGTCTGGCGCATGGATTATGAGGACATGGATGCAAAGATCAAAGAGCATCACATCCACGTCGCCATTTTCTGCAGCCCGCATAACCCCTGCGGCCGTGTCTGGGAACGATGGGAAATTGAGAAGGCCATGGATGTCTACCATGCCAATGACTGCCTCGTCATCTCAGATGAGATCTGGTCCGACCTGACGCTTGATGGATTTTCGCACATTCCGACTCAGTCGGTCAGTGAGGATGCCAGGATGCGCACCTTTGCGTTCTATGCACCGAGCAAAACCTTCAATCTCGCCGGACTGGTCGGCAGCTACCATATCATTTACAATCCGTACCTGCGTGACCGTTTTCTCGCTGCTTCCTCCAAATCCCACTACAATGAGGCAAACGTCCTCTCCATGCACGCTCTCATCGGTGCTTACAAGGATACAGGAATGGAGTGGGTGGATGAGCTGTGCCACGTGCTCACCGGAAATGTCGACTACGCATGCAGCTTTCTTGCTGAGCATGCTCAGGAAATTCACGTCAGCCGCCCTCAGGGTACCTACATGCTCTTCCTCGACTGTGAAAAGTGGTGTACGGCACATGGCAAGACAATGGATGAATTGCTGAAGGCCGGCTGGGACGTCGGTGTCGCATGGCAGGATGGCCGGCCATTTCACGGAAAATACGGAATCCGCATGAACCTTGCACTTCCGCTCTCCCGTGTGCAGGAGGCGTTTGCACGGCTCGAGCGGTATGTATTCTGATTTCCTTTACAAATACAGCCGAAGCAGATTTTTCCAATCTCGCTTCGGCTGTATTCTTTTCTGCTATTTTTTACGTATACCCTTTCGCCATGCTTATTTTAACCGAGCAGCGAAGCGGATTGCGACTATCCGTTCTGACTCATTTTTCTGCACTTCAGATCGTGTTCCGACTATCCACCAACGTCATAAGGCCCCATGCGCCACTGTCCGCATTCTCAGCCTTTCTGCGTCGATTTCCAATACAGCGCCAGCGCAATCACCCCTGTAATCACATCCGAAACTGCCTGCGCGCAGATGACACCCATGTAGCCGAGCAGCATCTTTAATACGACGATACAGCAGGCAAAAATCACGCCCTGGCGGCTGATGGAAAGAATCAGGGCAGAAAGCGCTTTTCCTTCCGCCTGAAACAAAGTCGTAAATACCAGCACAACAGCGATCATCGGAGAAGAGATCAGCAGGCAGCGCAGCATCAGGCTTCCCGCCTGAACAATCGCTTCATCCTTCATAAACATCCTTACAAACTGCGGCGCAAACAGTGCAAGCACCAGCGCACAGACTACGGCAAATCCGATTTCTATCATCAGATCGAAATGAATAAATTCCTTCAGACGTTTTTTGTTGCCCGCGCCGTAATTGTAACCGAGCAGCGGCTGCGCACCGAATGCAAAGCCGACCATCACAAGCACAACGATCATGTTTACCTTCATTGCGATTCCCATTGCTGCCACTTTCTCCGTACCGTAACCGGCGAGAAAACGGTTGGTCAGCGCAATTCCGAAGCTCTGCATGATATTTGTGACGGAAGCCGGGATTCCGATTGCCAGGATGGAAGCCACCGCAGCCCCGCTGATTTTGATATTTTTCGGCGATACGGTCAGCTTCCGGCTCTTTGTGCGGACAAAGTATACGAGCAGTACCACCGATGCTGCGTTTCCGATTACTGTCGCGATCGCGGCTCCGCCTGCTCCCATGTTCAGTCCGAAGATAAAGACCGGATCGAGAATGATATTGACGACCGCACCGAGAATCGTCGCCGCCATCGACTGCATCGCAAGCCCTTCTGTCCTGATCAGATTGCCCGGCGTAAGTGCAACGATGATAAACGGAGCACCAAGCGCAAGATACTGGTAATATTGTCCCGCGTACTCCATCGTTTCCTCCGTCGCTCCGAGCAGATGAAGCACCGGAGCCTTGAGAAGAAGCAAAAGCACCGTCACAAGGATACCACAGAGAATTGCCGCATAAAAGCAGAAACCGCTGACCCGCTTTCCCTCCTCGTCTTTCTTTTCACCAAACAGACGTGAGATCAGGGAGCTGCCGCCCAGTCCGAAAATATCGCCGAGCGCAATCATCAGTGTAAAAATCGGCGCACATAACGATACGCCTGCCACCAGCTGCGCATTCTGCGTTCTGGCAATAAAAAAGGTGTCCACAATGTTGTAGACGAGGTTCACCACCATGCCCATTACCACCGGAAGCGCCATGGTAAAGTACGCCTTCGGCACAGGGGCACGCTCAAAAAGTTCATTTTCCATTTTTTCTCTCTTTCTATGACCGTAACCACTTTGTTATTTTACGTAGCAGGCAAGCAGCTTTGTGCCCTTTTGCTCTACCACGATATGATCGATGCTCTTAATGTATTTGTTGAACTGTGCATAACCGTAATCCCGTATCTTAAAATCCTTATATTTTTCGTAGACCTTATTGCCCACAATGCTCAGCTCGATTCCTTCTTTTCCGGCCCTGCGCACAAGGCTCTGCACATATGCGTCAATCGTCTCCTTCATACCCGCATCTTCCCGCAGCGCCACGTTCACAATATTTCCGTGCTTGACCAGCTGAAGCCTTGAGAACTGCTCCAGAAATTTCGAGAGCATGTTGTAGCCGTAGCTTCTCACATCGAAATCCGGATACAGGCTTACGAGACGGCTTCCCACCTCTCCAAGTCCTGTTGCCTTATTGCTGTCCTGATTTTCGAGCACGATACGGATGATCTCGTCCTCAATCGCTTCCCGGCTCAGTCCATCCTCCGGCTCTTTTTCCTGTGCCGTGCCCGGATCATTCTCAATCAACAGGTTTTCCAGAATTGTAAACTTATCACACGCCTTGCGGAACGGCTCCGGTGTCTTGTTTTCGCCCATTCCGATCACCATTTTCCCGCTCTCGCGCAGACGGCTGACCAGTCTTGTGAAGTCGCTGTCACTTGACACGATACAGAAACCGTTTACGTCGTTCGTATACAGAATATCCATTGCGTCGATGATCATTGCAGAATCCGTTGCATTCTTTCCTGTTGTGTAGCTGAACTGCTGGATCGGTGTGATCGAATTTGTCAGCAGTTCATGCTTCCAGGAAGAATTCAGCGTGCTCGTCCAGTCTCCGTAGATCCGCTTATATGTAATCACGCCGTATTTTGAAAGTTCGGTCAGGATCGGCGTAATATACTTTGCGGACACATTATCTGCATCGATCAGCAGCGCAAAATACTGTTCTTCCATAAGATTCCTCCATTTCTTTTGTCCCTGCCACTGATTTTTCCACGATTCTTTTTCCGCTATTCTTTGACCGAGCAGCGAAGCGGATTACGAATATCCGCTTCGCTCTGAATCAGGCACCCCCTGTGTACACAAATAACTGTCGCCGCTTTTATGTATTTCAGGAAATCTGCTCCAGATAAAATCAGCCATGTTCTCTGCGTTCGCTGTCATTGCTTTCTGTAAGTTCAGTCGTCTTCACGGAACAACGCAGGACATACATAATTATAATATCACAAAACAAAGGAAGAATCCAGAATTTTCCAGCGGTGTTTTAAGCTGAACACAGGCAGCCAGGCGAATATCCTCTTTCCTATTGGCACTGAACAATAACTATAAAATGGTGCCTGCCTCTGAACGATCATTAAGGTACTGCAAAATGCCCTCACATACCGCCGCACACACCCGATCCTGATACGCCGCGTCCTGCAGTCTCGTCTCCTCCTCCGGATTTGACAAAAATCCACACTCCACGATCACCGTCGTCCCCTGCGAACGTTTCAGAATATAATAGCTGGCGTTGCTCTTTTCCACTCTTGAGCGCGCCTCTGTCAGCTCGCTGTTCATGCTGTCCTGAATGCTTTTCGCCAGTTTTTCGCCCTCCGCCGAGTGCTCATAATAAAATACCTGCGGACCGCTCACCGCCGGATCCTGATAGCTGTTCTGGTGGATGCTCACGGTAATCAGTGGGTCCTCCTGAGCGATAATTGCAACACGCCGCTGCATATCCTGGGCTTTTTTATGCGCGGCATCGGCCTCATACAGCCCCTCCTCCGTCTCACGCGTCAGCACGACGCGGTAGCCCTCCGCCTCCAGAAGCGCCTGCAGCTTTTTCGCGTAGACGAGATTCAGCTTTTTTTCATTGATTCCGCTCTCCCCGATCATGCCCGGATCGTCCCCGCCATGTCCGGGATCGAGGACGATTGTGCCCTTTGCCGCCGTGATATTTTCTTCCGGATTCGCAGTGTCTGTGTTGTCCCGACTTTCACCTGAATCTTCTGCAGTATTCGCATGACTGGAACTATTTTCCTGACTCCCCATAATGCCTGCATTTGCCTGATTATTTTCTTCTGCCGACTGCATAACACTTCCATTTATCTGATTATTTTCCACCGACTGCTGTACCTCCGCCGTCTCTTCCTGCCTCGCTGCACCCGTCTCCTGCTTCATCGCAAGCCGCGGCAGAAAAAAAGCGCCGATCAGCAATGCTGCAATCATCACGTACTGTACCGCTTTCGCTGTTACCAGAACTTCCGTTATCTTTTTGAAATCCATTTGCTCTCCTTTTCTGCCGAAGCGCTTCCCACTTTTTCGCTTATAAAATCAGGCTTATATCCGCTTAGTCCAAAATCAAACGACTGGCGGCTGATTTTTCTGCCTGCTTTTCTTATTTATCCTATGCATTTTTTCTGAAAATTATGTAACTGCTGGGGCACTGCAAGCAGGTCATCTACCGCACATTGCTTCCAACAATTGAAACAGAGACGTTGCCTGGCTCGGATAAAGCAGACATTCGCAATCCACTTCGCTACTTGCTCATGAACGCAGTGTAAAAAAACAGTGGCCGAAACACTTCCGACCACTGTTCATCATTTTTTCTGAATTGCTCTGCGTCAATCTGTAAAGCAAACATTCGAAATTTACTTTCACTGCTTGCTCATACCTACAAATATAGTATTCTGTCAAAGCGGATATTCGCAATCCGCTTCGCTGCTTGCTTGACTCGGTCAAAAACAACTTCCTACAGATACCCCTGCATTTCCTCCGTCATCTCTTCCTCAATGTCGATCAGGTGCTCTGCGATTTTTTTGACCCGGTTTTCCGCGGCGGGATACTGATTCAGATACTTGCGCAGGGATTTGATTCCCATATTGCAGCCATCTGTCATCAGATCCGCCACCGTCGCATCGGAATGATCCATCACCAGCTTCATATTCGTCTTCATCCAGGACATTCCCTTTGCCACTGCATTCGGTTCTTTTCCATCATCGTGGTACTCTCTTAAAATTTCATTGATCTCCTGATCCAGTTTTTCATGCTTTCTTTTACTTTTTTCCAGAATCTCCTTCAGTTCTCCGCTTCCCGTATCATCCAGTACGTCGCAAATCGAAGCGATCCCCATCTTTACACCGGAATCGCAGACCCGAAGCAGTTTGATCGTATCATCCTCTATCATAGTATTCACTCCTTTTTCTTTTCATCACCAACCTGTGAATACTATAGTCTGCCTCGTTTTTTTCTTTTTATTCCATCAATATAATCTTACTTTTCCTTATAATACAGCATGCAGTGGCAGTATCCCTCAAACTCCGGATCTGCGATCTGATCACGGAATTCCTTGCACATGCACTTATTCTCCTCCAGTTTTCCGATGCGGCACGGACAGTAACCGCCCTTCTGCTTCAGGCCTTCCTTCACCCGCTTTACGATTTCCTCATTTTCATTTAATCTCACCTTTGCCATCTGTCTTCCTCCTGTTCTCCTTCTTGATTCTTTTCCTCATCTTAGCACAGTTTCGATGTTCTGTCATCTGTAGACGGCTCCTCTTTATAAGATTTCGCGTTCCGGTTTTCAAAAAATTAAGATACTTTTTATATCTATTTTTTATTTTTGCGGCAGTGATATGTTATACTCCTACTATATTTATCAGGTGGATATTCAATGTATTTTTCAGCAAAGAAACGGAGGTCCCCTATGCAAAACGCAACCAAATACGCCCTCGAAGCGTCTCTAAAAAAATTTCTGTTAAAAAAACCGGTCGACAAAATCACAATCAGCGATCTGACCAATGACTGCGGGATCAGCCGCATGTCTTTTTATTATCATTTTAAGGATATCTACGACCTCGTCGAGTGGGCCTGCTTTGAGGATGCCTCGAATGCGCTGCAGGGCAAAAAAACGTACGCCACCTGGCAGGAGGGCCTGATGCAGATCTTCGAGGCTGTTATGGAAAACAAGCCTTTTATTTTGAATGTCTATCATGCGCTCAGCCGCGATCAGATTGAAAACTATCTCTTCCATCTGACGTACGACCTGATCGAAGGTGTCGTCGAGGAAAAAGCCGCCGGAATGCATGTCACAAAAGAACAGAAGCAGTTCGTGGCCGACTTTTATAAGTACAGCTTCGTCGGGCTGATGCTCGACTGGATCAAAAATGGCATGAAAGACGATTACCAGGAGCTCGTGCACCATATCTGCACCGCCATGAGCGGCAATATCACGAATTCTCTTCAGAATTTTGAGAACAGCACAAAGTAAAATCGCATACTTTCTTTACAAAACGGACAGAATGATTAAAAACTTAACATTCTGCCCGTTTTGTAAATGGTAAAACTTTTTTGCCTGCATTATAGTAGCCTCATCAAACAGATAAACACGGTGATCCCGATTTCGCGGAACACACAAACATAGAAAGGTGGAGTTTTATATGTCAAAGACAAACAAAAAACTTGCAGCAGCATCTGTACTTGCAGCCGGACTGGGAGCTGCATACTTCACAAAGAAAAAGAATCAGGAAACCGCAAAAAAGAAACAGCAGGCAGCTAATAGCGGCTACCGCAATACCGAGCGCGGACGTTACGAAAAAAACAGCAAAGGCATTTATTATTCAAACGGAAACTACGAGGCATTTGCAAGACCGGAGAAGCCGGAAGGCGTTGATGAAAAGAACGCCTACATCGTAGGCAGCGGCCTCGCTTCTCTCGCAGCAGCCTGCTTCCTCGTGCGTGACGGCCAGATGCCGGGCGACCACATTCATATTCTTGAGGCAATGGACATTGCCGGCGGCGCCTGCGACGGTATCTTCGATCCGAGCCGCGGCTATGTAATGCGCGGCGGCCGTGAGATGGAAAACCACTTCGAGTGCCTCTGGGATCTGTTCCGCAGCATTCCTTCGATCGAAACACCGGGCGTATCCGTACTTGACGAGTATTACTGGCTGAACAAACATGATCCGAACTACTCTCTGTGCCGTGCCACAAAGAACCGCGGCGAAGACGCTCACACCGACGGACGCTTCAACTTAAGCCAGAAGGGCTGCATGGAAATCATGAAGCTGTTCATGACAAAGGATGAGGATCTCTACGACAAGACGATCGAGGATGTATTCGATGATGAAGTCTTCAATTCCACATTCTGGCTGTACTGGAGAACGATGTTTGCATTTGAGAACTGGCACAGTGCACTGGAGATGAAGCTGTACTTCCAGCGTTTCATCCATCATATTTCCGGACTGCCGGATTTCAGCGCCCTGAAATTTACCAAATACAATCAGTATGAATCCCTGATTCTCCCGATGCAGCGCTACCTTGAGGACGCAGGCGTTCATTTCCAGTACAATACAGAGGTTACAAACGTTGTCTTCGAGTTCCGTAACGGCAAGAAGATCGCTTCCGCAATCGAGTGCAAGGTCGATGGCGTAGAAAAAGGCATTCTGCTCACCGAAAATGATCTCGTCTTCGTCACAAACGGAAGCTGTACCGAGGGTACGATCTACGGCGACCAGAATCATGCGCCGAATGGAGATGCGGAAGTACGCACAAGCGGCTGCTGGAACCTCTGGAAAAACATCGCAAAGCAGGATCCGTCCTTTGGACATCCGGAGAAATTCTGCTCCGATATCGCTAAGACGAACTGGGAGTCCGCTACAATTACCACTCTCGATGACCGGATCATCCCGTATATCACCAACATCTGCAAACGTGATCCGAAGAGCGGCAAGGTCGTAACGGGAGGTATCGTAAGCTGTCAGGATTCCTCCTGGCTGTTAAGCTGGACGATCAACCGTCAGGGACAGTTCAAGGATCAGGACAAAGATAAGGTCTGCGTATGGGTTTACGGTCTGTTCACCGATAAGCCGGGCGACTATATCAAGAAGCCGATGAAGGACTGCACCGGTAAGGAGATTACTGAGGAGTGGCTGTACCACCTTGGCGTACCGACCGACCAGATCGAGGAGATGGCGGAGCACAGCGCAGTCTGCGTACCGACCATGATGCCGTATATCACCGCATTCTTCATGCCGCGCGCAAAGGGTGACCGCCCGGATGTCATTCCGGATGGCTGTGTGAACTTTGCATTCCTCGGACAGTTCGCAGAGACCCCGCGTGATACCGTCTTCACGACAGAGTATTCCGTTCGAACCGCTATGGAGGCTGTCTATGGACTGCTCGGCGTTGACCGCGGCGTACCGGAGGTGTGGGGAAGCGTCTACGACATCCGCGAGCTGCTCGATTCCAGTGTCAAGCTGATGGACGGCAAATCACCGCTTGAGATTGAGCTGCCGGGACCGCTCAATGCACTGAAAAAGCCGCTGCTGCACGTCATCCAGGGAACCGTGATCGAGAAAGTGCTGCGCGATCATCAGATCATCAAGGACGGAATGATGTAATGCCATGAAATTTTATACGCCCTGCCAAAACGGCAGGGCGTATTTTTTTCAGATTATATTACAGCTCCATTTTCATCTCTTTGAAATCACCAATTCCTATGGCATTGCGGCCTTTCCGCTTTACCTCATACAGGTAATTGTCCGCCTGATGCAGGAAATCCCAGCCTCTGTTTAACTCGGTCGGAACTGTAATACAGATTCCCTGGGAGATCGTCACAACATCTGCACTTTTGGAGTATTCATGCCGAAGCCCCAGTCCTGCAATCTCTTTTTTGAGCTTCCTCGCACTTAAAAGAACCTCATCCTTCGAAAGACCTTTATAAATAAGAATAAACTCATCCCCGCCATATCTTGCGCAGAAAATATGCCTGCTCTGCATCTTACTCAGCTGATTCGCTACCTGTTTTATGCACAGATCCCCTGCCTGATGGCCATAATGATCATTGTATTCCTTGAAATAATCGATATCCAGAATCTCAATCGCATACGGAACCTGTTCACGAAAGGCCACATCCATAAGCTCCTGGGAATAATCCGTGAGTCGGTACCGGTTCGCCAGTCCCGTGAGCGCATCAGTCTCCGATTTTTTCACGAGAAGTGCATTCTGTTTCTTCACCTGCTCCAATGAGGTTCGAATCCTGATCATGTTGGCAATCATATGCCTGCTTTCTTCTTCCATCATCATAATGAGCTCATAGAACCGCACCGATGCATTTTTGTATTTTTCCACGTCGTTGTGCAGTTTATAATATCGGATTTTGAGTGCCAGCAGCTTTCTTTCCAGATTAATGATATCTGTATTTTCAATCACCGGTTCTAATTTCGCTGTTATCTGTGCACAGATATCATATTTTCCAATCTCAAATGTGAGCTCGCAAAGAGAATACAGGTCATCAAACAGATCCAGGATCGGAAGCGGTCCGTCAAACTGATCCGGATTTTCAATTCGGTTCATGATCTCACGGATGATTTTATCCCTTACTTCTGTTTCCCCGCAATAATGGTAATATCTGGCCTCCATACAGCCCACGTACACATGATCCATGTTTTTAAAATAGGGCCTGCACTGCTCATTCAGGCGACGCACATATTCACCGGCACGTTCCATTTTTCCCTGCAGAATACAGCAGCTTGCAAGATTTGTATAAATCATAATCAGACGTCCCTGCTGCTTCTCCCGGTCAGGACTTTTTCTATAAATATCCTGGGCTGCTGTAAACTGCTCGTCGGCTTCCTGATAGATCTCATTCTGCATATACAGCCAGCCAAGATTGATATGTATCCTGCATTCATCCAGGTGCAGATCATGTTCCACCGCACAGTCAAGCGCACTCAGATAATAGTCCACCGCAACCGGTGCATTGCCTCTGTTGATCAATGTGATCGCCATGATATTGTATGCACGCGACAAAAGCTCCCACTGCTCCGTCTCGCTCAGATACGGGATTGCTTTCGTCATACATTCAAACATGAGCTTTATCTCATTGCGCACATAATAAGCTTCTCCCTTATAAAAATACAGAAATCCAAGCAGCTCACGGTTATCTGTCTTTTCCGCAATCTCATACACCTCGTCACAGCAGGCAAGCATTTTTTCTGTCTTTACAGACCTGGCCTCTAAAATCTTTTTCTTTAACCCTTCCGTTTCCATAACAAATCCCGCAAAAATGGTATTCCTTTCATCAGTCTCGTCACCCTGTCAAAACGTACCTATAGCATCTAGTATATACAATCAGCGCCGTGGATGCAAGCCGATCCTTTACCGCCAGACAATGATGGACGGATCCATCGTCTGAATTTTGGCCCAGAGATCCAGCAAAAGCTGCGCCGGAGTCATTGGGGAGGAACCGGTCCGAATCACGTTCGAATCCTCCTGCATGGCATTTTTCGCGCGTGTCACCGAATCCCGACAATACTGGATAATGTATTTTGCATCCTGGTACATCGAACGCCCGAATAAATGTCGCAAGCTGAGGGTTGTACATTGCTTCGCCCCTTTCTGCCGTCTTTATCCTCACATTTTCCGTCTTTCCATCTTTGCGTACGCATCCGTGCGCGGAATCCAGTCAAGGAACAGAGGAAGCTCCAGATCCCAAAGCGCCCACTCGTGCTCGTAGCCCGGCACGCTGTCGCAGCGGTGCTCCACGCCGTCTTTTACCAGCTTCTGATGGAAAGCTTCCACGGATTCATAGAGGAAATCGTTGTGTCCGATACACAGGAAAATCTTTGGGAAATCAGATTTTTTCGCAAGAAGGTCATCGACAAGCTCCTCTGCCCTGATCATCGGCGGGAAGGAATGTCCCAGCGCGATTCCGCCGTTTTCCTCTGCCATCTGAGGCATGATGACTCCAGGTGAAAATGCTCCGACTGCCGCGAACCGTTCCGGATGCTTCAGGCCGTGCACAAGTGCGCCGTAGCCGCCCATCGACAGACCGGCAACGTAACGATCCTCTTTCTTATCAGAAATCGGGAAATTCGTCTCAACAAATTCCGGCAATTCTTTCTCTACGAGATCAAACCAGTTCTCACCGTACTCGGCGTTCATGTACGCCTTGTTTCCGACGGAACAGAAGACTGCCGCAATCCGCCGTTCCTCCACATAACGCTCAATGGAGGTAAAACGGCTCCAGCAAAGGTAATCATTCCCATGTCCGTGCAGGAAATAGATCACCGGATATTTTTCTGTGATTTTATGTGTCAGCTCCGGCATCACGTCTCCGTCGCACGGGCTCAGGCTCGGCAGGATGATCTGGATGTCGATCGGGTAGCCGACCGAGTATGAATAAAAATTACAGCTGATACGTGCCATAATGTATATGCTCCTCTCTTGTAATTCGTGTTTTGACCTGTTCAGAGGCAGGTAAAATTTTGTTTGCTCTGAATCATTACTCATATGATAAAAACAAACTATGCTAAATGTCAAGACAGCCCACGGCAAATTTTGTCGTGGGCTGTATGTAATCGTTAAGTTGTTTCTGCCTCTACCGGGCATAAGGGATCCCCCCGCAAGCGGGTCCCTCCTTATGAAATACCCTGCCTGCCTCTACCGGGCATAAGGGATCCCCCCGCAAGCGGGTCCCTCCTTATGCCATGTGGCACGCTACCTTTCGTCCGTCCACTTCGCGAAGCGCCGGCTCCTCCGTCCTGCACTTCTCAGTTGCGTACGGACATCTGGTGTGGAAACGGCAGCCCTTCGGCGGGTTGATCGGGCTTGGAAGCTCGCCCTCGAGCAGTGTCTTTTCTTCTCCTCTTAAATGCGGGTCCGCGATCGGAATCGCATTCATCAGGAATTTCGTGTACGGATGCAGCGGCTTCTCGTAGATCAGCGCGGAATCACCGATCTCGCAGACCCTGCCGAGGAACATGACGCATACACGGTTCGAAATAAAACGGACAACAGAGAGGTCATGGCTGATAAACAGATAGGTCAGACCGTACTGTGCCTGAATGTCTTTGAGCAGGTTGAGCACCTGGCTCTGTACCGATACGTCCAGCGCGGACACCGGCTCGTCACAGATGACAAGTGACGGACGCAGCGCGATGGCTCTTGCGATTCCGATTCTCTGGCGCTGTCCGCCGGAAAACTGGTGCGGATAACGGTAGAGGAAATCGCGCGGCACGCCGACCGCGTCCATCAGCTCCAGTACCTTTTTCGTCAGCTCTTCTTTATTTGCACAGACCTTGTAAGTCACAAGCGGCTCTGCGATGATATCATGCACATTCATACGCGGGTCGAGCGATGCGTACGGATCCTGAAAAATCATCTGCATCTGTCTGCGGTACGGTGCAAACTCCGATGCTTTCATTCCGGAAATCTTTGCATCCTTAAACCACACATCTCCGGAGGTCGGCTTGTGCAGCTGGATCAGTGTCCGGCCAAGTGTCGATTTTCCGCAGCCGCTCTCTCCTACCAGTGCCAGGCATTCGCCCTCGTAGATTTCAAGGTCAATGTCCGATACGGCATGAACGCTTCTCTTCCGGTCTACCGGAAATTCCTTTACCAGGTGCTCGCACCGAAGCAGCACTTTCTTTTCTTCACTCATGAGCGGCCTCTCTTTCTGCGGGCAAAAAGCAGCGGATCGCATGCCCGTCACCTAAATCGTGTAATTCCGGTTTCTTTGTCTTACAGCACTCCATCGCCTCACTGCAGCGGCCGCAGAATGCACAGCCCTCCGGCAGATGCATCAGGTTCGGCACAACGCCCGGAATCGTGGAAAGACGATCCGGCAGTTCATCCAGATGGATAATCGATGCGAGCAGTCCCTTCGTGTACGGATGCTGCGGATGGTCGAACAGTGTGAATACATCTCCCTGCTCCACGATCTTGCCCGCGTACATGACATACACGTAATCACACATCTGCGCAATGACGCCCAGGTTGTGAGAGATCAGAAGACAGCTCATGCCGGTCGTATCGCACAGATTTTTCATCAGCTTCAGGATCTGTGCCTCGATTGTTACGTCGAGTGCGGTCGTCGGCTCGTCCGCAATCATCAGCTTCGGACGGCAGACCATTGCCATCGCAATCATGACACGCTGGCGCAAACCGCCGGAAAGCTCGTGTGGATAGCACTCGTATCGCTTCTCCGGCTCGCTGATGCCTACCTGACGGAAGACTTCGATGACACGTTTTTTCGCCTCTGCCTTGTCCATCTTCTGATGGATCAGGATTGCCTCCCGCACCTGTTTTCCGACCTTGATGACCGGATTCAAACTCGTCATCGGCTCCTGGAAAATCATGCTGATGTCTTCCCCGCGCACCTTGCGCTTCTCTTTCGCAGAGAGCTTCGTCAGATCCCTGCCCTCAAGCAGAATCTCTCCGTCCGCCACGCGGCCCGGATATTTCAGAAGATCCATGACAGATTTCGCCGTCATACTCTTTCCACAGCCAGACTCGCCGACGATTCCCACGATCTTTCCCTTCGGAACCTGCAGTGACACGTCGTCAACTGCCGGAGCTACGCCCTTTCTTGTATAAAAGTAGGACTTTAAATGTTTAATTTCAAGCAGCATTTCATCCATGACGCATCCTCCCTTATGAATTCTTCAGATGTGGATCGAGGACATCACGCAGTCCATCGCCCAGGAAGTTGAAAGCCAGTACCACCAGCATGATAGCCGCACTCGGCACGAGGCTCAGCCACGGCGCATTGTACAGGTAGGTACGTCCCATATTTACCATCAGGCCCCAGGAGGAATTCGGCAGCTGCACACCGATACCAAGGAAGCTCAGTGCACTTTCTGAAAGAATCGCCGACGGCACATCCAATGTAAACAGTACGATCAGAGACGGAATACAGTTCGGAAATACGTGGCGCAGAATGATCGTAAAATCCTTCACGCCCATGCTGCGGGCCGCCTCAACGTACTCTGCCTCGCGCAGGGTCAGCGTCTCCGAGCGGATGACACGCGCCACGCCCGCCCAGCTCGTGATTGCCAGCGCGATAAAGATACTCGTGATACCGTCGCCCAGTGTATACATGATAACCATTGCAAGCAGCAGAGAAGGGAATGACAGCACGACGTCAGCAAGACGCATGATGACGGAATCCACGATTCCGCCCACATATCCGCTGATCATGCCGAGCAGCACGCCGATGACCATGGACGCGATCGTCGGAATGATGCCGACTGCCAGGGAAACGCGTGCGCCGTAGAGAAGACGCGTCAGCACGTCTCTTCCAAGCTCGTCCGTACCGAACAGATGCTTCGAGGACGGCGCAGCAAGACGGGATAAAAGATCCTGCTCGTCAAAGCTGTACGGTGTCAGAAGCGGCGCAAAAATGGCAAGAAGCAGAAAAATCAGAATCACGAAAGCTGAAAAGACCGCGAGCTTGTTGTCAGCAGCCATCCGTTTCATCTTGTCAATAAAGGTATCACTCTCTCCGAGCTGTGCGGCCAGCGCCTCCTGCTCGGCTGTATTTTCCAGATGTTCTCTCTTTTTCATGCTCACGCCCCCTTTCTGATTCTCGGATCCAGTACCGTATACAGGCAGTCTGCGATCAGGTTGCCGATGATAACGATTACGGTTGTAAACAGTACCGTGCCCTGAAGCAGTGGAATATCGCGGCGGCTGATTGCGTCAACCGCAAGTCTTCCGACTCCGTTGATGGAGAAAATCGTCTCGGAAATAACGGCTCCGGACAGAAGACTCGAAATCTGCAGCGCCATCATCGTGATAACCGGAAGCATCGCATTGCGCAGTCCATGCAGAATGATGACAGCTCCGCGGCCAAGTCCCTTTGCCTTTGCCGTGTCAATGTAGTCCTCCTGAAGCACCTCAACCAGCGTCGAACGTGTCAGACGTGCAATGCTGCCCGCACTGTTCCAGCCAAGCGCAACCGCCGGAAGGATAAATCCGGTCCAGGATTTGACACCGGAAATGTCAACCCAGTGCAGCTTGTAGGCAATAAAATACTGCAGTACCATCGCTACCATGAAGACCGGCACAGAAACGCCGAGCAGGGAAAATCCCATGAACAGTCGATCCAGAATACCGTCCTTTTTTACCGCAGCGACGATTCCACAGACCATACCGATGACCCAGGCGATCACAGCTGCAAAAACAGCCAGCTTCACGGTGTTTGGGAACGCGGCTGCAAGAAGCTCGGTTACCGGCTTGTTCAGCGTATAGCTCGTACCGAAATTTCCGGTACAGATATCTTTAATATACGTAAGGAACTGCATATAAATCGGCTGATCCAGCTTCATTTCCTTCGTCAGACGTGCGATCGTATCCGCATTTGCATGCTCACCCATCATGGTCGTGATTGCATCACCCGGAACGATTCGAAGCAGCACAAAAATCATAAGAGAGACGCAGAACAGTACAATGATTGTCTGAACGACTCTTTTTCCGATACTCTTTAGCATTTGGAATCCTTTCTAATGTAAAGGCGTTCGGCATTTCCGTGTATTCTTGGGAAAAACAGCCCCATTTTTGCAGTCCGTCTTTCCCAAAAACACACGCGCCAGAACGCAATTCATCCGGAGCCGGCGCTTTTGGGCCCCGGTTCCGGAATCCGTTGTCTGTCTCGTTATCGATTTATTTCATAACGACATCTTTGATGAAGAAGTCGCCGTAGCCTGCCCAGTGCGGCTGGTAGCTCTCTACTGCATCACTGATTGCAAACTCATGATCCAGTGCGAAGAGCGGAACCCAGGAATAATCCTCATGGATGATCTTCTCTTCCAGTGCCTGGTACTCTGCGTAACGCTCATCATCATCAATGATAGACGGAGCTGCTGCTACGCGGTCAATGATGGCAGTATCCTGATAGTTGTCAGAACGAAGTACCGTATTCTCTACGCTTCCGAAGAAGGTGCCCAGAATGTTGGCCGGATCGTTGTAGTCCATTGTCCAGGTACCAACAAAGGAATCCATCTCACCTGCTTTTCTCGTTGCCAGCCAGCTGGACTGATCGTAGGTCTTGATTTCCATGTTGATGCCAACTGCTGCAAGCTGCTGCTGGATGATCTGGCAAACCATCTGGTTGTTTGCGCTTGCGGAAGAATCATAGCCCATCTCAAAGGTGATCTCTCCGTCTTTGTAGCCTGCATCCTCAAGCAGCTTCTTTGCGCCGTCCGGATCGTAAACGATCTCGGTTGCGTTGTCGTTGTGTCCCAGAACGCCCTGCGGAATGATGCTGTTCTCAAGATGTCCTTTTCCGCTGTATACGGAATCCAGGATCGCCTGACGGTCGATGGACATCTGAATTGCCTCACGGACTACCGGATCAGAGAGGTAATCACTCTTCGCATTCATGTTCATGTAAGTCAGTGCAAGACGCTTTCCGGAAACAATCTTGTCTGCGTACTGTGTCTCATAGGTCGAAGTCACAATCGAAGCATCCTGGAAATCCAGATCGATGATATCAAGCTCACCGTTCTGATACATCAGGTTCTGTGTGGAAGCATCCGGAATAACGTGGATCACACACGTATCTACGGACGGCTCCTCGCCCCAGTAATTATCATTCTTGACAAGTGTGATGTGGTCGTTGTTTATCCACTCTTTTACGATGTACGGACCGGTACCAACGGTCTCATCTACATCAATACCGAAGTTGGAAGCACCCTCTACCGTCGTTTTGTCAATGATACCAACTACTGCTGAAGTAAGCTCGGAAACAAAGCCTGCATTCGGCTTTGCCAGCGTCACACTGATCTGATAATCACCGTCTACCGTAATGCCGGAAACGGTGTCTGCCTTTCCGTCCATGTAATCCTGTGCGCCCTCAATCTCAAGCGGGATATCTGCGTTGATGGATTCCGGGGAAAGCAGATGCATAAAGGTATATTCTACATCTTCCGCGGTAAAATCCTGTCCGTTGCTGAACTTTACGCCTTCTCTTAAGGTGAAGGTGTAGGTCAGACCGTCGTCGCTTACTGTATAATCCGTGCAGAGACCATTTACGATTTCAGAGCTTCCGTCATCGTTTACCTTAATATCGAACAGACGGTCAAATACGTTCATCGGAACCATGTAGTCTTTACTCGTTCCCATAACGTCCATTGTGGAAATATCTGCACTCAGCGCAATATTGAGTACCTTGCCGTCTGCTTCCTCTGCCATTGCCGACATCGCCGGGCTGACACTTCCCGCTGCAAGTGCACATGCCAGAAGCACATTTACCATTCTCTTTTTCATTTACCGCTCCTCCTCATATTTTCTTCCTATAAGAACCATAAGCACAAAGAAACGCAGCCATTCGTTTCCGGAACGGCTGCGCGTCATATCTCAAAAAAAATTTCTCTTTTTTCAGAAGAACTGCGCTCCGCACCGATCGTGCGACAGTCGGACAGATCTTCTCTGCCAGACCAGCGACCAAAGCCTTACAGAAGCCCCTTCGCTTCGGCGTCGACCCCTTTCCTTCATCTGCTGGTCTGTAACAGCTTCTGAGACGAATTACTCTTGGTCAAACGCACCTCAGATTCTTATTGGCGTTATTATACGCCCATTCTTCGCGTAAATCAAGCACTTTCTTCTAAAAAGATATGCCTGCTGCCTTACCGGGATTCTTTTTCTCCCGGAGCATGTTTGGAAGATTGCGGGAATGATTAAACCTCTCGCACCGTGCCATCCGGCAGCACGCGGCAGGAGGGCGTCAGCGCATTTCTGTGAGCAATTCCAGGTGTCTTCCTGTTCCAGGTAAAACGGACATTTAAAAAGACATTCGTAATCTGCTTTGCGACTTAAAACTTCTTCTTACATAAAAACATATTCCATAGAAACAGGTTGCACATTCCACCTGCGCTTGTTATAATATTTTTTAGTTATAATGAACAGGAAACGAGGCCTCTTGAAATGAAAAAAGTAGCAGTTGTCACAGACGGCTGGGCAAGCAAGGTCACATATGCCTGGATCAGGGGCGCCCGGCAATATCTGCATTCTCACCATTTAGACGTGGATCTGTATCTTTTCCACAGCTTCGGAAATTTTAATAAGGATGAAAAATACAATACCGGCGAGTACAACATCACAAAGCTGCCGGATTTTTCTGCATTTGACGGCGTAATCATCGATGTGGCAAGCGTCCCAAGACCATCGGTCGCGAGGGATCTTGTGAGCCGCGTCAAGGCAAGCGGCGTTCCGGCCGTCTCACTCCAGATTCCGCTTTCCGGACTTGCTTTCTCCGGCATCGACAATTACAGGGCGATGGAACAGCTCGTGGAGCATCTCATCACTGTCCACGGCTGCCGCACGATTAATTACTGCGGCGGTCCCGCTGAAAACGGTGAAAATCTGCTGCGCTTTCAGGCATATCGTGACTGCCTGACGCGCCATGGAATTCCGTTTGAGGAAAAACGGGTCAAACATTTTAATTATGAAATGGAATCCGGCATTCTCGCCTTCGACTATTTCCGCAGAGGCGACCTGATCCCGGATGCCTTTGTGTGCGCCAACGACAACATTGCCGTCGGCCTCGCAATCCGCGCAAAAGAAACCGGCTTTCAGATTCCGGATGATTTTCTCGTGACCGGCTTTGACAATCTTGACAAGGCTTCCTATTATGATCCGCGTATCACCACCGTCGGATTTGCAAAGGAAGAGGTCATGTACAACGCCATGGAGCTGCTGCACGAAGCCTGGAAGGGCAATTCTGACACAGATATCCGCTTTGCGCAGATGCAGTGGGTCTTTCAGGACAGCTGCTGCTGCCGCAGTGAATGCCCGCCGGACCGCGGTCAGTACATCAACAACCACATCGCAGGCGAGGTCCACAAAATCCGCATGCGCAACTGGATGGCACAGCTCGAGCGCAGTCTCTTTGACTGTAACAGCTACACAGAGATGGCCGCCTTTCTTCGCAGCTGCATCTGTGAGCACGGCTGTGAGGATGTCACCTTATTTTTGAATCCGGATCTCTACAAAGCGGAGACGATCGAGCGCAGCGCCAAGCTCCCCGAGGACGAGTATCTCACGGACGGCTATCCCGATGAGATGGCGGTCGTTCCGCCGAAAAACGGCTGTATCCGAATTTTTCCGGGAAAGGGACAGGTTCTGCCGCCCTCGGAGCATTCCTCCGGAAACAGCCTTTATGTCTTCTCGCCG
Organism: Lachnospiraceae bacterium; assembly: GCA_029225065.1. Taxonomy (GTDB): domain Bacteria; phylum Bacillota; class Clostridia; order Lachnospirales; family Lachnospiraceae; genus Choladousia. The sequence continues at coordinate 2,713 of JAQXVT010000073.1, read as the reverse complement.
CTGCATTTCCGCGACCGCGAGATCGGCTATCTCGCCTTCAAAAACTGCGATTACCTGCTTGAAAACCAGTTTCTCTTTGAGACGCTCTCGACATTTCAAAACGCACTGGAATCCCTGTACAGCAGGCTTACCTTACGCAAAATGAACACGGCGCTCTCGCAGCTTTACATCCGTGACTCCCTGACCGGTCTTTACAACCGCATGGCATACGATAAGCTGGCGATCCCGTTGTTTACGAATTCGATCCGCACCGGCCGCCTCTGCGGTGTGCTTTTCGCCGACGTCGATCATCTGAAATACATCAACGATACCTTCGGCCACGACATGGGAAATCTCGCAATCAGTACCGTCGCATCCGCACTGAAGCAGTGCTGTCCGACCGGAGCCATCACCATGCGCTACGGCGGAGACGAATTCGTCTGTCTGATTCCGGACTGCAGCGATGCTCAGATGGTACAACTTAAAAACAACATCGTCGGACTGCTTGAGCAGCTCTCTTCCCTGAGCACGCAGTCGTTCAACATCGAGGCGAGCATCGGATACGTCATGACCGACGATCCTTCGCTTACCTTAAGTGATTACATCAACCGCGCGGATGAGGAGATGTATCTCGTCAAGAAGGCAAGGAAGGCAGAGCGCGGGCGTAGTGTAGACCCAAAGTAATTTCTCAGCGAAGGCGGACATTCGCAATCTGCTTCGCTACCTGCAGAATCATGAATAATCTCTACGTATGAGATTTTCCAAACAAACAGCAGCAGTTTGCTGTTTCTTGTTTATGCATCACTTCAGATGATTTATGCAATTACCCCGAATATAACAAGAGCCAATGAAACAAATGTCCTGTTTCACTGGCTCTTTCTTATTTCATTTATTTTCTAATGCCCGGACTTCTATCCGCACTGCTCAGGCGAATTTTCTCCGGCACTTCATTCTGTCTGTAATCATGAGACCATTCGTCCATCCGTCTGCCATCTGATGCACAAAGGTTCTTCTGCTTACTTTTCAGCTTTTTCCGACGTCTCTTTCAGGTACGCCGCACGTCCCTCTTCGTACAGGTTGTTGCCCTCGCTGTCGATGATGACAACCAGCGGCATATCCTCCACATAGAGCTTACGCAGTGCCTCTGCGCCGAGATCCTCATATGCGATCAGTTCACATTTCTTGATGCACTTTGCAAGCAGTGCGCCTGCTCCGCCGATTGCTCCGAAATAGACACCGGAATACTTCTTCATCGCTTCCACAACCTCCGGAAGACGTGCGCCCTTTCCGATCATGCCGCGTGCGCCGACCGACATCATCGTCGGTGCGTAAGCATCCATACGTCCGCTCGTTGTCGGTCCTGCCGATCCGATGACCTGGCCCGGCTTTGCCGGTGTCGGTCCCACGTAGTAGATCGTCGCATCCGTCGGGTCAAACGGGATCTTCTCGCCCTTTGCCAGCGCCTCGCACATTCTCTTGTGGCCCGCATCACGGGAGGTGTAGATTGTGCCGGTCAGAAGCACCCGGTCACCTGCATGCAGTGTCTTTGCCAGCTCCGCGGTCAGCGGAAGTGTGATTCTCTTCTCTTCCATCTCAGATCACCTCCGTTTTATGACGCGTCACATGGCAGTTGATATTGATCGCGCACGGCATTCCTGCGATGTGTGTCGGCATCGTCTCGATGTTGAGGCCGATCGCCGTCGTCCTTCCGCCAAAGCCCTGCGGTCCGATGCCAAGCTGGTTGATTTTCTCCAGCATCTCTTTCTCCAGATCTGCGTAGTACGGATCCGGATTGGAGGAATCGAGCGGACGCATCAGCGCCTTCTTTGCGAGCAGCGCTGCCTTGTCAAACGTTCCACCGATGCCGACACCGACTACCATCGGCGGGCACGGGTTCGGTCCTGCATTTTCTACCGTCTCAATGATAAAATCCTTGATGCCCTGCAGTCCGGCCGACGGCTTGAACATGCGGATCGCGCTCATGTTTTCGCTTCCAAAGCCCTTCGGGCCGACCGTCACCTTTACCTGCTCACCCGGCACGATCTCTGTGTAGATCATCGCCGGTGTGTTGTCTCCGGTGTTGCCGCGGCGTACCGGATCCTTTACAACAGACTTGCGCAGATACCCTTTGTCATATCCTCTGCGCACGCCCTCATTGATCGCATCCGTCAGGTCTCCGCCGACGAAATGTACATCCTGTCCGATTTCCAGAAAGACACACGCCATTCCCGTATCCTGACAGATCGGCACGTTTTCCCTGTCCGCAATCTCAAAATTTTCGATGATATTGTCCAGCACACCCTTTGCGATCTCGCCGTCCTCACTGGCGCGGCACGATTTAATCGCCTCCCTGACATCGGACGGCAGATGCTCATTTGCCTCGATGCAGAGCTTCTCGATCGCATCCGTGAGCATGCTCACTTCGATTTCACGCATTTCTTTTCCTCCTGTCATGTTCAGCAGACCATGCGCGTTTTTAACCGGGTCATGCAGGTAAGGCAGCCTTACCTGCATGATGGTTATACGCAGACAGCGAATCAGACTGCGAATATCCGCCTTGACCTGCTGAATATTTTCCTCAATTGTAACAGGTTCTTTGCTTCCTTGCAATCCATCACTGCAGTAAAAAAATACTGTCCTTATTTACCGCTCATGTCTTGCATAGTGCGGCAGCAGAAGCGGTGATACATCGCCTGTATCCAGACCTGCTGCTTCCAGTTCCTTCGCATATTCT
>JAQXVT010000072.1 GCA_029225065.1 Lachnospiraceae bacterium | reverse complement strand
TTCTTTCAGTCGTGTCTGTTTCTGATTCATGGAAGATTTACTGGCTTCCACTTTTTCGTCTACAGAAGAAAGATATTTTTCAAAATCGCTGAGAGTAAGTACACCTCTCTGTTTCAGATAATTACACTCATTCATGAAACGCTTCATGTTGCTTTTCTTGGCTTTGGTTTTTCCTCTGGCATAAGTCATTGCTATTTGATTTCGCATAGTGTGCGCTTCACTGAGTAACTGTGCCAGATAAATTTCCTGTGGTTCTTTCAGAATCTCTTTCGCTTCCTGAATCCATTCTTTCAGTGCAACAATGGTGGCTCGCATACTGCGAAGCATACGATTGGTAGCTTTAATCCAGCGGTTCAGTTCTCCCTTTTCAGTACGGATACCTTTCTTCTCCATTTTGCGAATCTGCGGTCCTTCGTGAACTGTAGGAATCAAATCCAATCCCCGATCTACATAGGAACGATGGTCAATATGACAGTCCAGTCCTTTTTCTTTGAATTTATCATTGACGATATCTGCCCAGGCTTGTCTCCACATATCAAGCGTTTCCGGCTTGCCCCAATTTGTTGTAGGAACAGCGTCAAATTCCCACTGACCATTTTCCTTTTTGATACGGTTGCCGTTCTCATCCAGATGATATTCTCGGCGTTGCTTGGCTCTCCATGTTCCATCTGCGTTCAGAGGACGAATAGGAACCAGAACATGAAAATGTGGATTTGGAATACCGCCCTCATCTCTGTCCGGCTTGTGAATCGCAAGGTCAGCAATCATGCCATCAGCGACAAAGTGTTTCTGGACAAATTCTCTCGCCAGTTCGATGTTTTCTTCCAAAGAAAATTCATTTTGCAAAGCCATATCGAAGCTGTAGGCAAGCTGAGCGTTATAATTCTTTTCTACCTGCTCCACCTCATTCCATAACGTAGACCTGTCAAAAAATCTTTTCGGTGCATACTCCGGCAGCATAATTTCTGCAAGAATCACACCGCCTTTCTTGGTGTAATCGTGAGTCTCGCCGTCCCAGAGGTTATAAAGTTTCTCACCGGCACGATAGGCAGCACTGGCAACAGCAGTTCGTCCTTCGCCGCGCTTGATTTGTGTTACATGGAAATGATATAAAGCCATCAGTTATCACCTCCTGTTTCATGTTGCTGCATAGCCTTTGCCACCAGTTCCTGCACTACAGGTAAAGCAAAGACCTGTTCCATCAATGAGTAGAACTCTACTCTTGTCAGGGAATCAGCTTCTTTGGAAATGCTTTGGATTGCACCACCCATATTGCAAAGATGGTGAGTGCGCTGGCGGTCAGCTTTCTTCTCAAGATGCTTCTTGCGATTTTCCAAAAGCTGAATCTTGTGTTGATACTGCTGAACCTTTAATTCAGCTTCTTCTTTTTGTTTCAAAATGGATTCTCTTTTACTTTCCATTTTTCTTATCCTCCTGTGAGTATTCATCCTTGCCATAAGCAAGGTATGTAAAATGAGATAGGTGTCAGCCGCAAGAGTTATCTCTTGTTCGGAATGCAATTCCGCAATATGTGAACGTGTTCAGACACAGGAGCATTTACCTTCGGAGAACGCACATACCGTAATGGAATAACCGGTATAGAAGTGCGCCCTTAGTTCCTAAGGGATTTTAGCTTGTTTCAGCTTTTGAGAAAATTGTATCTTATTCCCAGCTCGTTTTTTATTGCCTTGCTGTTGTTGACTCCTTAAATTAACTCTATCATGATCTTCTTGCATGTCTCTGGAATGATCTGTATACTGTCAGTAGTCTACAGAAAGAAAAAGATCCCAGAGCACCCTCCCTGACAAGTCGTGTACTCTGAGATCCTGGTCATAAAACCATGATTATTATATCAGATTACACACTGGTCCTCAAGGAGGATTTTGGTGTTTTTTGTTGAGAGCAGTGAAACTTCCCATATGTGCCCTATCTGCCGCGGTTCGCTCCATTACAGAGATTCACGCCTGCGGATCCGCAGAAAGGAAGGCGGTGTAAAAGAACATCTGATACTTAGAAGATTCCGCTGCAGCAGCTGCCACTCCTATCATACGGAACTTCCGGACTGCCTGGTGCCTTACAAACACTACGAAGCAGAGGTCATCTCCGGGGTTCTGGATGAAGTGGTACGCCCAGAGGATCTGGACTCAGAAGATTATCCATCCTTTTCCACCATGCAACGCTGGATACAGTGGCTTGTAGAAAACCTTACCCGGATCGAGGGATATCTGCGTACGGCTGGATTCTATCTGCTGGCCTGCGGCCCGGACATCCTTTTTTCAAAAGTTTCCCTGCTCGATGCAGTCAGAAAAAAGCATTCAGACTGGCTGGAACGTATCCTGCGTCTGATCTATAACAGCGGTGGATTTCTGGTTCCGATCCGCTGGTAAAGCAATGCACCTGCTTTGATTCGTCTGACGCACTGCCTGCTGGTATAGTTGTCTCAAAAGGAGGCAGTTATACTATGAATACAGAAAAAACAGTTACAACACAGCAATGGCAGGACCAGGAAGCGCTCCGCCGCTTTCAGCTGATTTCACCGCTTCTTCAAACCGGGCTGGACGACGCACAGCGGCTTCATCTCCGTAAAAAGACCGCAGAAGAAAACAACATTTCCATCCGGACGCTTTATCGTTATGAAAAAGCTTTTTCCGAAGGACAGTTCGCCGGGCTCAGACCTGCGGGCAGGGAAAAACGCCGTTCCCAGCGGCTTCCGGCCAACTTCGATTTTCTGCTGGAACAGGCGCTCCAGCTCCGCAGGGAAATTCCGGAACGCTCTGTTTCCCAGATCATTTACATCCTGGAGGCAGAGGGATATGCCGCACCCGGCGTTCTGAAGCGCTCCACGCTGGAACGCCACATATATAAAGCCGGTTATGGACAGAAACAGATGCAGATGTACAAAGATGCCAGAAACAGTTCGTCCAAACGTTTCTGCAAACCGCACCGTATGATGCTGGTCCAGGGTGATATCAAGTATGGGCCTAAACTTCCCATCGGCAAAAACGGGGCATGGGTACAGACCTATCTTTCTTCCGCCATTGACGACCATTCCAGATATCTGCTTGCATCCAGATTTTATGATAATCAGGAAGAATCGATTATCGAAGACACCTTTCATCAGGCCGTTTCCCGCTATGGGATATTTGATGTCTGCTACTTTGATAATGGAACACAATACATTGCAAAACAGATCCAGTTTTCTCTTGCAAGACTGGGAATCCGCGTGATGCATGCAAAACCCAGATCCGGCAAAAGCAAGGGAAAAATCGAAAAGTTCCATCAGGTGGTGGATGACTTTATCCGTGAAGCAAAGCTGAAAAAAATCAAATCCCTGGACGAGCTGAACCGTCTCTGGTCGATCTATCTGGACGAGTATTACCACAGGAAAAAACACGGTGGCATCGCAGAGTACTATGAAAGCCTTGGCGCCGCTGTGCCGGAAGAAGGGATTTCCCCGCTGCAGGAATGGAACCGTGACAGCCGTCCGCTGACCTTCCTTGACACATCCGTTGTATCAGAAGCTTTTCTTCATCACGAGCAGAGAAAAGTAGACAAGGGAGCCTGCATCAGCTTCCGGGGACAGCGGTATGAAACAAAGCCGGCCCTGATTGGGCATACGGTAGAGATTTCCTACGATCCAGCGGCGCCGGAACGGATCACCGTGTCTTATGCAGGAATGGAACCATTCACGGCTGTCCCGGTTAAAATCGGGGCGTATTGTGACCGTGCTCCTGTGCTCCCTGCCGCAATGCAGGAACAGACACCGACGACCTCCCGTTTTCTGGATGCGCTGGAAGCCCGCCATGAACGGACACAGCGTCAGCTGACAGATGCGATTTCCTTTGCTTCCTACCGGAAGGAGGCGAATGAGTGATGTATGAAGCCTTCTTTGGCATGGAACACACACCGTTTGTCCGGGATGTTCCGCCCGAAAAGCTGTATGAATCCAAGGCCTTCCGGGAGACCCTGGGCCGTCTGGCTTATGTGGCTGACCGCCAGATGTTCGCCGTTGTGACGGCTGATCCGGGCTGTGGAAAATCAACACTGATCCGCAGGTTCTGTTCGGAACTTCCAAAAGAGGACTATCTTGTATTGTACCTGTCTGATTCCAAGCTGACACCGCGCTGGTTTTATAAAGGGATGCTGGACCAGCTCGGTATGGAATCCAAATTTTACCGCGGTGATTCCAAACGCCAGCTGCAGCAGGCAATCGAGGTCATACGGGGTGTACAGCATAAAAAAGTGGTCTGCATTCTGGATGAAGCGCATCTGCTTGAAAAGGAAACACTGGAAGAATTTCGTTTCCTTCTTAACTATAGATTTGATTCCATGAGCCCGATGGCCGTTGTACTGGTTGGGCAGACAGAACTCTGGGATACAAAGCTGAAACTGCAGCGTTACGCAGCTATCCGCCAGCGGATTGACCTGTGTTGCACACTGCCGCATCTGGACCGTTCAGAATCAGAACAGTATATCGCCAGCCATATGGCGTATTCTGGATGCCGGCAGGATGTTTTTACATCGAAAGCGTTGGATGAAATCCATAAAGCATCTGCAGGGATTCCGCGGATGATCAACCGGATCTGTGAAAAAGCACTCATGTATGCATTTCAAAACCAGAAACGCCTAATCGACGATTACATGATTAAGTTTGTTGTGGAACATGAAATGCTCGGATCTGTAACACCATAGGTTACCGCCGCCCGGAAACGGGCGGCATGTCACGGACGAAACAGTGACAGAAACTTAAGCAGAATGGCGACATCTCATGTGAGCAGATGAATGTCAACTCATGAGATCAGTAACATTTTTGTATGGGAAACAGAATAAAAAAGTGGTAAAATATTAGAAAAATCACTATGAAAGACAATAAAAACAGAAAGCGGGGGATTTTATGAAGCTGACATTTCTCGGGGCGACGCATGAGGTGACGGGCAGCTGTTTTTTG
>JAQXVT010000071.1 GCA_029225065.1 Lachnospiraceae bacterium | reverse complement strand
TTCTTCTTCCGGGATGGAGAGGAGTTTGCGGATAGCATCGGCATCGCGGATGCCCATGACGAGGGTCGAATATCCAAGCTCGGTCGCTTTTAAGAGCAGGTTCTCGGTCTGCAGTCCGAGATCGTAACAGCCCCAACCGTTTCCGGCTTCATTTTCTGGCGTTTTTTCGTGTACATTGTAGCCGGAGACATCGCGTACATACGTTGCGACAACATAAGCTGCGTTCGCGCTGCGCGTGGCATTGAATGGCGGCAGGCAGGCCTCCTGAAATTTTGCGATCATTTCATCGGAGAGGACACAGTGATAACGGCCGGTTTCCGTATTTTTCCAGGATGGCGCTTCCTGCGCGGCTGCTATGAGTTTTTTGATTGTTTCTGCATCTGGTTTGCCGCCCGGCAGATAGCTGCGGACGCTGCGGCGTTCTTCAAGTAGGGTCTGAAATTCCATAGAGAGTTCCTCCTTTGTTTATTCGCAATTGGGCGCCATTTTGAATTGGCTGATCTACTGTGAAAATCGTAAATTATGATCTTTGGCAGCTCAGGTTCAAAGGCATTATCGTGCGAACGCAGACAGGTTTGCACATATCCGCCAATTGTTACAAAAATATTATAGCAGGGCGGGCATGAAATGGCAAGAACGTGAGCAAGGGCTCCCATATCAGGAGTGAGTTTATCTCACTTACCTGACGTGGTTAAAGAGCTGCCGTGTGGAAGAACCGGTGGAAATGTGGACAACTCCCGGAAATTTGGAATGCAGTGTGGATGGGATCGTTTCTATCTGGCAAATGGATGCGGTATCCGTTTTACGCAGGAAAGAGACGATCAGATTTTAGCAGAATCCTGACAAAAAATGAATTGACAGACGTTTCTGCTTTTGTTAGAATCGGGAAATGATAAAAGGGAGTAACTGGCCAGAGATGGTTCACTTTTTCGTCAGTACAGCTGCCTGTGACGGCGGCTCGGAAAGTGATGAAACAGCGAGACTTTTACTGTAGTGCGTGCAGTAGGAGTCTCTTTTTTTATGCCTGCTGCAAACAAATAAAAGAAAAGTGAGGTAGATGTATGATTTTGCAGGTGTTTATTTTGATCCTTGGTTTTGTGATGCTGGTGAAAGGTGCTGACTGGTTTGTGGAGGGCGCAGCCGGTATTGCGAAAAAAATGGGGATACCGCAGCTGATAATCGGGCTTACGATCGTTGCAATGGGAACGAGCATGCCGGAGGCAGCTGTCAGTATTACGGCAGCGCTGGATGGAAATGCCGGAATTACGGTCGGAAATATCGTCGGAAGCAATATCCTGAATATTCTGATCATCCTTGGAATTACAGCAGTCATTACAAATGTTGCGGTTCAGAAATCAACGCTGTACTGTGAAATCCCGTTTATGACAGGAATTACCGTGCTGCTGCTGATCTTCGGTGTGACAGGAAACTCCATTACATTTGCAGAAGGCGTGGTGTTCTGGGTATTGTTTCTTCTTTTCCTTGGCTATCTTTTTGTAATGGCAAAAAGAGGGCAGGAGCAGGAGGAAGAAGCAGAGGCAAAGGACCTTCCGGTATGGAAATGCCTTGTTTTTATGGTGCTCGGCGGACTTCTGGTCGTAAAGGGAAGTGATTTTGCTGTCAGCGGAGCATCGGAGATCGCCCGGTTTTTTGGAATGAGTGACCGTCTGATCGGGCTTACGATCGTTGCACTTGGCACCTCTCTTCCGGAACTTGTAACCTCTGTCACGGCCGCGAGAAAAGGAAATGCAGGAATTGCGATCGGAAACATTGTCGGAAGCAATATCTTCAATATCCTGTTTGTAATAGGCACAACGGCGCTGATCTGCGTTGTCCCCTTTGAGCAGAAGTTTATGATTGATACAGGAATTGCAATACTGTGCGGTGTGCTGCTGTGGCTGGGAACGGTGAAGCACAAAGAACTGAGACGGCCATGCGGGATTGTCATGCTGGTGTGCTATGCAGGATATCTGGGGTATCTGCTGGCGGTGTGAGGGGCGGATGAGATGAAGAGGCCCAGGATAAGGAATACCTGAATAGAATATTTGTACAGGGATGGCTTGCGATCCCCTCTATTTTATGTCAAAATGGAGGGGATTTATTTTTTTTTGCCGAGGCAGACAGTAAAGCGGACAGCAAAAATTTACTGCGCCTGAGTCAGGTAAGCTTTTTGCGGGATTGTACAGGGCAATAAGCAGAAGGTGAAGCGGTTCTGCCAGGAAGGAAAATGTCATGCGGAAAAATGTATTTGAAAAATCCACCTCTCTTATTTTGCTGATAGCTTTTGCAGTTGTGCTGCTGTTTTCACTGTTTGAAATCTATACGGTACGGGATTTCAACCGGAAGATCGAGGGGATTTACCGGAATTCGATTAATTATTCGAGCAATTACTGGGCAGATCAGTTTTATGTGGCGAATAAAGAACTCAAATCGATGATCGACAAGGATGACAACACAGATTTCAACCGCATCGCGCGCGCGGAGGTAGATGCATCTGTGGAGGATGAGAAGTGGGCCCTGCAGAACAGCCTGACAAACATGTCGGTCATCAATGACACACAGATCATTTATTTTGCATATTTTCCAAAGCGTGATCTGATGCTGACATCAGTATCGTATATCGATTATTTTCAGGAGCGGGAAATCGAGGAGCTGAAAGAGTACCTCGGGACAGTCACCCGCGGCAATATGGCAACCTGGAATGAGATCCAGCTGGGACAGACGTACTATTTCCTTCATATCTATATGAAAAACGATGCTTACAGCGGCTGTTACATCAGCTGTGAGAATGTGCTGGCAGATATCATGCCGGAGGATCAGGAGAGCAACGCCTACATTTTAAATATGGATGGCTCTGTTTTTTACACGAGCGCGAAAAACAGAAATATGATGGGCGATCTGTTTACGTATGCACGGCCGATCCGCATGATCAACAAAAAGATCTGCATTGAGATTCCATATACTGGTTTTGCGGACAGAACTTCTTATATGCGGATTATAATTACCGTGGCAGTTGTGGCTTCTGTTCTGTTGTTTTTGCTTGCAATCCTGTATCAGAGAGCAGCTGTATTTCAGCCACTTATGAAGCTGAAATACGCGATGGAGCAGTTCAGCAGAGGAAATCCGGACGTTGTGCTTGAGGATGCGCATGAGAAGAATGAGATTGCGGTGCTGTACCAGACGTTTAACCGGATGCGGGAGCAGATCATGGATCTGAAGATCGATGTGTATGATGCGAGTATTGAAAAGGAGAAGATCTACAATCAGTTTCTTCGTGTACAGATTCAGCCGCATTTTTACACAAATATGCTGAACCTCATCCATACGCTGGCAGATGCGGGAGAGTGTGAGACGATTCAGGAGCTGGCGAAGTATATGGCGGACTATTTTCGGTATGTGCTGTCGCTGAATCGGGATTTTGTGGTGCTTGCAAAAGAGCTGCAGTGCGTAACCCAGTATGCGAATGTACAGAAGATCCGGTATCAGGACAATTTCTCTCTGGAGATTGAATGCTCGGCAGATGCGGAGAAAGAACTGATTCCGCCGTTTCTGATCCAGACATTTATCGAGAACAGTATCAAGCATAATATTATGATTGTGGAGGATCTGCGTGTCTGCCTGCAGGTGATTGACTGCGGAAGGTCGCTTGAGATTATAATTTCGGACAACGGCGTCGGAATGTCGGACGAGGTGATTCAAAAACTGGAAAAAGGAGAGGATATCGAGGAGGATGGACAGCACATCGGTATCTTTAATGTAATTCACCGATTGGCGGTTCTGTACGGAGGAAAGGCAAAGATTAAAATGATGCGAAGAGAGATCGGAACAAAAACAGTGATCCAGATTCCGAAGGTGGAGGAAAATACAGATGGAAATATTGATCGTTGATGATGAGGTCACGGTGGTTTCCCTGATCAAAAAGCACGTGGACTGGGAGAGTCTTGGAATAACGAATGTGTGGACAGCGTATAACGCGCAGATCGCAAAGAAAAAGGTGCAGGAACATCCCATTGACCTGATTATTTGTGATATTGAGATGCCGCAGGAAAACGGGCTGGTATTTCTCGGGTGGGTGAAGGAGCATTACCCGGAGATCAGTGCGATCATTCTGACGGCGTATCCGGAGTTTCATTATGCGCAGACGGCAATCAGCCTCGGAGTCAGACGATATCTGTTAAAGCCAATCAGCTTTGCGGAGCTGTCGGAGACCGTGCAGGAGATGGTAAACGAGATTGCGGAGCAGAAAAGAGCGGCGGCGTATCCTGCGAAGGCGGAGGAAAAATCAGAGACGGCAGAG
>JAQXVT010000070.1 GCA_029225065.1 Lachnospiraceae bacterium | reverse complement strand
TGCAGTTTTTATAGGAATACCTGCTTTACAAAGGTCTTCAATATCCCGATTTATTGTCCTTCGAGATACCTCAAATCTTTCTGCCAGTTCAGGAGCCGTTGTCTTTTCTTCCTGCAGTAAGATTGACAATATACCGATAAGCCAAGTTAGCCTATGATTCACTTGGAATCATCTGAAAATACTTCAACGCCTCTTCAATCGCTATTTCTTTTTCTTTTGGGCATTCCGGCTGTCCGCCCTTCTCAGATTTTGGCTTATTATAGTTCTCTCTTTCTATAATTCCATGCTTCTGCTTTATCTGTGCAATATACAGATTAGATACCTTCATCCCATCATTATGCTCCGCTACGTACTTCTTTATCTCCTCATAAGTAGCCTTGCTCTCAGTCGCCGTTAAATCCATCTCGTCCATGTCAAGTCTTACATTCACATGATGCTTCGCTTCGTGGAGTTTGGACAAAAGACATACCGTCTCCACATGGGTCGTAAACGGAAACATATCATATCCCCAGCACCCTTTGGCCTGGTATCCGTGTTTTTTGAGCCACGCCACGTCTCTTGCGAGTGTTTCCGGGTTGCAGGAAATGTAGACGATGCGGTCCGGTGCAAGGCGGATAACGGAGGTGAGGAAGGCTTCATCGCTTCCGGCACGCGGCGGATCCATAAATACGACATCTGCGTGCTCGCCCGCTTCTGCCATTTCGGTCATAAATACGCCAGCGTCGTTCTGATAAAAGGTAATGTTTTCTGCCTGATTCATTTTGGCATTTCGGTTGGCATCGCGCACGGCATCCGGGTTCAGTTCCACGCCGATGACCTCCCCGGCTTTCTGTGCTGCCACCAGCCCGATGGTTCCGATTCCGCAGTAGGCATCGATCACGCGCTCTTTTCCGGTCAGATTGGCCAGCTCGATCGCTTTTCCGTAAAGGAACTCGGTCTGCACCGAATTGATCTGATAAAAGGATTTCGGAGAAATGCGGAATCTTCTGCCGCACAGTTCATCCTCAATGTAACCTTTTCCGTAGAGTACAGTTTCTTTTTCTCCGAGCACCATGCTTGTCTTCTTGTCGTTGACGTTCAGTACAATCGATGTGATTTCCGGGTGCAGCTTTAAGAGTGCTTTGACAAAATTGTTTTTTGACGGAAGAATCGGGGATCCGAGCACTAGCACCACAAGTACCTGCTTCGTCTTATGTCCGCAGCGGATCAGTGCATGGCGGAACAGACCGTATCCTGTGTCCTCGTTGTATGTTTTGATCTTAAACGATTTCAGCAGCCGGCGGATGTCGCGGATGATCGCGTCTGCCGTCTGATTTTCGAGCAGACACTCGTCAACCTTTACGACGTTGTGTGTACCCTCCTCATAAATCCCGGAAATAATCTCGCCGTCCCGCTTGTGGGTAAATACGGCATGCACCTTGTTGCGGTAGCGCAGAGGATCTTTCATCCCGGTGATCGCATGCACCGGACAGAGCGGCTTCATCAGCTTTGAGAGCTGCTTCTGCTTCCAGGCAAGCTGCTCTTCATACGTAAGGTGCAGGAACTGACAACCGCCGCATTTCTTTTCCACCGGGCAGATCTGGCCCGGGATTTTTTTGCGGCGCTGGGATGTATTTTGTGACACCTCTGCTATTCCTGTTCCTGATGAGCGTAATTGTTTTGAGGCTGCATTCCGTTTTTCTGTCAGGCTGCGATTTTCGTTGTTTCTTTCTTCTCCCACTTTGCTTTTTCCTGATTCTGTTCTTCCTTTGACTTTTTTTCCAGATGTCATCCCCTGCGATTTTCCAGGCTGATTTATTTTGTTCGACCATTTATTTCCTGCCTGTACTTCTAATTTATTCTTCCTCTTCTGCCCAAACGATCTGTCTGCTCCGTTTTCTTTTTTTATTCCTCTTTCTTCTTTCATTCCGGAATGCTTCCGTCCTCTATACTCTCGCTCTGTTTTCGCCATTTCTCTTTCCTCACTTCTGTTCATTGCAACACTCATAGTTTCCCTCATTCGCGGTCTGTATTTTCACCCATCCAGCAGCACACCTTCATAATTAAATGCCGGGATAAAGCTCTCCTTCGCAGTGCCGCCCTCCTGATAAAATCCGTTCGTCACGCCAAGATCCGCCGCATAATCAAGCCATCTCTGGTACTCCCGCTTCGTCACCCTCCGGTTTAAAAGCGGATCCTCAAACGTCTCCTGCATCGGCGTGTACTGATTCATCATGCTGATATAAATCTGATCACCATACGTCTCATAGAGATACTTCACGACGTGCTTCGCCTCACGAACGTGGCCCGGAAGCAGCAGATGACGCACAATCACACCGCGCAGCATCCGCCCTTCTTCGTCAAACTCCGGCGCCGGCTGCTGGCGTACCATCTCCGCGATAGCTTTTGCCGCGTATTCCGGGTAATCGGATGCTTTTGAATAGCGCCCGGCCAAATCCGTATCCAGATACTTAAGGTCCGGCAGATAGATATCGACCAGACCCTCCAGCATTTTTATCGTTTCTTCTTTTTCATAGCCGCTGCTGTTGTAAACAACTGGAATGTGAAGTCCTTCCCTTCTGGCTGCTTCCAGCGAATCCCGCACCTGCATGGCATAATGCCCGGCTGTCACGAGATTGATGTTGTTTGCTCCCTGTGCCTGCAATTCCAGAAAAATTTCAGTGAGTCGTTCCCCGGAGATCACAAGCCCTGCTTTTCCGTCTGAAATATCCCGGTTCTGGCAAAAAACACAGCCCAGACTGCAACCCGAAAAAAAGACTGCACCGGAGCCTTCTTTCCCTGAAATGCACGGTTCCTCCCACATATGAAGCGCAGCGCGCGCCACTCTGATCTGATTGTCCACATGACAGCGCCCCATTCCCCTGCTTCTGTCCACACCACAGCTGCGCGGGCAGAGGTGGCAAGGGGCTGAATCCATCTCATATTTTGTCAATTCTATTCTTCTTCTCTCTTTCTTCTGTTTCATTTTACTGCACTGGCTACGACCTCGCAAAGTCCGGCTACACAGCTCATCAGAAAACGTTTACACGCCCTATCAGCTCTTTCCGTCACACAGCCTCCCGCTCCGGCAGCTGCGCCAGTATAATCGCTGCAAACATCAGCACGCAGCCTCCGATTTCCCGCGGGCTGAGGCTCTGTCCGAGCAAAATCCAGCCTGCCAGCACCGACACTACCGACTCGAAACTCAAAATCAGCGACGCCACAGTCGGATTCATACCCTTCTGTCCGATAATCTGCAGTGTGTAGCCGACTGCACAGGACATCACTCCTGCATAAGTGATTGGAAGCCACGCCTGAAGCATCGCAGAGACATCGACCTGCTCGGTCAGAAGCATTCCGACGCCGGAGAGCAAACCACATACCAGAAACTGGATGCAGGACATCCGCACGCCATCCACCTTCGGCGAAAAATAATCGACAACTAAAATATGGATCGCAAAGACAAACGCGCACAGCAGTAAAAGCACATCGCCAAAATTGATGGAACTGCCGTCTGTCATGCACAGAAGATACAATCCCGCCACCGCAAGTGCAACGCCGCACCAGACACGCAGCCCTGCTCTTCTTTTCAGAAAAATTCCAAGCACCGGCACCAGTATAATGTACATGGCCGTGATAAAGCCCGCCTTGCCGACGCTTGTATACCGGATTCCAAACTGCTGCAGGTTGCTCGCCACAAAAAGGGCGGCGCCGCAGCAGATTCCGCCGGGCAGCAGCGTCTTTTTTGTCTGCTGCCCGGCACCATGTTCCTGTATTTGTGAGGCCTTTTCTATCAGCCCGCTTTTGGCTTTTTCCTGTTTTTCTTCCTCTGCTTCTGATAAAACATTATTTTTCTTTTTTCCGTTCAATTTGTCCAGCAAAAACATGCATGGCACCAGCACCAGTGCTCCCAGAATGCATCTGGCAAAATTAAATGTAAACGGCCCGACATAATCCATTCCAACGCTCTGCGCCACAAACGCAACGCCCCAGACGACTGCCGTCGTGAACAAAAGGAGCGGATTCCTCAGTGATATTTTTTTCATAATTTTCCTCGTTATTTCCCGCAACGCATGACAGCTGTTGCCGCTGCGGCACTTTTATCTCATTCTCTTTTTCGCTCCGCAATGACTTCATTTATCGCTGTCGCTGCCACATTCTTACCTCATTCCTTTTTTCAGCACGGCAGTTCTCACTCGCTTACGCGTTCCAGATATTTCCCGAGCAGCTTCAGTCCCCTCTCATTTACACAAAAATCCGGATCGCCGCTTTTTGCTGCCTGCAGTACCTTTTCGTACGGCATCCATTTTACCGCATCCACCTCTTCCTCCTGCAGCTTCAGCGATGCAGCATCCACCGGTCTTCGGTACACGTAAACTGCTGAAATTTCCCGGTCGTGAAACGGTTTTCCGTCAAATTCCGCCAGAATGTCTCCGCTGTCAAATCGTCCGACGTACTCCAGCTCTTCTGGAGCGGCCACAATTCCAAGCTCCTCAGAAAGCTCCCGGAGGGCGGATTCCAGATAATCATCGCCCGCCTGAACGTGGCCCGCTGATGACACATCGTAACAGCCCGGGAAGGAATTTTTCCGCAGGCTCCGTTTCTGCATTAAAAGTTCATAATGGCTTCCGTTTTCATTCGTCCTTTTTTCTGTCTGCTCCCGCACGACCCAGATATGCGCGGTCCGGTGCATCACCCCGGCCGTGTGCGCCACAGACCGCTCGGTGACTTTTCCGGTCACAGCGCCCGTCTCGTCGCAGACATCAAACAGCTCCATTGCTTTGCCGTCCAGCCACGCGCCCGTCAGCACATCGCCGCGGTACGTCAGCTTCATAGAAAAAAACGGTGCATCTTCCGCGAGCAGCTTCAGGAATATCTTGTCGCCCTCCCAGAGGTTCAGCTTCGTTACCTCTGACTTTGGCACCCATTCGAGCACGCCCTCATCACAGTCCGTCAGTTCACCCTCAAATCCGTCTGCCGTATAAAGACACATATATTCCGGCGGCCAGCCCTCTGCCACAAAAGTTACGATTCCACGGAATTTCCAGGAGGTCAGCCGAAGTCCGGTCTCCTCATATGCCTCGCGCAGCAGACATTCCTCCGGGCTTTCTCCCTCCTCAAAATGGCCTCCGATTCCGATCCATTTATCCTTGTTTACATCATTTTTCTTGCTGACACGGTGCAGCATCAGATAGCTGTCGCCGTGTTCCACATAGCACAGCGTTGTAAGCGGAGATTTCATCTGTTTTTCCTTCTTTCCCTGACCTTAAGCTGCATCTGCTGTCGATGCACCTCACCTGTGACCGGCTTTCTGAATTCTGTCTTTACCTTATTTACTCCGCCACATCGTCCAGCGCAAACATCTCATGCAGAATCCGTTTTCCAGTCTCCGTCGCAAAAACTTTCTCATCGGCATTGCGCATCGCGTGGCGGCTCGACTCGTTTTCAAACAGATTTACCAGAAAATCTGCTTCCACCAAAATCCGGTAATCCAGCCCATCAATATTTGTGTATGTATGGTGATGGCCGACCAGGTAACAGATGCGCCTGATAGCATCCCCCGGATAACCCACCTCGGCAAGCATTTTCTCTGCGATTGCCGGGCCTTCCTTCTCCTGAAGCTTTCCGCTGCAGCTGCCGTATTTTTCTTCTGCGACACGGATCCCGATGTCGTGTACCAGCGCTGCCGCGCGCAGAATTTCCATCTTCTCTTCGGAGAGTTTTTCCGCCTCCCCAATCATATCTGCAAACGCATATACCTTCATGAAATGCTGAATGCGCGCCGGACTGCCGTTTTCGTAAGCAATCATGCGCTCCTTCAATTTCAGTTCTCTCGTCATTTTTCCAACTCTCCTCTTTCGTTAAAGCCAATATTCTTAGTCAATCTCCTGATCACTATCCTGAGTAAATTTATCTCGCTTGCGATACAACAATTCTACTTTTTGATTACTTTTCCTGCATATCTTTCAGCACTGTACAGCCCCTCATAACTCTTTATTTCACAGCATCAGGATCTCCCCTCCGCCCGGATTTTCCGGCTCTCCTCCAGCAAAATCTCGCGTTTATTCTTCGACGGCTCGTCCAGCACGAGCTGCAGCAGCTGCTCTAGCACCGCTCCAAGCTCCGGCCCGGGTGCCATTCCGTCCGCAATCAGATCCTTACCAGTAACAGCCAACCCTTTCAGCGACATACAGTCGCCGTGCGCCTTGATGTGCGCCCAGATACGCTCCAACTCTCTTAAATAATCAAGCTTCGCCGGAATCACATCCGGGTGGTGCGCCATAATATCGGCCCGTTTTACGAGCAGAAACGCATCAAACTGATCCGGCCCGATCTGCCATGCCGCCCGTCTTACCTCCCGCCCGCTCAGCTGCGGATACAGAGAATGATTTTTTACCAGGTTGCAGACCTGAGACAGCGTATCGTTGTCAAATTTCAGCCGCTTCATGATTTTCTTTGCTATGACTGCACTGTAAGCGGCATGTCCACGAAAATGATCCTTGCCGTTTTCATCCGTCTCAAACACATCCGGCTTGCCCATGTCGTGAAACAGCATCGTCAGCCGCAGCACCTTGTCCGACGGAATGCTGCGCAGCGCGACCAGCGTATGCTCGCCCGTCGTGTAGATATGATGCGGATTGTTCTGACGCTGTGCCATGATCCGATCGAATTCCGGCATAATGACTGCCGTAATTCCTGTCTCATACGCCATTTTAAACCAATGTGGTCTCGGAGAAACAAGCATCTTCACCAGCTCTGTCTGAATCCGCTCGGCACTGATATTGGCAAGATTTCCGGCCATCGCAAGAATGGCGTTCTTCGTATCATCTGCCAGCGTAAAGCCAAGCTGCGCGGCAAAACGCACGGCACGCATCATGCGCAGTGCATCCTCGCCAAAACGTTCCTTCGCATCTCCGACGCAGCGGATAATCTTTTTTTCAAGATCCTCAAGGCCGCCAAACTCATCCACCAGTCCCGTCTCCGGAGAGTATGCCATCGCATTAATTGTAAAATCACGACGCTTCAGATCCTCCGTCAGATTTCTGGTGAAAACCACATTTTTCGGATGGCGGCTGTCCTCATAATCGCCGTCGATCCGGTATGTCGTCACCTCAAAACCCTCTTTTCCATCCATGACGGTCACGGTTCCGTGCTCAATTCCGGTATCGATCGTGCGCGGGAACAATGCTTTTACCTCCTGCGGCGATGCCGATGTCGTAATGTCCCAGTCCCCCGGTTCCCGTCCAAGAATCGAATCACGCACACAGCCCCCTACCACGTATGCTTCGTATCCGTTTCCATGCAGAACCTCAAGAATTTTTTCCGCCTTCTGCGGAATTTTAATATATATCATCTGTCCGTCCTTTCTGTCAAACGCTCCGTTTGCATTCACTCAGGTCTATGATAACACAGCCCCACAACCCTGAAAAGTTAAAAGTGAAAATTCTATGTCTTCCCCAAAATCGGTTTACAATAACTTACCGAAAATGGTATAATCCCCGTAACGTATATTATTTCGTTTCAGAAAGGATTAGATTATGAAAAAAAGATATCTTATTTCCGCACTTGGACTGGCGACCGCTTTAATGCTTTCCGGATGCGGTGGTGACAAAAAAGAAACGGAAGCTTCTACTTCTGCTCCTGAAAAACAGACAGAGCAGGCAGCCGCTGATACACAGGCTGCTTCCGAAGCTGACACCGCTTCTGATACAACCGAGACCGAAGCAGCGGGCGGCAGCGATGAAACTGAAACGGCAGGCGACAGCAATGAAGCCGAAACGGCAGATGCAGCCGACAGTTCAGATGATACAGAAACAGAAGCCACCATTGCTCCAATCACTCCTTCAGATTATCTGGTCAAAGATGCCTCCAAATACGTAACACTCGGTGATTATAACGGGCTTGAAATCATTCAGTATACCTATGATGTGACTGACGATATGGTACAGCAGCAGATCAATACTGATCTGCAGAGTGCCGGTACGGAAGAAGACATTGATACGCCTTCTGCTTCCGGTGATACCATCTATGTTACTCTGAAAAGTGAAGTACAGGGCAGCAGCGACGCAGCTTCCGAAACTTCCTCAGAAGCCGATACTGACGCAGCAGATGAAACTGCTTCCGAAGACAGCACCGACGCGGCGGATGAAACTGCTTCCGAAGAGGATACTTCCGCTGAAAATACGTACTTCACAATCGGTGATGAAGAGTACGGTGCAGATTTTGACAAAGAACTGACCGGTCTTTCAACTGGTGATACAAAGCAGTTTTCCATTACTTTTTCAGATAATGACTGGGTAAATGAAGACTGGCTTGGCAATACGGTCAACTTTACCGTTACGGTAACTGGTGTAAGCCGACTTACTGTTCCGGAATACAACGATGACTTTATCAAAAACTATACCGACTATTCCAGCAAAGACGAATATGAGGCAGCTGTCCGCAAAAACCTTGAAGATCAGTATACTGACATCAGCTATTCTGACGCAATCGAGTCTCTGTTCCAGGCCGCACTCGATGCCACCACATTCAACGGCTATCCGCAGGATGTTTACGATACCTGCAAAGAAGAAACCATGTCCTTCTACCGCATGTTTGCCGGTGATGACAGCACAAGCGATGCAGATATTCTCGCTGCATTCGGTATTGCTGAAGAGGATATCGATTCCGAGGTACTTACTTCTGTCTATCAGCGTCTGCTGATCAGCGCCTACTGCGAGGCAAATGACATCACCGTGACCGAGGACGATTACCTTTCTTATCTTGAAAACAATGCAGCAGACTACGGTGAAGCAAGCGCAGCTTCCTTTGAAGAAGATTACGGCCGTGATTCCCTTGTATGGGCGCTCTATCAGTCAAAGGTAGCGGATGAACTTTACAATTCTGCGAAGATTACAAAAACGGCATACTCAGATGATCTCTTCTCAGACGACCTCTATGATCTTGAGCTCGACACGGAAGAGGACACAGCCGCTGTTTCTGACGAAGAGACTTCAGAAACACTGGATGATTCCGAGGATCTGTCCATGGAACTGGAGACTTTCTCTTCCGAGGATGTCGTTGATCTCTCTGAAACTTCAGCCGCTGAATAAGTAGCGAATTTTCAGTATTTTACTTGACACCCCCTCAGTTTGTGCTATAATGAGAGTGCATAAAGATTGACTGGTTCATTAGTTTCACTCACTATTATAGACCATGAAATAAACCTTTATAATCTATAATAGTGAGTGAAATTTTTTGCCCGGTCACTTGTAAAAGGTTAGGAGGTACCATCATGAACAAGGGTACAGTAAAGTGGTTCAATGCAGAAAAAGGCTATGGTTTTATTACAGGAGAGAACGGATCTGACGTATTCGTACATTTTTCTGCAATCCAGGGAGAAGGCTTCAAGACTCTCGAAGAAGGACAGGCAGTTTCTTATGATTTGACAGAAGGCGCTCGCGGAATGCAGGCAGCTAATGTAGTAAAACTTTAAGATACCGTATGTCAAAAGCGGGGCTGGATTTTCCGGCTCCGCTTTTCTTGTTTCCAGGATTTGTCCCTCCTGTTGATTCGAAGATATTTTCCAGGATAAATCTTCTTCAAAACAGACAGATTTTTTCTAAAATCAAAGTGACTATTCACGATCTGCTCTTATAACCGACTACCGATTAACAAGAACTCATTACAGGCAAACAACATTTATATAACATTCTCTGACTATGAACAGACGATATCGAAAAAAACGTAATTATCCACACTATACACAGTCCGCCAAAGAAAAACGCCGCAGGCTGCCCCGCTTCATCCGACGATATGTACTGCCGGTGCTTCTTCTTTTGTGGATCTTAAGTTCACTCTTTCCGGCGCAGACACAATCGCTTCTGGATGCCGCCGATACGTATATCCTCTCCCCGGTCTGTGAATCGGTCGTGGAACCGTATCTGCTCACGCCGCTTGACGAACATGTTTTACAACCGCTGAATGAACATATTTGGACGCCAATTGACGATACGATCGGTGCTCCGCTCCGCAAATGGGTTTTTACACCGCTTACTGAGCATGTGATTACTCCCGTCTGGGATGCCATCTCCGGCGCAGTCACAGAGCACGTGATCACGCCATTTCAAAATGAAGTCATCGCTCCGCTCACCGCGGATGTCCGGACTGCCCTCGAGGATTATTTTTTCACGCCTCTCGGTCTTTCTTCTCCGTGGAATTCGGATTCTGGTTCAGGCAGCAGTGGTGATGGTTCCAAACTTGCAGCCGATGCCGTAAAGCGTTCCACGGATTTTGAGGTCCATTACCTCGATGTCGGACAGGGACTGTCGGTTCTCGTGCGCTCCGGCGACCATGCGCTGCTCTATGACGGAGGCGACCGCAATCACTCTTCGTTCGTTGTTGCCTATCTGAAACGTCAGGGCATCACAAAGCTTGACTACCTGATCGCATCGCATTACGACGCAGACCATTTAAGCGGTCTGATCGGTGTGCTGCACACTACGGAGGTCGACACGGTGCTTGGCCCCGATTACGAACACACCTCAAAAACGTATACCTCATTCCAAAGTGCGGTAACAGATGCCGGAAAAACGGTCTACCACCCGACAGCTGGAAGTGATTATCAGCTGGGAGATGCTTATTTCACTGTGGTCGGCCCAATCAAATCGTACACGGACTCCAACAACAATTCCATTGCGATCCGCATTGTAAACGGAGACAACAGCTTTCTCCTGACCGGAGATGCCGAGACGCAGAGCGAGGAGGACATGTGCCGCAGCGGCCTGAATCTCTACAGCGACGTCATCTGCCCCGGCCACCACGGTTCCTCCAACGCCACCACCAGCCTCCTCCTCGCCTACACCCAGCCCACTTGGGCCGTTATCAGCGTAGGTGCCGGAAACGACTACGGCCATCCGCACCAGGCGACCCTTCAGAGGCTTGCGGATGCGGGCATCACAGTGCTGCGGACGGACGAGCATGGGACGATTGTGGCGAGGTCGGATGGGAAGGACATCTCCTGGAGTATGGAACGATAGAATAAAAAAGAAGGCTTAGGACTTAATGCTTAGTCCGGACGCAGGAGGCGGGCGGGAGTCTCCGCCTCCGATTGTACATATGTCTGGCGACTGATGTGTGAGATAGCATACAGCTGTCAGTCCAGACTAGGTGAATAATGGAGACGGTTCCTCTCCCTCGCCCCTTCACAACCTGAAAATAGCAGGCCCTGAACCCCGCCTGCTATTTCCAATCTAAATATCCCCTTTTTATTTACAGCCCTCAAGCCGCCCCGCATCTCACTCCGCGGCCAGCATCACAATATTCTCGATCTCCTGGTCCTCGTCCTTAATGTAACCGCACGCCCGAAGTCCGGCCCGCACGATATCATTCCACATCCCCGGAGTAAAGCTGCACACGGTATGATCGCTGAACTCGATCCGGCAGGACTGATTTTTGCATCCTTCTTCGCAGGAAATGCGATACATATTCTTTCTGCTGATCGCTCCGATCCGCTCCAGCATGTTCACCATGCGATAAACGGTTGCCATGCCGATTCCCGGATCCTTTAAGGATGCCTTGTAGTAAATCTCCTTGCAGCAGGAACAATCTTCCTCCAGAATGATGTCCAGCAAAGTCAGACGCTGCTTTGTGATTCTGCAGCCCTGCTCCTTCAGCTGCCTCAGGATCTGCTCCTTCTGCATCTTTGTTGTCTGGTAGCGAACCTCTTCCGGAGCCGCATCTTTTTTATGCTCCGCCCGATACCGTTCTTTTGCTGACTGCATCTGTATAATCTCACTTCCCATACGTATCACCTCAGTGGCAATGGCCGCCGCAGTTTTTACACTCGCCGCCGCACTGGATTGATTTTCCGTTCTTTTTATCCTTTACCATACTGCGAACTGCCAGCCCTACGATGCCAGCCAGTACGAGTCCTACAATTACAGATCCCATTCTGCCACCTCCTTGTTTCATTTCTGCCAGCTCCTGTTCTTCAAAACCTGGCATTTCAAATATTTTGCCGCTGCATTTAATCCACCACTGTAAATCTCATTTTCGGATTTCTGATGCTATTTTCCTTACAGCTTCACAGCTTTGCAATTGCAGCCGCAACAAACTTGCGACACTTATAACACACGGCCGGTACCGGTGCGCTTTCGCGGAACCGTCACCGGCCGTGCAAATTACAGGATGAATCTTTTATTGCTTCCTTATTTTGCTTTTGATACCTTTACATCCATATCAAGGGTTTTTGCTTCCTTGTACGGACGGAACAGCAGATAGATGAATGCTATGATAATTACGAATGCTACGATAGTCCATACACTGAAGCCAGCGCCTGTAACCAGCATACCGATTCTTGCAACGCACAGAGATACGAGGTAAGCAAGACCACACTGATATCCGATTGCAATCCAGAACCACTTTGTGTTGTTCATCTCACGCTTGATTGCACCCATAGCTGCAAAGCACGGTGCGCACAGAAGGTTGAATGCCAGGAAGCTGTAAGCGGTAATTGCTGTAAACTTGGAAGCCATCTCTGCGTATACGCTTCCGTCTCCGCCGCCGTACAGAATACCAAGAGTACCAACGATGTTCTCTTTTGCAACAAGGCCTGTGATAGAAGCCACTGCTGCCTGCCAGTTGCCCCATCCCTGTGGGATGAACAGCCAGCTGATTGCATTACCGATCATTGCCAGGATGCTGTAGTCGATCTGATCCTCAGAGAGCATCTGGAACTGACCATCTACTACTCCGAAGTATGTTGCGAACCAGATTACGATGGTAGAGCACAGGATGATGGTGCCTGCCTTCTTGATGAAGGACCAGCCACGCTCCCACATGCTGCGCAGTACACTTCCTACGGTCGGAAGGTGGTAAGCCGGCAGCTCCATAACGAACGGAGCCGGATCACCGGCAAAGAGCTTTGTCTTCTTCAGGATGATACCGGAGCAGATGATTGCTGCGATACCAAGGAAATATGCGGACGGTGCTACCCACGGTGCGCCGCCGAAGATCGCACCTGCGATCATTGCGATAAACGGAACCTTTGCACCACACGGAATGAAGGTGGTGGTCATAATTGTCATCTTACGGTCATGGTCGTTCTCGATTGTACGGGAAGCCATGATACCCGGGATACCACATCCGCTACCGATCAGCATCGGGATGAAGGATTTTCCGGAAAGACCAAACTTACGGAAGATACGGTCCATGATGAAGGCAACACGTGCCATGTAGCCGCATCCCTCAAGGAATGCAAGGAAGATGAACAGGATCAGGATCTGCGGAACGAATCCAAGTACGGCTCCGACACCGGCTACGATACCATCCATGATCAGTCCGTGCAGCCATCCGTCTGTTACGCCGGCTGCGCCAAGTGCGTTCTCAAGAAGAGCCGGGATACCCGGAATCCAGATACCGTAGTCAGCCGGATCCGGAGCTTCACAGTTCCATTTTTCCATAACTGCTGCTGCATCTGCGAAATCAGCACCTGTTGCGGTTGCTTCCTCTTCTGCAAGAGTCCCTTCATCTTCGATTGTGTAGGTTACTTCTGCGTCTGCAGCTACAGTCGGAGCGAACTCTTTCAGTGCTGCGGTTGCTGCGTCTGCATCAAAGTCATCTGACTCTGCGTCAAGCGCTTCTACTACGCTGTCTTCTCCGGCATCCTCTGCAAATGCAGTTACGATTGCGGATGCATCGTCGAACTCGCCTGCGTCTTCATCGTAAGCATTTCTGCCGATACCGGCCAGATACCAGCCATCGCCGAACACACCATCATTTGCCCAGTCTGTTGCGATTGTACCTACCGTAGTTACGGATACATAATATACGATAAACATTACCACTGCGAAGATCGGCAGTGCCAGCCAGCGGTTGGTCACGATCCGGTCGATCTTGTCTGAGGTGGTCAGCTTTTCTTTTGTCTGTTTCCTGGTTACGCACTGTCCGATGATAGAAGAAATGTAAACGTAACGCTCGTTTGTGATGATACTTTCTGTATCGTCATCAAACTTGTCTTCCAGTGCTTTGATCTGTGCGGAGACATCCGGCACATTTGTCATCTGCGCCTGGATCTTGTCATCCTTCTCCAGAAGCTTGATTGCGAAGAAACGCTTCTGCTCTTCCGGTACAGAAGTAAGCTTTGCAGCAACCTCATCGATTACGGACTCAACCTCCAGTGCAAATTCATGTACAGATGTCATGGTGCCTTTCTTCTGTGCAAGTGCTACGGCACGCTCAGCAGCCTTTGTGATGCCGGTGCCCTTCAGAGCTGAGATCTCAACTACCTCGCATCCAAGCTTTTTGCTCAGCTTGTCGATGTGGATCTTGTCTCCGGTCTTCTCTACAATATCCATCATGTTGATCGCCATGATCACCGGAATACCAAGCTCCAGGATCTGGGTTGACAGATAAAGGTTACGCTCGATGTTGGTACCATCAATGATGTTGATGATCGCATCCGGGCGCTCAGAAATCAGATAGTTTCTTGCTACGACTTCCTCCAGTGTGTACGGAGAAAGAGAATAGATACCCGGAAGGTCCATGATGATGACATCCTTATGTCCCTTCAGCTTACCTTCCTTCTTCTCAACCGTAACTCCGGGCCAGTTTCCTACGAACTGGTTTGATCCGGTCAGTGCGTTAAACAGCGTTGTTTTTCCGCAGTTCGGATTTCCGGCCAGTGCAATTTTGATAGCCATTTTTCATTTCCCTCTTTTCTTAAACTTTTTCACGAGATATGTACGCTTACTTTTATTTGCCTTGTAGAACAGGAATTGTTCTCCACTTCCGCAGGTAGCTTTTAACTTGCTTTTATTAGCATTTACTAACTACCAGGCAAAAAAAATTTACTCTACCTCAATCATTTCAGCGTCTGCTTTTCTCAAAGACAGCTCATATCCTCTTACGGTAACTTCTACCGGATCGCCGAGCGGTGCTACTTTTCTTACGAACACCGGAACGCCCTTGGTAATACCCATATCCATGATACGTCTCTTAACCGGACCTTCGCCATGCAGTCTCTTGACTGTGACAGTCTGCCCACACGCAACTTCTCTCAATGTCTTCATGTCTCTCTCCTTCTTTCCTTTTTCTTTTTGGCTGTACCATCCGCATAAACCAGAATCTGCGGCAGCTTACACCATGATTTTGTTCGCCATATCTTTTCCGATCGCGACTCTGGAGTCCTTGATATTCACGATTATGTTGCCTTCAACCTGTGAAATCACAGTAACCGCAGCCCCTACTACAAAACCGAGATTCTCCAGGAATCTGCGGGTTTCTTCCTTCCCGCCTACCCTTTTGATGATATTTTCTTCACCAGCATTCGCCATTGTGAGCGGCATCATCATGTCCTCCTTTTTCTTATTGATTTGTTTTTTCAATTCCTCGTTAGTGTATGCTAATTTACATTAGATGTCAATAAGTTTTTTTGAAAATTTTTCTCAATAAGAGGACAGCAAGATTCAGGCGAACCAGACAGCCCGCCTGAAATGTCGTTTTGCTTTTCTTTCTGAACTTTTTTTCTGATGTACTGTCTCTTTTGAAGCTCCTTCTGGTCTTTTGGAGCATCACCCGGGGCTGTTCTTCTTTATGCGAGAGACTTTCCAAGCTCCTGGCATGCTGCCTTTGCATCGTCATCCGGCTCTTCCTGGCAGATAACGCTCTCATGTGTGAGCACTGCGCCCTCGTTCTTGCAGTTCTCTTCCCATGTACGCATCCACTCGCCGTCTCCCCAGCCATAAGAACCGAACAGTGCGATCTTCTTGCCGCTAAGCTTTGCGGTGCAGGCGCTGAACATCGGCTCAAACTCGGTCTCTTCCAGCTCTTCTGCTCCCATTGCCGGACAGCCAAATGCGATCGCATCAAACTCATCCATCTTGTCTGCGGAGAAATCATCCGGAGTCATCACAGAAACCTCTGCGCCTGCTGCCTTTGCTCCCTCGGCAACTTCATTTGCCATTGCCTCTGTATTGCCTGTACTGCTCCAGTAAACTACTGCTACTTTGCTCATTGTTTTGTCCTTCTTTCTTATTTTCTATATATCGTGATGTTTTGCATCACATGGTTATGCAGCTACCGTGAGCTGCAGAACGCTCCTTCCCTGATGCCAAAGACGCAGATACACGTCCCGGCATTTTTTATATCTCGCGAACAGCTTCACTGCCTCGCACTCGTTGCAGTACACCTTCCAGCAGCCGGAGCATTTGAAATTGTGTCCTGCATTTTCAATAAAACCAATCACATCACCAAGCGGATAATCCAGGAAAATTCCGATCTCATGCGGAAATCCGTCCTGTCCGGCCAGCCGCTCCTTTAAATGTGACAGCGCTGTTTCCACCTCGGTAGTCTGATAACCATATCCCAAAAGGAACTCTGCCACACCCGGCTTTTTCAGATTCTCCTCCAGGCGCGCCTTGCGGCATACGTAAACCAGTGCCTTCGTGTCGTGCTTTCTAAGCAGCACGACACTGATTCCTTTTTCTTTCATCTCCTCGTTCCAGTATGCGATCTGACTCAGAAGCTCTTCTTCTGATTCATATGGCATACTGAACAGGTTTGCTGTTTTCAGTGACGCAAGCGTCGGCGAACAGTTTCCAATCAGATATTCTTCCAGCATAACGGCTCCTTTTTCTGCATTTTCTTTTCTCACTGTTCAAAGCCAGTCTTTCGGTCTGAACAGTAACAGTGTAGCCGTTCTCCGGCCATTGTATGCTTTGCAACCAATTTGTGAAGCAAATTGATTGCCCTCTTGCGCATTATGCGCAGTATTCCTCCAGCACATTCTTCAGTGCTGCTGCGCTGCTTGCATGGACTCTTGCCACCGGAATGTTGCTGCGCTTTGCTTCCTGGGACGCCGCGATCACCATCTTGTGAGAAACCGTGTTGGTAAACAGAATCAGCAGATCCGGGCATCCGATCTTTTTGCGGATTGGTCCGTTCTCCTTGGCGAACACCTTTGCCTTGCACCCATAACACTTGCAGATGTCCGCATACTGACATACCATTCTCTCATTTCCACCGATAATCACAACGCTCATACGTTACCTCCATTCCTGATGTCCTCCGCGCAGCTGTGTGAAACTCTGTAAATTCCTGCGTTCCAATTTTCCGCAGCCATACTTTCTCTATTCTTTCACCATTTCTGCGTTTTGGTTTTACTATAACTGTCTTTAGTTAGTTGTTGCTAACTCTCATTTACAAAAACAGGGATGATGCAAAACGCCCGGTCGGACCGTATTTTCTGGTTTTACAGCATCCCATCTCTTCTGATGTTTTCTACTGCTTTCTTTTTTGTCAGGACTGCCTTTCAGACGACATTCTGTGTCACTTTGCCCGATGCTTTCCTGCCTGTATTTTCAGCTTTCGTTAGTAGTTCTCACTAACTATGATTAATATATACTAACTTCTGTTATCTGTCAAGATGATTATTGAGAATCATTTCTCAATAATTTTATCGCAGTACAGCGGAAAACCACCGTTTTCTGCTGTCTATCGACCCATCTGCGCGTTCACGGCATCTCTCAACTGATCCAGTGCCTGTTTCAGCGTTGTACGCGGGCAGGCAATGTTGATGCGCTCAAATCCCTCGCCGTCCACGCCGAACATTGCGCCGCTGTCAACCCACAGACGCGCTTTTTTCTCGATCAAATCCACACGCTGTGCTTCTGTCAGTCCGAGCGCCCGGAAATCAAGCCACAAAAGATACGTGCCCTCCGGCTCGATCAGATGGATCTGCGGCAGCTCTGTCTGCAGATAGCTGCGCACAAAATTAAGATTTCCCTGCAGGTATTCTTTCAGCTGCTTCAGCCACTCCTCCCCCGTCTCATAGGCAGCCTGACAGCCGACCAGTCCCATCAGGTTCAGCTGACTGTAGCCTGCCGCGTCGACGGCTTTTTTAAACTGCCTGCGCAGCTGCGGATTCGGAATAAAAATGTTGGATACCTGAAGACCCGCCAGATTGAACGTCTTGCTCGGAGCTGTACAGATCACGGAATTCTCCGCATACGACTCCCCAAGAGATGCAAACACAATCTGATGGTGCCCCGGATACGTAAAATCACCGTGGATCTCATCGCTG
The DNA here is from genome assembly GCA_029225065.1 of Lachnospiraceae bacterium. Classification (GTDB taxonomy): domain Bacteria; phylum Bacillota; class Clostridia; order Lachnospirales; family Lachnospiraceae; genus Choladousia. The sequence continues at coordinate 39,313 of JAQXVT010000070.1, read as the reverse complement.
ACAATCTTTACGCCGTGTGTCAGGCAGATATCTCCCATCCGGCGCAGCTCTGCTTCCTTCCAGACGCGCCCCACCGGGTTGTGCGGGCTGCACAGCAGAAACAGTTTTACCTTCTGCTCCACGATCTTTTGCTCGAAATCCTCAAAATCCACCTCATAATGACCGTCTTTCAGCTTCAGCGGACTGTTGACCAGCACGCGCCCATTGTCCGTGATCGCCTCACTGAATGGATAATAGACCGGCTGCTGAATCAGCACGCCCTCCCCCGGCTTCGTGAATGCCCGGACTGCCGCTGCGATGGCAAACACCACGCCTGGCGTCTTAATCAGCCAGCTGGCTTTCGGATTCCATCCAAAATGGTGCTCATACCATCTGCGGATCGCTTCAAAATAATCCTCTTTCGCCTCACTGTAGCCATAAATTCCGTGAAGCGCAGCCTCCGCAAGGCGCTTTGATACCTCCGGAACGGTCCGAAAATCCATATCCGCCACCCAAAGCGGTAAAATATTCTCATCCCTTCCACGTTCCTTTGCAAAATCATATTTCAGGCTTTTGGTGCCGCGCCGGTCGATGACTGTGTCAAAATCGTATTTCATGTCGTTTTTTCCTCCGGAGTTCGTTTCTTTCTGGCAATGTTTTGCATTACCCAGAGATCTTTACAAGTGTTTACCCACACTTTTTCTATGCGCATGCCAACTGATTGATCAGCACATTTTTTATTCAAGCGCCTGTGCCAGATCCGCGATCAGATCGTCCACATCCTCGATGCCGACCGACAGCCGCAGGAAATCATCCGTAATGCCAAGCCGTTCTTTTACTTCGGCCGGCACATCACCGTGTGTCTGCAGCGTCGGGTAGGTCAGCAGTGTCTCCACACCGCCAAGGCTCTCCGCAAACGAAATTAACTGCACTTTTTCAAGCGCGCGCTTTGCAGCAGCCGCATCTTTCACCCGGAAGGAGATCATCGCGCCTGGTCCCTTTGCCTGCGCTTTGTTTACCTCATAGCCCGGATGCTCCGGAAGTCCCGTATAATACACCTGCTCCACGTTTTTCTGCTCCTTCAGCCACTGCGCGATTTTCTGCGCGTTGCTCTGCTGGCGATCCATCCGTACCGGCAGCGTCTTGATGCCGCGCAGGATCAGAAAGCTGTCAAACGGAGAAAGGCAGCAGCCGTTCGTCTTAAAGTAAAAACGTGCCGTCTCGGAGAGCTCCGGCGTCTTCACGCACAGAAAACCGGCCAGCGTATCGTTATGTCCGCCCAGATACTTTGTGCCGCTGTGGATGACCATATCTGCGCCGAGGTCGATCGGCTTTTGCAGATACGGTGTCAGAAACGTATTGTCCACGATCAGATACAGCCCGTAGCGGTCTGCCAGACGGCGCATTGCCCGCAGGTCGGTGACGCGCATCGTCGGATTGCTCGGCGTCTCGACGTAGATTGCCTTTGTATGCTCCGTAATCTGCTGCTCTACAAGTGCTTCATCCGCGGTATCGACGTAGGTAAAGCTCAGCCCTCTCTGCTTTTTCGCATTGTCAAACATGCGCACAGAGCCGCCGTAGAGGTCCTCCGTACAGATAATATGATCGCCCGGAAAGAAAAATTCCAGACACAGCCCAATTGCCGCCATCCCGTTCGTACAGGTCATCGTATCATACGCATGCTCCAGCGAGGAAACGGTCTTTTCAAGCTCATCTCTCGTCGGATTGTTCACGCGCGTATAATCATAGCCGGTCGACTGTCCGGGACCCGGATGAATAAAGGTTGCTGTCTGGAAAATCGGAGTGGAAACGGCACCGTACGGATGGTTCTTATCCAAACATCGGTCACCGTGAATACATCGTGTTTCAAAATGATAAGCCATAATTTTTCTCCTTTTCTTCTGCCTCTTTATCTTTGTCTCTATTATTCCTATCAGTTTTGTAGAATTAATTTAGAAAATAGTACCACAGAGAAAAAGATGTGTCAACGCACGAAGAAACGGCTGGTATTCGGGATCTCCTATAGCTGGTTATTTTTCCTGCATCAGCACACATGCAGCTATCTTTCCTGTTCTTCGCATTCAGCCAGTCTGTTCTCTCTTCATTTCAGGGACTTTCCTGTAGTTCATCTGCACTTGACACCTTTCTGCTCCAACTGTTACACTGAATCCATGCACTTGATAGAGTCTGTAATTATATGGTCTGATTCTTGTTTTGCAACAGCTGCAGGCAAATTCATTTCATTACTTTTCAGAGAGGATTTTCTTATTATGACACTTGACACTCATAAGCTTGCCCGGCTCGGTCTTTTCACCGCGCTTGCTTCGATCTTTGGATATATCGAATCACTGCTGCCCGTCTTTCCGGGTGTTCCCGGCATTAAGCTCGGTCTTGCCAATCTCGCCGTCCTCTTTCTTTTGCTTCGATACACATGGAAAGAGGCTGCCGTAGTATCGGCAGCCCGCATTTTAATCATTGGTTTTCTGTTTGGAAATCTCTTTGGAATTGTCTACAGCTTCGCAGGCGCCGCGCTCAGCCTGTGTGCCATGGCTTTCTTCCAGAAAAAGACCACCATCTCACCGGTGATGCTCAGCATTCTCGGCGGCGTCTTTCACAACATCGGACAGCTGATTGCTGCTATGATAGTCGTCGAAAGTCTTTCGCTGATCTATTATGCGCCCGCGCTGCTGATCGCCGGAGTCGCGACCGGCGCGGTGGTCGGTATTGTTACTTCAGAAGTGTCACGTCGAATTTGACCCGAACCAGGCAAAAGTCCCCACCTGCTGTTTCAGTTGCAAAGAACTATAAACAGTAAGCGGGGACTTGCTTATCTCGATTAAAGCGCCAGACACCTCAGTCTTCCTCAATGTGCTCCTGTCCCTGCGCAATAATCGCGCGCACATGCTCATCCGCCAGGGAATAGAACACGGACTTGCCCTCTCTGCGGCTCTTGACCAGACGACTCTGCTTGAGAATGCGCAGCTGGTGCGAGATCGCTGACTGTGTCATATTGAGAACCGCTGCAAGGTCACAGACACACACCTCTGATTCAAACAATACAAAGAGGATGCGAATCCGCGTAGAATCCCCGAATATTTTAAACAATTCCGCCAGATCATACAATTCCGTCTCCTCCGGCATCGTACGGTTTACAATTTCCAGAAGATTTTCATGCACTTCACATTCCTCACAGCATTCCTGCTCTTTCTCATTTTCTGTCATTTCTTTTTTTGTTATTTCTTTTTCTGTCATCCTGATCTACCTCCTCTTATATTATAAAGATCCTTCTGTCAGGATTTTCCCTCTGTACGGCGTACCCAATGGCTTTTCACACCATTGCCGCACGGCATCACCGTACCCGTTATACCAGAAACCTGTTCCTGTCAACATCAAAGCAGACATTCGCAATCCGTTTCGCTGCCTGTAATCTCAATCCGCTCCATCTGTTTACAGCCGGGTAAGCTTTTGCCTCCCCGGCTGTATCCCTTTCATCAGGCACAGATGCCCTGTATGTTTCTGCCTCCTGCCATCTGTTACAGTTGCTGTTCAGATTTCACTGTAAAGAGGACATTCGCAATCCGTGTTCACTACCTGCTCATGAACAATAACCAATTACAGATTCTTCACAAACAGCGCGCGGATCGCATTGAGCACCGCAATAATCATAACTCCGACGTCCGCAAAAATCGCCATCCACATGTTTGCAATACCGAGCGCACCGAGCGCCAGGCAGATCAGTTTGATTCCGATTGCAAAGTAAATATTCTCGTAAACAATACGGATACATTTTCTGGAAATCTTGATTGCCTTTGCAATTTTCTGAGGATCATCATCCATCAGCACGACATCTGCCGCTTCAATCGCTGCATCTGATCCCATCGCGCCCATCGCGATACCGATATCCGCACGGGACAGTACCGGTGCATCGTTGATTCCGTCGCCGACAAATGCAAGCTTTTCATTTTCATGCTTTTCACTAAGCAGACGCTCTACCTGCGTTACCTTGTCCGCCGGAAGCAGCTCGCTGTGCACTTCGTCGATACCAAGCTCCTGTGCTACCTGATCGGCTACCTTCTTCATATCGCCGGTCAGCATGATGGTCTTCTTGATTCCTGCATGCTTCAGATCACGAATTGCCTCTTTTGCATGCGGTTTTATCTTATCCGAAATCAGGATATGGCCTGCGTACTCGCCATTGATTGCAATATGCACAACCGTTCCAACATGGTGGCATTCACGATATTCAATGCCAAGGCGCTTCATCAGCTTGCCATTTCCTGCCGCAACCTTTACGCCGTCCACAACTGCGGTCACACCGTTTCCGCTGATCTCCTCAATGTCAGAGACTCTGCTGCGGTCAATTTCTTTTCCATAGGCCTTCTGAAGGCTCTTGCTGATCGGATGGGAGGAAGCACTCTCTGCCAGTACCGCATACTCGATCAGTTTTTCATCTTCCATATTGGAATGATGTACACCGCTTACCTCAAACACACCCTGTGTCATGGTTCCGGTCTTGTCAAATACCACATATTTTGCCTGGGAAAGTGTTTCCAGATAATTTGAACCCTTTACCAGTACGCCTTCCTTGCTTGCTCCGCCGATTCCGGCAAAGAAGCTGAGCGGGATACTGATGACCAGCGCACACGGGCAGCTGATTACAAGGAATGTCAGGGCACGGTAAATCCAGTCTGCCCATTCCGGGGAAAGTCCCATAAAGAACATCCGGACAAGCGGCGGAAGAATCGCCAGTGCCAGAGCGCCGTAGCAGACTGCCGGTGTGTAAACGCGTGCAAATTTTGAGATAAAGTTCTCGGAACGAGACTTGCGGGAACTGGAATTTTCCACAAGCTCCAGAACCTTCGCTACCGTAGATTCGCCGAATTCCTTTGTGGTGCGGATGCGAAGCACACCTGTCAGGTTGATGCAGCCGCTGATGATTTCCTCTCCCTCGGAAACGTCACGCGGAAGACTCTCACCGGTCAGTGCACTCGTGTTCAGAGAAGATTTTCCTTCTATAACAATACCGTCGATCGGCACTTTTTCACCCGGCTGTACGACGATTGTTGTTCCGATCTCGACCTCATCCGGATCCACCTGCTCCAGCTTTCCGTCACGCTCTACATTCGCGTAATCCGGGCGGATATCCATCAGGTCGCTGATATTTCTTCTGCTCTTTCCGACTGCATAGCTCTGGAACAGCTCACCGATCTGATAAAACAGCATAACGGCTACGCCTTCCTTGTAATCTCCAAGCAGAATCGCACCGACCGTTGCGACCGTCATCAGAAAGTTTTCGTCAAATACCTGTTTATTGCAGATACCCTTCCATGCTTTTTTCAGAATATCGTATCCGATTACCAGATACGGAACCATAAACAATGCAAACTGCAGCCAGCCTTCCACTGGAAGCAGGGACAGCACAACGATCAGCACTGCCGCTACAATGATACGAATCAGCATTTTTTTCTGCTTCTTGTTCATAATTTTTCTCCTCCCGTCCTACAGCGAGTTCCAAAGCCCGGCGGATCATCGGCTTTTCCTTACGCATATGTGCCTGCTCCCCACCTGGTCATTCGCCACGCTTTCGCGCCTGCTCTCTGTCTGATAAACCCCGGGCTCTTCCTATCCGAATTCACACGGAAAGAATCTGCCCGGGGCAATTTTGTCTGATACAATGCTTCCTATCAGCTTTACCTGATTTATGGATGCTGATCTGATATTTCTATTTCATGAATACCATACGGAATCTGTCTTTTCAGCATCTGCCAAAACAGGCACGGTCAACCGGATGACAAAGGTCAGTTCGCTGCGCGCTTCGCCTGAAATGTTATCTTTACAGATAGATTTCGCAATCGTCTTCCACCTTCTTGCAGTTCTTCAGAACGTCTTTCATAACGGTCTTCGGATCCTGTCCATCCTCGAACTCAACGATCATCTTCAGTGTCATGAAGTTTACGGTTGCATCCTTTACACCAGCGGTGTTCTTTGCAGCCTCTTCCATTTTGTTTGCACAGTTTGCGCAGTCTACTTCGATTTTGTAAGTCTTTTTCATGATTATTTTTCCTTTCTCTTCTATAATATTATAGTGTTTTATCTGGACCGGAGAATCCAGATTCAGATGTCAGCGCAGATATTTACAATTGAAACCTTTTTCCTGCCTGACCTGGTTCAATTTCCGGTCCGCGGAACAGCTTCTTATCATGCAGGACTGCATTTTGCTGATCCATGTTTAATCTTTTTATCATATGAGCATTTATTCATATGTTTGTTTTTATTATAGCCTACATTCCTGATTTGTCAACCCTTTCTTCTAATTTTTTTATTTTATTTTTCTCTTTCCCGACAGGTAAACTTATTATTTTTTCATATTCCCTATTGACACAATAGGAAATGTAGAGTACTATAAAAACATCTTTTTTTGAAAAGGGAGGACTATTATGAAACGCTTAAATCTGATGAAAAAAGTAACCGGTCTTCTTCTGAGTGCAGCTATGGTAGTTGGACTCTCCGCAGCAGCAATGGCAGAGGAGCCGCAGGCAGCCGCAATCGATGCTGAAGCATTCGACGCGCTCATCTCTTCAGGCCCGGTCGCAGACGACGCTACGATCGAGGCAAACAGCTGGGCATCCGCTGTAAAGGAAGCAGGCGTACTCCGTGTCGGCGGTACCCGCACCTCTTTCCTGTTCAGCCAGCTTGATGAGACAGACAACAGCATCCGCGGCTTCGACGCAGGTCTGTATCAGCTGCTCGCAGGTTACATCCTTGGCGATTCTTCTAAATATGAAGTAACTCAGGTAGATTCCAGCACACGTGAGTCTGTTCTGCAGAGCGGACAGGTTGACGCTGTATTTGCTACCTACTCCATCACAGATGCCCGCAAGGAAGTCATTTCCTTCGCAGGTCCGTACTACACTTCCCAGCAGGCTGTCCTTGTAAAGGCAGGCAACAGCGATATCACAGGCGTTGACGATCTTGCCGGCAAGACCGTTGCTACCCAGTCCGGTTCCACCGGTCCTGACATTCTTGCTGAGTATGCACCGGAAGCTACCGTACAGGAATTCGCAAACGACCAGGAAGCACGTACCGCCCTGGAGCAGGGCCGTGTTGACGCTTACGTCACAGACTATACACTTCTTCTGAATGCAATCGTAAAGAATCCGGGCGCTTATGAGATCGCCGGAGATGTATTCGGACCGGAAGATAATTACGGTATTGGCTTGCCTCTTGACTCTGATGGTGTTATATTTGTAAATGATTTCCTGAAGAAGATCGAGGAAGACGGTACATGGGCAGATCTGTGGAAGATCAGCCTCGGCGACCGCACCGGTATTGAGACAGTACCGGATGCTCCGGCAATCGAAGAATAATCGACTGACCGATTGAAAGATTACAGCAAGAGCTTTCGGGATTTCTCCTGAAAGCTCTTTTTTTGAAAGGAGGAACTCTATGGATATTTCTGCACTGCTCACTCAGTACGGGGACAAATACCTGCAGGCGCTTCTGACGACCTGGAAGCTGACCGTATTTTCTTTTGCCCTTGCATTTCTGATCGGCATCATCATCACGGTCATCCGTGTCTGCCCGATCCGACCGCTTCAGCTGTTCGGCGATTTTTACGTTCAGATTTTCCGAAACATTCCGGGCGCGGCGCTTCTGATCCTGTTGGTCTACGCCCTCCCCTATCTGAACGTCATTCTTTCCTATTATACATGTGTGTTGATTGCGACCTCGCTGATTCCGTCCGCATTCTGCTCGGAATACCTGATGGCCGGCATGAACACAATCGCACCGGGGCAGATTGAGGCCGCCCGCGCGCTCGGCATGTCCTTTTCCAAGATCATGAAAAACGTCGTGATTCCGCAGGCGCTGCGCTCCAGCGTGCTTTCCCTGACGAATCTGCTGGTTGCCACCATGCTGACAACTGCGCTCGCATCCCAGGTACCGATGAATCCGATGGATCTGACCGGCCTTGTATCACACATCAACACGCACGCAGTCGGCGGTGTCACTGCCTTTCTGATTTCCGCCGTACTGTACTGTGCAACCGCTGTCGTCATCGGACAGATCGGCGCCAGAATTGACCGGAAAGTGAGGATTCTGCGATGAAACAAAAACAACCAACAATTCGCGATGCATTGTATGAAGCACCCGGCCCAAAGGCCCGCAAACGAATTGCCGTCGCCACCGTGATTTCCATCCTGGCTCTTGCCGCGCTTGTGATTGCCGTCATCCGCCGCTTTGCGGAAAACGGGCAGCTCGATGCCAGATACTGGTCGATCTTCACGCGCTATACAACATGGCGTTTTCTCGGATACGGCCTTGCCGGTACGATGACTGCCGCACTTACAGCCGGTGTCATCACCTTCTTTGTCGGACTGCTGCTCATGATGGGCCGCATCAGTTCCTTTAAAGTGCTCCGTGCACTGTGCACCGTACTGATCGAGTTCAGCCGCGGTGTCCCGACGCTTCTTTTTATTTATTTCTTCCTGCTTGTCGTTCCGCAGTTTGGAATCCGGCTTCCGGCACTTTGGAAGGTTGCCGCGCCTGTTGCGATTTCCGCTTGCGGTGTCGTCGCGGAAGTGCTCCGCTCCGGTGTCAACGCCGTGCCAAAGGGCCAGACAGAAGCGGCACTTTCCCTCGGTATGCGGCGCAGCAGCGTTTTCTTCAAGATCGTCTTCCCGCAGGCACTGCGTTTTGTCGTCCCTGCACTGATCTCAGAGCTTGTCATCGTACTGAAAGACACGACGTTTGCTTACATCGTCAACTACTCGGATCTTATGCAGAACGCGCGTGTCCTGATCAGCAATTATGACGCACTGCTCTCCGTTTATCTGGTGACCGCCGTGATCTACATTCTGATCAACTACATTCTAAATAAGATATCGGTCGCAGTGGCAAGGCGGACGCGTTAGCACTTTCTTCCTGTCAGGGCGTGTATCAAAAATGTTTTCTGTATCCCACAAAGTTGGCCCGCCTTTTGCATCTCCCGTATCTGCAGGCCATTTGTTCTAATAAAGGAGGTACTCTATGAATTCTTCTGAAACGAACACAGCTCCTCCGATCATTGAGCTGTCTCACGTTGACAAACATTTCGGTCAGCTGCATGTCTTAAAAGACATCAGCCTCTCTGTTAAAAAAGGTGAAGTTGTCGTAATCATCGGTCCGTCCGGCTCCGGAAAATCAACCCTGTGCCGTACCATCAACCGTCTGGAAACGATTGACTCCGGTGAGATCCGCATTGACGGAACCGCACTCCCGGAGGAAGGGAAAAAGCTCGCCGAGCTTCGCTCGCAGGTTGGCATGGTCTTCCAGTCCTTCAACCTCTTCGCCCACAAAACGATTCTCGACAATGTCACGATCGCACCGATTGACGTCCTTGGCAAATCCAAAAAGGAAGCCCGCGCGGAAGCAATGGAACTTCTGAAACGCGTCGGCGTGGACAGCCAGGCCGCAAAGGTACCGGCACAGCTCTCTGGCGGGCAGCAGCAGCGTGTCGCAATTGCCCGCGCCCTTGCAATGCATCCGAAGGCAATCCTCTTTGACGAGCCGACCAGTGCCCTCGACCCGGAGATGATCGGCGAGGTACTCGACGTCATGACCGCACTTGCAAAGGACGGCATGACCATGGTTGTCGTCACACACGAGATGAATTTCGCCAGACGCGTCGCTGACCGTATCATCTTCATGGACGGAGGAAGCATCCTGGAGGAAAACACACCAGAGGAATTCTTCACCCACCCGAAGACAAAGCGCGCGCAGGATTTCCTGAATTCGATTCAGGCGCACTGAAAATAAACAGGCAGATATGTTTTTATGATCCTTTCGGGGACACATAAAAACATATCTGCCTGTTTTAGTTACATATTTATTTGTGTTTATTTGTGGAGGAAGGAAAAAAGTCCTTTCTTCTCATACGGCTCCTGCTTAATTCCTGTCACCGTATAGCCGGTCTTTGTGATCGCCTCGCGCAGCTTGTTCTCATCAATCGGTGTCTCTGAGAGGATTACGGTCTCTCCCTTGCTGTGTGATGACGTTACTTTCTTTACTTTAAAAGCGCCGCGGACTGCTTCATTGATGTGTGCCTCGCACATGCCGCACTGCATTCCATCTACGCCTACCGTGATCTGTGTCATAATTTCTGTTTTCCTCTCTGTTTCATTCCATCAAAGCAGATCCATGCAATCGTTCTTACTTATCATGCAAGTTCTCGCACGCTGCTTATTCTTCCAATCATCGCGGGCCAGACAGCTTACCTGACTCGTATTATAGCAGATATTCCAGATTCGCTCCGCTGCTTGCCTGACTCGGTTAGTATGCGAATCCTTCAAATGAAAGCTCGCATCCGCGTGCAATCCGGCTGCAGATATTGACCGCCGCTCCCATCACACTGGCATACTCGCCATCCTTTGTCTCAACCTTCATCATCTTACGGTCTTCGCTAAGCTCCACACTTTTCAGGTCTTCCTTTTCCCTCAGCTCTCTTAAGATCTCGTCTGCTTCCGCTTCTGTAATCTCCTTTGATAAACGATAGTATCTGCCCATCATTGCCGCCTCACTTTGGTTTGAATTTTCTAACTTCGTCTGTATTATAGCACTTTTCCAAAAATGCGGCGTTTTTTTCTTACGTTATAATTGACTTTTTTTCTCACTTATGTTCATCTGCTTTCTGTGCATCTTCTGTCCCATGCTCCGTTTCGTTCTCCTCGCTTTCGGCTCCCTCTCCGGCCGATTCTTCCTGCTCTTCTTCCGCGGTGTTATCCACCTGCGGATGCTTCACATTCTGGTACAGCAGCCAGCCACCAAAAATCAGAAGCCCGATCCCGATCACCAGAAACAGAACCATAAACACATTGATGACCATCGGCCGCGGATTCGCATCCGGATTCTGATACATCTGATATGCCAGATAAATCAGGTAACCGCCTACAATCATGTACAAACTGAATCTTGCCCGTTCTCTTCCCATATCTTTTCCTTCCTTACTTTCTTTTATTTTTTACTGTCTGGCCTCTTTTCCCGCCAACCGTTTTCGTCCTGATCTTCTCTGAAAGCGTGTTTGAAAAATCATTCCCACAATCTAACAGGCTCATAAGGAATCCTCCCGCAAGCGGGTCCCACCTTATGAGATACTTTGCGGCATATTTTTCCTTCATTCGGTTGACGCAGCCCGCTACGCCCATCTTGCCGTCAGCACATGCTCGCCCGTCATCGTCACAATGGTATCCTCCGTAATCACCTCTCCGCTGTAAATCCAGCCGTCAAAACGAAATCCCTCTTTTTCCGGTGTCGGGAGCGATCCGTATGTCTCTCCATACGTGACAATCTTATCTTCCGCTGACTCTTTTCCATCCACAGTGCCTCCGTCCAAATCAAATTTGACTGTGATCTGCGCCGGTGCCCAGCGTGCGTACAGTGTCATCGTATTTTCCACCACATTACTTTCAAACTCCCAGGCTGTGCCGTCCTCCTCCGGCGATGTATACCAGCCCTCAAACGTATAGCCCGGCTTTGTCGGTGTTTCCGGCACAGCGACCTGCGTGCCGTGGCGGAGCTTCTGCGCCGCAACCTCACTGCCGCCGCAGGAATCAAATGTGATATCGTAGCCGCCGCTCTGCGCAAACAGGAAGGTCAGTACGAGAATCGTCACCACCGCCAGTGCGATAAATCCGTCCAGAAGCCGGATCGGCACATCCTTGCTTCCGTAGATTCCCCGCCCGAACCAGCGCTTTCCTGCTGCCGCCTCCTGCGGCGTTTTTTTTGTTTCCTTTTCCGTTCCTGCCATACTGTCCCCTTTTCTCTCTAATTTCTCATCTGCTCCCCTGTATTCTTCATATTATTTACATTTTTTTGTTACTGTTCAGAACCAGACGAAATTTTCTAAAGTGAACGTCAAATGCTTGCATTTTTAAGTCCACCTGTCAATGCGGATATTCGCAATTTTTTACGGTTCGCTCTGAACAATAACCATTTTTCACTCACAGCATTCTTTCTTTTCTCACAACCACAGAATCTGCAGCGGATTTCCCTCCCCTGCAGATTCTCATTCATTTTCCGGTAATCGGGCAGCTCATAAGGAATCCGCCCCACTTTTTTACTTTCTTACCAGGTATTTTCTCATATCGATCGAGCATGCCACCAGGATGATCAGACCCTTGATGATGTACTGGTAGTTCTGGTTGATCGACAGGAAGTTCAGCGCTACGAAGATGATTCGCAGAAGTACTACGCCGAGCACGATTCCGCTGATCTTTCCGGTACCGCCGACGAACGATACGCCGCCGATAACGCACGCTGCGATCGCGTCGCACTCATAGTTCAGTCCGGTCGCTGCGGTGTTGGAACCGATACGCGCGGACTCAATGAAACCGGTGATTCCGTACATGCAGCCCGCCAGCGTATGTACGAGGATTGTTGTCTTCATAACGTTGACACCGGATACGTTTGCTGCCTCCGGGCTGGAGCCTACTGCAAACATATTTTTACCGAATGTCGTCTTGTTCCATACGAACCACATGAAAATGATGATGACAATAGCATACCACACATAGTTCGGAATCGGAACCCCTTTAAATGAAACATAGCTTCCTGTTACGAAATCCTTGAACGACTGGTCAAGACCGGAAAGCGGCTGGCCGTTGTTGCCGTTCAACATAATGTAGATCAACAGTACACCGTATACGATCAGCTGCGTTGCCAGGGTAACGATAAACGGATGCAGGCTGAATTTCGCCACGAAAAATCCATTGACAAATCCAACAATGCCGCCCACTAAAATAACGAGCAGAATAACGACCGGGATTGGCATAACCGGAAGACTCGGGAACATCTTGTTGCCGTAGTCGACCGCCTGCAAAAGCGATGCCGAGATACATGCTGTCAGACCAACGACACGACCCGCCGAAAGGTCCGTACCGGTCAGTACAATACAGCCCGCGATACCACAGGCGATCGGGATGTTTGCCGCCGACAGGGACAGAATGTTGATGATCGAGTTGGTTGTCAGGAATCTCTTGTTCTGCATGTACGTGTAAATGATTGCCACGAACAAAAGAATATACAGTGCGTTGTTGATCAGCCCTTCCTTCCAGAACGTTTTCTTGTCCCGGCTGTCGAGCTTTTTATATTCCGCATACCGCATTTTTACATTTTCTACTGCGCTTATTTTCATCGGATGCCGCCCCCTTATACGTATTTCGCAGCGTAAGTCATAATCTCTTCCTGCGTTGTCTCTTTTGCGTTTACCTCACCGGAAAGTCTTCCTCCGGACATGACCAGAATCCGGTCACAGATGCCAAGCAGCTCCGGCATCTCGGAGGATACCACCAAAACGATCTTGCCCTGATTGGCCAGATCGATAATCAGCTGGTAGATCTCGTACTTCGCTCCGACGTCAATGCCTCGTGTCGGCTCGTCGAGCAGCAGCACCTCCGGCTCGGTTAAAAGCCAGCGTCCAAGGATTACCTTCTGCTGATTTCCGCCGGAAAGCGCCCGGATCTTCGTCTCCTGCGTCGGCGTCTTGATGCGCATCGCATCGATCGACCACTGTGTGTCCTTTTTCATCGACTTGTTGCTGAGCAGCCCGAACTTTTTATGCTTTTTCAGACTGCTGAGGACCGTATTTTCGCGGATGTTCAAAATACCGAAAATGCCGGTCGCACGCCGCTCCTCCGTCAGCATCGCAAAACCGTTTTTGATCGATTCTCTGGAATTACGGTTCTTCATCACCTTGCCGTCCAGCTTAATCATTCCAGATTTGCGCGTTGCGATTCCGAAAATATTTTCCAGTGTCTCGGTACGGCCGCTTCCGTCCAGTCCGGCAAGTCCCACAATCTCGCCGCGGCGCACCTTGAAGGAGACATCGTTTAACAGTGAATACTGTCCCGTCAGGTGCTCGACCTCGAGTGCGATCTCGCCCGGTTTGTTCGTCTTTGGCGGGAACTGGTTTGTCAGTTCACGGCCAACCATCAGACGGATGATCTCATCCATTGTCAGGTCTTTTGCAGGCTTCGTCGCCACGTGCGTGCCATCGCGCATGATCGTGATCTCATCGGAAATCCGCAGAATCTCCGCCATTTTATGTGAAATATAGATGATACCGCAGCCGCGGTCACGCAGCATGTTGATGATCTGGAAGAGATGCTCTACCTCTTTTTCCGTCAGGGAGGAGGTCGGCTCGTCAAATACGATTACCTTTGAATTGTACGATACCGCCTTTGCAATCTCTACCATCTGGCGCTGCGATACCGGCATCGTGCTCATGATCCGTTTCGGGTCCACATCGATGCCGAGTTTCTGAAATACGGCCTTCGTATCCTGATAGATTTTTTTCTCGTTTACCATCACTCCGGCTATCTTCGGATAACGTCCGAGCCAGATATTGTCCATAACGTTTCGTTTCAGAGCCTGATTGAGCTCCTGATGCACCATGGCAACGCCGTTTTCCAGCGCTTCCTTGGAGCTTTTGAAATTTACCTCTTTTCCCTCAAGGAAAATCTGCCCGCTGTTTTTCGCGTACATGCCAAACAGGCACTTCATCAGCGTCGATTTTCCGGCTCCGTTCTCTCCCATCAGCGCATGGACGGTGCCCCTTTTCACGGTCAGAGAAACATGATCCAGAGCCTTTACGCCTGGAAATTCCTTACAGATGTCGGTCATCTGCAGAAGAACTTCTTGCTCCATACTCTTCCCTCCAATCTTTAAATCATTCGCAATCCACTTTCACTACTTGCAGGATCATAAGGCATCCTCTCACCTGCAGCGGAGCCTCCTTATGATACTAGAAAGGCGTCCGTACAAAACGAACGCCTCCTTTTTATTCTCCAATCGGGTCACGCCGCGCTCTGGTCCTGCACAGCCTTTTCCGAACTGAATTTTACTCTTCTCCTGTGTATACGCCGTACGGAATGTAGATCTTGTTGGATACGTTCGCAGAAATATTGTAGGAATCGGTTCCGTCCATAACGTCCTTGCCTGTTGCAACGTTGCCGGAAAGGAATGCGATTGCATCTGCCATACCTTCTGCATCCTGCTTGATGGTACCGGTCATCTTGCCGTCTGCGATCAGCTGTTTTGCAGAATCTGTTGCATCAACGCCGAATACCGGAATCGTCTTGCAGTCGTCTGTGCCAAGGTTGTAGCCCTTATCATTCAGTGCGGAGATTGCGCCCTCTGCCATACCGTCGTTGTTGCAGATAACAAGCTCGATCATGTTGCCGTTCTCCTCATTGTACTGAGAGAGGTTGGTCGTCATGTAGTTGTTTGCTGCGGTTGCACTCCAGTTTCCATCCTGATCTACCTGATAGCAGTCTGTGTTGGACTCATCAAAGTAAACAAGTTCCGGCTTGCCTGCCTCGGTCAGTACTGCGTTTGCATCCTCTACTGCGTACTGGGTACGGTAGATTGCCTCTACGTTTCCAAGCTGTCCCATGAACATTGCGTAGCTGATCTGTCCGTCGCCGTTTAAGTCGATCTCATCAAAGTGCTCTGTTACGTAGTCACCGATCATCTTGCCCTGCATATGGCCTGCTTCCGGAGCGTCTGTTCCGACGAATGCACACTTGTCATAGCTTCCGAGTACCTTGCCCTCTTCCTCATCGGACTCAACTGCACGGTTGAAGAAGATAACCGGAATGCCTGCTGCAGATGCCTTGTCCACGATCGCCTGAGATGCATCTACGGAACCGGAAGTAACGATATTTACAACGAGAGCCGTTGCACCCATGCTGATTGCGGTGTCGATCTGCTCGTTCTGTGTCGTCTGGTTGCTGTTGCTGTCGTAGTTCTGATAGCCGGTGCCTTCCTCAAGTCCCATCTCCTGCCATTTTGCATCGAGTGCGGTACGTACGGAAGAAATATAGGTATCAGAATAGGTATAATAGAATACTGCGATAAATGCATCGGAATCGCTCAGGTCTGCAAGCTCTGCCGCTGCGCCTGCTGCCTCTGCCGCTTCGGTTGCTGCCTCAGTTGCCTCCTCTGCAAATGCTGCCGGTGCGAAGCTGAGTGCGGATGTCGCTGCCATTGCACTTCCAAGTAGAACTGCTAAAATTCTCTTTCTCATATCACGAAAACCCTCCCTAGTAAATTTGATAAACCAAGTATAACGGAAAATTTTGCAAAAAGGAATGCGATATTCTACGGTGTTTTGTATAAATTTCTACTCTTCTTATACATAATCCGTAGAATATTGCACATTCTGCTTAAATAATTTCTTTTTTTCCTTATTTTGTTGTCATCTTGTCTGTTCTTTATGAAGTGAAACCCTGCACTTTGCTCTCATCACCCGTTCTCAAACGCAAACAGCATTCTCTGGCACTGTGGATCAAACATATTTTCCCGGGTAATCAGCGTCGTCTCCGTATCGATCTGCGCCGGAAGCGTCCCGCGGTCCTGAATCACGTTAAGTGCCTTTTCCACGCCAAGATACCCCATCGCGTACGGGTTCTGTACGATCAGCGCATCCACCTCGCCGCTCTCCAGCATTCCCACCGAAACGACGTTGCTGTCAAACGCCACCACCATCGTCTCGTCCGCCAGATGCTCTTCCTGCACCGCATAGCCGACGCCAAGGCTCGTCCATTCGTTAAATGTCACGATCACATTGATGTCCGGATGGCGCGCCAGCATGTCCTTCGTCCCTTCCTTTGCATCCTCCGTCGTCGAAATGACATTGATAACATCCACAATCCCGGTCTGCGCATCATCCTTTACCGCCTCACGAAAGCCCGCCTCTCTTTGCTGGCCATTCGCAGAATTTTTGTCGTAATTCACGATTCCGACCTTTTTTTCTGCCAGATCACTCTCCAGCACTGCTTTTGCTGCCATTTTTCCGGCCGCATAATTATCGGTTCCGATGCGGCACACCACCTCATCACTGTTCACATCGCTGTCGATGACGATCGTTTTTACGCCCTTCGAGGACGCCCAGTCGATCATCTCCGCATTCTCCTGAAAATCGACCGCGGAAAAGACAAGCACCTCCGCGCCGCCCTCCACCGCTTTTTTGATCATCTCGTTTTGCGTCTTGTAATCCTCCTCATTTTCCGGTCCTTCAATCTTTACGGTCAGGTTGTATTCCGTCCCTGCCGCACGCGCACCGGCAAATACCGACTGCCAGAATGCAGAAAGCGTCGATTTCGTAATCAGCGCCACCTGATGTTTTCCGTTCTCACTCTGTTCATTTTCTTTTCCAAGCAGGAGGCGAATCTGCCAGAACCCACCGATGCAAAAAAGAAGAATCGCCGCAAGCAAAAGAAACGGAACTGCTTTTTTCCTTTTATTTTCCGACATTCTCCCGCTCCTTTCCGCCGATCAGATCCTTTCCATAGTCATCGGCCTGTCGGCGCATGTAGTCGTCCGCCGAAGAGAACTCCTGCTCCTGCGTAACCTTCGGCATGCGGATTTTCACGCACGTGCCCTCGTCCAGCTCGCTCGTGATGGTCATGCCATACTCACTGCCAAAGTAAATGCGGACCCGGTCGTTGACATTTTTAATTCCGATGCCGGTCTTTCGCTTCGGATCGCGCTCCAGGATCTCATGGCACTGCTCCTGTGTCATGCCGACGCCGTTGTCCTCGACCTCCATAAAAATATCATTATCCTTCTGATAAACGCGGATCACAATCCGGCCCTCATCCACCATCCGGTCCAGCCCGTGATAGATCGCATTCTCGATGATCGGCTGAAGCGTGATCTTGTTGCAGTAATAGCCAAGGCAGTCCTCGTCCACCTCAAATTCATACGTAAACTGATTTTTGTAGCGGAAGTTCTGAATCTGCAGATAGCTTTTTGCATGCTGCAGCTCCTGACCGATTGGAATCAGCTCGTGCCCTTTGCTGATGCTGATCCGAAACAGCTGCCCGAGTGCATTCACCATCTCGACCGCCTCCGCACTGCGCTCCTCTTCGCACATCCATGCGATCGACGAGAGCGTATTGTAAAGGAAATGCGGATTGATCTGCGTCTGCAGCGCATTCAGCTCCGTTTTGCGAAGCGTGATCTCCTCCTGGCGGACCTGCTCCATCAGCTGCTGGATCCGAACCACCATATGGCCAAAGGAATCTGACAGTCGGCTGATCTCCGCCGTTCCGCCCACCGACACAAACCGAAACGCTTTTGCATCCTCCTCAAACGCTCCCATGGCACGCGCCAGTTCGCGCGATGGTCTGGATATCAGCCTTGAAATCAGCCATCCCACGGCAAACGTCACCAGGAAAAACATCGCCATCAGAATCACCGACACCTTCAGCATTGTTTCCACCTTCGCGCCGACCATCTCATCCGCATAGCAGACACCGATCACTCTCCAGTTACACGTCTCCAGCGTCTGAATCGTGTAAATGACACCGTTGTCCATGGTGATTCCGTCCGCCTGCTCCTTCAGCCAGTCTGTCTGCTCTTCTTTTAAATTTGAGTAGATCAGACGCTGCTGCGGGTGATAAATGATCGTTCCCTCTTTGTTCATCAGAAAGCAGTAGCCGTGCTGGCCGATTCCGACCGTATCCACGTAATTCATGATGCTTGAAAAACGGATATCCATCACGATCTGCACCGGATTTCCCTGCGCATCCTCCCCTTCATCCGAGATCGACACGACCCACGGATAGCTGTTCTGAAACAGGGATTCCACATGCGGCGCGGAAAGGCGCAGCCCTTTCCCGGTATCTGCCTCGGGCCTTGAAAGATTTTTCAGCCATTTGCTCTTGACCTGCTCCTCGCCCGCCCAACACTTTTCCATATTTCCGTTTTTATCGTAGGTAATGACCGCAACCACGTCCGTACGTGTCCGCATCAGATTATCAAAAAACGCGAACTGGCTGCGGTTGTCCGATGCCACATACGTGCGCACGCACGCCATCAGCTCTTCGATCTCTTCCGTATAATTCGTGACCGTATTGACCACCTGCACAACGGCCTGATCGCCGGCCGTCACCGCATTCTCCGTCATGGAATTGCGGTACAGGCTGAGAAATACCAGAAGCGCCGACAAAAGCACTGCCATGACGAGCATCAGCACCGCGCCAGTGATCAGTCCGGCAATCGTCCTGTGCCCCAGCCATTCTTTAATTTTTCGCATGCTCCGCTTCCCTTCTTCTGCATCCGTTCGGTGAGATGCCCGTCTCCTTTTTAAAACAGTAGCTGAAGTAATGCTGATCGTTGTAGCCGCATTTTTCCGCGATCTCACCGATCTTCATCGGCGTCCCGAGCAGCATCTCACGCGCCGCCTCAATCCGCTTTTCCGTCAGCAGTTCCACAAACGTTTTCCCGGTATTTTTTTTGATCAGCGAACTTAAGTAATTCGGCGTAACCGCGATCTCCGAGCTGACCGAAACGACCGAAAGCCCCGGATCGTCGTACCTTCTGCGGATCAGTTCCAGCGCCTGATCGCAGATGACCGAACCGCTCTTGCTTCGCTGCTCCGATACAATCTGTTTTGCCCTGCAGCAAAAGGAAATGCAGTTTTCCCAGAGCTCGCGAATTTCTTCCAGAAATACCTGCTGCTGAAGCGGTGAGGTACTCTGCAGCTCCTCAAACGCTTTTTTATCCGCCACCGTGTACGCCACCTGCAGCACCGCTGTCACGATTCCGGCAGCCATCAGCCGCACCGTCATCGAAGAGAGCTTCTGCTCTGCCATCTTTTTTCCCATTGCCTGCAGATATGCTTCAAGCTCTTCCTGCGTCCCGTTTCGCACCAGCTGCTCCACACGGTCAACGACGCGCTGCATCTCCTCATGATCAATTTTATCCTGACGCTCAATATCGGAAATAAAATGCACCGACGACTTCGTTTTCCCGCAGTAATGCAGCGCATTCATCGCCTCTGCATAAATCTCATGGCTGTCTGACAGGCGGTCGTTCTCCCTGCTGACACCGATCGCCGCGTGCAATCCCGTGATGCGCTCCACGCTCTGCATGATATCTTCCACCAGGATGTGCAGGTACTTCGTCATCCCCGCATGCGTCGCCGCAAGCAGTGAGATGACGCGGTTCTCCGTATAAAAGCTGACGTGGTGCAGGTATTTTTTTATAATGCTGTCCAGCGCCGTCACGCTGCCCGGCACCGTCCGGTTCGCACCCGTATCGTCCTGAATCCGCGTCACCATCACCACGTACCGCGTCTCGGAAAGTTCGGACGGAAGGCCGCACGCCACTGCCTGCTGCTTCAGACGCGCCTCTCCTTCCACGTTTTCCTCCTCCCGAAACGGATCGAGCATGAGCGCCATCAGAAGCTCCAGCTGCTCGGACTGCTCCAGGCTTCCGTTCCATCTTGCAAAACTCTCAAACTTCTCATCCAGCTTTTTCCGGATCTTGATTAACTCCTCCGTCAGCTTTGCGGCCGAGATCGGCTTGAGCATATAGCTGATGATGTTATACTGAATCGCCTGCTGTGCATACGAAAAATCATCGTATCCACTCAAAAATGCAATCTGCATCGTCGGCCGGATCTCGCGCACCTCTCTGGCCAGCTCAATCCCCGACATAAACGGCATCCGCACATCGGTCAGCAGAAGGTCCGGCTCCAGCCGCTCCACCAGCTCCAGCGCCTCCGCTCCATTCTCCGCCTCTCCGATCACCTCAAACCCGGCCTCCGCCCAGCAGACCCGGCGCACCAACGCTCTGCGGATCTCTTCCTCATCATCTGCGACTACGACTGTGTACATGTATTTTCTCCTTCCAGGGTTCCCAGACAGTTCTTCTCCGCTGCCTATTACTTCTCACGATCAAACAATGTATTTACCCGACTTATGTTAAAGCGGATATTCGCAATCCGCTTCGCTACTTACTCATGATACAAGCAAGTCCCTGCCCACTGCTTATTGCTCCCCGCAATTGAAGCACGGACTTACTTGACTCGGTTAAAATTATTATATCGAATACCCGGTAAGATAACAAGCGCCGGATCAACTTTATACGCTTTGTCGGCTGAATTTTCTGAATTATTCTGTTTTTTTATTCTTTTTCAAAACTTCTGTTTTTTTGCAAAAACCACTTGCTTTTTTTCAAAACTTTTGTTATACTTTTGGAGCTGTGATGAGTAAATAAATTCATCATTACAAGCCAAGACGATGCGTGGCTCAGCTTGGTAGAGCGCTGCGTTCGGGACGCAGAGGTCGCAGGTTCAAATCCTGTCGCATCGATTATCTGGAATAGATGCCGCAAATCCTTTATTCATAAGGATTTGCGGCATTTTTATTTTCAAAACTATAAATGAGCAAGTTCATGATTTTGCATAAAAGAAAGACACCTTGAATTCGATTATATTGTACAATGAAAGTGTTCAAGCCAACATTTACAGCATTCGCAAAAGAAGGTGTCTCCTGCAAATACTATACATCATTCTTCATTCATATTTTTCTTTCAGGATACCATGGAAAAACCACGGACTTTTCCAAAAACAGTCATTGTCACAGAACTGCAATCGCTCATTTCCTTAATTCCGGGAAATGGGATGACTCATTACTTTCAGATACATTAAAACGTTCTGTCATTGAGATTATTTATTCAGAAGCAGCTCGCACCGGAAAACCTGTTTTCTGTATTGTAGATGATACAATAGCTTCAAAGACACGGCCTTCGTCACGGGCTCTGCATCCGATCGAAGATGCGTATTTTCACCAATCCCATTTAAAAGGAAAACAGGATTATGGACATCAGGCAGTTGCTGTCATGCTTTCCTGCAATGGCATTGTCCTGAATTATGCCTTTGTTCTTTTCAATAAATCAATTTTCAAAATTGACATTGTGCAGAATATCGCAAATGAACTGCCAGTTCCTCCGGTAATGTCCTATTTTCTTTGTGACTGTTGGTATGTTTCTGAAAAAATAATCAATACCTTTGCAGTAAAAGGATTTCATACCATTGGTGCGTTAAAAGCAAACCGGATGCTTTATCCCTTCGGGATCAAAAAGAAACTCAGTGAGTTTGCCGCACTCTTATCCGTAACACATTCCAATTTTCGCCTCGTAACAGTGAAGAATCAAAAATACTATGTGTACCGATATGAGGGAAAACCCAACACTATTGAAAATCCTGTAGTTCTTTTAAGCTATCCCGAAAAAGCGTTTGGTTTTCAAATTTGCTCATTTATAGTTTTCAAAATTAAGGAGCACATATTGCAATAGAAAAATGCATATGCTATAAGATCGGTAGGTGAAATGAAGAAATGTGTTTATAAACAACGCAGCAAAAGCCCTCGGAGGTGCGAACTTTGAGGGCTTTCTTGTCCGTTAAATAAACATTCGTTCTGATATTTCTATAAAAACTTATATCTTTTTGTAAAAAACACTTGCATTTTCCAAAAAGAAATGCTATACTATCAAAGTTGAAACGTGCCAGAGACAATTTTATAACGATGCGTGGCTCAGCTTGGTAGAGCGCTGCGTTCGGGACGCAGAGGTCGCAGGTTCAAATCCTGTCGCATCGATTCCTTGGCAGGGGCGCCGCAAATTCTTTCTTTATAAGGATTTGCGGTTCTTTTTGTTTTATCCAAAAAACAGCCAGCCGCTGGCTTTTCATTTCGGCTGCGGCTGGCTGCTCCTTTGTCCTTACAGATTTTTCTCTTACTCTTCTGACTCGTCCACATCAATCAGAACTTTCATCGTCGTCTCCCGATTCGCATCGATGTATTCGTACGCCTTCAGATAGTCCTTAAATGCAAAATGACTGCTCATCAGCGGTTTCAGCTGAATCTTCCCCTCACTCACAAGACGGATTGCGTCGACGTAATCCTCATGCCGATACATCATCGTCGTGTTCAGGTCAAGTTCATGGTCATTTAATACCGCAAGATCCACGGTCGCAAGCTTTCCGAAGACAGCCACCAGAATGATCGTGCTTCCTTTTCGCGCATATTTGATCGCCTGTCCCATCGTGATATCATTTCCGGCACAGTCGTAGACCACATCCGCCTTATCCTCCCCGAAGTATTCCACCATCGCCTCGCCGAAATCTTTTTCTTTCGTATTAACCGTAAAATCCGCACCACAGCGCTTTGCAAGCTCCAGACGGTAATCGGAGATATCCGTAATCATCACCTGGTCAGCTCCGAGTGCCTTACAGGACTGCGCCAGCAGAATACCGATCGGCCCGCAGCCAAGAATTGCCACCTTTGCGCCCTTAAGCTCCGTGAAACGCTTCGCCGCATGAACGGTCACTGCGAGCGGCTCGATCATAGCACCCTCATTGTACGTCAGGTTTTCCGGCAGCGGCGTCACCTTGGAAGCGTCCACTGCAAAGTATTCGCTTGCTGTTCCGGTCGTCTGGAAGCCCATCACCTTCAACTTTTCACAGAGATTGTACTTGCCGTGCGTACACGGATAGCACGTTCCGCAGTAGACCTGCGGCTCGATCGTCACTTTCTGCCCCTCCGTAAATCCCGTCACATTTTTTCCCGTCTTTACCACCTTTGCAGAGAGCTCATGGCCCTGTGTCACCGGGTAAGAGGTAAACGGATGCGTCCCATGATACACGTGGATATCGCTTCCGCACACTCCGATCTTCATGATTTTTACCAGCACCTGATCGTCCCCGATCTCCGGCACCGGAACTTTTCGAAATACAATTTTTTTCGGTGCAGTCATCACCTGCTGCAGCATTTCCTTATTCATATATTTGCTCCTTTCCTGATTTTTGCGGTGTTTTCTGCTGCAAAAGCCTTATTTTTCTCCGCATGATCCTTTTTCTATTTCTTCCAGTCAATCTTCATTCACACGAACATCCACACACATCCCAGGCGCAGCCGCTTCACGACACATCAATGAACGTTCCCCAATTGGCTTAATCCCACGGATGCACCATAACCTTGATCGACTCGCTGCTCATCTGCATATGGATCGCCTCATCAAGATGCTCCAGATCGTACGCATGGGTAATCAGCTTCTTAATTTCAAGACTCTGTCCGTTGATCAGATTCACCGCACGCTGATGGGTATCCGGATTGATCATGGAACCTAAAATGCGCAGTTCTTTTTTATACACATCAAAAAGCGGAAGTGCTGCCTTTGCATCCACACCCGGCACACTGAATAAAAGTACCGTCGCTCCAAAACCTGCTGCCCGAAAGGCCTGCTCCACTGCGAATGTTTTTCCGACGCATTCAATGACAATATCCGCTCCGTCTCTGCCGCAGATCTCCTTGATTCTTCCACCAATATCCTCGTTTAACGGATCGATCACCGCATCTGCGCCAACCTCGAGACCGATCTTTCTTCTCATCTCAACCGGCTCACTCAAAATCACCGTCGATGCACCTGAAATTTTGGCCATCTGCGCCATCAGAAGCCCGATCGTTCCGCCGCCGATCACGAGTACCACCTGTCCAGGCCGGATTGCCGCCTGATCGATGCCGTGTACTATGCATGCCAGTGGCTCTGCCATCGCCGCCACATCAAAATCAATTTCCTTATTTATAAGGAAGCACTGCGTCTCCGGGCAAACGGTATACTCGGCAAATCCTCCGTCACGCGTTACGCCAAGCGCCGCAAGATGTGTGCAGTTCTGCTTTCTTCCCATGCGGCATGGCATACATTTTCCGCAGTACATGTTCGGATCCATCGCCACATGGTCTCCAACCTTCACGGTCGTCACTGCCTCGCCGACCTCCGTCACAATTCCGGAAAACTCATGCCCGAGCACAACCGGCGGCGTCACGTCTGCCGATCCTGCCTCTCCATGATAGATATGCACATCCGTCCCACAAATTCCACATGCCATATTTTTCACGAGCACGTCATGCTTTCCCAGCGGACGAAACTCCATCTCTCTTACTTCGAATTTCGGAGTCACATCTGCTCCCAGAAAATAGGTTCCTCTCATCATTTCATTCCTCCTTCTTTTCCTAAAGTGAATATCCTTATTAAAATTTTTCTTTTTAAATTAACTTTATTTAAGTTTATTTAAAAAGTAGTCTATCATACTTTTTTTGCTTGTACAATACACATTATCTCCAATCTCGCGCTTTCTTTTTTGTTATATTTGCATTAAATTTCTCACTTTTTTTCCTCCTTTGATTGACATTCTTCCATGTGATTGTTATGATAAATCTATTCTTAAGATACTTTTTAAAACACAGGGAGGCACTATGGCTCAGTCGAATTTAACCGCGCACGAAGTAAAAAAAATGAATCGAACCAAGATCTTTCAGTATATTTATGAGCAGCATCAGACCTCCCGACCGGATATCGCAGCTTCGCTCCATTTAAGCTTTCCGACGGTTTCACAGAACCTTGTGGATCTTGAGGAATGTGGGCTGATCGAAAAGGGAGATTTTCTGGAATCCACCGGCGGACGCAAGGCGCAGTGTCTTCTCTGCTGTGCAACCTCCCGCATCGCTGTCGGCATGGAAATTCTCAGAGAATTTGCCTCCATCAGTGTGATTGATCTCTACGGCACGGTACTCGCACACCATATCGTCAATCTGCCCTACAGCAATGATCCCTACTACTTCCGTGAAATCTGCCGTTCCTTAAACGAATTTCTTGCTTCACTGCCCTATGATCCGTCCATCATTCTCGGCATCGGCATTGCAATTCAGGGTCTGATCTCCCCGGATGGACAGACAGTCACATTTGGAAAGGTACTTGGGCACACCGGTCTTTCACTCGCCCGCTTTCAGGAGCATCTGAATTACCCATGTATTTTTCTGCACGATTCAAAAGTTGCCGCCTCCGCGCAGATCTGGTTTCAAAAAGAACTCAAAGATGCCGTCTATGTCTCTTTGAACCGTAACATCGGCGGCGCTGTAATTCTGAACGGTACGGTTTTTGAGGGGAACTCCTTAATCAGCGGTACACTGGAGCATATGTGTCTGATTCCAGGCGGAAAACCCTGCTACTGCGGCAAATGCGGCTGCGTGGAGGCTTACTGCTCTGCCAATGCGCTCAAGAAAGAGGCCGGAGAAAGCCTTGAGCTGTTCTTTGCCAAGCTGCGCTCCGGGGAAGAGCGTGAAATACAGGTATGGGATACCTTTCTCCATCATCTTGCCCGTGTCATTTCAAATATTCGAAATATCCTCGATGTGGATTTTTTGCTCGGAGGATTTTTAAACGCCTATTTCTGTCCGGAGGATTATGAGACGCTCGCACGTCTCGCCGCCGAAAACTGCGGGATCTCCGATGAAAAAGTGCGGATTCTCTCCGGCTCCCACAACGACCAAATCACGTCGATCGGCGCCGGGCTGTATTATATCCGGGAGTTTTTGGAGCAAATATAAGAAACTATTTTTTTCAAAAAAGAATGGATTTTCTTCCCTGATAGATGTATAATATAACAGTTTTTTAAAAAAGCGGATGTCATTCCGCGCTTTCTCTATCACACACATCACACACAGTACAGGAGGAAAGCCATGCCAGTAAAATACGTCTTCGTAACAGGCGGTGTCGTTTCCGGACTTGGAAAGGGTATCACCGCAGCATCGCTGGGCCGTCTGCTCAAAGCACGCGGCTACAAGGTAACCATGCAGAAATTTGACCCGTACATCAACATCGACCCTGGAACCATGAATCCGATCCAGCACGGCGAGGTATTCGTCACCGATGACGGCGCAGAAACTGACCTTGACCTTGGCCACTACGAGCGTTTTATCGATGAAAGTCTCACCAAAAATTCCAACGTTACCACCGGAAAGATTTACTGGTCCGTTCTTCAGAAAGAACGCCGCGGTGACTACGGCGGCGGCACCGTACAGGTTATCCCTCACATCACGAACGAAATCAAGAGCCGCTTCTACCGCGACTACACAAACACTTCCAGCGAAACACAGATCGCCATCATCGAGGTAGGCGGTACTGTCGGCGACATCGAAAGCCAGCCGTTTCTTGAGGCAATCCGCCAGTTTCAGCATGATATCGGGCATGAAAATGCTATTTTAATCCACGTTACCCTGATTCCTTATCTGAAGGCATCCGGAGAAATGAAGACCAAACCGACTCAGGCCAGTGTCAAAGAGCTGCAGGGAATGGGAATCTGGCCGGACATCATCGTCTGCCGTTCCGAGCATCCGCTTGACAAGGCAATCAAGGACAAGATCGCGCTGTTCTGTAACGTGCCGAGCAGCAACGTACTTCAGAATCTGGACGTTGAATACCTTTACGAGGCACCGCTTGCCATGGAGCGCGAGCACCTGGCACAGGTGGCCTGCAAGTGCCTGAATCTTCCGTGTCCGGAACCGGATCTCACCGACTGGAAAGCAATGGTAGAAGCGCTGCGCAATCCGTCCCGCGAGGTAAATATCGCACTCGTTGGAAAATACATCTCTCTGCATGACGCTTACATCAGCGTAGTAGAGGCGCTCAAGCACGGCGGTATCGCAAGTCACGCAACCGTCAACATCCACTGGATCAACTCCGAGGATGTGACTGCGGAAAACGCAGATGAATTCCTTGCCGACGCAGACGGCATCCTCGTACCGGGCGGCTTTGGTGACCGTGGTATCGATGGAAAGATCGAAGCAATCCGATATGCAAGAACGCATAACATTCCATTCCTCGGTCTGTGTCTCGGTATGCAGCTCGCCATCGTCGAGTACGCACGCCACGTAGCAGGTCTTGAGGAAGCTCACAGCATCGAGCTCAACCCGCAGACTCCGTATCCGGTCATCGCACTTCTGCCGGATCAGAACGGTGTCGAGGATATCGGCGGTACCTTACGTCTCGGTTCCTATCCGTGTATTCTCGATAAATCGACGAAAGCCTATGAGTTATACGGTTCCGAAGAGATCCACGAGCGCCACAGACATCGCTACGAGGTCAACAATGACTTCCGCCGTATCCTGACCGACAACGGCATGACGCTCTCCGGACTTTCCCCGGACGGCCGCATCGTTGAGATGATCGAGCTGAAGGATCACCCGTTCTTCATCGCCACCCAGGCACATCCGGAACTGAAATCCCGCCCGAACCGCCCGCATCCGCTGTTCCGCGGATTCGTGGAGGCTGCACTAAAGAAGCAGGAAGAAAATAAGTAAGAAAAATCGGCGGTGGCCCAAATGGGTCACCGCCGATTTTTCCTTTTTACTATTTTAATGATGGAACAGCCGGATTCCCGTAAATGCCATCGCCATACCATACTTGTTGCACGTCGCAATCACATCCGCATCACGCACTGATCCGCCCGGCTGCGCGATATACTCCACGCCGGACTTGTGTGCACGCTCGATGTTGTCGCTGAATGGGAAGAATGCATCCGATCCAATCGTCACACCCTGTAGCTGATCCAGCCATGCACGCTTCTCTTCTTCCGTGAATACCGCCGGTTTCTCGGTAAATACCTTCTCCCATGCACCGTCTGCGAGCACATCCATATACTCGTTTCCGATGTAAACATCGATCGCATTGTCGCGCTCTGCTCTCGTAATCGTATCACGGAACGGAAGAGCGAGCACCTTCGGATTCTGACGCAGGAACCAGTTGTCTGCCTTCTGTCCCGCCAGTCTCGTGCAGTGCACGCGGGACTGCTGGCCTGCTCCGATACCGATTGCCTGTCCGTCTTTTACGTAGCAGACGGAGTTGGACTGCGTATATTTCAGAATAATCAGCGCAATCTTCATATCACGCAGCGCATCCGCCGGAACTTCTTTTTTCTCTGTGACAAAGTTTGCGAGCAGCTCATCGTTGATCGGAAGCTCCTGGCGTCCCTGCTCAAAGGTCACGCCAAATACCTGCTTGTGCTCGATCGGTGCCGGCCGATAGTTCTCATCGATCTGAATGACATTGTAGTTGCCCTTCTTTTTCTGCTTCAGAATCTCCAGCGCTTCCTCGGTGTAGCCCGGTGCGATCACACCGTCGGATACCTCTCGCTTGATCAGCATCGCCGTATCGCGGTCGCAGACATCAGAGAGTGCAATGAAATCACCAAAGGAAGACATACGGTCTGCACCTCTCGCTCTTGCGTAAGCGCTTGCCAGCGGGGAAAGCTCGCCCTGATCGTCCACCCAGTAAATCTTTGCGAGTGTATCATCAAGCGGGAGTCCGATTGCTGCTCCTGCCGGAGAGACATGCTTAAAGGAAGTCGCCGCCGGAAGACCGGTCGCCTCCTTCAGCTCCTTTACCAGCTGCCAGCCGTTGAAAGCATCCAGAAAATTAATATAGCCCGGACGGCCGCTCAGCACCTGGATTGGCAGATCTGAGCCATCCTCCATAAAGATACGGGACGGCTTCTGATTCGGGTTGCATCCATATTTTAACTGTAATTCGTTCATATCGCTCTTCCTTTCGAAATTATTCTCATTTATTTTTATTGATAATTCTCGATTCATACGTTCCATCTGCGATATTGATATACCGCACAAACAACGATACCTTATTATCCTCGTTCAGACTGCTCCACAGCAGATCTGCAAACGCATCGATGTCATCCGGGATTACCACCAATTTCGGCTCTCCCTCAAAGCTCGGCAGCGGGTTTCCATCGCATTTGTAGGTATGGATAAAATGACCTTCTCCTGCCACACAGTTCTCATACGCGAACGTATAGCGGTTGCAGGATTCCGGATTTCCATTGTTGCTCTTCAAAATAGACATTGCATAATTATATCGTCCGTTCTCGATATGCATAATCCCGGAAATACGCGGTGTATAATTCGGTCCGTCCGGCTCAAATTCACGGCTGCGCAATGACTGCTCAAATGTAAGCTGGCGATCCATTCCCTCATAAATCGTATCTGTCTGGTCGCCGTTTGTCACGATCGTCTTGTTGCCGAGCACGCGGACCGGCGCGTAAATGATCAGACTCGGATCAGTCAGCTTGGACGGATCAAATGCCTGTGTACGGATTCCCTCTCCGTCCTCCACAAAAATGCGGTTGCGGCTGTTCTCACTTCTTCCCATAATAAAGTATGCTGCAACTGCTTTCATTCCATCTGCAGATTTGCCGATGACAATTCCTCTTCCCGGGTAGCTGTTCTCTTTCAGTTCCTTTTCCAAAGAAATCATTTCCATTGTTCCGTCTCCTTTTCTGGTGGGGGAAATTTTTCCGGACGTTCTGCACACCAATTCACAGACCCGTCCACTGTTTCACAGCTCTGCATTTTGCTGCTGTACAAAACTGGCAGCGCAAAAAGACCGACGCACTCTGTCCACAGTTTCTGTGCCCAGACGGTCGGCTTCCTCAAGACTCATACTCCCTGTGGTTCCCCACTTCCGTCAGTCATATGAGCATTTACACCATAACATTGTTTTCGCGAAAAATCAACTGTTTTTTACACCAGCCGGTATCTGCACAGGCATGCCAGTATCTCCTGCTTTCGCACCATCGCTGACGGTCCGGCGCTGTAGTTCTTCGGGGTGATACTCAAAATGCCCTCCGTATCAAGCTTTTTCGCCAGTTCTTCTGCCAGCGCATCCGGCGTCTTTCTTCCGTCCGCCGTTTTTGTCAGTATGTACTGAATGATATAGCCAAGGGCCGCGGTCTGGCTCTCGTCGACCACCTGCTCCAGATAGCGCAGGTCAATCTCAGATTTATCGATGCTTAACGAATCCCAGCCGTGAACGCGGATCTTTTCGATCTCTTTTTTCCGCACCGGTTTGCGCAGCCATCTGGCAGCGTCTGCTTTTTCTTCTTTCAGTTCCTGTGCAAGCGCGCGTGCCTTTTCGGTTACATCATAGGCCCGATAGCAGTCCATCTGCAGAACCGTATCTGCCACGGATAAATAATCTCCGGAGCTGCCCGCTACCAGAATCGTCGATACGCCGAGATCCTGATACAGGCTTCGGATTTTCCGGATAAATGGTGTGATCGGTTCCTTCTCATCCGATACCAGCTGTGCCATCCTGCCATCTCTCACCATAAAATTCGTAGCCGATGTATCCTCGTCGATCAGAAGCACGATGCTGCCCGCCGCCAGTGCCTCTACGGTATTCGCAGCCTGAGACGTACTTCCGCTGGCATTCTCCGTCGTAAAATCCGTCGTGTCCGCCTTGGTCGGCAGATGATCGATAAACATCGATATGTTTTCTCCGTGGATGCTGCGTCCTTCCTCTGCCCGGAGCTTGAACGCTGTCTCATCCGTAATCACGTATTCTCTGCCGTCCCCTGCGATGTGATCGTAGACGCCGCGCTCCAGTGCCTTGAGCAGCGTCGACTTGCCATGAAAACCGCCGCCTGCGATCACAGTAATCCCGCGCCGGATACCCATTCCGCGCAGCGTTCCGCCTCTTGGCAGCTGCAGTGTTACAGCAAGGCTCTCCGGACTCTCAAATGGAACGGCTCCCTCCATCTTTTTCTGCGAAATTCCGCTCTCTCTTGGAAGAATGGAACCGTCCGCAACAAACGCCGCCAGCCCGAGCCTCGGTAACTCCTGCCGGATAAAATACTGGTCATCTGCCAGATACGCAGCTTTCTTTAATTCCTCGAGCAGCTGCTGTTTTGCGCGGAAGGTACGCTCTGTCACCTCCGGCAGCACATCAAATAAAAGCGCTTCCAGTTCTCCCGCTGCGATCGTTCTTCCAAAGGCCGGGAATCCAACCTCAATCCTTGCTTCGACCGCTGCCGATGTAATGTGCATCGCGCTCCGCTCCAGGATTTCCTGTCCCGCACGGCACGCTGTCACTAATCCGCTCTTTCCGGAGCCGCGCCGCTGCCCCTTTACAACGCTGTAAAGATTCCGGTGCAGTCTCCGAAGCAGTGCATCTTCAATCGCAATCCTTCGATATTTTTCCTTAAACAGTTCTTCCGGTATGTTTTTCTGATTTTTGTATACAATCCGTACCCGGGACGGCGTCGCAAACGGATCGCCCTGCACATGATCGATGCACAGCCGATACGCGCCGAATTCATACTCTCCTTCCAGAATCTTGTATGCTTTATATCCCTTATGATCGATCTGGTGCAGCTGACGCCGGAGTTCTTCGCTTGATTTCATGGTGTGACTTCCTTTTCTTTTTTATATTTTGTCTTTCTGCTTTTTCTCTGTTATTTTGAACGCTTCTTTTCTGTATCTTTGCATTTTCGAATTTTATACCGTTCTCTCGCTTATCTTTTTCCATTCTTATTTGCACATTTTCAGTTCTCAACTACGCAAATACAATTGCTCGTTTTCCAACCATTTCATTTTATCACACCATCTTCTAATTAGGAACTCCCTGTTTTTTCAGCTATATCTTTCTTCCTATTCTTTTGAGGCTTTATCACTGTATCCTTATAGATTTTCCTAATTTTATTTGTTATTCCTCTCGTTTTTCTCTACTTCTTTATTTTTCACCTTCAATCCCTATCTCATTTATATTATTTTTCATTGTTCTTCCTTTTCTAACTTCTTGCTGCTCTTTGTTCTATACTCTCCATTGTAAAATGGCTCTTCGCAATCCGCTTCGCGACCTGGCAGCAGGAGTTTTCAACTCCAACTGACATAAACATCATCCCTTCCCCCATCTCATATAGAAATGAAACAAACTTCCAAGTACCTTCCCGATTGCCAGAAAGATCACGATCCAGCTTGTCCCTTTCGTGATTCCAAGTCTTCTGCAGTACACCGGAAACACATTTACAATCTCCGCCAGCGCCATAATCCAGCCGCCCACAAATACTCCCATAAACAGCCCGGCGATCACCAGCACCCAGCTGCCAATCGGAAAGCTTACCTTATAGACGGTCAGGATTGTGCCGACAACCGTGCCAAGCAGAATTGCGTTCTCACTCGCACGGATATGTGCGGCTGTACGCAAAATACCGATAAAGCGCGTGATGATGCCAAGGCCCACCATCAGAGCTACCACGCCGCCCGCCACAATAAAGCCTGACGAAAATCCCGTTACTGCTGCTAATGTGTCACCCATTTTTTCTCCGTTTCTCTCTCTTTTCCAAACTATTTTTCTGTTATTTCTTTTTATTATCCTTACTTTTCCTTACTTTTCCTTGCTCTTTCTTCTTCTTTCCATCTTGCAACTCATTTATTTTTTCTTTCTTCTGTTTCGCTCTCTTCTTTTATCTTTCAACGCTTCCTTTTTCTGTTATCCGCGTACCTCTCCGCTCTTTCTTTTTCCTCTTATCCTTACGCTTCTCCGCGCTTCCATCTTTACTTTTTTCTCTTTATTTTCCTGCGCTTCAACACTGTTGTTCTTTTCTATTCCCCGACTCAATGATCGTTGTATCGATTTCATCCTCATACGTGCGCATCTCGACTTCAAGCGGAGTCGGGTCCGTGCCGCCTTTTTTCTTTGCAAAATGGTGGAAGAAAATCAGAATTCCAAGCCCTACACCGATCGAATAGGACAGTTCGAGTATCGTAAATCCATTTGATTTTTTCCCGGTAAACGTCTCGTAAAGCTGTGAGAACAACGTCGTCACGCCGATATCGTTATTGAATGCCATAATCGAAAACGCCGCACCAAAAAAAGAAAGAATGCAAACAATCGCCGTTTTTCCCCAGCTCAGGATTTCCGGCAGCTTCTCTGGCTTTTCCACAGTAATGATGAAGTCTGCCTCTCCGAGATTATTGATTTCCAGAGAAGGAAACTCTTTTTCGATTGCCTCAATCACATCGATAATATTGAATACATACCGTCCCGGTCCTTTTATAATTTCGGTCGGCAGGCGCAGCGTTTTTACTTTATTCTCGATCGGCTTTGATGCGCAGCTCAGCACTGCGATATCCTTCAAATGAACCTGCTTGTCCTTCACCTGTACATTTTTATCTATCTTTAAATACAGTGTTTCCGCCATCTTCATTTTTCCTTCCCTGTTTCTGCTGTATACTTTTCTGTGATATCTCTTTGCTGCTCCTCCTGCCAGCCTTTCCCGGCTGTCCCCAGATCAATAATCAGATTCTTGCTTCCTGCCAGCACTGCATTGTCCTGCGGATCTTCCGTATTCTTCGAAAAATACCAAGCTGCGCCTGCACAGAGGATCAATGCTGCCAGAAAAATGATGTAGCGCTTTAATGATTCTTTTTCCATTTTTCATGCTCCATTCTCTTTTTCTGGTAGTATTTCCGAATCTGCGCAAAAAAATCCCCCGAAACCTATTCTAATTGGAAGAATTTTCGGGGGATTTTTAATATCAAATCGGATATTCGCAATCCATCAGGTTACTTGCCTGACTCAGTTAATACTTTTATTTTACGGTTACTGTCACAGTTGTAAATACACCATTTTCTGCACGCACATAAATGGTACAGCTTCCTTTTCCGACGGCGGTTATTACACCAGCTTTGGAAACGGTTGCCACTTTGCTGTTGCTTGTGCTGTATACCAGCTCTGCCGTATGCTTAAGCAGTGTTCCTTTTGCATTGTTCAGTACAGCTTTTACAATGATTTTCTTTGAAGCACCTGCTTTTAATGTTACATTTTTTTCATTCACACTTATGCTCTTTACGTTCGTATATTTACCGCCAAGCGTTGCACTATGGACTTCATTCGATGTTTTCTGAACTACTTTTTGTCCATTCACAATCCGGTATGCTTTTACGCGATAACGATATCCTTTGCCGGAAGCAAGGCCATTCTGTGTCCAGCTTGTACTTGCCGCAGACACTGTTTTCAACAGTTTGAAGCTGTTTCCGCACAGTGCTCCGTATACCATATAGCCGGATGCACTCGGTACCTTGTTCCAGGACAGCTTATTACTTGTTTTTCCTGCTGATGCCTGAAGGCGGAGTACTGTACTGTCTTTTACCGTCACTGCGCAGGATGCCTTCACCGTCTGGTTTTTCTGGCTTACGCAGGTGATTGTAGCAGTTCCAAGTCCTACTGCGGTAATTGTTCCATTTGACGATACTTTTGCAATCTTAGCGTCAGAGGAAATCCACTTCACTGCGGTCACACCGGTTTTAGCAGCTTTCAAAGTTGTACTCTTGCCATATTCCAGTGTCAGTTTCGAAGGTGATACCACAATCTTTGGCATTACACAGCTTGCAGCCGGTGATTTTTTGATAGCGACTTTCTTTCCTTCTGACATTCGGTATGCCTGCACATAATAGCGGTATGTCTTTCCTGCAGTCAGACCATCATTCCACCATGTTGTTGCAGCAGCAATTGTTCTGACCAGTTTATAAACTCCGTTTCCGGTCTCCATCCGATAAATCTGATAGCCGTCTGCACTTGGTACCTTATTCCAGGTTACTTTTGCACTTGTACCGGAAATTGCATTTACTGTTACCTTTAATACGGTGCTGTCCACGGCGGTTACTGTGCAGGTTGCTTTTACGTTCTTGTTCGTCTTATCTACACACGTTACAACTGCCGTTCCAAGTCCGACTGCGGTAATTGTTCCATTCGATGATACCTTCACAATCTTCGTATCAGAAGAAGTCCAATTCACTGCGGTCACACCGGTTTTTACAGCTTTCAAAGTTGTATTCTTGCCGTATTCCAGTGTCAGTTTCGAAGGTGATACTGCAATCTTTGGCATTACACAGCTTGCAGCCGGTGATTTTTTGATGGCAACTTTCTTTCCTTCTGACATTCGATATGCCTGCACATAATAACGGTATGTCTTTCCTGCAGTCAGGCCATCATTCCGCCATGTTGCTGCAGCAGAAACTGTTTTTACCAGTTTATAATCTCCGTTTCCAACTTCCATCCGGTAAATTTGATAACCAGATGCGCTCGGCACTTTATTCCATGTTACGTTTGCACTTGTACCGGAAATTGCTTTTACCGCTGCCTTCAATACTGTACTGTCTACTACAGTTACCTCACACGTTGCCTTTACGTTTTCGTCTGCCTTGTCTGCGCATATTACAACTGCGGTGCCAAGTCCGACTGCGGTGATCGTTCCGTCTGCTGCTACGGTCACAACAGTTTCATCTGAGGAGGTCCATGCTGTCTCTTCTACCTTAACCAGTTCTGCGCTCAGTGTCTCCTGACTGCCGAATTCAAGGGTAAGTGTTTTCTTATTTAAAGTAATGGAAGGCTTCTTCTTTGCTACCAGATAGAAATCATTGTATGCCGGCTGTACGCCTCCCTGCATAAAGGTGTTGTCCAGTGCAAATACTGCCTGATTTGCTCCCCCTGCTCTTGAGATTCCTACGATCTCCCAGCCTTCTTCTACTGTAAAGCTTGACACATCCGCTGCCTTTACGACATCGTTATATTTTACCTGATGGCTTGTGTACTTGCTGTGCTCAGTCTTGTTCTGGCACGTTACTTTTACTGTCTTTTTGCTTGCATTGTCTACACGGTAGCCCTTCTCCAGACTGGAATCCATGTACTCTACATATACATTGATCTCGGTGTCCTCCTGCGGGCCTACCATTGCAGATTTCCATACTGCATATAAGGTCTTTGTCTGATTCTCCTCGCTTACTGCGATACGGATTTCATCACCTGCCGCATATTTTACTTCCGTTGCGTCTGCACTCTCTGCCCAGCCCTGGAAAATGTAACCAATGCGAGTCGGCTTTGCTGCTGACACTTCAAACACTGCGCTGCCGTTTTTATTTGTCTCAGTCTGTGCATCCGGCACTCCGGTTACATCCTCTGCATTTCCATCATAATTCAGGGTGTAGGTATAAGAAGATGCCTGCTCCGCATATACCGCATAAATCATCAGATACTTGTTTCCAAGCTCGCTGACATCTGCCGTCACCGCTGTCCCAGCAGCAAACTGAAGCTCCGTCTGAATCTCATTGTTCTCTCCGATACGGCCGACTCTCCAGCCCTTAAATACATATTTCTTTCCATTGACTGTCACGTCTGGTGTACTGGACGCATCCGGCATAGGAATTGTTGCCATTGCACCATCTGAAGTCATCGTCTTTGTACCAAGTTTTGTGTGCCGCTTCTGTGCTTCATTCCAGGTATAGATCTGATATTTAAATGTATACTGTGTTTCCGCCTGTACAGCCGTTGCTTCTGTCTCTGGCGCTTCTGTTGCAGGTGCCTCTGTCTCTGGTGCTTCCGTTGCTGGTGCCTCTGTCTCTGGCGCTTCTGTTGTTGGTGCTTCTGTCTGCACTGCCTCTGTTGCTGTCTGCTCTGTCTCTATGCTTTGTACCTCTGTCTGCTCTGGTTCTTCTGCCAGCGCAATGCATCCTGGCTGTATTGCCATACTAACAGATAGCATCAATGCCAGACACTTCTTTACGCAATCCCGATTACGCATTTTTATTTGTCCACCCTTACTTTGATTAGCTCCAACTAATCATTTAATAAACTACAACGCTGTTAAGAAAATGTCAATAAATTTTCCACTTATCCTTCTGACTATTTTTTTCATTTGTTACATTTTAGAACCAGTCAAAATTCCATATTACTGTTCAGAACCAACCCACAAAATGCTGCGCATTTCGTCGAATAACACTTGCATTTCACACATAAGGCTCCTATAATGAAAGCTACGGGTATAGAACTACCCTGTTTTTTTGACCATTTTCCATCTGGCGCTGGAATGTTTTATCGATTCTTTTTTTCGGATAATTCTCCTGCCCTCTGATCTTTTCCGGTCATTTTACAGGCATCTTCTTGTACTCACAGATCCTATTTTTACAGGGAGTTTTCACTATGAACCAAACAGATAAAATGAATTACTGTGAGGGACTGCGTGACGGCGTTCCGATTGCGCTTGGCTATCTCGCGGTTGCTTTCACGCTTGGCATCGCCGCCCGGAATTTCGGCATCCACGCATTCCCGGCTACGATTATGAGTCTCACGAACTTTACCTCTGCCGGAGAATTTGCCGCGCTCGGCATCATCAGTGCCGGTGCACCTTACCTTGAAATGGTATTTTCTCAGGCCATCATCAATCTGCGCTATCTGCTGATGTCCTGCGCCCTTTCCCAGAAGCTACCGACTGACACACCAATGTTCCACCGCTTCTGGACCGGCTTTTTTATCACCGATGAGATTTTTGGAGTTTCGTCTTCCCGTGAGGGAAAGCTGAATCCGTTCTATACGTATGGAGCCGCCAGCATCGCCGTTCCCGGATGGGCGCTTGGTACCTGTCTCGGCGTCATTCTCGGCACCGCACTGCCGCCGCGGATCACGCGCGCACTCAGCGTCGCACTGTATGGAATGTTCCTTGCCGCGATCATTCCGCCTGCACGAAAAAACCGTGTGATTGCAGGGCTCGTGATTGTCTCAATGCTGGCCAGCAGCCTGTTTTCTTATCTGCCGCTGCTCTCCGGCATCTCATCCGGTATGCGTGTCATCATCCTGACAGTGATCCTTTCCGGACTTGCAGCTGTATTATTCCCGATCAAGGAGGAAAACGAAGATGCAGAATAATATCTTTATTTATATTGCAATCATGGTAGGCGTCACCACGCTGATCCGCGTTCTTCCGCTGACCCTGATCCGGAAGGAAATCAAAAACGTAACGCTCCGCTCGTTCCTCTATTACATTCCTTATGTGACACTGGCGGTCATGACCTTCCCGGCCATCCTCGATGCGACCGGAAGTCCGATCTCCGCATGGGCAGCGCTCGTCGTAGCCATCGCCGCTGCGTGGATGGGAAAAAGTCTGTTTTTTGTGTCGTCGGCAGCGTGCATCGTGGTGTTTATGCTGGAGCTGTTTTTATGCTGAGAAATAAAAAATTCGTAGAAAAAGCGAGCCGGATTTTTCTTCCGACTCGCTTTTTTATTCCAGCAAACTTCCTGCATCATGCAAGCATAATACTCTGGAGGCATTATGAATCATAAAATTCAGCTATCGGATCATTTCGGTTAGTGTCGTCTGATCTGCTTTACAACGCCGTCCATTCTCATGATGATCTTTACCTCAATCTACGGTGTGGTTGACGGCTTTTTTGTCTCTAATTTCGTCGGCAAAACATCGTTTGCCGCGGTCAACTTTATCATGCCGTTTCTGATGGTTTTCGGCGCCATGGGCTTTATGTTCGGCACCGGCGGCAGCGCACTGATCGCAAAAATCATGGGCGAGGGCGAGGATGAAAAGGCACAGCAGATCTTTTCCCTGCTGATTGCCGCTACTGTCGTCTCCGATGTTATCATCGCCGTGCTTGGCATTCTGTTTTTAAGACCGATTGCAATCCTGCCCGGTGCGCAGGGGGACATGCTCGAAAACAGCGTGCTCTACGGCCGGATCATTTTAGTGGCTCTGCCTTATTTCTTAACACAAAAAAGACACCGAATCACTTCGGTGTCTCTCCTATGTACCTTCAAAACCACATACAGTTTATATCTTTTGTTCTCCGATTTATTTAACCCTAACCCTGCTTCGAAACCGGATATCTTGAAAACTCCGTTTCCTCCGCGTTTGGATAAGCTTGCGACCGATTAGTAACAGTCAGCTCCATGCGTTACCGCACTTCCACCTCTGTCCTATCTACCTCGTGTTCTTCAAGGGGTCTTGGGATATCTCATCTTGAGGGGGGCTTCACGCTTAGATGCCTTCAGCGTTTATCCCTGCCCGACTTGGCTACCCGGCCGTGCCATTGGTATGACA